>NZ_CP173254.1:963737-1609974 GCF_044881185.1 Sphingomonas sp. MMS12-HWE2-04 | reverse complement strand
GGAGTTCATCCTCACCGTTACTGCCAATGGCTATGGCAAACGCACCTCGGCATACGAGTATCGCCGGACCAACCGCGGCGGCCAGGGCATCACCAACATCGTCAGCTCGGACCGCAACGGCCCGGTGGTGGCGAGCTTCCCGACGCATAGCGGCGAGCAGCTGATGCTGGTCACGGACCAGGCCAAGCTGATCCGCACCACGGTGGGCTCGGTGCGCGTCACCGGGCGCAACACCCAGGGCGTCATCCTCTTCCGCGTCGCCAAGGACGAGCATGTCGTCTCGGCCGCCCGGATCGAAGAGAGCGAGGACGAGGCCGAGGCAAATCTGGCCGATGGCCCGGTGGCGGGCGAAGCCACGCCCGACGCGACGACAACCGAGGATCTCGCCGCCGGCCCCGAGGATGGGCAGTAGGGTTGAAGACCGCAGCGCACGGTTCCCCGGCAAAAGCGGGGGAACCATCGCTGCCCCACGGTGTAATCGCCTGAGCAGTTGACGGAGAGACGGATGCCCGATTCCACGGCCTATAAGGTGCTCACCGCCGAACAATTGGCCGCGCTGGAGCAAGGCAGCTTCGCCGGGGCGCCGGTGGACCTGGCCGATGGCTATATCCACCTATCGACTGCGGCGCAGCTCCAGGAGACGCTCGACAAGCATTTCGCCGGCCAGGACGGGTTGTGGCTCGCCGCGGTGGACCTCGAAGTGCTGGGCGACGCAGTGAGATGGGAGCCGTCTCGGGGCGGGCAGCTGTTCCCGCACATCTATGGCGCGCTGCCGCTCGATGCCGTGCTCGCCTATAGCGAACTCCATTACGAGGCCGATGGCAGCCTGAGGCTGCCCGTTACCGGCTGACGCCCTGGGGCAAACTGCCCACTTGCCGCAGCGGCACAACTGCGCGACGGTGCCGGCGATGAAGCCCGGCACCACCCTGGCAAGCACGAACTGGCGGCGCGCTGCGCTGCTCCTTGTCGCGTGCGCATTGCTGCTGCGGATTCCTGCGGGCTGGATGCCGGTGGCGCATGCGCAGGGTGTGACGCTCAGTTGGTGCAGCGGCGTGAGCCATAGCGTGCCGGCCGAAGCCGAGGCGTTGCTCGCCGCGGCGCTGGGCGACAAGGCGGCACCCAAACACAAGCCGGCGCCCGACCTGCCCTGCGCCTTCGCCGCCGCCGCGCAGCCGATGGCGGCGGCCGATCCGCTTCCGGCGATCCTCGCGCCCGAGATGGCCGAGCCGGCGGCGTTCGCGGCGCGTGCGCTGATCCCCGGCCGCGGGCTCGCGGCGCCCCCGCCCCGCTCCACCGGCCCGCCTCTCCTCGCCTGACCGCCGCGCGCTCCGCGCGCGCTTCGTCATGTCTCGAGGAGTTCTACAATGTCCGTCTTGCGTTGCGCCGTGCTCGGCGTGCCCCTGCTTATTGCCGCGCCTGCCTTTGCCCAGGACGCGTCCACCCCCGATATCGTCGTCACCGCCGAGCGGCTGGTCGAGGAGGCGATCCAGCGCGTCAATGAAACGCCGGGCGGCGCCAATGTCGTGCCCGCCAGCGACTATGACGGCAAGCTTGCCGTCTCGCTGCGCGATGCGCTGGCCTTCTCGCCAGGCGTTTACACCCAGCCGCGCTTCGGCCAGGAAGTGCGCATCTCGATCCGCGGATCGGGGATCAGCCGCGGCTATCATATGCGCGGGCTGACGCTGCTGCAGGACGGCGTGCCGATCAACCTGGCCGACGACAATGGCGATTTCCAGGAGCTCGACCCAAGCTTCCTCCAGCATATCGAAGTGTCTCGCGGCGCCAATGCGCTGCGCTTCGGCGCGTCGACATTGGGCGGCGCGATCAACGGCGTGACGCCTACGGGGCGGAGCGCGCGCGGAGTGACATTGCGGATCGACGGCGGCAGCTTCGATACGCTGCGCGGCTTTGCCAGCGCCGGGTTCGCCGATGCCCGCGGCGACGCCTATCTGGCGATTGCGGGTGACTTGTCCAACGGCGACCGCGACCATGCTCGGCGGCGCGCATTCCGTCTAAACGGCAATGTCGGGCTGCGGCTGACCGACAGCATCGAAACGCGCTTCTATGCGACGGCCCAGGCGATCGACCAGGAACTGCCGGGGGCGCTGACCTTTGCGCAGGCAACGCGCGATCCGACGATCGGCAGCTTCGCCGGCGACCAGCATCGCAACATCAACTCGCTGCGGCTGCAGAACCGCACCAGCTTCGCGCTGGGCAATGGCGGGCTCGATGTCGGCGCGTTCCTAAACGCCAAGAAGCTGTTCCATCCGATCTACCAGGTGGTCGACCAGAATTCGACCGACTGGGGATCGTACGCGCGGCTCGACCAGGATTTCGGGACGCTCGGCTTCACCGCGGGGGTCACCGCCCGGTTCGGAAGGGTCGCATCGAAGCGCTTCGTCAATGTGAATGGCACTCGCGGGGCCCCGACGTTCCGCGCCGATCAGACCGCGCGGACGATCGACGCCTATGCCGAGGGACGCTTCCTCCCTGCCCCTGTCCTGACGCTGATCGCCGGCGCGATCTACACCGCCGGGCTGCGGCGACAGGACCAGACGTTTCCGGCGGTGGCGAGCGGGCGGGCAAGCTTCGACCAGCTCAGCCCCAAGCTGGGTCTGCTTTACGAGCCGGTGAAGGACGTCCAGTTCTACGCCAATCTCAGCCGCAGCCACGAGCTGCCCGGCTTCATCGAGCTGGCACAGGTGGCGAGTTTCGTGCCGCTCGACGCGCAGCGCGCGTGGACCGGCGAGGTCGGCGCGCGCGGGCGGATCGGGCCGGTCCGGTTCGACGTCAACGCCTATCGCGCCGACCTTAAGGGCGAACTGCTCCAATATGCGCTGTCGAGCAGCATTCCGGCCTCGACCTTCAACGCCGGGGATACGCGGCATCAGGGCGTCGAAGCCGCGATCGACCTCGATCTCGCGCGCTGGGTGCGGCTGCGCCAGAGCTGGACATGGAGCGACTTCCGCTTCCGCGGCGACGCGCAATTCGGCAATAATCGGCTGCCGGTGATCCCGGAACATGTCTTGCGCAGCGAAGTGCGGCTGGGGAGCGATCGCTTGAACGTTTCGCCCAATCTAGAATGGGTGCCGCAGGGCGGCTGGGCCGATTATGCCAACAGCTTCCGGCCCGACGGCTATGCGATCCTCGGCGTATCGGCGCGCGCGACGATCGACGAGCGCGTCTCGCTGTTCGTCGATGCGCGCAACCTGGCCGGCAAGAAGGCGGTCGGCGACATCTCCGCGGCGATCACCTATTCGCCGGCGACCGCGCTGTTCTACCCGGTCGAACGGCGCAGCGTGTTCGCCGGCGTGCGGGCGGCGTTCTGATGGGCGCGCGCTGGTACAGTGCCGTGTGGCGCTGGCATTTCTATGCCGGGCTGTTCTGCATGCCCTTCGTGCTGTGGCTCTCGGTGACGGGGACGATCTTCCTGTGGAAGCCCCAGATCGAGGGCTGGCTCGACCGGCCCTATGATGCACTGGCGATCACGGGTCCGCGGGCGAGCGCCGAGGCGCAGGTGGCGGCGGCGCTGAAGGCAGTGCCGGGCACGCTCCACAAATACCAGCTGCCGCAAGGGCCGCACGAGGCGACGCGGGTGATCGTCGCATCGTCGGCAGGGGATGTCCGCGTCTATGTGAACCCCTATGACCTTCGCGTGCTGCACACGATCCGCGAGGATGCCCGGCCGATGAACCTCGTCCAGCGGCTCCACGGCACGCTGCTCGCCGGGGACCGGGGCAGCAACCTGGTCGAGATTGCGGCGTGCTGGACGATCACGATGCTGCTCACCGGGCTGTATCTGTGGTGGCCGCGCGGGCGGCGGGGGCTCGGCGGCGTGCTCTATCCGCGGCTGCGCAGCGGCAGACGGATCTTCTGGCGCGACATTCATGCGGTGGCGGGGATCTGGGTGGCGGTGTTCGCCTTGTTTCTCATCACCACCGGCCTGCCCTGGGCAAAATTCTGGGGGAGCTATCTCAGGGATATGCGGCAGGTCACCGGCACCGTCGACGGACCGGCGGACTGGACGATCGGCGGCAAGCCCGCGGCGATGCTCGGCGACCATGCCGAACATAGGGCGATGAGCGCGCACGCGCCTGTCGCCGGGCCGGCGCTCGATCGCGTCGTCGCCGCTATGTACGGGCTCGGCGTCGCGCCGCCGACGATGATTGCGCCGCCGGCAATGGCGGGCGCGCCATGGACGGTGACCTCGGACGCCGCCAACCGCCCCTTGCGTACCAGCATCACGATCGACGGCGCGACCGGCATGCTGCGCTCCCGCCGCGATTTCGACGCGCGGCACTGGGTTGATCGCGTGGTCGGTTATGGCATCGCGGCGCATGAAGGCGCGCTGTTCGGGCTCGCCAACCAGATCCTCGGCACGCTGACCGCGCTGCTGCTCGCAACCCTGTCGGTCTCGGGCAGCGTCCTGTGGTGGCGACGGCGCCCGCAGGGCCGATTGGGCGCTCCGCCGCGTCGCGAACGGCCGCGCGCCGGCTGGCTGTTGCTAGCCGGGCTCGGTGTGCTCGCGATAGGGATGCCGCTGTTTGGCGCGACGCTCGTGGGGATGCTCGCCGTCGATCGCTGGCTGCTGCCGCGCGCGCCGAGGCTCCGCATCTGGCTCGGCCTCGAACAACCGGCTTGACGGCTGGGCCGGGGCCTCCTAGGGAGCCGCCTCCAGCGCAAACGGCCCCTTCGTCTAGCGGTTAGGACGTCGCCCTCTCACGGCGAAAGCACGAGTTCGATTCTCGTAGGGGTCACCAGCGTTTTCAAGCACTTAGCTTGAAAAAGTGGGTTGCAAAATGCAACACGTCTAATTCTCGTCTAATAAGCGGAATCGGACGCTCTCGGATATTGTTGGGCACGGCGCAGCCGGGCGGCGTTGATCCCCCCGGCGCCCGCTTTATCAGGGGCCCGATTCGCGCTCTGTCGTCCCAAAGACCTCCTGGAACAATGCGCGCCGAGGGCTTCGCTTCCGCGCAAGAATCGGCAATATCGGAATATGCAGTGGGTTCGGTTCTCTACCCTCCGCTGTCCGTTTCCGCGTTTCCCCTCCCTTCCAAGCTCAGATTTGAGGCCGCGATGCCCGAACGGAAGCGTCTCAAATCCGTCAGCGCAGCCACGCGCCAATTCCTCGGCGCCGGCGAAGGCCAACTGGTGGATTTCAAGCGTACATCTGACGGAATCAGTGCTGAGGACTTGGTAGCGTTCGCCAATACCGCGGAAGGCGGCACCATTCTGGCTGGCGTCGGGGAACAAACCCATGCGGGCGCCCAGGTGGGCGTAATCCTTGGTTGCGATGTCAGCGATAACGCCGTTCTACACTCCTCAACAAGGCGATCAGCTGTCTGCCGCCGATCTCGATCGACATCATTATCGAGAACCTGAGCGATAAGCCGATCCTCAGGGTGACGATATCTCCGAGCGCAACTAGGCCGCATTGCACGCCGAAGGGTGTCTATTGTCGCCGGGACGGCGCTCGCAATCGCGCACTGCATCCCGGCGAGTTGCTCAGGATTTTCCTCGACACCGAAGCGCAGGTGTTCGCCGATCGATTTGAATCCGCCGCCGCTCATATCTCCGAGGAACTCGGAAACCTCGAAGAGTCTCTCGCCAACACGATAAGAAGCATGAGCGACCAACTCGGGTGGGCTGAATCAAACATCGACGACACGTCACACACCATGGACACCATCCTAGCCTATGCGAAGCACACCAACGACGAGACGAATGATGTCGCAGCCAGACTCCGCGCACTGTTTCGCCAGGATGCCCGAAAAGACCCTGTTCGCGATCGCGAGTTGGAAAAGCTCACCAAGAGGCTGGTGAAGGAAATCAGCGCGGACAAGAGCTTGGTCAAGAGTGTCCTAGGCGGCGGCGAATTGAGCTACCAGATGAGCGGGAAACCGGCGCTCGAGCTCAGCGTGGAAGACGGACAGACTGCGCTTGCCGAAGCGACCAAGATCATCCGCTACAAGGAGGATCTCAAAAACTACCATCTTTCCTGCCTCGCGCCTGGCGAATGCTCCGAGGAATCGATCGATGCCATCATAGCTGCGCTGGCGGGAAATAAAGACCCCGCACGATCCGGAAGGATCTGAAAGCAGCTTTCAGGCTTGGCTTCGCAACCTACAAGGGTGACCTGATCGCAGTCTCCGGACTCCGGAAGCCGCGCACCCCGGCGCGCGCCCGGCTTTTCGCGATGGCGGATACGACCGCTGACCCAAAGCAATACAAGGTGCAGCTCGATTGGATTTACCTGCATCCCGATCACCGCAAGAAAGGCGTCCTGACGAAGTTGCTCAAGCATCTCCTTGCCGAGGTAGGATCAAATCCGCTGTTCGCCTTGGCTCGAAGCGATGACGAATTAGCCCTCGAGGTCCTGGATCAATACAAATTCGAGCCCGCTCGCAGTAATGCCGAGATGGCACCAGATACAAGTAAGCCTATGAAGCTGTTCCTGCGCGGTGGGAGCTAGGGCTAGCTCGGCCCCGTGTTATTCTTTGAAATCTGGAGTGCGCGAATAGACATATTGCCACGCGTTGCGCAGCGCCATTCGATTGAACTCCGATACCATATTTCGATCGCATCGCATGAATTGTCGCTTGAAGCGGGCATGCTCGGGATCCTGCGACAGGAACAGACAATGCCGGCTGGAAAGCGGTAGCAACCGCGTCGGCCGGTTCTCGAAATCAACCAATGGGTTTCTCGAGGTCAGAAAGCGGGCGTCGCTTCCTTCGTCGATCACATAGACCGCGTAGTATAGGGGCACATAGTCTCTCCAGGTGGCTATCACCGTCTGGAGCATCACAAGCAACGCATGATCATCGGACACTCCCGGTCACCTGGTTCCAGGCGGTCGATCCGATGGCCGTCACCCTTTTCACGCCGTTGCTGCTGTTCTGGTCGGCAAGGCAAGCCGCCGGCGCTCGACCCTCAAGCCTGATCGATCGCATGCGCCGTGGCGCGGTGATCGCCGCGGCTGCCTATCTGTTCCTTGCCGCGATCGAGATATCGGGCTTGGGGCAGCAGCCTCCCTATAGCTGGCTCGCCGCTCTGCTGTTCCTGATCAGCCTGACCATGGGGGAACTCTATTTCATCCCGACCGCGCTTTCGATCATCGGTCAGAGCGCGCCGAGGGGGCGGGAAAACACGATCATAAGTTTCTGGTTCATCGCGGCATTTACCGGAAATCTGTGCGCCGGCTTATTCGGAAGCCTTTACTCGCTGCTGGGTGCGACGTGGTTCTTTGTTGCCGCCGCCGCGGTGGCCGGCAGTTCGGCATTGTTTCTGACTCTGTCCCGCAGCATTCTCGCGCCGTTGGAGGGCGTAGCAGCGCATCCCGACCGATAGTCGGCACATTGATCGAGGCTGGCAAGATCAGCGAGCGCCGCGAACATCGGTCATCGCTTGGGTCATGTCCTGAGTCGATCGGCGGCAGCGGCTTTACGCCGCGTCCCGGCTAGGTGCCGCCTCCCCGCGCAAGCACGGGATAGGGGTTCACATTCACCCCCTGCCACCAGCGCTCGCCAGGCTGCAGGGTCTTGATCTCGAAATGGAGGTGCGGCGCACCGTCCGCTGCGCTGCCGGTGTCGCCTACCCGCGCGATCGGCTGGCCCTGACGCACCGCTGCGCCTTCGCCCACGCCATAGCTATCGAGATGCGCATAATAATGGATCGTGCGGCCATCCTGGGTGCGGACATAGATCGTGTGCCCGCCTGCACCACTTTCGAAAATCTTCTCGACCCGGCCCGAGGCGGCAGCGAGCACCGGGGTGCCCTTGGGCGCCATTATATCGATCGCATGGTGCTCGCGCGTGCCGCCGCCGCGGCTCTGCCCCCAAGTGTCGCTCAGCTGCGCCGGCGCCACGCCCTTGACCGGTACGATCAGCGCCGCGCGATCCGCGGAAGGCGGCGGCGGCGTGACTGCCATATTGGCCGCCGCCGTCGGCTGCGTCGCTGGATTGATCGTGATCCGCACCCTCGAGAGGAAAGCGGCCGCCGCGAGAAGCAGCAAGATCGCCAACCCCCAGCCAAACCGCTTCGCGCGCGTCATCGCATCACTCCTGGAAGATCGCCTTGGTGCCCGGCTTGACCATCAGCGCCAGCCGCGCGGCGTCCCAATTGGTCAGGCGGATGCAGCCATGGCTCTGGGTGCGTCCGATATTTTGCGGCTCGGGCGTGCCGTGGATGCCGTAATGCTCCTTGGAAAGGTCGAGCCACACCACGCCGACCGGCCCGTTGGGCCCCGGCGGAAGCATCGCCTTCTCGTCGCCCTTCTTGGCATCCCAGAACAGGTCCGGGTTATAGTGGAACTTGGGATTGGTATCGACGACGTTGATCTTCCAGGTGCCGATCGGCAGCGGATCGTGTTGGCTACCCATCGTTGCGGTGAACTGGGCGAGCAGCTTGTCGTCCGCGTCGAGCACCTTGAGCACCTTTTCCGACTTATCGACCACCAGGTGATCGGCCTCGGGCTGCTTGGCGCCGACGTTCAGGTCATTGAGTGTGCGGCGCCATTCGGGCTTGAGGTCGCCAGCATAGTCGCGCGAATCGGGCACCGCGTTGGGGAAGTTGAAGATCACGCCGGGCGCGATCCCCGCGCCGCCCGGATTGAGCTCGACCAGCACCTCGGGGGTAGTGTGGAACATCTCGGCGAGCTTCTCGAGCGGCCGGGTATAGCCCAGCGAGGGCAAATTGGCCTGCTCGCCCGCGTCCTTGGGAATCGGATTGACGAACGGCCCCTGCAAACCCTCGCTCGGCACCGCGATCTTGGCGATCGGCCGCCAGCTGCGATATTCGTGCAGAGCCCATAAGGTAGGCTTGTCGAGTTCGCCGCTCTCGGTGAGCCCGCGGGTGCTCTGGAAACCCTTGAGAGCAGAGGTAAGCGACTGGCCCTCGCGTCCGTCCAGAATGCCGGGCGAAAAGCCGAGATGGTCGAGGATCACCTGGGCGTGGAGGATCGTATAGTCGATCGACGGCTTGGCCTTGGGCTCCGCCGCCGAAGCGGCGAAGGGCAGGCAAGCAAGAAACGCAGCACCCAGGATTTTCCGCACGCAATACTCCCGACCAGTTGGACTGAACGGAAGAACGAACGCAGAAGGGGTTGTTTCCAAAGGACAACGACAGCGAAGTGCGCCCGCTCAGCGCCCGTGGGCGAGTACTCCGGCAAAGGCCTTGATCGCGGCTTCCTCGTCACCGCCCCACACCGCGCTGCTCACCGCGATAAAGTCGGCGCCGGCGGCCACCAGCGGCGCGGCATTGTCCGGCGTGATCCCACCGATCGCGACGCACGGCAGCTCGAACAAGGTCGTCCACCAGGAGAGGATCGACGGCTCGGGATGGTGGCGCACATCCTTGGTCGTCGTCGGATAGAAAGCGCCGAACGCGACATAATCGGCCCCGGCCTCGCCGGCTTCCATCGCCAGGTGGCGGCTGTCATGGCACGTCACACCGATCTGCGCAGACGGGCCCAGCGCTGCCCGCGCCTCGCGCGCGTCGCCATCGCTCTGCCCCAGATGGACGCCATCGGCGCCTAGCCGCTTGGCCAGGCCGATGCTGTCGTTGACCAGGAACGCGACATCGGCATCGCCGCAGATCCGCTGCAATGGTTCGGCAAGCCGCGCCGCCTCGTGCTGGTCGATATCCTTGACGCGGAACTGGAACGCCGCAACCGGGCCGGCGTCGAGCGCGCGGCGCAGGCGATCGGCGAAGCCGCCGGTCACGTCGAGCGGCGAGACGAGGTAGAGCTGGCATGCCGGCCGGCGCGTGTCGCGCACGAACTTGTCGGCAAAGCCTTCCACGCTGATCTCGTCGTCAAACTCTTCGGGGTCGTTCATGCGTCGCTCCAATCCTTGGCGCAGCGCCTTCTACGCGCAAGCGCCCCCGGTCAAGTCGGCGACCCTAACGATAAGCGCTGGCGGATATTGCGCCCCTCGCGAAGAAATGCCGAACCCAGCGGCTATAATGACGCTATAAGACGTATGAGGTCCCTTGGACCGCCAGCGTTGGATGGCCCGAAGCAGGGCAAATGGAGCTAAAACATGTCCCGTGGAAACCCACATTTCGTACGGCTCAAGTCGATCAACGGCGAACCGATGCTGGTCAACATCTCGGCGATGCGCACCGTCACCACGATCAACCTTGCCGGGGACGAGGTCGGCGTGATCTCGTTCGACAAAGAACATGAGATCGTGATCGGCTCGACCGTCGCCGACGTCATCAACGCGATGGCCCAACCGCGCATTCCCCTCGACCCCTAACCCCGCGCGGGGCCGCCGGTTACGGGCCGCGTCTCGGCGCTGAGCTCGAACCCGGCGATCAGCGGCCGCCCCTTGGCGATCGCGTCCCGGACGGCCGGCAGCTGCAGCGATGCGGCATGGCCTGCCTCGTCGTCCCAGATCTCGGTGATCCAGATAGCGTCACCATCCTTGGCGTCCTCGGCGATCAGCTAGGCGCGACATCCCGGCATCGCGCCCGTGCCCGAGGCCAGGATCGCCACCAGCTCGGCGCGCTTGCCCGGCTGCGCCTTGATCTTGCCGATCATCCCGAACGTCGCGTCCATCCTGCTGTTCTTCGCCCAGGCCGCATCGCCCAGCACCGCGAGGCCGAGCCCCGCAAGCACCGGGCGACGCGCCACCATCAGCCTGCGGCCTTCTCGGTCGAGGCGGCGTAGATCTCGTCGATTGCGCTGCCCAGCGCGGCATCGAACTCGGCGCTGCTCATGCCATGGCGCAGATCCTCGAGCAGCGCGCGGCTGAAGCTGGCGATCATCCCGCGGTTCTGCGCGAGTTGGGCGCAGGCTTCGGGCCGGGCGAACCCGCCCGACAGCGCGACCACGCGCAGCACCTTGGGGTGATCGACCAGCGGATCGAACAGCCCCGCTTTGGCCGGGATCGAGAGCTTGAGCATCACCTGCTTGCCCTCGGGCAGCGCGTCGAGCGCCTTGAGGATCTCGTCTAGCAGTATCGCATCGGCATCGGCGCGCTCGGGCGACTTGATGTTCACCTCGGGCTCGATGATCGGCACCAGCCCGCCGGCGGACACCTGCGCCGCAACCTCGAACTGCTGCTTTACGATCGCCGCGATACCCGCCCGATTGGCGAGATTGACCACCGAGCGTTCTTTGGTCCCGAACACGCCCAAGCCCTTGGCGCGCGCGAGCAGGGCATCGAGTTGAGGGATCGGCTTCATCAACTGGACGCCATCGGATTCGGCCTCGAGCCCCTTGTCGATCTTGATGAAGGGCACCACCCCGCGCTCGAGCAGCGCGGCCGGGGTCGGCTTGCCGTCGACGGTGCCGTCCATCGTCCGCTCGAACAGGATCGCACCGATCACCTTGTCGCCAGTAAACGCCGACGAGGTGATGATCCGGGCGCGCATCTCGTGGATCAGCCCGAACATTTCCTCGTCGCTCGACCAGGCGTCATCGGCCACGCCATATCCCTTGAGCGCCTTGGGGGTCGAACCGCCGCTCTGGTCCAGCGCGGCAATAAAGCCTTTGCCCGTGGCGATCTTGGCGGTCATTTCGGCAGCGTTCATGCGTTCGGTCCCCATTTCCAAATCGTTGCGATCACGATTCGCGTTTCCGCACCCAGCCTATTGCAGTGCGGAACATCACTGAAAACCGCTGACAACGCTGACGACCGGATATCTCCGCGTACGGAAGCAAAAATAGGATCGTCCGAGGGAATTCGCGTCGACAAGCACATGCTGCGATGCGGCATAACGCCGCCTCCGCTTCCCGCTCCGCTCGCAATGCGCCCGTTGACGATACGCCAACCACGGATCACAATCCTGGCGGGGGAACATCTCGATGATCGACTTTGCGATGCGCGCCATCCGCGGCGCCTGCCTCTTCCTGCTGCCGTTCGCGCTAAGCGGCGCCTCGGTTCCGAAGCGTCCCAAGGTTGGTGAAATCGCTCCCGACGCCGAACTCACGCTCATGGACGGCACGAAGCTGCGCTTGGGCGACATGCGCGGCGACGTGGTTGTGCTCAATTTCTGGGCGACCTGGTGCGTGCCCTGCCGCACCGAGCTGCCGACCCTCGATCGCTATTATGCGGTGCAAAAGCGCCACGGCCTGCGCGTCTATGCGGTCACGACCGAGGATTCTTTGCCGCTTTACAAGTTCAAGCCCTTGTTCGGCGTGCTGCAGATTGCGCCAGCGCGCAAGATCAAGGGCCCCTATGGACCGATCGACGGCGGCGTGCCGACCAATTACATCCTCGATCGCTCAGGAAAGCTGCGCTACGCCAAGGCGGGCGCCTTCACGCTGGACGCGTTGAACGAGCAACTCGTGCCGCTCCTGAGCGAACCGGCGCCGACGCCATAGCCGGTCGGCGATCAGGTTAACGGGCGAGCGCGGCCACGCCGGGCAATTCCTTGCCTTCCATCCATTCGAGGAAGGCGCCGCCCGCCGTCGAGACGAAGTTGAAGTCGCCCGCTACCCCGGCCTGGTTGAGCGCAGCGACGGTATCCCCGCCCCCGGCGACGGAGACCAGCGAGCCTTCCTTGGTCAGCGCCGCCGCGGTCTTGGCGAGCGCCACCGTGGCGGCATCGAACGGCGGCGTCTCGAACGCGCCGAGCGGCCCGTTCCACACCAGGGTGCGGCAGTTCTTGAGCACGTCGCCCAGTGCCTCGGTCGCGGCCGGGCCGATGTCGAGGATCATCTCGTCTTCGCCGACTTCGTGGACGTTGACGGTGCGTGTGGGGGGATTGGGCTTGAACTCCTTCGCCACCACCACGTCATAGGGCAGATGAACGGTGCAGTTGGCCTTGTCGGCCGCGTCGAGGATTTCCTCGGCGGTGCCGGTCAGGTCATGCTCGCACAGCGACTTGCCGACATTGACGCCACGCGCCGCAAGGAATGTGTTGGCCATGCCGCCGCCGATGATCAGGTGATCGACCTTTTCGACGAGATGCCGCAGCACATCGAGCTTGGACGATACTTTCGCCCCGCCGACCACGGCCGCTACCGGATGCTCGGGATTGCCGAGCGCCTTGTCGAGCGCGTCGAGCTCGGCTTCCATCTGGCGCCCCGCGAAGGCCGGCAGCTTGTGCGCCAGCCCCTCGGTCGAGGCATGCGCGCGGTGCGCCGCGGAGAAGGCGTCGTTGACGTAGAGATCGCCCAGCGCAGCGAACCGGTCGATCACGGCCGGGTCGTTCTTCTCTTCGCCGCCGAAGAAGCGCGTGTTCTCCAGAACCGCGACGTCGCCCGGCTGCAGCGTGGCAACCGCCGCGGCATCGCCTTCCCAGTCGATATAGCGCACCGGGCGGCCCAGCACGTCGGAGAACGGCTTGGCGAGCTGCGCCAGCGACAATTCCGGCGTGGGTGCCTTGGGACGCCCGAAATGCGCCAGCACCAGCACGATCGCGCCCTTGTCCGCCAGCTCGGCAACCGTCGCCACCGCGGCGCGCAGGCGGGTGTCGTCGGTCACTGCGCCATCGGCCATCGGCACGTTGAGGTCCTCGCGGACCAGCACGCGCTTGCCGGCGATATCGCCCATGTCGTCGAGCGTCTTGAAGTTGCGCGCCATTTGTCCTGCCCTATCGATGATCGCTACCCTCCCGCTCGCGAGAGGGGTCGGGGGAGCTCCGGCCGCAACCTGCGTCGCGCAAGACGCTCCCCCTCCCTGCCCCTCCGCCAGGCGGAAGGGACTGGTTCAGCCCAGCTTCGCCATCGCAGTGGCCGTGTCGACCATGCGGTTCGAGAAGCCCCATTCATTGTCGTACCAGCTGACGACGCGGACCAGCTTGCCGTCGATCACTGCGGTCTCGAGGCTGTCGACCGTCGACGATGCCGAGGTGTGGACGATGTCGATCGAGACGAGCGGCTCGTCGGAATAGAGCAGGATGCCCTTGAGCGGGCCCTCTTCCGACGCCTTCTTCAGGATGGCGTTGACTTCGTCGCGGGTCACGTCACGCGCGGGGGTGAAGGTCAGGTCGACCAGGCTGCCGTCCGGCACGGGGACGCGGATGGCGCTGCCGTCCAGCTTGCCCTTCAGCTCCGGAAGCACTTCGCCCACCGCGCGCGCGGCGCCCGTGGTGGTCGGGATGATGTTCATCGCGGCCGCGCGGGCACGGCGCAGGTCCGGGTGGATCTGGTCGAGGATCTTCTGATCGTTGGTATAGGCGTGGACCGTGGTCATCAGGCCGCGCTCGATGCCGATATTGTCGTTGAGCACCTTGGCGACCGGCGCGAGACAGTTGGTGGTGCACGACGCGTTCGAGACGATCGTGTGCCCCGCCTCGAGCTTGTCGTGGTTGACGCCGAACACGACGGTCAAGTCGACATTCTTGCCCGGCGCCGAGATCAGCACCTTCTTGGCGCCGGCATCGATATGCTTCTGGGCCGAAGCGCGATCGGTGAAGAAGCCGGTGCACTCCAGCACCAGCTCGACGCCATTGGCGGCGTGCGGCAGGTTCGCCGGGTCCTTCTCCTTGGTCACCTTGATGCGCTTGCCGTCGATGACCAGGTCATCGCCCTCGGCAGTGACGGTGCCGGGATATTTGCCATGGACGCTGTCGCGGCTGAACAGCCAGGCGTTCGACTTCGCGTCGGCGAGATCATTGATCGTGACCAGCTCGAGCCCGCTATCGGGGCGCTCGAGGATCGCGCGTGCCACCAGACGGCCGATACGTCCGAAACCGTTGATCGCAACCTTCGTCATGCCTGTTCTCCGTTCAACTTTGCGACGATGCGCGGGACGATGTTGCCCGCGGTGAGCCCGAACTGCTCGTACAGCCCCAGATAGGGACCCGAGGCGCCGAATACATCAACTCCGAAACGAAGCCCGTCGGTGCCCGTGTAACGCTCCCAGCCAAAGGTCGCGCCAGCCTCGATCGACACCTTGAGGGCGTCGTGCGGCAGGATGTCGCGCTTGTAGCTTTCATCCTGCGCTTCGAAGCGCTCGAAGCAGGGCATCGAGACGACGTCGGCGCCGATTCCCTGTGCTTCGAGTGCGTCGCGCACCGCGACAGCGACTTCGACTTCCGAACCGGTGGCGATCAGCACCACTTTCCGGGGCGCCTCGGCCTCGCGCAGCGCATAGCCGCCGCGGGCCGAGCGGTTCTCGGCCGCTTCGGTGCGCAGTTGCGGCAGGTTCTGGCGGCTGAGCGCGAGCAGTCCCGGGCCATCGGTGCGCGCCAGTGCCAATTCCCAACATTCGGCAGTCTCGATCGTGTCGCACGGGCGATAGACGTCGAGATTGGGGATGAGGCGCAGGCTCATCAGATGCTCGATCGGCTGGTGCGTCGGGCCGTCCTCGCCGAGCCCAATCGAATCGTGCGTCATCACATAGACGACGCGGGTCTGCTGGAGCGCCGAGAGGCGGATCGCGCCGCGGGCATAATCGGAAAAGACCAGGAAGGTGCCGCCATAGGGGATCACGCCCCCGTGCAGCGCCATTCCGTTCATCGCCGCGGCCATGCCGAACTCGCGGATGCCGTAATAGATATAGCGGCCTTCATAGGTGCCCGCCGTCAGCGCGACGAGACCCTTGGTCAGCGTGTTGTTCGAGCCGGTGAGATCGGCCGAGCCGCCGATCGTCTCGGGCAGCAGCGTGTTGATCTCCTCAAGCGCCATTTCGGACGCCTTGCGCGTCGCGACCTTCTGCGGCTTGGCGAGCAGCTGCTCGACATAGGGCTTGAGCAGGTCCGCGGGCACTTCGCCGCGGCTTTCCCAGCCGATTCGATCGGGATGGGCGTCGAGCCGCGCCTGCCACTCGGCGTGCGGCCCGGCGCCGCGCTTGCCGGCGTTCAGCCATGCTTCGCGGATGTCGCCGGGGATCTCGAACGGCGGGTGGTGCCAGCCCAGCGCATCGCGCGCCGCGGCGACTTCATCGGCACCAAGCGCCGCGCCGTGCACCTTCGACGTGCCCTGCTTGTTGGGTGCGCCCTTGCCGATGATCGTGCGGCAGCGGATCAACGAGGGCCGGTCCTCGGCCAGCGCTTCCTCGATCGCGGAGACGATATCGAGTTCGTCATGCCCGTCGCATTCGACGACATGCCAGCCGGTCGCTTCATAGCGCGCGCGGATGTCTTCGCTCGACGACAGCGACACCGATCCGTCGATGGTGATCTTGTTGTCGTCCCACAGGACGTTGAGCCGATCGAGCTTCAGATGTCCGGCCAGGCCGATCGCCTCGTGGTTGATGCCTTCCATCAGGCAGCCGTCGCCGGCGATCACCCAGGTGCGGTGATCGACCAGGTCGTTGCCGAACACCCCGTTCAGGTGGCGCTCGGCGATCGCCATGCCCACCGCCATTGCCAGGCCCTGGCCGAGCGGACCGGTGGTCGCCTCGACTCCGGAGAGCTCGAAATTCTCCGGATGGCCGGCGCACGGGCTGCCCGGCTGGCGGAAATGCTTGATGTCGTCGAGCGTCGGGCGCGCGTAGCCGGTGAGATGCAGCAACGAATAGAGCAGCATCGAGCCGTGGCCGGCCGACAGCACGAAACGGTCGCGATCGGGCCATTTCGGCGCCGTCGGGTCGAACTTCAGATAGCGCTGGAACAGCACCGTGGCGACATCGGCCATGCCCATCGGCATGCCGGGGTGGCCCGAATTGGCAGCCTCTACGGCGTCCATCGAAAGGGCGCGGATCGCATTCGCGCAGTCGGTGAAGGATACGGCCACTTGGACTCCCCTGGTCTCGCGGCACGCCTTTGGAACCCATGCGCGCGCGCGTCAACCGCCCGCCGCAACTGCCGCGCAACGGGGCTTGCCGCACCGGCTCCGCGTGCCTATCCCGCAGAAATGGCCGACACAGCAGCAGACAGGATCGAGCAGGCACTCGCCCGCATCGAGGCCGCCGCGCACGAGCGCGCCTTTGCCGCCGAACGCCTCGCGCTGCGCCACGCAAAGCTGCGCGCGCGCATCGAGGACGCGGTCGCTTCGCTCGACGTGCTGATCACCCGCGAGACCAGCAGCGCGGAGAGCGAATGATGGCCGATCTCAATATCTCTATTGCAGGCCGCATTTATTCGATCGCCGCACGCGACGGCGACGAGGCGCATCTGCGCGATCTGGAAGCGATGCTCCAGGAGCATGCCCAGACCGCCCAGCGGGCCTCGGGCGGGCTCAATGCGGAGCGCACGCTCGTCTATCTCGCGCTGATCCTCGCCGACCTGCTCGACGAGGCGCATCGCAATCCGCCGCAGGGCGTTTCGCCGACGCTGCTGGACCGGATTGCCGACCGGCTCGAAGCCGTGGCAGTCGCGCTCGAGGAAGATGCCGCCGAAGCCTAATGAGCGGTTGCGGCGACGCTGCCGTCACCCTAAATAGGGGTTGGCGGGCACTGCCCGGTACGAGCCTTCGCATATCCCTGAGGCTATTCATCATCCATGGGAGCTGTCCCTGTGCAGATCCAGGTCTGTCGCACATGGTTCCCACCTGACGTACCGAGCGTCAGAGGATATTCTGGCACACGGCCATGGCGGTCCCGCCACCGCATGATCAACATCGTATGATCTACAGCGCATGATCTTCGACAAGCCTGCCTTGCGCGCCAAGCTCCGCGCCGATCGCGACCTTTTCGCCGCCGAATTGAGCTGTGCGATCCTCGCCCCCGCCGCATTCACCGCGCGGCTCCATGCCGGCGCCGTGGTCGCGACCTATTTCCCGGTTGGCAGCGAAGCCGATCCGAGCCAGCTTGCCGCGGCTGCGGCCGCCGCGGGTTGCAGGCTGGCGCTGCCGCACGTCGTCGATCGCGCTGCGCCGATCCGCTTCCTCGCCTGGGAGCTCGGCGCGCCGCTGGTCGACGGCCCCTATGGCCTGCGCCAGCCCGCTGCCGACACGCCCGAACTTGCCCCCGATATCATCCTGACCCCGCTGCTCGGCTTCGATCGCCGCCTCAACCGGCTCGGCCAGGGCGCAGGCCATTACGACCGCGCCTTTGCGCGCTATGGCGAGGCATGGCGGGTCGGGATCGCCTGGTCGGTGCAGGAAGTGCCGGCGATCCCGGCCGATATCTGGGATGTCCCTCTCCACGCCATCGTCACGCAGGAGGACATGTTTTGGCACGCGGACCAATAGCAGCCTCGTGGCGCAAGCCCGCGGGCGCGCTCGGCATCATTGCGCTCATCCTCGTCTGGGTGGTGCTCGTCGCCAGCTTCTCCCACCAGATCGGCGCGCTGCCGATCCTCGCCCAGCTGCCGGTCTATATCGTGCTCGGCATCGCCTGGATCCTGCCGCTCAAGCCGCTGCTGCAATGGATGGAAACCGGGCGCTGGCGCCCCTGAGGGGACCCAGCCTTCTTATGCGGCGTGGCGCGAGTGACGGGGCTCGAACCCGCGACCTCCGGCGTGACAGGCCGGCGCTCTAACCAACTGAGCTACACCCGCTTGAACCAAGCGAGGCGACAGCACGCCGCAAAAGGAAATCACTTGCGATAGGACCATTTGGAAGCCCCGTAAGGGGATCCCGCGTGGCGCGAGTGACGGGGCTCGAACCCGCGACCTCCGGCGTGACAGGCCGGCGCTCTAACCAACTGAGCTACACCCGCTCTCGAAGCGAGGAGGCGGCCACTAACCCCCGCTTTCGGGGGTGTCAACCGGATTGGTCGCGACTTTTTTGCCGATGGGCACGCAGGTCGCCGGGATCGCTCACCAGCGTGCCGTGCTCGAACAGGAAACCCGCAATGTCGGGCTTGCCCGCAGCGTTGAGCACCGTCTGGATGATGATCAGCAGCGGCACCGCCAGCAGCGCCCCCGTTGTGCCCCACACCCAGCCCCAGAAGCTCAGCGAGACGAGGATCAGGATCGGACTGATCGTCAGCCGGTGCCCAACGATCAGCGGCGTCACGACATTGGCCTCGATCAGGTGCGCGCCGATCATCACCACTGCCGGCATCAGCGCCCAGAATATCTCGGGAAAGGTCATCAGCCCGCCCACGCCGAGCAGCAGCGCCGACAGCACCGGCCCGAAATAGGGGATGTAGTTGAGCAGCGTGACGATGCCGCCCCACATCAAGGGCGTCGGCATCCCCATCATCCACAGCGCGCCGGCGACGATCAGGCCCAGCGTCACGTTGATCAGCGTGATCGTGCCAAGATAGGCCGAAGTATCGTCGACCACGTCCTGGATCACCCGCGCCGTTGCCATCGCGCCGCCAAAGCTCGACCGCGAAGTGATCGCGTTGCGGCGCAGCCGGGTCCAGCCGGAGAGGAAGAAATAGATCACCAGGATCGCGAAGAACATCTCGATCAGCGCCGACGGCGCCGAGGTCGCGAACAGATCGAGCAGCGAGCGCGGCGGCGTCGCCGCCATCACTGCGGGCTGCTTCATCGGCTCGGCCGCGAAATTGGTCAGCGTGCGGTTCACGAACTGGTCGAGGTTCGAATAGAATTCGATCAGCGGCTTCAGATTGTCCTGGATCTGCGGGATCTTGGCCGGGAGGTCGCGGATCCACTGCGTCGCCGGGACCACGATCGAGGCGAGCGCGACATTGGCGGCAAGCAGGAACAGCAGCACGCAGACGAACGCCGCCAGCGGCGCCGGCAGCCGGTGCCGCTCGAGCCATTCGAGCAGCGGTACCAGCGCGATCGCGATGACCAGCGCGGTGGTCAGCGGCAGGAAGAAGCTCGATCCCGCCTGCAGCGCGAAGGGGAGCGCCAGCAGCAGCCCGACGCCGATCATCAGCGTGAGCGACGCCATCAGCCGATCGCGGGCGACGGCCTCGCCGTGGGATTCGCGCATTTCGGAGGGGAGCAACGGTTCGCGCGGCATCGGCACGGGGAGTTCCCCCTGCTCGTTCATGCCGCCGCCCATCGTCCGGGGTTGATCGTCCACCCTGCTCTCCTTCGCCGCCACCCTAGAAGCCGCCGCGATTTCGGGCTAGCCCCGGCGAATGGGCGATCTGCTTCTGGTCATCGACGAAGGTACCACCTCCACCCGCGCGATGCTGTTCGAACCGGGCGGCAAATGCATCGGCACGCAGGCGGAGGAGCTGACCCAGCACTATCCCGGACCGGGCCTGGTCGAGCATGACGCCGCCGAGATCTGGGCCAAGACCAGCACCTGCGCCGCAGCGATGGTCGAAAAAGCCGGCGGGCCAGAGCGCATCGCCGCGATCGGCATCACCAACCAGCGCGAGACGATCGTCTTCTGGGACAAGACCACCGGCGAGCCGCTGGCGCCCGCGATCGTCTGGCAGGACCGCCGCACCGCCGCGATGTGCCGCGCCTGGCGCGACGCCGGTGAGGAGCCCGCGATCCAGGCGCGCACCGGATTGCTGCTCGATCCCTATTTCTCGGGCACCAAGATCGCCTGGGCGATGCAGAACTGGCCCCAGCTCGCCGAAGCGGGCGACCGGCTGGCGATCGGCACGATCGAAAGCTGGCTGGTGTGGAAACTGACCGCCAACGGGCGCAAGGGCGGCCTCCACGTCACCGACGCGACCAACGCCTCGCGCACCTTGCTGATGGGGCTCGGCTCGGGCGGCTGGAACGACAGTCTGATCGACATGTTCGGCGCCCCACGCGAGGCATTGGGCGAGATCGTCGACTGCGCGGGACGCTTCGGCACGACGACCTTGTTCGGCGGCGAGATCCCGATCTGCGGCATGGCGGGCGATCAGCAGGCCGCGACGATCGGTCAGGCCTGCTTCGCCAAGGGCGAGACCAAAGCGACCTATGGCACCGGCGCGTTCATCCTCGCCAATGCCGGCACCACCCCGCCCTCCTCGAAGAACCGGCTGCTCGCCACCGTGCTGTGGCAGCTGAACGGGCGGCGCACCTATGCGATCGAAGGCGCGGTGTTCGTCGCCGGCAGCCTGATCCAGTGGCTGCGCGACTCGGTCGGGCTGATCGGCACCGCGCCCGAAACCGAGGCGCTCGCGCGCTCGGTGCCCGACAATGGCGGCGTCTATCTCGTCCCCGCGCTGAGTGGTCTTGGCGCACCCTGGTGGGAGCCCGAGGCGCGCGGCGCGCTCACCGGATTGAGCTTCGCCAGCACCCGCGCCCACATCGTCCGCGCTGCGCTGGAGGCGATGACGCACCAGAGCCACGACCTCAAGACCGCCTTCGCCGCCGACGGCGCCGACTGGGCGCGGCTGCGCGTCGATGGCGGCATGGTCACCAACGACTGGATCGCACAGGACCTGGCCGACATCCTCGGCATCCCGGTCGACCGCCCCGATTTCGCCGAGACCACCGCGCTGGGCGCGGCGATGCTCGCGGGCGTCGGCTGCGGGCTCTTCGGCGGCCTTGAGGGAGCGGCAGGCATGCGCGGCGCCGGCAAGGTATTCGAGCCTGAGATCGAGGCCGCCGCCCGCCACGCGCGGCTCGACGGCTGGAACGCCGCCGTCCACCACGTCGTCCGCTGACCGCGATGCGATTTCACCGCGGCTACGCACTGCTCGCGCTCGCACTGTTCCTGGTCGAAGTCGGTATAGCGCTATTCGTGCACGACCGCTTCGTCCGCCCCTATCTCGGCGACGTGCTCGCGGTGATCCTCGTCTATGCCGGGCTGCGCGCAGCCTTCCGCATGGGCGTGATCCCCGCGGCGGCGACCGCCTTCCTAATCGCCGTCGCCGTCGAGCTCGGCCAGTATTTCCACCTGCTCGATCTGCTCGGGCTCGAGCGCAACCAGCTCGCCCGCATCGTCCTCGGCTACGGCTTCGAGCTGCGAGACTTCGCCGCCTATGCCGCGGGCGCGCTGATCGTCCTCGCCGCCGAGCGCCTGCGCAGCTAAGCCGCCGCATTCTTAAACCCGATCGCCGAAATTGGGTAGAACGTGCCCGCCCGTTTAGACCTGGAGCAGGTCAGACCGGTCATCAGCGAAGCTCGAATTCGGCAGCCGCGCGCGTTGCGATCCTTCGATCAGCAGGGGCCGTGCCAATATACACCGCGCCCCAGCTCCGACCAGCACTCGACGAGCATGGTCAGGTCCCGCTTGTCCAAGGCGAAGCCATAGCCCCAGCCCCCGTCGAAGAACGGCTTTGTCGTGATATCCAACATCCCGTGGCGCACGGTCACGGAATAGGGCTCCAACTTCGCGATAGCAGGTGGCCACTGACCTTTCGGAATGTCAGCGCGTTGCTCTGAAGGGTCGAGCGGATGGGTCACCATCAGATGCCGGGATTCGGCTGCGATTGCCTCCAATTGCATCTGATCCTGCGTGGGGTGCGGCAAGACACAATATAGCGCCAACGCCATCAAGAAGATGGTTGGGACGACAATGCGCAGGTGCCTTCTCATTGGCCTCTTCCGTCACCCAGGGGGCCGCGCCTCGATGCCACAGAGCATACGGGTCCTTTGCCTCGCGGCAAGCCCAGGCGCGCTGGATCGGTTGTGAACCACGTAACGCCGGCACCAGTCGCTAGGCCGCCTCCTCGCCAACAAACAGCGCCTTCAAATCCTTCTTCAGGATCTTGCCATTGGCATTGCGCGGCAACACGTCCTGCACGAAACGTACCTGCACCGGCACCTTGAAAGCAGCGATCCGCGCGCGGACCCAGTCCTGCAGCTCGGCCTCGCTGGCAGCCTTGCCCGGCGCCAGATGGACCACCGCCACCGGCTCCTCGCCCAGCGTGCGGTGGGGGATGCCGACCAGCGCGCAGTCGGTCACCGCGGGGTGTGCGTAGAGCACGTCCTCGACTTCGCTCGAATAGATGTTCTCGCCGCCGCGGATGATGATGTCCTTGGCGCGATCGACGATGTAGAGGAACCCCTCCTCGTCCAGCCGCGCGAGGTCGCCGGTCCGCACCCAGCCGTCGACAAAGGTTTCCGCCGTCGCCTCGGGCTTGTTCCAATAGCCTTTCACGATCATCGGCCCGCGCGCCCATAATTCACCGACGTCGCCGACCGGCACTTCGCGGTCGCCTTCGACAGTCATGATCTTGAGATCGGCCACCGCCACCGGCTGGCCGGCGCTCGTCGGGCGCGTGAGGTAATCCTCGCCGCTATGCTGGGTCACCGTCGCCATCGTCTCGGTCATGCCCCAGCCATTGCCCGGCAGCGCGCCGAACTCGGCATATATGCGCTTGACCAGCTCGGGCGCAGAGGGCGCCCCGCCATAGGAGATCGCCTCCAGGCTGGAGAGGTCATATTGGTCGCGCGCCGGATGCTCGAGCAGCTGCCAGGCGATCGTCGGCACGCCGCCGGTGAAGGTCACCTTTTCGTCCTGGATCACCGCCATTGCCTTTTCGACATCCCAGCGGCGCATGAACACCACGGTCTGTCCGGTGGCGATGCCGCCCATCAGCGCCGCGCTGCAGGCAGTGACGTGGAACAGCGGAATGACCAGCAGCCCGATCTTGTGCGGTATCTCCGCCGGCGGCATCTCGCCCCGCCGCAGCATCGCCTTGGCGGCGCTGTACCCGCTCGACAAGATGTTGGTGCAGATGTTGCGGTGCGTGCCGAGGGCGCCCTTGGGGTTGCCGGTCGTGCCGCTGGTATAGAAGATCGTCGCATCATCCTCGGGCGTCAGCGCCACCTGGGGGAATGGGACCTCCGCCAGCCTCGCCCAGTCGTGCCGCGTGCCGATCAACTCTTCCAGCGAGCCGGCCTTGCCACCCAGTTCCTCGCTGCACCGGCTTACCACCACATGCTCGAGGTCGGGGAGCTGATCGTAACAGTCCTTTAGCCGCGCATGCCGATCCGCATCGACGAACAGGACCTTGGCGGCCGAGTCCTTCAGCCCATATTCGAGCTCGCCGCCGGTCCACCACGCGTTCAACGGCACGATGATCGCCCCCAGGCTTACCGCGGCGAAGAAGATCGTAGGCCATTCGGGCAGGTTGCGCATCGCCAGCGCGACGCGGTCGCCCTTTTGCACGCCCATCTCCGCCAGTCGCTGCGCCAGATGGCAGGTCGCGCGGTAATTCGCCTCATAGGTGACGCGCTCGTCCTCGTAGATGGTGAAGACGCGGTCGCCATAGCCCCGGGCGAGTTGTGCAAGGATCGCCAGCGTCGGCGGCGCGTTCTTCCAAACCCGCGTCTGCACGCCGCGTATCGCCGCTACGTCCATCTCGAAGCGCGCACCAGGCGCAGTGAGCAATGCCTTTGCTTGCTCGAGCGACATCCGGGGCCAATCCGGGGCGAGCGGCACGATCGGTTCGAGCGACAAGCGGCACCTCTTCCATGATTCGTATTGTTTGTTTCTGAATGTTGGGTTTGGCGATGAATGCCGTACCGTCAACAACGTTAGTGTTGATTCGTGCGCCACTCAAGGCAATAGGATAAAGGGGTTCGCAGTTTGCTGGCGGATTACAGATTCGAACAAGAGGTATGCCGGTCGCAATGTATTTGACCACAGCCGGACGCTACGGATTCGACGCTTCGCGGCTCGCGCGGATCGATGACTTCCTCAAGCAGCGCTATCTCAACTCGGGCAAGCTGCCGCATGCGCAGCTGCTGATCGCCCGCGACGGCGAAGTCGCGCACTTCTCGCACCAGGGCGCTGCGCGCGAAAACGGCGCGCCGGTGAACGAGACGACGCTGTTTCGCATCGCGTCGATGACCAAGCCGATCACCAGCCTCGCCTTCATGATGCTGGTCGAGGAAGCCAGGGTCGCGCTCGATACGCCGGTCCACCACGTCCTGCCCGAGTTGAAGGGCGTCGGCGTCTATGCCGGCGGTGGCGGCGGCGTGCCGTTCCAGACCCGGCCCACTGCCGAGCCGATGCGGATGGTCGACTTGCTCCGCCATACGTCGGGCCTGACCTACAGCTTCCAGAACCGCACCAATGTCGATGCCGCCTATCGCGAGTCGAAAATGGAAAGCTGGCACGGCAATCTCACGCTCGACGAGTTCGTCGCGGCGCTGGGCAAGCTGCCGCTCGAATTCTCGCCGGGCACCGAATGGAATTATTCGGTGTCGACCGACGTGCTCGGCGCGGTGGTCGAGCGGCTGTCGGGTCAGACGCTCGACGCCTTCTTCGCGACCCGCATCTTCCAGCCGCTCGGCATGGACGACACCTTCTTCACCGTGCCCGCCGACAAGGTCGATCGCCTCGCGGATTGCTGGGCGCTCGCACCCGGCAAGGGCTCGGTGCTGTACGATCGCGGCGCCGAAAGCGTCTGGTCGCGCGCACCGCGGCTGATCTCGGGCGGTGGCGGCCTCGTCTCGACTGCGCTCGACTATCATCGCTTCTGCGCCTTCCTGCTCGGCAAGGGCGTGCTGGACGGCGTCCGGCTGGTCAGCCCCAAGACGATCGAGCTGGTGACGATGAACCATCTGCCCGGCGGCAGCGACCTGACCAGCATGTCGCGCGCGCTGTTCAGCGAGGCGACCAATGCCGGCACCGGCTTCGGCCTCGGCTTCGCAGTGACGATGGACGTGGCGAAAACCCTGCTTCCCGGCTCGCCCGGCGAGTTCTACTGGGGCGGGATGTTCTCAACCGCGTTCTTCGTCGATCCGGTCGAGCGGATCTCGATGGTGTTCATGACGCAGTTCTCGCCGTCGATGCTCTATCCGATCCGCCGCGAGCTCAAGACGATGATCTATTCCGCGCTGGCCTGAGGGCCGCGCGCACCGAATAACATGGAGAAGACAATGTCCGTAGTTACCACCAGCCGCCAGGGCGACGTGCTCGTCGCCACGTCCGACAATCCGCCGGTAAACGCGCTCGGCGCCGCGGTGCGTCAGGGCCTGCAGGCAGCAATCGAAGAAGCGAAGAACGACGAAAGCATCAAGGCGGTCGTCATCATTTGCGCGGGCAAGACCTTCTTCGCCGGTGCCGACATCACCGAGTTTGGCAAGGCGATGCAGGAGCCCTCCCTCCCCGTGCTGGTCGACGAGATCGAAGCGCTCGACAAGCCGGTGATCGCCGCCGTGCATGGCACCGCACTGGGCGGAGGCTGCGAAGTTGCCCTCGCCTCGCACTATCGCATCGCGGTCCCGTCGGCGAAGTTCGGCCTGCCCGAAGTCAAGCTCGGCATCCTGCCCGGCGCCGGCGGCACCCAGCGCATGCCGCGGGTCGCGGGCGTCGAAACCGCGCTCGAACTGGCGACCAAGGGCGATCCTATTTCCGCCGAGCAGGCCAAGGCTGCCGGCCTCGTCGATCGCCTCGCCAGCGAGGGCAATCTCCTCGCCGATGCCGTCGCGTTCGCGCAGGAAGTGATCGGCCAGCCGATCTCGCGCTCGTCGGAGCGTCCGGTGACGGTCGATCCGGCCGTGTTCGACGCCTTCCGCAAGACCAACGCCAAGCGCTTCCGCGGCCTCGACGCCCCCGCCACGATCATCGACCTGATCGAGCAGACCGCCGGCAAGCCCTATGCCGAGGGCGTCCAGGCCGAGCGGACGGGCTTCATGAAGCTGATCATGGGCACGCAATCTGCCGCGCTGCGCCACATCTTCTTCGCCGAGCGCAAGGCCGCCAAGATCGACGGCATCGCCGAGGACATCCAGCTGCGCGACATCAAGCGCGTCGGCGTGATCGGCGCCGGCACGATGGGCGGCGGCATCTCGATGAACTTCCTCTCGGCCGGGGTTCCTGTGACCATCGTCGAGATGGCGCAGGACGCGCTCGATCGCGGCACCGGCGTGATCCGCAAGAATTACGAGGCGACCGCTGCCAAGGGCCGGATGACCGCCGAACAGGTCGAAGGCGCGATGGGCCTGCTCACTCCGACGCTCGACTTCGACGCGCTCGCCGAGTGCGACCTGATCATCGAGGCCGTCTATGAGAATATGGACGTCAAGAAGGACATCTTCGGCAAGCTGGACAAGATCGCCAAGCCCGGCGCCATCCTCGCCTCGAACACCAGCTATTTGAACATCGACGAGATCGCCGCCGTGACCAGCCGTCCCCAGGACGTGCTCGGCCTGCACTTCTTCTCGCCGGCCAACATCATGAAGCTGCTCGAGATCGTCCGCGGCGCCAAGACCGCCGACGACGTCCTCGCCACCGCCATGGCGATCTCGAAGAAGATCAAGAAGGTCGCCGTCATCGCTGGCGTCACTTATGGCTTCATCGGCAACCGCATGCTGATGCCGCGCCAGGTCGAGGCCAACAAGATGCTGCTCGAAGGCGCCACGCCCGAGCAGATCGACAAGGTCCATGTCGCCTTCGGGATGCCGATGGGCCCGTTCCAGATGGCCGACCTCGCCGGCGTCGACATCGGCTGGCACCGCGATCCCAACCGGATCGAGAACATTCGCGACGCGCTTGCCGCCGAGGGCCGCTGGGGCCAGAAGAAGAGCGCCGGCTTCTACGATTATGACGAGAAGCGCACCCCCTCGAACAGCCCGCGCGTCGCCGAGCTGATCGCCGAGTGGCGCGAGAAGCTGAACGTCCCCGCGCACGAGATCACCGAGGAGGAGATCGTCGTCCGCACGCTCTACACGATGGTCAACGAAGGTGCGCTGATCCTCGCCGAGAAGATGGCCCAGCGCGCGTCGGACATCGATGTGGTGTGGGTCTATGGCTATGGCTGGCCCCCGTATCGCGGTGGCCCGATGTTCTGGGCCGATACCGAGGGCCTCAAGAAGATCGTCGAGGGTCTTGAGAAATACGGCTTCGAAGTCGCCCCGCTGCTCCGCGAAAAGGCGGAAAAGGGCGAGCGCTTCAACAAGTGAAGTAACCCAAATCCTCCCCCGGAGGGGGAGGTGGCAGCCAAGGGCTGACGGAGGGGTGGCGAGCCACAAGCGGCAAAGCCCGCGGAGCCTACCCCTCCACTGCTTCGCGGTCCCCCTCCCCTCCGGGGGAGGATCAGGAGAGGACATGATGACCGAGGATCTCGAAACCTTCCGCGCCGAAACCCGGGCCTGGCTGGAGGAAAACTGCCCCCCGTCCATGCGCACCCCGATGCGCGGCGAAAAGGACGCCACCTGGGGCGGCCGCAACCCCGAATTCGCGCATCCCGACCAGAAGCTCTGGATGGACCGGATGGGCGCGCGCGGCTGGACCGTCCCCGATTGGCCCAGCGCCTATGGCGGCGGCGGGCTTTCCCCGGCCGAAACCAAGATCCTCCGCGAGGAAATGGCGCGCCTCAAATGCCGCAACCCGCTCAACAGCTTCGGCATCTCGATGCTCGGGCCGGCCCTGCTGAAGTACGGCACCGAGGCGCAGAAGCGCGAACATCTCCCCAAGATTGCGCGAGGCGAAATCCGCTGGTGCCAAGGCTATAGCGAGCCCAATGCCGGCTCCGACCTCGCCGGGCTGCAGGCCAGCGCCGAGGATGCCGGCGACCATTATATCGTCAACGGCCAGAAGGTCTGGACGTCCTATGCCGACAAGGCCGACTGGATCTTCTGCCTCGTCCGCACCGACAAGACGGTCAAGCAGGGTGGGATCAGCTTCGTCCTGTTCGACATGGCCAGCGAAGGCGTGTCAACCAAGCCAATCCTGCTGATCAGCGGCTATTCCCCCTTTTGCGAGACCTTCTTCGACGATGTGAAGGTGCCCAAGGCCAATCGCGTCCATGACGAGAACAAGGGCTGGGACGTCGCCAAATATCTGCTCGGCCATGAGCGCGAGATGATCTCGGGCATGGGCCTGGGCGGCACCGGCAGCGATCCGCTGGTCGAGGCGGCGCGCGCCGGCGTCGATCCGATCCTGCGCGGCCAGATCGCGCTGTTCCAGGTCCGAACCCAGGCGTTCAAGGCGATGTCCGAGCGCTTCATCGACGAACTGAAGGCCGGCAAGGCCCATCCCGCCCAGCCCTCGATGATGAAATATTACGGCACCGAGCTGAACAAAACCCGCCACGAGCTGGTCATGGCCGCCGGCGGCGCCGACACGCTCGAATGGGAGAGCGAAGCTTCGCATGGCGGCGCCGCGGCCCGCGCGTGGCTGCGCACCAAGGCCAATTCGATCGAAGGCGGCACCAGCGAGATCCAGCTCAACATCATCGCCAAGCGGATCCTCGATCTGCCGAGCTGAGCCCATTCCCTCTCCCGCCTGCGGGAGAGGGAGCCGCCAAAGGCGGCGGGAGGGTGAGGGTGTGTGGTGGCCTCACTCGACCATTCGCCGGATAAACCCCTCACCCCGGCCCTCTCCCGCAAGCGGGAGAGGGAGAAGGAAGAAGCAGATGCCCCTCTACCTCACCGACGACCAGGCCATGCTCCGCGACACCGCGAAGGACTTCGTCGCCGCCGAAGCCCCGGTAGCGCATATGCGCGCGCTTCGCGACGCCGACGACGCGACGGGATTCAGCCGCGATCTGTGGAAACAGTTCGCCGAGATGGGCTTCACCGGCATCCTCGTTCCGGAAAGTGATGGCGGCCTCGGACTCGGCCATGTCGAGGCAGGCGTGGTACTCGAGGAGATCGGCCGCAACCTCTCGCCCTCGCCCTTCCTCACCACCGCCGTCGCCGCGGTCGAGGCGCTCAAGGGCACCCCGCACGCCGCGCGCTGGTTCCCCGGCATCCTCGCCGGTGACACCGTGGCCGCGCTGGCGATCGACGAGCGCGCCAAGCATGACGGCCGCATCGCAATGCAGGCCGAGCGCGCCGGCAACGGCTTCCGCCTCACCGGCGCCAAGCAGTTCGTCGCGCACGGCCATGTCGCCGACCTGCTGCTCGTCGCCGCCGCGACCGAGCACGGCACTACGCTCTTCGCCGTCCCCACCGACGCCAAGGGCCTCACCGCCGAACCGCAGCGCCTCGCCGATGCCAGCCTCGCCGCGCGGCTGACATTCGACAGCGTCGAAGTCGATGCAGACGCCGTGGTCGGCGAAGTCGATCATGCCCCCCTGGCCCGCTTGCTCGCCGCGGGCCGCACCGGCGCTTCGGCCGAATTGCTCGGCGTCGGCGGCGGCGCGATGGACATGACCGTTTCCTATCTCAAGGAGCGCAAGCAGTTCGGCCAACTGATCGGCAGCTTCCAGGCGCTCCAGCACCGCGCCGCGCACCTCTACAGCGAAATGGAAGTCGCCCGCGCCGCCGTGCTCAAGGCGCAGCAACTGCTCGACGCCCGCGACGAACGCGCTGCCGACGCCGTCTCGGTCGCCAAGGCGATGGCCGGGCTTGCCACCACGCTGGCGGTGCAGGAAGGTATCCAGATGCACGGCGGCATCGGCATGACCGACGAATATGACATCGGGTTCTACATGAAGCGCGCCCGCGTCCTCGCCGAGCTGTTCGGCGACAGCAATTTCCACGCCGATGCGCTGGCGCAGGCGGCGGGATATTGATGCACTTCCCTCTTCCGCCGTCACCCCCGCGACAGCGGGGGCACATCTCGTGCGGAGGCAACGAGATACAACGGCTGTTTTGCGCGCGGCACGTTCTAGAGATGGGTCCCCGCTTTCGCGCGGATGACGCTTTTGGGGGAAATCATGCCTGAACCCACCCCCATCGAGCTCGTCGATCAACTCGCCCAGCTTCTCGACATCGAGCAGATCGATACCGATCTCTATCGCGGTCCCCGCCAGCCCGGCGGCGTCGGGCGGGTATTCGGCGGACAGGTCATCGCCCAGGCGCTTCAGGCGGCACAGCGTTCAGTGGAAGGCGAAAAGGTTGCCCATTCGCTCCACGCCTATTTCATGCGCCCCGGCGATGAGGATCACCCGATCATCTACCGTGTCGCGCGCGATTTCGACGGGCGCAGCTTCGCCAACCGTCGCGTCGTCGCGATGCAAAAGGGCCAGCCGATCCTCAACATGGCGCTGAGCTTCCAGGCGCCGGCGGACGGCCTGCACCACCAGTTCGACATACCTGCCGTGCCCGGCCCCGACGAGCTCGCTTCAGAGCGCGACCTGCGCGAGGCGATCCGCGACGAAGTGCCCGAGAAGTTCCGCCGCTTCTTCCTGCGCGCCCGCCCGATCGAGATCCGCCCGGTCAATCCGCGCAACTGGTTCAAGCCGGTCAAGAGCGAACCCGTGCAGAGCAGCTGGTTCCGCGTCGTTGCGCCTCTGCCCGACGATCTCGCGCTCCACCGTGCGATGCTCGCCTATGCCACAGACATGACCCTTCTCGGCACGTGCATGCTCCCCCACGGCGTCAGCTGGATGACCGGCGAGGTGCAGACCGCCAGCCTCGATCACGCGATCTGGCTGCACGAGCCGTTCCGCTTCGACGAATGGCTTCTCTACACTACCGACAGCCCCTGGTCCGGGCACAGTCGCGGCTTCAACCGCGGCCGCATCTACGCGCAGGATGGCCGGCTCGTCGCCAGCGTCGCACAGGAAGGGCTGGTGCGGCGCAAACGCGGCTCGGACTGACCCCGCTCAACCGCGATGGCGCGCCTCGGCCAGGTCGAGCTCGCGCGTCAGCTTTCGCGCCGTCTCGCTGCCGATATGCCGCGCCTTCGCCAGGCCCAGCAACGCCGCCCGCTCGGCCTTGACCCCCACCAGCCGGAAGTCGCGGACCAGCCGGTCTTCTGCCCGCGTCGCGTCGGATGGTCCCTGGCGCAGCCCCTCGATCCGCTCGCGATACAGGTCCATCACCCGCCCGCCTGCTGCCGCGTAGACATCGGCCTCGCCATGATCGACGGCCAGCGCGTGCTGGCGTTCCTCGATCGCGCGGATCGCCGCCTCGGCGGTGGCGACACGCGCCGCATTCTCTTCGGCCTGCTTCGAAGGCTCCGGCGGCATCGCCAGCCCGTGGAGCAGGATCGGTAGCCCGACGCTCGCGATCACCAGCGATACGATAATGACGCCCGCCGCCAGGAAGATCGCCAGGTCGCGTGCCGGAAAGGGCGTGCCGTCGTCCAGCGCCAGCGGCAGGGTCAGCACGCCCGCCAGCGTGATCGCGCCGCGCACCCCCGCCAGCGACATCGCCGCGATCAGCCGCCAGTCCGGGCTATGCACCGCCGCGCCGCGATTGCGCCGGCGCAGGATGGTCAACTTGAGTGATGCCCACACCCAAAGGAAGCGCAGCAGCGCCAGTCCGGCGACGATCGCGACGATATAGACCGCCAGCCACCATGGCTCGCTATGCCCGCTGAGCGCCACCGTGCGGCGCGCGCTTCCCAGGATCGCCGGCAATTGCTCGCCCAGCAGCACGAAGATGATGCCGTTCAGCGCGAACTGGATCGTGTCCCATACCGAATTGCGCCGCATCCGTGTCACCGCCATCGCCTGGCGCGAGATTTCCGCGAAGGTCATCGTCACGCCCGCGCTCACCGCGGCGAGGATGCCCGAGGCATGGACATGCTCGGCGAGCAGATAGGATCCGAAGGGGATCAGCAGGCTGACGAGGATCTGCGATCCGGTATCCTCGCCCCAGCGCCGCGTCACCCAGGCCTTGGCGCGCGTCACCGCCAGCGTCAGCCCGGCGCCGATCGTCAGACCCATGCCCGCCACCCACAGGAAGTTGAGCGCCGCGCCCCCCGCCGAGAAGGTCCCGGTCAGCGCCGCGGCGACGGCGAAGCGCAGGCAGACGAGGCCCGACGCATCGTTGAGCAGCGATTTGCCCTCGAGGATGTGCATCATCCGCTTGGGGATCGGCACGCGCGCCGCGATGGCGGAGACCGCGATCGGGTCGGTCGGCGAGACCACCGCGGCCAGCGCGAACGCCACGGCGAGCGGCATCGCCGGGATCATCCAGTGGATGAACAGCCCCATCCCGATCACCGTCATCAGCACCAGGCCGAGCGCCAGATCGACGACGGTCGAGACGTCCTTGAGGAGTTCGTCCTTGGGAATCCGCCATCCGTCGAGGAAGAGGAGCGGCGGCAGGAACAGCAGCAGGAACAGCTCGGGATCGAGATCGACGCGGTAATTGACCGAAAGCCCGATCACCGCGCCCAGCGCGATCTGCACCAGGGGCGTCGGCACCGAAAAGGGCAGCATGCGCGACACCGCGCCGCTGACGACGACCGCCAGCAGCAGGATCAGGACGATCGACACTGCCTCCAAATTTCCGCTCCCTGTCTTTCGGAAGCATCGCGTCTAACGGCTTGCAGTCGCCCGCTTCAACCCCGCATGGCCGATCGCGGTCAGAAAGCCGGCTTGCCGAATTCCTGGCGCGTCACCGGATGGCTGGTCGAAAGCCCGCCATCGACCACCCAGGCCTGGCCGTTGACATAGCTCGCCTCGTCGCTGGCGAGAAACAGGGCGACGCGGGCAATTTCTTCCGGAGCGCCTGCCCGGCGCAGCGGGTTGAGCCGCCCCAGCTTGTCTTCCTTGCCGTTTTCGCGGGCATAGTCGAAGGCGCGCTGGGTCATCCCCGTCTCGATCAGCCCGGGGCAGATCGCATTGACCCGCACGTTCGAGGTCGCAAGCTGCTGCGCCGCGCTCTGGACGAGGTTGATCACCCCCGCCTTGCTCGCCGAATAGGCCGGCCCGCCCGCGCCCGAGCGCAAGCCTGCAACGCTGGCGGTGCACAATATCGCCCCGCCCCCGGTTTCCTTGGCCCGCTCGACGATCTTCGGCCCGGCGTGCTTGATCGCCAGCGCCGGCCCGATCAGATTCACCCGCAGCACCTCGGTCCACAATTCGACGGTGGAATCGAAAATTCCTGATGCACCACCCGAAATCCCGGCATTGGCGAAAAAGACGTCCAGCCCGCCAAAGCGCGCGCAGGCCGTCGCCACCAGCCGCTCGACATCGCCTTCGTCACCCGCATCCATCCGCACCGCAAGCGCATCGTCCAGCCCCTCGATCGTGGCATGCACTGAATCGCTAAGATCCGCCGCGATCACCCGCGCGCCTTCGCTGGCAAACAGCCGTGCCGATGCGCGCCCGATCCCCGATCCCGCGCCGGTGACGATCACGACCTTGTCCTTGAACCGCATCAGATCGTCACCCCGCCGTCGATCACCATCGCCTGCCCCGTCATGAACGCGCTGGCGTCGCTCGCCAGATAGACCACAGCGCCGGCAATATCCTCAGGCTCGCCAATCCGGCGCAGCGGCGTTACCGAATTGGTCGCCGCGATCCGCGCAGGATCCTCCCACAGCGCCCGCGCGAAGTCGGTCTTCACCAGCCCCGGCGCGATGCAATTGACTCGCACCTTATCGGGCCCAAACTCGACCGCATAGTTGCGCGCGAGCTGGAAGTCCGCTGCCTTGGAGACGTTGTACGCCCCGATCACCGGAGAGCCACGCAAGCCGCCGATTGACGAGACGAGGATGATCGAGCCTTCGCGCCGCGCCCGCATCTCGGGCGCCACCATCTGGATCAGCCAGTGGCTGGAGAGGATGTTGTTGTCGAGGATCTTGCGAAACTGCTCGTCGTTGATGCCGTCGAGCGGCCCGTAATAGGGGTTCGACGCCGCGTTGCAGACGAGCACGTCGATCTGCCCGAACGCCGCCCGCGTCGCATCGACCAGCTGCTGCAGTGCCGCCTTGTCCGAAATGCTCGCCGCCACCGCCAGCGCGCTGCCCGCGCCGTGCCGCGCGTCGATCTCCGCCGCCACCGCATCGCACGCATCTTGGTTGCGGCTCGAGATTACCACCTTGGCGCCCTGGCCGGCAAGCGCCTCCGCCGCCGCCTTGCCGATGCCCTTGGTCGATCCGGTGACCACCGCCACCTTGCCGCTGAGGTCGAACATGCTCATGCCCCCGCTTTCTCCGCAAAACCCCATGCCGCCGCCACCAGTCCGGGCAACCGCTCCACCGTCTTCGCGGCCTGCGTGCTCGAGGCATTGCCGTCGAGCATCCGCTTCTTGATGCCCTGAACGATCCCCGCCAGGCGGAAGAGATTGTACGCGAAATACCAGTCGAGATCGGGCACCCCGTCGCGCCCCGTCGCCGCGCAATAGCGCGCCACCACCGCCTCGATCGTCGGGATGCCGGTCTCGGCCCCGGTCAGTCCCTGCACGCCCGATCTGCCCTCAGGCGCGGTGACCCAGCTCATCAGGAAATAGGAAAAGTCCGCCAGCGGATCGCCGAGCGTCGACAGCTCCCAGTCGAGCACCGCCTTCACCCGGGGCTCCCCGGCATCGAAGATCATATTGTCGATGCGGAAGTCGCCGTGCACGATACTCGTCCGCGTCTGCGCGGGCACGGTGCGCGGCAACCAGTCGATCAGCCGCTCGATCTCGGGCAGGTCGTCGGTCTGGCTCGCGCGATATTGCTTCGACCAGCGCGCCACCTGGCGCTCGAAATAATTGCCGGGCTTGCCGTAATCGCCCAAGCCCACTGCCTCGAGATCCACCGCGTGCAGCGCTGCCAGCGTATCGACGATCGCTTCATAGATTGCCGTCCGCTCGGCCGGGGCCTGGTCGGGCAGCGCGCCGTCCCAGAAGGTCCGCCCCTCGATCATCTCCATCACATAGAAGGGCGATCCGATCACCGCTGCATCCTCGCAAAGCCCATAGGGCCGCGCGACCGGAAAGCCCGACGGATGCAGCGCCGCGATCAGCCGATGCTCGCGCTCCACGGCATGCGCCGAGGGCAGGATCGGCCCGAACGGCTTGCGCCGCAGCACATAGGCGCCGCTCGCCGCATCGATGCGATAGGTCGGGTTGCTCTGTCCGCCGGCGAACTTCTCCACCGTGAACGGCCCGGCAAAGCCGACGACATTTCCCGCCAGCCATTCGCCGAGCCGCGCTTCGTCGAGGTCGCTCATGCGAATTCGATCACCGATCGCACGCTGTGCCCGTCGCGCAGCTTCGCCATCGCCGTGTTGACGTCCTCCAGCCGGATCCGCTCGGCGACCATCGTGTCGAGATCGAGCAGCCCGTCGAGATACATCCGCACCAGCCGCGGCATGTCGATCGGGAAGCGCGTGCTGCCCAGCAACGATCCCTGGATCTTCTTGCCGGTCAGGAAGGTCGGCCCCGGCAGGCTGACATTGCCTCCCGGCGCGATCATTCCCAGGATCGTCGCGGTGCCGCCGCGGCGCAGGATATTCCAGGCGAGCTCGGCGGTATTGGGCCGCCCCACCGCTTCGATCGCATAATGCACCCCGCCGCCGGTGCGCTTGAGCACGTCCTTGACCACGCCTTCCGCGCCCGGATCGAGCGTCTCGGTCGCGCCCAGCTGCATCGCCAGTGCGCGCTTCTCGGGCATCGGATCGATAGCCAGGATCTGGCCCGCGCCGGCGATCTTGGCGGCGTTGATCGCGGCAAGCCCGATCCCGCCCGCGCCGATCACCGCGACGCTCTCGCCGGGACGCACCCGGCTGTCGTTGAACACCGCGCCCGCCCCGGTGATCACTGCGCAGCCGAGCAAGGCCGCGCGGTCGAGCGGCATCGCCTTGTCGATCGCGACACACGCATTCTCGTGGACCAGCATCAGCTCGGCAAAGGCCGAGAGGTTTAGGAACGGGGCTAAAGGCGTCCCGTCGGCCAACCGCAGCCGCGGCTCGGCATCGGCCGGGCGCCGCGTCGAGGGATCGATGCACAAAGACGGCCGCCCGGTGATGCACATCTCGCAGCTACCGCAGAACACCGTGAAGAAGGTGATGACATGATCGCCCACCTTGAGATGCGCGACATCGCTGCCCACCGCCTCGATCACCCCGGCCGCCTCGTGCCCGGGCACGGTCGGCATCGGATGCGGGAACGCCCCGTCGACGAAGTGCAGGTCCGATCGGCACACCCCGCATGCCACGGTGCGGATCAGCACTTCGCGCGGCCCGGGCTTGTCGACCACGGCCTCGGCGATTTCCAGCGGCTTCCCCGCTTCGAACAGAACGGCTGCCTTCACCGGCTCACCCCCAGGTCGCCGCTCGAAACCCGATCCGCCTTATACGCTCCATATTTCCCGAACTCGGCCCGCGCGATCGCCCGGTTGTGGACCTCGTCCGGCCCGTCGGCGAAGCGCAGCGTCCGCACGCTCGCCCAATCATGCGCCAGGTCGAAATCGCCCGAGACGCCGCCGCCGCCATGCGCCTGGATCGCGTCGTCGAGGATCTGCAACGCCATGGTCGGCGCCTGCACCTTGATCATCGCGATCTCGAGCTGCGCGGCCTTGTTGCCGGCCTTGTCCATCATGTCCGCCGCCTTGAGACACAACAGCCGCGTCATCTCGATGTCGATCCGCGCGCGGGCGATCCGCTCCTCCCACACGCTGTGATCGGAAATCCGCTTGCCGAACGCCACCCGGCTCACCAGCCGCTTCGCCATCGCCGCGATCGCCTCCTCGGCCACCCCGATCGTGCGCATGCAGTGGTGAATCCGCCCCGGCCCCAGCCGCCCCTGCGCGATCTCGAACCCGCGGCCTTCGCCGAGCAGCACGTTCTCCACAGGCACGCGCACGTCCTCGAGCACCACTTCGCCGTGCCCGTGCGGGGCATGGTCATAGCCATAGACCGAGAGCATCCGCTCGATCTTCACCCCTGGCGCGTCGAGCGGCACCAGGATCTGGCTCTGCTGGGCGTGCCGCGCCGCATCGGGATTGGTCTTGCCCATCACGATCGCGATTCTGCAGCGCGGATCGCCCACGCCCGACGACCACCACTTCCGCCCGTTGATCACATAATGATCGCCATCCCGCACCATGCTGGTCTGGATATTGGTCGCGTCGGACGACGCCACCGCCGGCTCGGTCATCAGGAACGCCGACCGGATCTCGCCCTCCATCAGCGGCTTGAGCCAGCGGTCCTTCTGCGCGCGCGTGCCATAGCGATGGAACACTTCCATATTGCCCGTGTCGGGCGCCGAGCAGTTGAAGCATTCCGACGCCCAGCCCACCCGGCCCATCTCCTCGGCGCACAGCGCATATTCGAGGTTGGTCAGCTGGGTGCCCTGGAATTCGAAACTGTCGTCGACATGGGCCTGGCCCGAATGCGGCGGCATGAAGAAATTCCACAGCCCCGCCGCCTTGGCCTTGGCCTTGACCTCCTCGATCACCGGGATAACTTTCCAGCGCTCGCCGCTCTTGGACTGTTCGCGATACGCCCCGTCGCGCGGGCGGATCTCGGCGTCGACAAAGGCCTTCACTCGGTCGCGGAAATAGGTCTCGCGCTCGCTCAGCGTGAAGTCCATGGCGCTCTCTCCCGTATCGCTTTGCAACTGGCTTAGAGCGTACCGCATATTCGGTAAAGGGGTCCGCGCGCATCAAAATGAACACACGCCACGTTCAAAAAACGCTTTGGCTCGCCCGCGAATTCGCTAAGCTGGGCGGTGATGAATGCACCCGAGACCCTTGAGAGCGGCAGCGGCACCAAGCGCTTCCAGGCCAAGCGTGACGCGATCCTCGCCGCCGCGGCGGACGCGATCAACGAACAGAGCGCCAAGGGCATGACCTTTGCCGATGTCGCGCGCCGCGTCGGGCTCAACACCACTTCGGTCACCTATTATTTCAAGCGCAAGGAAGACCTTGCCGCCGCCGCCTTCGAACAGACGCTCGCCCGGATCGCGGCGATGCTCGACGATGCGCTGGGCGAGCCGACGCCCGAAGCGCGCGTGGCACGCTATCTCAACGCCAATCTCGAACGGCTCGCCCGCATCCGCCGCGGCGAGGAGCGCGATTTCGCGATCCTCTCCGATCTGCGCGCGATGGAAGAGCCGATGAAGAGCCAGCTGCTCGCCGGCTGGCGCGCCATCTTCCGCAAGACGCGCAGTCTCTGGGGCAGCGGCGCGACGCGCGCCGAGACCGATCTCCACGGCGCCCGCGCGCACGTCCTACTCGAAAACACCTTCTGGCTCACCGCCTGGCTGCCGCGCTACGAAGTCGACGAATATCCCCGCGTCGAGGCCCGGCTGATGGACGTGTTCCGCCACGGCATCGTCGGCCCCGGCCAGGCCTGGTCGCCCGATCTGCTCGATCTCGACCATGACGAGCCCGAGCCCGGCCGCGAGGCCTTTCTGCTCGCCGCCACCCGGCTGATCAACGAGCTCGGCTATCGCGGTGCCTCGGTCCAGAAGATCGCGTCCGAGCTCAACGTCACCAAGGGCAGCTTCTACCACCATCTCGATGCCAAGGACGATCTGGTGATCGCCTGCTACAAGCGCAGCTTCGACATCATCGCCGATGCCCAGCGCCTCGCCGAGAGTCACCAAGGCAGCCATTGGCAGCGGCTCGAAGGCACGATCGCCACGCTGCTCGACTATCAATTCTCCGAGCGCGGGCCCCTGCTGCGCACCACTGCACTCTCCGGCCTGCCGCCGCATGTCCGCTCGACGATGATCGATCGCTCGAACCGCATCGCCCGCCGCTTCGCCGGCATGCTGTCGGACGGCATCGCCGAAGGCTCTATCCGGGCGATCGATCCGCTGGTCGCCTCACAGGCGCTGATGGCGCTGCAGAACGCCGCGTTCGACATGCGCAAATGGGCCAGCACCATGCCGCGCGAAAAGGCCGTCGCCTTCTACGCCTCCACCCTCGCCTTCGGCCTGTTCGACGATCGCGTGCTGGCGGGCTGAACCGCGCGAGCAACAAGAACAAAGCTTGAACATCGCGAACGGCTTCCTATGTCGCACCCGCGACTTTCGCCCCGCTCTTTGCCATCGTCGAAACCAGCCCCGTCAACCGAGGCGGCGCGTCAGCGGCGCGCAGCCGGTGCATCGCGTCGCGGAACAGGCGCGTGAGTGGCGCGTGAGTGGCGCGTGAGTGGCGCGTGAGTGGCGCGTGAGTGGCGCGTGAGTGGCGCGTGAGTGGCGCGTGAGTGGCGCGTGAGTGGCGCGTGAGTGGCGCGTGAGTGGCGCGTGAGTGGCGCGTCGCGAAAACCGGAACCGTCATATCGATGCAATATCAGATACTTATATATTTACGCCCAGCGCAAAAACCCGGAATCGAGTCAAGAAGTCAATCAGGGGCGGAGGCTGCGTTGCCAGTCGTCAATCAGACGCCACCGCCCCAAACCAGCAGCGTGGGAAAGAGCGCGAACCCGAGCAAGCCAACCACAAACGGATATAGATCGTAGAACCAGCGCGTCCTACGTGCGACGATCGAGGAAACGATGAGCAAGGTTAACGCCATCGCGGGTAGCCCGGCATAGAGGACCAGTTGTCCCCAGGCCGGATAGCCGGAAACATGTCGCGCTTCGATTGCCAGAAGCCCGTCCATTCCAGACCAGAGCAGATAGGCCCAAGCCGCTAGGGCCAAGGTCATAGGTAAATCGGTCCAACGCATCGCTCACCGTGGCGCAACCGGCAGAAGGCCGCAACTATTGTCCGTGAGCGACCCCAGTCGACCTGGAGCGGGGCTCAAGCCCGATAAGGCTGTTGGCAAAACGCGCACTTGGCTACTCCCCGCAACCATGACTCTTGTGACCTTTCCCGGTCACAGCACCCCGATCGTGTGCAGCCACCGGTCCATCAATTCCGGCCAGCGGGTGATCGGCTGGTCGCTCGGCCGCAGGCCAAAGGCATGGCCGCCGCCGGCATAGATGTGCATCTCCACCGGCACCTTCACCGCCCGCAGCGCCAGGAAATAGCTGATCGAGTGCCGCACATCGTCCACCGGATCGTCCTGCGCCTGGACGAGGAAGGTGGGCGGCGCATCGGCCCGGATCGGGTCGAACGGATAGAGATCCACCCCGTGCTGCGCCCAGAGATGCCCCGGATACAGCGCCACCGCGAAATCGGGCCGGGCACTCAGCCGGTCGGCGGCATCGACCGGCGCATAGTTGCGCCCGGTCGCATTGCTGATCGCGCTGACCAGATGCCCGCCCGCCGAAAAGCCCAGCACGCCGATCTTGCGCGGATCGATCGCCAGTGCCGCCGCCCGCTGGCGGAGCAATCCCATCGCCCGCTCGGCATCCTGCAGCGCCATTTGCGGGCGCGGCGCGGTCTGCACGCCCTTGTGCCACCAGAACTGCGGCACCCGATATTTGAGGACGGCGCAACTGATCCCCCGCGCCGTCGCCCAGTCGCAGACCTCGCTGCCTTCCAGGTCGATCGCCAGCACCTGATAGCCGCCGCCGGGGAACACCAGGATCGTCGCGCCGGTGTTGCGCCCCTTGGCCGGATAGAAGGTCATCGTCGGCCGCGTGACATTCTCGATCATCGTCACCGGCTTTCCAGCGATCGGCCCACCGCCCGGCCGCACCTTTTCCGGCCCGGTCGTCTCGGGCCGCGCGATCGCCAGCCCGTCGGGCCAAAGCGCGATCTCGGTCGGCGGCGCGACCGTCGCCGGCTCGACCGCCGGTGCCGTTGGCCGCGGCGCGGCATGCGGTCCCGAAACCAGGGCGAGCAGCCCCAGCGCGGCGAACAGGCTATATTCCTTCATGGCATCCCCTCCAGCGATGCCGGATTGTGGGATGTGCGCCGCCCTCGGCACAAAGCATCAAATCTCTGCGGACCCCGTACCTTATCTCATGGCTCGGCGGCCCCCGAAAGAAACGGGCCCGCAGGTTGCCCTGCGAGCCCGTCCACCCTTCCCCCGGGATCAGAAGCGCGAGCGCAGCGTCACGCCATAGGTGCGCGGCTCGGAGAGATAGGCCGAGAAGATCTGCGATCCGCCCGGATAGCCCGCCGTCGGCGTCGTGCTCACCGCCTGGAACGGCGAGCTGAAGCCGACCTGCATATAATTGGTGTTGAGCAAATTCTGCCCCCACAGCTCGATCGCCCAGCTGCGGTCGTCGGCGCCGATGCCAATGCGGCCGTTGACGATCACATAGCCGTCCTGCTCCTTTTGCGGGAACAGGTCCGAGCCGGTGTTGTAATCGTCGGTCATGCGCGCATCGACATAGGCCAGCCCGCGCAGCTTGCCGCCGAGCGACGGCGTCCACGCCATCGAGCTGGTCACCACCCATTCGGGCGCGTTCGACATATTGTCGCCCGGCAGCAGCCGCAGCTGCGGGTCGAGCGGCGCACCGCTCTTCGAGCCGACGAGATTGTCGGCATAGCGGGTATCGGCATAGGTCACGCCGAAATTGGCAGTGAAGTCGCGCGACGGACGCAGCCCGAACTCGATCTCGACGCCCTTGGAGACCACGCCCGGCTTGATGTCGCCGGTGCACGCGCCGGTCGCCAGGCTGAGGTCGCGATCGGCCCCGCCCAGGTCGTTCGAGCAGCCATTGATGTTCTGGACGATATAGACCGTGCCGTTGAACGTGTTCAGCTGGAAGTTGCTGAACTCCTGGCGGAACGCCGCGACGTTGAGGTTGAAACCGGGCCGGGTGTATTTCAGCCCGATCTCATAGGCGTTGACCGTCTCCTCGTCGAACTGGAGCACGTCCTCGTAATAATCGGCATTGGCCGCGCTCACCGGGAAGATCGGCAGCGGCTGGGTCGCCAGCGGATTGCGGAAAGCCGAGCGGTCGAGATTATAGCCGCCAGACTTATAGCCGCGCGAATAGCTGCCATAGAGCAGCAGGTCGTCGGTCGGCTTGAACGAGAGCACCGCGGTCCCGGTGAACTTGTCCTCCTTGCGCTGGTCGTCGAGCGTGATCGCATTGAGGCCCGACGTCGTGTTGCCCTGGCAGGTCAGCGAGATCAGCCCTCCGGCCAGCGGCGCCAGCGCGGGGACTCCCATGAAAGGCAGCAGCGCCGCCTGTTGCGTCGGGCACACCGTATTGGTGTTGTTGAAGCCGGCGTTGAGCGTCTTGGTCTCGTTGGTGTAGCGCAGGCCCAGCGTCAGATCGACGCCCTTCACCACATGCACGATATTGTGCGTGAAGAACGCGAAGTTCTGGCTGGTCTGGTCGAAATCGGCGGTGTCGTCGCCTACGTCGCGCACGCCGTCGAGCCGGTTGAGCCCCGCGACCATCGCCGCGCCCGCCGCGCCGAGCGGGCCCGCCGGATTGCTCAGCACCGCAGTGCCGGTGGCGCTCAGGCAGCCGGTATTGCCCGGCGCGAAGAACGGGTTGAACGAGCCGAAGACGACGCGGCACGCGGCGAAGCGGCCATATTGCGATCCGAATTTGAGCTCCGAGGCGGTTTCGAGCTTCTCATGCGCGAAATAGCCGCCGACCAGCCAGTCGAGCTTGTCGCCGAGCGCCGTGCCGTGAAAGCGCAGTTCCTGGCTGAACGTCTTGAATTCGCGCCCGGTGCCGGGTCCGAAATAGAGGATGTCGGCCAGACCGTAATCGGCGTCTGCGGCCTGATAGAGGCTATAGTCGCGATAGGCGGTGACCGAAGTCATCTCGACCGCGCCGAGATTGAGATTTATCTCGGCCGAGACGCCCCAGTCCTTGGTGGTGCCGGCATAGCTGCGGTTCGGCGACACGGCGACGCGCCGCGAATAGGCGTCGCCCGCGGCGGGGAAATATTGCGCGAAGGTCGTGCCGGTGATCCCGGTCAGCACCCGCGCCACCGAGCTGGTCGGCGTGATCAGCCCGCGGTTCGCCGGTGCGACGTCCTCGGTGGCATAGACCGCGGCGCAGCAATCCTCCTTGCGGTGGCTGTAATCGGCGATCAGGCGGATCGACAGATCCGAGCTCGGCTGGAACAACGCCTGGCCGCGGACCAGGTAGCGATCGCGATTGTTGAAGTCGCGGCCGGTGTTGACGTCGTGGAGATAGCCGTCGCGCTTGGCGTAAAGTCCGTCGAGCCGCAGCGCGAGCTTGTCACTCACCGGGCCGGTGACCGCGCCCTGAAAGCGTAGATTGTTGTAATTGCCATAGGTGGCCTCGCCCATCCCGCCGAATTCGAATTCGGGGCCCTTGGTCACGATGTTGAGCAGTCCGGCCGAGGCGTTGCGCCCGAACAGCGTGCCCTGCGGGCCGCGCAGCACTTCGACGCGCTCGATCTCGCCAAGGTCGTTGAGGCCGAGGCCGGTGCGCGAGCGATAGACGCCGTCGATGAAGGTCGCCACCGAACTTTCGAGGCCCGGATTGTCGCCCACCGTGCCGACGCCGCGGATGCGCGCCGAGGCGTTCGCCTCGCTGCCCGTCGACGAGACCAGCAGCGAAGGCGCCACCTGGTTGAGCTGGCGGATGTCGGTCGCGCCGGTCAGCTCGAGCTGCTCGGAACTCACCGCGGAGATCGCCAGCGGCACGTCGGAGAGTATCTGGGCGCGACCCTGCGCCGTCACCACGATAACATCCGAGTCCTGATCGCTGTCGACGCTCTGGGGTTCGCTCGTACTAACCTGCGCGTCCTGGGCATGCGCGGGCGCTGCGAGCGCCACGATCAAGGCCGGAACTGCACAAGCCGACAAAAGGCGTAGCCGCATCATCCTCTCCTCTCCCACCGGGCCGGAGCGATCTATTGCGCTCCATACCCTATCCTCGAATTACATATGCTTCGTCGGTATCCGTCAAGCAGAACAAGCGTTGCAATACGGGACTGGCTCTGGAGTGTTGCGCAAATACCATGGCAGTGTGGCAATTGCTCCAAACCGAACCGATCTTCGAAATCGCGTGTAACGCTACGGAAACACGGGGGTCGCTGGCCTCTTCAATAGCCATTCAGCCGCGCAAACCGATCGCGATGCCAGGCGGCATTGCCCCACATCGCCTCCAGCACGCGCGCGCGCTTCAGATAAAAGCCCGCATCATGCTCGTCGGTCATCCCGATTCCACCATGGAGCTGGACCATTTCACGGCTGACTAGATGCAGCGTCTCGGTCGCGGTCGCTTTGGCCAGGCTGACTTCCTGGCTGACATCGGCTCGGCCTGAATCGATCGCCTCCAGCGCACCTTCGACCACCGATCGCATCAGTTCGATCTCGGTGAACATCTTCGCCATCCGGTGCTGCAGCGCCTGGAAGCTCGCCAGCACCTGACCGAACTGGACGCGCGTCTTGAGATAGTCGTTGGTCTGCGTGAACGCCGCCTCGGCCATGCCGAGCATCTCCGCCGCCAGCGCCGCCGCCGCCCGGTCGGTAACGCGGGTGCGCAGATCGTCGCCGCCGTCCGCCAGCTTCTCGGCAGGCGCAGCGTCGAAGCGCAATTCGGCATGGCTGCGCGCATCGACCAGAGTCCGTGGGCTGCGCGTCACGCCCTCTTCCCCGAGATGAGATACAGCCCATCGTCGGCCGCGACGACGATCAGCTGCGCACTGTCTCCCTCGGCGACGAACGCCTTGATGCCGGTCAGCCGCCCCTTCTCGACCGTGCTCGCGATCCGCGCGGGATCGAAGCGCGGCCCCTCGTCGAGCGCCAGCGCCGCGACCACCTCGCCCGCGGCGATCTTCGGCAGCCATTCGGCCTGCTGCGCCTGCGATCCGCCGAGCAGGATCGCGCTGGTCGCGGCAGCCGTCGCGGCAAGCGGCGTCGCGGTCAGCGTGCGGCCCAATTGCTCGAGCACAAGGCCGAGCGAGACATAGCCCATTCCGGCCCCGCCGTGCGCCTCGGGAACCACGATGCCCGCCCAGCCCATCTCGGCCTGCGCGCGCCACGTCGCGGCATCATAACCCGCCGCCGGCGCCGCATCGCGCACCTTGCGAAACGCGCTCACCGGCGCTTCGTTGTCCGCCCATTCGCGCGCCATGTCGCGCAGCATCGTCTGTTCTTCGGTCAGGATTGCCATTTTCCACCTCGTCATCCCCGCGAAAGCGGGGATCCATCTCGTGTCCTCTCACCCAGCCCCGCGGTCGGGAGAGGGGCCGCCGCTTGCGCGGGGGTGACGGAATTATTGATGATCCAGCATCCCCAGGATGCGCTTGGCGATCACGTTATTCTGGATTTCGGTCGAGCCGCCATAGATCGACACCGCCTTGCCGAAGAGCCAGGCGCGAACGTCCTTCAGCGCGCCCTCCTCAAAGCCCTCGCCTTCCCAGCCCAGCCCGGCCAGCCCGCGGATTTCGATCAGCAGTTCGGACCGCTCCTGCATGATCCGCGCGCCGACATTCTTCATGATCGACGTCGCCGCCGAAGGCCCTTCGTTCGACTTGGCTTCCAGCGACGCGCGCCGCAGTGTCAGCAGGAAGGCGCGCAAGTCCATCTCATGCCGCACGATCCGGCTGCGCAGATCGGCATCGGCGATCCGCCCCTCGGCATCGACGCCGACAAGCTTCTTGGCGATCTGCCCCAGCGGCGCCCCGCCGAACATCCGCCCCGCGGTCGATCCGCCGCCCGACAGGCTCGATCGCTCGTGCTGGAGCAGCCTCTTGCCGATCGTCCAGCCCTGCCCCTCTTCGCCGACGCGATTGGCCTTGGGGATTCTCACATCGGTAAAGAAGGTCTCGCAAAACGGGGAGGAGCCCGAGATCAACCGGATCGGCCGCACCTCGACGCCGGGCATATCCATGTCGCAAAGCAGGAAGGTGATGCCCTCATGCTTTTTAGTCTTGTCGGTGCGGACCAGCAGGAAGCATTTGTCCGCCCATTGCCCGCCCGAGGTCCAGGTTTTCTGGCCGTTGACGACATAATGGTCGCCGGCATCCTCGGCAAAGGTCTGCAGGCTGGCGAGATCCGATCCCGCGCCCGGCTCCGAATAGCCCTGGCACCAGCGCACTTCGCCGCGCGCGATCGCCGGGATGTGCTCGCGCTTCTGCGCCTCGCTGCCATATTCCAGCAGGGTCGGGCCGAACATCATCACGCCCATCCCGCCGATCGGGTTCCACGCCCCGATCCGCGCCATTTCCTCCTGCAATATGCGCGCCTCGGCGCGGCTGAGCCCGCCGCCGCCATATTCGCTGGGCCAGGTCGGCACGCCCCAACCCTTCGCCCCCATCGCCTCGCGCCAGGCACGCTCGTCGGCGCTTTCCGCATGCGGGCCCTCGACCGCCGACATTGCATTGTCCTTGCCCTTGAGCACCGCCGGAAAATTCGCGGCGAGCCAAGCGCGCGCTTCGTCGCGAAATGCCGCCAGCGAATCCGTCGGCGCTTCGATATCGGGTGCGGTAGCCATCATCCCCTCCTGTGCCTCATGCGCCTGTTTCGAAGATGCGGTATGGTGAAACGGGCGTCAAGCGCCGTTCTCGATGCTGGCGGCATACGCAAATGCACAAGGCTGAAGGATCGCTGTCCTACGCGCACCAGTTCTGCTATTGTTCCAAGCACGGGAAGAAAAGGCAAATAGGCCGAACAATAATATTACAGAGCCACGCAACGGAATTTCACGATTCGCATGCATTCTGCGACTCTAAGCCCGAAATTCCCAACACGACGCCGCAAATCAGGGGGTTAGCCGGATGCCGTTTCACCATCGAGCCGTCGCGATCGTGCTCACAGCCGTCCTTATCAACTCGATAGGCTTCGGAATCGTGCTTCCCGTGCTCCCCCGGCTCGTCACCCAGCTCGCCCATGTCGGCCTCGCCGAGGGGACTCGGATCGGCGGCTACATGCTCGCTGCCTATGCCCTCACCCAGTTCTTCGCCGGTCCGGTGCTCGGTACGCTGGGAGACGCGATCGGGCGACGCCGCGTGTTGCTGTTCTCCATGCTCGCCTTCGCGATCGATTATGCGCTGATGGCCGCCGCGCCGACGATCGGTTGGCTGTTCCTCGGCCGCATCGTCGCCGGGATCGCCGGCGCCTCTTACGGCCCCGCCAACGCGGTTCTCGCCGACGTCACGCCGCCCGAGAAGCGCGGCGCGACCTTCGGACTGATGGGGGCGGCCTTCGGCGTAGGCTTCGTGCTCGGACCTGCGATGGGGGGGCTGCTCGCCGGCTTCGGCACCCGCGCGCCGTTTATCGCCGCCGCGGTGCTCGCTGGGCTCAACGCGCTATGGATCCTCGTCGCGCTGCCCGAGACGATGCCGGCCGAGCGGCGGCGCGCGTTCCGCTGGGGCGACGCGCATGTCTTCGCGGCGTTCAAGCCGTTGCTTGAGGCAGGCAATGCCGGCTGGCTGCTTGCGGCCGCATTTCTCTGGCAGTTCGCCCATATGGTCTACCCCGCCACCTGGGCCTTTTGGGGCGAGCTGGCCCTGGGCTGGGACGCGAAGGCGATCGGCTGGTCGCTCGCCGCCTCCGGAATCGCGATGGCGCTGGTCCAGACGCTGGTCACCGGCAAGGCGATCGCGCGCTGGGGCGAGGAACGCACCGTCGTGCTCGGCATGCTCGCCGGCGCGCTGGTCTTCGCCGGCTATGTGTTCACGCGCCAGGGCTGGATCGTCTATCTGCTGATCCCGATCGGCGCGTTCCAGGCGCTGGCTTATCCGTCGATCAACGCCTTGCTTTCGCGGATGACGGACGCGCAGCACCAGGGCGCGCTCCAGGGCGGAATGGCGAGCCTCAACAGCGTCGCGCTGATCCTCGCGCCGCTGGTGCTCAGCCAGACGCTTGCCTATGGCGCCGAACGCGGCTTTCCCTCGGGCAATTTCGTGCTCGCCGCCGGGCTCGCCTTCGGCGCGTTGCTGATCGTCCTGCTTCGCGTCGTGCCGCGTGTCGGGGCCGCCAACGATCGGGTCGCAGAGCCCGTTGCGTAACAACGCCGCTGCCCCCATCTCGCGCGCCCAAGGCACCGGAGACTGACATGATCGAGCTCTATTACTGGCCCACCCCGAACGGCCACAAGATCACCCTCTTCCTCGAAGAGGCGGGGCTCGATTACGAGATCCACCCGGTCAACATCGGCGCCGGCGAGCAGTTCAAGCCCGATTTCCTCAAGTTCAGCCCAAACAATCGCATGCCTGCGATCATCGACCGCGCCCCCGCAGACGGCGGCGAGCCGATCAGTGTGTTCGAGAGCGGGGCGATCCTGCTCTATCTCGCGAACAAGACCGGCAAGTTCTTCGGCCCCGAACAGCGCGCCAAGATCGAGCAGAGCCAGTGGCTGATGTGGCAGATGGGCGGGCTGGGCCCGATGGCCGGGCAGAATGGCCATTTCAATGTCTATGCGCCCGAGAAAGTGCCTTATGCGATCGATCGCTACACCAACGAGACTAATCGTCTCTACGGCGTGCTCAACCGACAACTCGAAGGCCGCGAGTTCGTTGCAGGCGGCGCCTATTCTATCGCGGACATGGCGATCTATCCGTGGATCGTACCGCACGAGGCGCACAAGCAGGACCTCGCCGACTTTCCGAATATCCGGCGCTGGTTCGACGCGATCGCGTCACGTCCCGCGACGATTCGTGCGTACGAGAAGGGCGGCGAGGTCCGTTCCTACGCCGCGCCGATGACCGACGAGCAGCGCGCGGTGCTGTTCGGACAAACCGCGCGCACCGCCAAGGCCTGACGCTTTTCGAATTTCGCGTATGGCAATCGGGCCGGCGCTTCGGTAGCGTCCCTGTTCATGGGGGAACATCAAAGCGCCGGGGCGATGCTAGCAAGCGATTTCGCGAGCCTCGCCGATCTGATCCGAGCGCACGGGCGCGAACGCGCAGATAAGACGGCAATCGTCTGCGGCAAGGATTCGCTGACCTATGCCGAGCTCGATCGCGGCATGGATCGCGTGGCCGCCGCGCTCCAGCGCGATGGCGTGCAGCCCGGCGAGGCGGTGGCGATCCTCGGCGCCAATTCGCTGGCCTATGCCCTCGCTTTCCTGGGCATCCTGCGCGCCGGCTGCGTGGCCGCCCCGCTAGCCCCCTCGGCGACCCCCGCCCAGCTTGCCGCGATGGTGACCGATTGCGCCGCGCCCGTACTGTTTCATGACTCCGCCGGCCCAGCCATCGACACCACGTCCCGCAAAATCGCCTTGGATTCGCTCGACGCCTGGCTAGCGCCCGAGGATGCCGTAGCTGTTCACGCCGAGGTCGGACCCGACGATCCGTTCAACATTATCTACTCCTCCGGCACCACCGGCACGCCCAAGGGCATCATCCAGCCCCATGCCATGCGCTGGGTCCATATCGCCCGCGCACCCGCCGGCTTCGGCGAGGCGGTGACGATGGTCGCCACACCGCTCTATTCGAACACCACGCTCGTCAGCTTCCTCCCCACGCTCGGCTGGGGCGGCACCGTCGTGCTGCTCCCTCGCTTCGATGCGCGCGATTACTGCATACAAGCCGAAAAGCACCGCGCCACCGTGACGATGCTGGTCCCGGTTCAGTATCAGCGACTGATGGCGCTGCCCGATTTTGACGGCTTCGATCTCACCAGCTTCCAGCTCAAGACCTGCACCAGCGCGCCCTTCCCCGCCGCGCTCAAAGCCGAAGTCCTCGCCCGCTGGCCCGGACTGCTGGTCGAGTATTACGGCATGACCGAAGGCGGCGGCACCACGGTTCTCGTTTGCAACGCACACCCGGACAAGCTTCACACTGTCGGCAAGCCGATTGAGGGCCAGGACATTCGCCTGATTGACGATGACGGCCGCGAAGTGCCGCAGGGCGAAGTCGGCGAAGTCGTCGGCCGCTCGGGAGCGATGATGAGCGGCTACCACCGTCGCGACGAAGCGACCGACGCCGCGACCTGGTACGACGCGAAGGGTAATCGCTTCATCCGCCACGGCGATATCGGCCGCTTCGATGCAGACGGTTTCCTGACGCTGCTCGATCGCAAGAAGGATCTGATCATTTCGGGCGGCTTCAACATCTACCCATCCGACCTCGAGGCCGTGCTCGCCCAACATCCCGGCGTCGCCGACTGTGCCGTGGTGGGCATGCCATCCGAGCAATGGGGCGAGACTCCGTTCGGCTTCTACGTCGGCGACGGGGCATCCTGGGAAGTGCTCGCCTGGTTCAATTCGCAGGTTGGCAAGACCCAGCGCCTCGCGGCGCTCGAGCAGGTTGATGAACTCCCGCGCAATGCGATCGGCAAGGTGCTCAAGCGCGAACTCCGCGAGGCCTGGCTGGCCCGATGACGCCGATCGCCCAAATTCTCGCGGGGGCCGACCGCCAGGATCACGGCTTTAGCGCGACGATCCCCAGCGATTGGATGCAGGGACGCACGGCCTATGGCGGTCTCTCCGCTGCGCTCGCGCTCGACGCCGCGCTGGCCCTGGAGCCGGACCTTCCGCCGCTTCGCTCTGCCCAAGTCGCGTTCATCGGCCCGCTCGCGGGCCGCGTGACGGTCACGGCAACCAAGCTGCGGCGCGGACGCAATGCGGCGTTCCTCCAGTCCGATGTGACTTCCGAGAACGGCCTCGGCCTGCGGGCAACCTTCGTTTTCATGTCCGCGCTGCCGTCGCAGATCGCGCACGAGGCGGGCGAGCGCGCGCCGATCGCACCACCCCGTCCCGATGCTGAACTCTATACCGGTCCCGACACCTTCTTTACCGGCAATTTCAACTTCTTCGATTCCGGCGCAGCGCTAGCACCGGCCGAATGGCTGCGCTGGGCGCGGCTGCGGGATGCCGCCGGGCTTGGTCCGATGATCGAGCTGATGGCGATCGGCGACGGACTGCCACCCGCCGCCTTCAAGCTCGCCGCCGAGCGCGCGACGCCGCTCAGCTCGCTCAACTGGCAGATCAATTTCCTTGTGCCAACGCCCTCCACGCAAGACGGTTGGTGGCTGCTCCACGCCCGCGCCAACTCCGCGCGCGACGGCAATTCGAGCCAGCGCATGACGATCTGGAACGCTGCTGGCGACCCGATCGCCGAGGCGATGCAGAGCGTAGCCATATTTGGCTGAGGGTAAATCGTTCACATCGCGCGCCCAGGCCGAGACTTGCGACAAATTGCGACAACTTGTCCGTAGCGTGACAAATCCATGCGACACCCCGCCGCGATAACACCTGGACGCCGCGGCGCTCACCACCGCCGGCGACAGGAGTTTCGCAGATGAAGAAGACCTTTGTCGCTGCCCTGCTTGGAGCGACGCTGCTTACCGGCAGTGCCGTTGCCGCGCAGCCGAGCCCCCAAGACCGGCCGATGGGCGATCCGATGGCACGCGCGGATACCAATGGCGACGGCATAGTCACGCGCGAGGAAGCGTTGGCCGAAGCTGCGCAGCGCTTCGCCAGGATGGACGCCAATCGCGACGGCAAGATCAGCAAGGACGAACGCCCCGAGCCCACCGGCAGCCAGGGCGGCCGCTTTGGCGGGCGTATGCTAGAGCGTATGGATACCAATGGTGACGGCGTGATCACGCTCGACGAGCAGCGCGCTCAGGCGTCGCAGCGGTTCGACCGCCTCGACGCCAACCATGACGGCAAGCTCGACAAGGCCGAAATCGACGCGGCACGCGCCCGGATGGGGCGCATGTCCGGCGGCCGCGGTCCGGGAGGCGACGCCCCCCGCCCCCTCCGGCCGACGGAGACTAAGGCCGCCGGAACCTCGCCCGGGCCGTCCCCCTCCTCGTCGGCCCGGGCACTTCCTTCCGCCGCTGGAGTTGTTACGGTCGCATCATGTCCGAAATCCCCCACCTCCTCCTTGTCGACGACGAACGCTCGATCCGCGAGCCGCTCGCACAATACCTGACCAAACAAGGATTTCGCGTGACGCAGGCGGGCGATGCCGAGGGGGCGCGTGCTCGCATGGCTGCCTATGCGATCGACCTCGTCATCCTCGACATCATGATGCCCGGCGAGGACGGCCTCAGCCTCTGCCGCCATATCCGCGAGACCAGCGAGACGCCGGTAATCCTGCTCACCGCGCGCAGCGAGGAGACCGACCGGATTGTCGGGCTGGAGATGGGCGCGGACGATTATGTGGTGAAGCCCTTCTCCCCCGCGAGCTCGCGGCGCGGATCAAGGTGATTCTCCGCCGCGTCGCCGCTGGCGGCGCCAAGCAGCATGCGCCCGAGACCGGCAGCTTCGCCTTTGCCGGCTGGGTGCTGCGAACCGGCGAACGCGCGCTGGTCGATCGCGAAGGCGTGTCGGTGCCGCTGTCGACCGGCGAATACAACCTCTTGTACGCGCTGGTCACCCGCCCGCGCCAGGTGCTCACCCGCGATCAGTTGCTCGATCTGACCCAGGGCCGCGAGGCTGCGGCGTTCGATCGTGCGATCGACAACCAGATCAGCCGGCTGCGCAAGAAGATCGAGCCCGATGCCAAGAGCCCGGCGATCATCAAGACGGTATGGGGCGGCGGCTACACGCTCGCTGCCGAGGTCACGCGCCTTTGATGCGCCGCTTCCTGCCGAAATCACTTGCCGGCCAGATCGCGCTGCTGGTCGCAGTCGCGCTGTTCGTGGCGCAGGCGATCAACTTCGGATTGCTGCTACGCGCACGCCAAGGTGCCCGATTCGCGCAGATCATCGTGCCGGCAACGACGCGGCTGATCGACGCAAGCGAGCGGCTTAACAACCCCAACGCGCTCGCCGACAAGCGCCCGAAGCATGTTCTAGACGGGAGGATGCGCGTCGAAGTCACGCCAGCTAACCCGATCCCCGCAGAACTCGATCGGCGATCCGACATCGAGGAGGATCTTCGCCAGGGCCTAACCGACGCCGGCGTCAAGGTCGGCGATATCGTCGCGGTGACGCGGCCGATCGTCGATCATCGCCCTCTGCTCAAGCGGATGAGCCCTGGCCGCGCCGAGCGGCTGCGCCGCGCCGGTGCCGAGCTGATGATCGCCGCGCAGATCCCGGGAAAAGGCTGGCTGTCGCTCAGCAGCGGCTGGCCACGTTCGGAGCGTGGATTGATCTGGCAACTCGTCGCACAAACGCTGATCCTCTACATCGTCGTGCTCATCCCGGTGCTCTTCGCCGGCCGCCGGATCGCACGCCCGTTGCACTCGCTCGCCGTCTCCGCGCGCGGCTTCCGCCCCGGCGACGGTGCGGCGCCCGTTGAGGAACAGGGGCCCAGCGACATCCGCGCCGTGATCACCGCCTATAACGCGCTCCGCCTGCGCGTGACGGCGATGCTCGACGAGAAGGACCGCATGCTCGGCGCGATCGGGCATGATCTACGCACTCCGCTCGCCGCGCTGCGCGTGCGGATCGAATTGGTCGAGGATGACGACGATCGCAACCGCATGGCCGACACGATCGACGAGATGAACCGTACGCTCGACGATATCCTGAGCCTCGCCCGGCTCGGGCGCCCGAGCGAGCCGCCGACCGATGTCGATCTCTCGGCGCTGATCGATGCCGTGGTCGAGGATTTCCGCGACCTGGGCAACGACGTGACCTTCGAGGAGGCGCCGCGTCTCAAGATGCATCTGCGCCCCTCGCTGATGCGCCGCGCGGTGCGCAACCTGCTGGAGAACGCCGTCAAATATGGCGGCGGTGCCGAGGTCGCCCTACGCTCTACGCCCGGGCAGGTCGCGATCGAAGTCGCCGATCGCGGGCCCGGCATCCCGCCAGAAAAGATCGCTGCGGTGTTCGATCCGTTCACGCGGCTCGAGACTTCGCGCAACCGAGAGACGGGCGGCATTGGGCTCGGCCTCGCGCTGGCCCGCGCGATCGTCAACGATGCCGGCGGCACGATCACGCTCGCCAATCGCGACTCCGGTGGCCTTTTGGCAACGATCACGCTGCCGCGGACCTGATCGCTATCCGCGCACCGGCTCCAGCGTGACAAGAACGACATCGTTGGTCCGCATCGGCACCGGGATCCACAGGCGCCCGGAGCGCCCGATCCACACCGTTCGCTCCTGCTGCACGGCGTCGCTGGTCAGCGTTTGCAGCTTCTTCAACTGCGCCGGGTCCAGGTTCGCCGGCTTTCCCATGTCGATATAGGCCGAGAGCGGATCGTTCGCCCGAAAGCCGGTGCGGCGGAACTGGATCTTATATTTGCCCGGCTTCACGCCGCCCAGCTGGAGCTCGACGTCGGCGCTCGGCGCCGCGGGCAGGATCCGCGTGTAGAAGGGCTTGTTGCTCACCTTCTGATCGGGCTGGTGCCAGTCCCACACCAAGGCTGCGATGCGATTGCCGTCCGCCGACACGATGGCATGCTCATCGGTGACCGGCAGGCTGCGTCCGCGGAGCGCATGAAGATATTTATAGGCGAACCAGGCCGGCTTCCGGATCCCCTCGCGGTTCATCAGTCCGAAGCCGCCATGAAACGGGGTGGGCGGCGGGCCCGGCTCTTCGAACAAGTCGCTATAGGTCCAATAGCTCATCCCCTGGAGCTGCCCACGCGACTGATTGAGCTTGGTGAGGATATAGGGCGCGCTGACATAGCTGTCATGGACGAAGTCGCGCGGCGTGTAGCTGGTGCTCCATTCGGTGAAGAACAGCGGCAGCCCGGGATATTTCGACGCCTCGATCTGCTGGCGCACGCGGCGCACGTCGCCGATGATCGCATCGGGCGAGGGCGAAAGCTTGGTGTCCTGCTTTCCCTCCTCGTCCAGAAAGCCGCCGTCGACGCCATAAGTGTGCGTCGTCACGAAATCGACCGGGACCCCGGCCCTCGCGACATGATCGAGGAATTCGGGCACCCATGCCGCGCCCGCCGTGGACGGTCCGCCGACGCGCAGCGCCGGATCGATCGCCTTGATCGTCCGCGCAGTCACGTCATAGAGCTCGAAATAGGCAGGCTGATCGGCCTTCTCCCAAAAGCCGGCGAGGTTGGGCTCGTTCCAGACCTCGAAATACCAGCGCCGGACTTCCTCGGCGCCATAGCGTTCGCGCACATGCCGCACGAACGCATCGATCAGCGCCTGCCAGCCTTGCAACCGGGGATGCGAGGTGTTGCCCTTCCAATAGAAGATCGTCTGCTCGGAGCTGCGCAAGGCGTTGGGCGTGAAGCCGAGCTCGACGAAAGGGCGCAGCCGCTTGGCCCGCAAACCGTCATAAAGCTGATCGATCTTAGTCCAGTCGTAGACCGTCTTGCCGTCGACTACCCGCACCGTGCCGAGCACATCGTGAAAGATGTCGTGGAAGCGGATATAGCGGAAGCCCAGCTCGTCCACCGCAGTGGCAAGCTGCGCCTGGCTGTCCGGCCGGATCAGCGTGCCCGGAAAATCCGATCCGATAGAAAGATAGAAGAAGCGATCGATCGGCGGACCTGGCTGGCGGACGTCGATCTGGATCGCACGCACCGGATCGAGCGGACTTGCCAGTGCTGGCAACCCGGCGATCAGCAACGCGGCGGCGCACGTCGTCCGCACCAAATCCCTGACCCACACCATGCGATTCCCCCATTTTCGGGCCGCGGTTGTGCGGCTCGCCTCCTACGCGCGCAAGCCAAACCGCCCGGAGGCGCATCGAGCGCATCCACCGGGAAAGGCAAGCAGACAAAATCCTACATTGCAAGCCAGCCGAGCCGACCGGCCGGACGCACGAACGGCGCCGCCTGGGATCAGGCGACGCCGTTCCATGTACCTGCCCCGGCGCGTACCGGGGCGGCATCAGCCGTTCAGCCGACGATTTCTTCGGGCTTGAAGAAGAACGCGATCTCGATCGCGGCATTTTCTTCCGAATCCGAACCATGGACCGAATTGGCTTCAATCGACTCGGCCAGTTCCTTGCGGATCGTGCCGGCATCGGCGTTTTCCGGGTTGGTCGCGCCCATGACGTCGCGGTTCGCCTGGACGGCGTTCTCGCCCTCGAGCACCTGCACGACGACCGGGCCCGAGATCATGAACGAGACGAGATCGTTGAAGAAAGGGCGCTCCTTGTGGACGCCGTAAAAGCCTTCGGCCTGTTCACGGGTCATCTGGATGCGCTTGGAAGCAACGACGCGCAGGCCGGCCTCCTCCAGCATCTTGGTGACCGCGCCGGTCAGGTTGCGACGCGTCGCGTCGGGCTTGATGATCGAAAAGGTCCGGGTCGCGGCCATGGCCGTGCGGCTCCTGCATTTAGAGGTGTGGAAAAGTCGCGGCTCCCTAGTCCGCGGACGCGCCCGATGCAAGATGCGTCAGGCGGCCTGCTCCCAGCGGCCCGCGTCGTTCTGCTTCCAATATCGCCGCTCGATCCCTTCGCGGTCGCCCAGCGACTTCCACGCCAGTCGCGCCTCGCGCACCTTCTCTTCGTCGAAAAAGAGAAATGCACGATCGAACCTCAACGCTTCGTCCCGCCACCGCCCGTCAACCAGCGCGATATGGCGCGCACCGTTGCCCGCCTCGGCGTCGTCGCCGATCAGCACGGGCTGGCGAGCATCGTCCTCGCCGCCAGCCTGACCGTGCGGCAGGAAGCTTTCGGGCGCATAGCTCCACAGCAGCTGATCGACCTTGGTGCGCAGCGCCTGTTCGTCGGCAACGACGAGCAGTCGCGCACCCGCCGCGAGGACCTTTTCGGCGATCTGCGGCAAAGCGCGTTCGAGCGGCACCTGGGTTAAATGGTAGAAATCGACTTGCATGCGCCCTCTTAGCCCCTCTGTGCGTTCGGGCCAACGCACGCGAAGTTGCGATGGCGCAACCGCTGGGATAGGGCGGACGTCGCCGCGTGCGCGGGAGTGAAGAACAAAGGTGGGATATTTCGTGACGCGCAAGGCGCTGCTGCTTTCGGCCGCTTTAGGGCTTTGTCTCGCGGCCGAGGCGCGCGCGCAGGTGACTGCCGATCCGCCCGAATCGCCGACGCGCCAGCCCGATCTGGCGCAAACGCCGCCCGACGTGCCCGTGCAGACGGTGCCGGCGCTTTCGGCCGACGGATCGCCGTCGCTTCAGACGCCAACGGTCGATGTGCCGCCGCCATCCACGGTAGCCCTGCCCGATGACGACCAGATCCAGTTCACCGCGGACCAGATCGACTACGACTATGAGAAGGACGTCGTCACCGCGAGCGGCGATGTGCGGCTTTATCGCGAGAGCGACCGGCTTCGCGCCGATCGCGTGGTGTGGAACCGCAAGACCGGGCAGGTGATGGCGGACGGCAACATCGTCGTCGTCAATCCTGAAGGCGACACCGCCTATGGCGACAAGATCGAGTTGACCGACACGCTGAAGGACGGCGTAGTAGAGAACATGCTCGTCGTACTCGATGCCGGCGGGCGCATCGCCGCCGAGCGCGGCCATCGAGAAAACGGGATCATCATCGTCGACAACGCGGCCTATTCGCCGTGCTCCGTGACCAATTCGCAAGGCTGCCCCAAGGAACCCTCGTGGAAGATCACCGCCGATCGGGTGGTCTATAATCCCGACAAGGGCCGCATCCGCTATACCGGCGCGCGCATCTCGGTGTTTGGACTGATTACCGTACCGTTGCCGGTGTTCTCGCATCCTGTCGGCGGGACCAGCGACGACGGCTTCCTGACGCCTGACCTGCGCTATAGCCGCACCAACGGCTTCCAGTTCGCGCTGCCCTATTTCTTCAGCCTCGCGCCCGATCGCGACCTGACGGTGACGCCGAGAATCTATACTGGCGCGCTTCCCATGCTGCAGGCCGAGTATCGCGCGCTTACCGATATCGGAGCGTATCGCGTCACCGGCTACGGCACCTATAGCCGCCGTGCCGACGACTTGCTCGTGCCGATCACGCCGGCGACCTCGCGCAACGATTTCCGCGGCTATCTGGATGCCGTAGGCACGTTCCAGCTCGATCCCAATTGGAGCGTCAGCGGCTCCTTCCGCGTCGCCACCGATCGCACCTTCCTGCGCCGCTACGACATTTCGCGCGACGACCGCCTGCGCAACAATCTTCGTGTCGAGCGAATCGACGACGACAGCTATTTCTCGATCAACGCCTGGGCCGTGCAGACGCTGCGCGTCAGCGAATCGCAGGGGATGCAGCCGATCGCGCTTCCCGAACTCGATTATCGTCGCCGGATGAACGACGGCCTGGTCGGCGGACGTTTCGAGTTCCAGGTCAACACGCTGGCGATCGGCCGTTCCGATGGCCAGGATTCGCAGCGGGCGTTCGCCAGCGCGCGCTGGGACGTGCGCAAGCTGACCGCCTGGGGCCAGGAACTCACCTTGACGGCCTATGGCCGCAGCGACGTGTACAACACGCACGACACCTTGCTGACCACGGTGCCCAGCTATCGCGGACTCGAAGGCTTTCAGTTCCGCGGCATCGGTGCGCTCGCGCTCGACATGAAATGGCCGCTGATCGGCGAGATGTTCGGCGGGACGCAGCGGATCACGCCGCGCATCCAGCTGGTCGCATCACCGCATACCGACAATCTCGACGTTCCCAACGAAGACGCGCGTGCAGTCGATCTCGAAGATTCAAACCTCTTCGCGCTCAACCGTTTCCCCGGTTATGACCGCTTCGACGATTCCAGCCGCATCACCTATGGCATGGACTATGCACTGTACCTTCCCGGGTTCAGCATCGACGCCAATATCGGCCAGAGCTATCGACTGACCTCGGGTGCTCCGATCTTCCCCGACGGGACCGGTCTTTCCGAGCGGGTTTCCGATATTGTCGGGCGGACGGTGATCCGGTTCCGCGACTTCATCAGCCTGACTCACCGCTATCGCCTGGACAAGGACGGCCTGGCGGTGCGGCGCAACGAACTCGACGCGACGGTCGGCTCGCGCAGCACCTATGTCGAGCTCGGCTATCTCCGGCTCAACCGCAACATCACCACCGCACTCGAAGACCTGCAGGACCGCGAGGAAGCGCGGATGGGCGCGCGCGTCCAGATCGCACGCTTCTGGTCGGTTTCGGGGTCGATCCTGGTCGACCTAACCAATCGCGAGGAGGATTTGACCTCGCAGGCCGATGGCTTCGAGCCGGTACGCCATCGGCTCGGCGTAACCTATGAGGATGACTGCCTACGCCTCGGCCTGACCTGGAAGCGCGATTACGAGACAACCGGCGACGCGCAGCGCGGCGACAGCTTCCTTTTGTCGCTGGCGTTCAAGAACCTCGGCCGCTAGGCTCCGGGCCAAGGGAGGGGCGCGTTCGCTCAGCCTTGGTTCAGGCACAATTGACGTATAGCGCGTCGATCTCCGCGATGGATGAGGGTACGGGTTCAGGTGAACATGGGTGTTGCAAAGGTGGCCAAGCTCGGCCGCAAGACTGTTCTGGCGCTTGGCATTGCGGGACTGGCGACCGTCGCGGTGGCGCAGACCGTTCAGGATCAGGAAGTGCCCAGCGCCGGCCTTGATCTCCCCGCGAACCTTCAGATCTTCGGCAAGGCCGACCCCAATATCCGCAAGCCCACGGCGATCGTAAACGACGTCGTCATCACCGGCACCGATGTAGACCAGCGCGTCGCGCTGATCACCGGGCTCAACAAGCTGACGCTCAAGCCCGAAGAGATCAACCAGCTCAAGCTCACCGTGCTGCGGCAGCTGATCGACGAGACGCTGCAGATCCAGGAAGCCAAGTCGAACGACATCACGGTCGATCCCAAGGAAATCGATTCGAGCTTCAATCGCGTCGCCAAGAATTTCGAGAAGACGCCGGATCAGATGCGCGGCTTCCTGCGCCAGATCGGCTCCTCCGAGCGGACCATCCGCCGCCAGATCGAGGGCGAGATGGCGTGGAGCCGCCTGCTGCGCCGCCGCGTCGACGTCAATGTCAGCGAGGCCGAGGCCAAGGAAATCATCGAGCGGCTCAAGAAGTCGACCGGCACCGAAGAATATCGCGTCTACGAGATCTACATGAACGCGACGCCGGATCGTGCGCAGGAAGTGCATGCCAGCATGCAGAAGATCATCCAGCAGATGCGCGAAGGCGCGCCGTTCGACTATCTCGCCAAAACCTATTCGGAAGCGTCGACCAAGTCGGTCGGCGGCGACCTCGGCTGGATCCGCCCGGCGATGCTCCCCGATCCGCTCGCCAAGGCGGCGCAGGAGATGCAGCCCGGCCAGGTCGCCGGCCCGATCGAGCTGCCCACGGGCTTCTCGATCCTCTATCTCGCCGAAAAGCGCCAGATTGGCATGGCCGATCCCAAGCAGGCCAAACTGACGCTGCGCCAGATCACCGTCTCGTTCCCCAAGGGAACGACCGAGGCGCAGGCGAGCACGCGGGCGGCCGCATTCTCCCAGGCGACCCAGAAGATCAAGGGCTGCGGCGACGTCGCCAGCGTGGCGGCTTCCCAGAATGCCGAAGTGGTCGATCGCGACGGCATCGTCATCGGCAGCCTGCCGGCGGCGCTCCAGACGATGATCCTGCCGCTCCAGGTCGGCCAGGTTACCCAGCCGTTCGGCTCGGTCGAGGACGGCGTGCGCGTGCTGGTGATCTGCGGCCGCGACGATCCGCCCGCCCCGGGCACGCCTTCGGTCGAGCAGGTCCAGGACCAGCTTGCCGACCAGCGCGTCAACATCCGCGCGACCCGCATGCTGCGCGACCTGCGCCGCGACGCGCTGATCGAATATCGCTGACGTGCCGGGCGGCGCGCCCATGACCGCACCGCTTGCCGTCGCCATGGGCGATCCCGCCGGGATCGGCCCTGAGATTACTGCCAAGGCCTGGAATGCGCGCGAACTCCATTCGCTCGCGCCGTTCTTCGCGGTGGGCGATCCGCGCGCGGTGGCCGCGGTGTGGGATGGTCCCATCGTCCGGATCGGAGACCCCGCCGACGCGGTTGCCGCCTTTGCCGACGCGCTGCCGATCATTGCCGTCGGCGATGTCGGCGAAGCGCGGCCGGGCGTGCCCGATGTCGAGACGGCGCGATCGGCGCTGCAGTCGCTCGAGCTCGCGGTCGGCCTGACCCGCTCGTGCGCGGCATCGGGGCTGGTGACCGGCCCGGTCTCCAAGGCACAGCTTTACCGGATCGGGTTCACGCATCCCGGGCAGACCGAATTCGTCGCCGAACGCTGCGGTGTGTCGGGCGACAATACCGTGATGATGCTCGCCGGGCCGACGCTGCGGGTGGTACCGATCACCGTGCATGTCGCGTTGGCGGACGTACCGGGGCTGCTTTCGCCGGAGCTGATCGTCGCCAAGGCGCGGGTGACCGCGCGCGGGCTGACTCGCAATTTCGGCATCGAGAAACCACGGCTCGCCTTTGCCGGGCTCAACCCCCATGCCGGCGAAGGCGGCGCGATCGGGCGCGAAGAGGTCGACATCCTCGAGCCGGCGATCGCGCAACTCCGGGCCGAGGGCATCGACGCGGTCGGGCCCTTCTCGGCCGACACGATGTTCCACCCCCGTGCCCGCGCCGGGTACGACGCGGCGCTGTGCCTTTATCACGATCAGGCGCTGATCCCGATCAAGACGCTGCACTTCGACGACGGAGTCAACACCACGCTGGGGCTGCCGATCGTCCGCACCTCGCCCGACCATGGCACCGCCTTCGGCATCGCCGGCAAGGACGAGGCCAATCCCGGCGCGATGATCGCGGCGATCCGGATGGCCGCTGCCCAGGCCGAACGCCGCGCCGCGCTCGCCGCGGCAGGAGCCCCGTGACCGAGCTTCCGCCGCTTCGCGAGGTCATCAAGAAATATGGTCTCAGCGCGAGCAAGGCGCTGGGGCAGAATTTCCTGTTCGACCACCAATTGCTTGCCCGCATCGCCAAGGTGCCGGGACAGATCGACGGCGCCGAAGTGTTCGAGGTTGGTCCGGGCCCCGGCGGCTTGACCCGTGCACTGCTGGAAGGCGGCGCGCGGGTGACCGCGGTCGAGCGCGACCGGCGCTGCATTCCCGCGCTTGAGGAACTGGGCGGCTATTTCCCCGACAAGCTCCGCGTGATCGAGGGTGACGCGCTCGAAGTCGATGCGCCGGCGCTGTTCGCCGGCAAGCCGCATGTCGTGGCCAATTTGCCCTACAATGTCGGCACCGCGCTGCTCGTCGGCTGGTTGTCCGCGGCGTGGGAGCCGTGGTGGGCGAGCCTCACGCTGATGTTCCAGAAGGAAGTCGCCGACCGGATCGTCGCGGCGCCGGGGAGCGAGGCCTATGGCCGGCTGGCGGTGCTGGCGCAGTGGCGATCGACGCCGAGGATAGCGATGGGGGTGCACCGTTCGGCCTTTACCCCGCCACCCAAGGTGATGTCCGCCGTGGTCCATATCGTCCCCGCCGCAGCACCCGATGGCGTCAAGCTCAAGACGCTGGAGGGACTGACCGGCGCGGCCTTCGGACAGCGCCGGAAGATGCTGCGGCAGAGCCTGAAGGGCGTGCCGGGTGCGATCGAGGCGATGGAGACGCTCGCGATCGATTCGAGCCGACGCGCCGAGACGGTGACCGTCGAAGAGTTCGTCGCGCTGGCGAAAGCGCTCAGCTAGCGGTTCAGTTCGGCTCCGCAGGCTTGTCCGCGGGAGTCTGCGCGGCAGGGACTGCCTGGGCGGTCGTCGTCGGCGGCGGGCCCTTGGCGATGGTCGCGGCAAGGATATTGGCATCGTTGCAGCCGGTCTTGCAGATCGTGTTGATCTTCGCGAGATTGGCCTTGGCCTTCTCGATCGCGCCTTTGGCGACCAGCGCCTCGCCCTGCCCGCGCAACGCGGCGAGATCGTTGGGCTCGAGCGCCAGCGCCTCGCCATAGAAGCGGATCGCCTTGCCCGGCAGGCTGCGCGAGCGGGCAACTTCGGCGAGGACGACGAATGCCTCGCGGTTGCGCGGATCGACCGCGAGCGCGCTTTCGAGCGCATCCTCGGCGCCGTCGAGATTGCCGGCAGCGCGGGCGGCACGGCCTTCCTGGAGCAGGGCAAGCGACTTGGGATCGATCTGATCGTCGGGGCGCTGCGCCATCAGCGAAGTGGAAACCGACAGGACCAGCAGCGCCGCCGCACCCGAAATCGCAGTGAAACGCATCAACTTCTCCGAGACTGAGACCGATTTGGCTATCATGGCCGGGTCATCTTCGCGACAAAAAAGCCATCGGTCGAGTCCGCCAGCGGGGTGAGGCGCAGGCCCGGCCCGCGTGGCGTGCCCACACCCAGCGCGATCGGCTGCGCACTCCAGCCGGGATGATCGGCCAGGAACGCCGCCGCCTGGCCGGCGCCTTCGGCATCCAGCAACGAACAGACGATATGAACCAGCGTCCCGCCGGGGCGGACCAGTTCCGCGCCGAGCCGGAGCAGCCGATGCTGAGTGTCGGCGAAGCGCGCGAGCCGATCGGGGGTGAGCCGCCAGCGCGCCTCGGGGTTGCGGCGCCAGGTGCCGGTGCCCGAACACGGCGCATCGATGACGACGAGATCGGCGCTTTCGCGCAGATCTTCGAGCTTTTCCCACTCGCGATTGGGATCGAGCAGCAGCGTCGACGCGATCGTCACCCCTGCCCGCTGCGCGCGCGGGGCAAGCCGCGAGAGTCGCTGGCGATCGATGTCGCAGGCGACGATCTCGCCCTGATTGGCCATTGCCGCGGCGAGCGCGAGCGTCTTGCCGCCCGCGCCGGCGCAGAGATCGATCACCCGCATCCCCGGCGCAGCACCGCCGGCGAGGCTGACGAACTGGCTGCCGGCGTCCTGCACTTCGAGCGCACCCTCGGCATAAGCGGGGAGCTGCTCGATCGAGGTGTCGGGCGCCAGGCGGAAGCCGGCGGAGAGATGGGCGAGCGGTACCGCCCCCGGAATTTCCGCAGCCGCAGCGGCAGGATCCGCCTTGAGCGTGTTGATCCGGATATCGAGCGGCGCGCGCGCAAGCAGCGCTGCCTGTTCGGCGGCGTCGAGCCCCGAGGCCGCCATTGCCTTGCCCAGCCAGCCGGGGAGCAGCCCGGCTTTGGCGACGGGCTCTGCCGGGTCGACCGGCGCCGGGCCATAAGACGAGCCGTCGAACAAATCGGCGAGGTCGGGGCGCTTGCGGGCGAGCGCGAGCATGCCGGCGCGGCCGCTCTCAGGGCGCGCGCCGAGCAGGCGGACCGCATCATAGACCAGTTCGCGGATCGCACGGCGGTCCTTCGAGCCGGCATAGCGGCGCTCGGCAAAATATTTGGCGATGATCGTATCGGCCGACCCGCCCTGATCGCGCGCGGCGACGGTGATCCGGTCGAGCAAGTCGATCGCGGCCTGGAGGCGGGCGGAGGGATTCATGCGCGGCGACCTTGGTTGGAGAGCGTCGCTTGACACCGCTTGACACGCAACGCCGCCTGTCGCGCGCCGCCGCGCAACGGGCTGCCAGCCGCACCGCCGAGATAGAGCATTGACTTCACGTGAATATCCCGGTGGCGGCGACCAGCTTCGCACGCGCTGAGGGGCGCGATCGCGTGCGCTTTCCCAACCAGGCGGTTGGCTTTTGAAAGGTCACAAAGGTCACAGTTACGCGCGGCGATGGACCGGCGCCGCTGTGGTCCGGCTTCTCCCGTCGCTTGACACCGATTGACACGAATCGCGAATTTGCCGGCAAACGGGCAATCAAGGAAAAGCTCTGAATTCACGGCATTAAAATTTGCGAAGGTAGAGCGATAAGGCTCTCGGTGCGGGTCCGGGCCAACCATTTGGTTGGCGGACGCGCTCGCTGGGCGCTTCTGCGCGACGCGCGCGTGCCGCGCATCGGCTATCGTGCGGGGTGCGCGCCAAGCGAAAGGTGCAGAACCGCCCATCGGTTTGCTCAAGCAGAGAAAATCCTACTTTGAAAGCGTTACCTGTCCTCCCCCCGGCAAGGGGGAGGACGCAGGCACGGCCTTAGCGCGTCGGGTAGTTGGGCGCTTCGCGGGTGATCGTCACGTCGTGGACGTGGCTTTCCTGAAGGCCCGCATTGGTGATCCGCACGAACCGCGCCTTCTTCTGGAATTCGGGGATGGTGCCCGCGCCGACATAGCCCATCGATGCTTTGACGCCGCCGATCAGCTGGTGAATGATGTCCTTGGCCGGCCCCTTGAACGGCACCTGACCCTCAATCCCTTCGGGGACGAGCTTCAATTGGTCCTTGATGTCCTGCTGGAAATAGCGGTCCGCCGAACCCTTGGCCATCGCGCCGACCGAGCCCATGCCGCGATACGATTTGTAGGCGCGGCCCTGGTAGAGGAACGTTTCTCCCGGCGCTTCCTCGGTGCCGGCGAGGAGCGAGCCGACCATCACCGCCGACGCGCCGGCGGCGAGCGCCTTGGCGATGTCGCCCGAGGTGCGGATGCCGCCATCGGCTATCACCGGCACGCCCGACTTGGCGGCTTCGGTCGCGGCATCGAGCACCGCGGTAAGCTGCGGCACGCCGACGCCGGCGACGACGCGGGTGGTGCAGATCGATCCCGGGCCGATGCCGACCTTCACGCCATCCGAGCCCGCGCCGATCAGTGCCTTGGCGGCCTCGGCGGTGGCGATGTTGCCGGCGATGACCTGAACGCTGTTCGACAATTTCTTGACGCGCTCGACCGCGCGGCTGACGTCCTTGTTGTGGCCGTGCGCCGTATCGATCACGACAAGATCGATGCCGGCATCGACCAGCGCTTCGGTGCGGGCAAAGCCCTTGTCGCCAACCGTAGTCGCCGCGGCGACGCACAGGCGACCGGCGGCATCCTTGGTGGCATGGGGCGACGTGACGGCCTTTTCGATGTCCTTGACCGTGATCAGCCCGACGCAGCGATAATCCTTGTCGACGACCAGCAGCTTCTCGATCCGGCGCTGGTGGAGCAACCGCTTGGCCTCGTCCTTGGCGAAATCGACGGGAACGGTGGCGAGGTTCTCGTGCGTCATCAGCTCGGAGACCGGCTGGCTGGGGTTCTCGGCGAAACGCACATCGCGGTTGGTGAGGATGCCGACCAGCTTGCCGCTATCCTCGATGATCGGGATGCCGCTGATCTTGTGCTGCGCCATCAGCGCCTGTGCCTCGGCGAGCGTGCCGCTGGGGCGCATGCTGATCGGGTTGACCACCATGCCGCTCTCGAAGCGCTTGACCTGCCGAACGGCCTCGACTTGCTCCTCGATCTCCATGTTGCGGTGAAGCACACCGATGCCACCGAGCTGGGCCATCACGATCGCCATGTCCGCGCCGGTGACGGTGTCCATCGCCGAGGAGAGCATCGGAATGTTGAGCGCGAGGCTCTTGGTCACCTGGGTGCGGGTGTCGGCCATGCTCGGCACGATCTCGGACTCGCCCGGATAGAGAAGGACGTCGTCGAAGGTGAGGCCGAGGGGGATATCCATGAGGTGCGCCAATGTCCTGAGTTGGAGGTTGGCGAGCCATGTAAACGCGAGGGTAGAAAAGCGCTAGGGGGTGTGGCCCCGATGCGGTTTAGCGGCCATCGGCCCCGATCAGGGGGTAGAGCAGCGCCTTCTCCCGGTCGATCTGGGCGAGCATCGCGGCGCGCATCGTCGCCGAGGCCGCGCAATAGCCCGGCCAGTTCTTGACGATGTCGCGCGGGCTCCATTCGGAAATGTGGCGCGACGACGTGCCGCGCTGGCTGGTGATTTCTTCCTGGAAGCGGCGGAGGCGATCCGCCTCGTGCGGCGGCAGGCGCGAAATCTGCTGCGCGCACAGCATCTCGATCGCGCGGCGACGGGCGGTGCTCAGGCGGGTGAGCTTGTAGCGTGTGGCCGCGAGCGGCGCCTCATCCGGCGCATCGCGCGCGGTGAGCGCGGCGAGATCGGCGATGGTGGCGACAAGGTCGTCATGGAGCGCAGGCAGTTCGGACATTCGATCTTCTTCCGTAACGTTCTCTGGCTAGACGCTTGTCAGCCCGATCGGCTCCCCGCGCGGGCGATTAGCGCGTGGGCCTGGGCGACGTGCATTGCCTCGATCATGCGATCGCGGAAGCGTTCGGCGCCGCCGGTCGCCGCCTCGACCAGCGCTTGCGCGTCGGCAAGCTCGGCATCGCTCGGACCAAAGGCGGCGGCAGTGGCCGCAATCTGGTTGGGGTGGATCAGCGACTTGCCATCGAAGCCGAGCGAGCGGCCGTGGCGCGCCTCGGCGGCGAGGCCGTCCGCGTCGTCGAGCGCGTTGAACACGCCGTCGAGCGCCCAGCCCCCACCGGCGCGGGCGGCGAGGACGATCGTATGCAATGCGAGGGCGAGGCCGTCGCGACCGGAGGGGATGCCGAGCGTGGCGCGCAGATCATTGGCTCCGGCGATCAGCCCGGCGACGCCCGGCACCGCGGCGATCTGGACGGCGGCGAGGACGCCGCGCGGGGTTTCGATCATCGCAAGCAGCGGCTTGGCCGCGGCCTGGGCGATCGCCGCCGCCTCCGCTGCGGACTCGACCTTGGGGACGACGACATAATCGCAGGCCGAGGCGGCGACGGCGACGAGATCGGCGGCATGGTCGGGCGCGCCAATGCCGTTGATGCGGATCGCGCAGAGCCCTGGGAAGCCCGCTCCCACCGCCTCGACTGCGGCGGCGCGCGCCGCGGCCTTGGCGTCGTCGCGGACGGCGTCCTCGAGGTCGAGGATCACCATGTCGACCTCGAGGCTGCGCGCCTTGGCGATCGCGCGCGGGTTCGAGGCCGGGAGGAACAGCGCGGTGCGCGGTGCGAGGGCTGTGGTCATGGGCCTGCTCTATGCTAGCAAGGGACAGGTTTTGCGAGGGGAGTCGGAATGGACGTCATATCCGCGTTTCTGGTGGCGCTGGCGGTGCTGGTGTTCCTCTACATCGTATCGAGCGTGAAGATCGTCACCCAGGGCTATCAATATACGATCGAGCATTTCGGCCGGTTCACCACGGTCGCGGTCCCCGGCTTCAACTTCTACCCCGCCTTTTTCTATCGCGTCGGCCGCAAGGTGAACATGATGGAGCAGGTGATCGACATTCCGGGCCAGGAGATCATCACCAAGGACAATGCGATGATCTCCACCGATGGGGTGGTGTTCTTCCAGGTGCTCGACGCGGCCAAGGCGGCCTATGAAGTGTCGGACCTCTATGTCGCGCTGCTCCAGCTGACGACGACCAATTTGCGCACCGTGATGGGATCGATGGATCTCGACGAGACGCTGAGCAAGCGCGACGAGATCAATGCGCGGCTGCTCTCGGTGGTCGATCACGCGACGACGCCGTGGGGCGTCAAGATCACTCGCGTCGAGATCAAGGACATCCGTCCTCCCGCCGACATCGTCAACGCGATGGGCCGGCAGATGAAGGCCGAGCGCGAGAAGCGCGCCAACATCCTCGAGGCCGAAGGCACCCGCGCCTCCGAGATCCTGCGCGCCGAAGGCCAGAAGCAGGCGCGCATCCTCGAGGCCGAGGGGCGCAAGGAATCGGCCTTCCGCGATTCCGAGGCGCGCGAGCGCGCGGCGCAAGCCGAGGCCGAGGCGACCCGGCTGGTCTCCGATGCGATCGAGAAAGGCTCGAGCCAGTCGCTCAACTACTTCATCGCGCAGAAATATGTCGAAGCCGTCGGCAAGTTCGCGACGTCGCCCAACGCCAAGACGATCCTGTTCCCGGTCGAGGCGACGCAGCTGATCGGCACGCTGGGCGGGATCGGCGAGCTCGCCAAGGATGCGCTGGCGGGGCCCAAGCCCCCGGCGACGCCCCAGCCGCCGGCACCGGCGCGGCGCGGACCGTTCGACCAGCAGGGCGACTGATGGACTGGATGCACAGCGCCGGCGTGCTGTGGCTGATCGCGGGCGTGCTGCTCGCGATCACCGAATTGCTGGTGCCCGGCGTCTATCTGGTCTTCTTCGCCGTCGCCGCGGCGATCACCGGCGCGATCGCCCTGCTCTTCCCCGAGCTTTCTATCGGCGGCCAGCTGATCGGCTTTGCTGCCTGGTCGCTGGCGACGGTGTTGATCGGGCGGCGCTGGTATCGCGACTTTCCGGTGGCGACGAGCGATCCGCTGCTCAACGACCGGGTGGCCCGGCTCATCGGCGAGACCGTCACCGTGGTGAGCGCGATCGACGGCGGTCGCGGCCGCGTGCGCGTCGGCGACAGCGAATGGCTCGCCCAGGGGCCCGACCAGCCGGCCGGCGCGCGCGTGCGCATCACGGGCGGCACCGGCAGCACGCTGATCGTCGAGCCGATCGCTTCCCTTCCCCAAGCCTGACCTTCGGAGTTTCCATGCGTCCAACCCGCCGCCAGCTTCTTCTCGGCACCGGCGCCACGCTTGCCGCGAGCGCCCTCCCCGCCCAGGCGCGTGCGCTGCTCGCGAACGGCGATGCGCCGGCCCAGGCACTGATCGACCGCACCGCCGAGGCGCTGCTCAAGGCCTATCCCGAAACCGCGACGACCCTGGGCATCGACAAGGACAAGCGATCGACCCTCAAGCACCAGTTGATGGATCGCTCGGCTGCGGGGCAGCACAAGATCGCACAGCATGTCCGCGACACGCTCGCCGCGATCAACAAGCTCGACACTGCGACGATGAGCCCGGTGATGCGCACCAATATCGACGTGGTCCAGGCGTCGTACACCAACGCGCTCGACGGCTTTGCCTTCGGCTATGGCGACGTGCCGATCGGCGGCTGGCGCAACACCCCCTATGTCGTCGCGCAGAATGTCGGCGCCGTGCTCGACGTGCCGAGGATGCTCGACACCGACCACCAGATCGCGACCAGCGAGGATGGCGAAGCCTATCTCGACCGGCTCGAATCCTATGGCGAGCAGCTTGACGGCGAAACCGCGCGGCTGAAGGCGGACGGCGCGCGGGGCGTGATTGCGCCCGACTTCCTGCTCGACAAGGCGCTCCAGCAGATCAAGCTTTCGCGCGGCGGCAACACCGCCGGCTGGGGGCTGGTGACGTCGGTCGCCAATCGCACCGCCGGGATGCAGGGCGATTTCGGCCAGCGCGCCTGGCTGCTGTGCAACGACAAGATCATTCCCGCGCTCGACCGCCAGATCGCCGAGCTGGAGAAGCACCGCGCCAAGGCGACGAGCGACGCCGGGGTGTGGAAGTTCAAGGACGGCGACGCTTATTATGCCTGGGCGCTGCGCGCGGGCACGACGACGACGATGTCGCCGGAGGAAGTCCACAAGATGGGGCTCGACCAGCTTGCGGCGATCCAGTCCGAGATGGACGCGATCCTCAAGAAGGAGGGGTATAGCCAGGGCAGCGTCGGCGCGCGGATGACCGCGCTCGCCAAGGACCCGCGCTTCACCTTCCCCGCCGGCGACCCCGGCCGCGCCGAGATCATGGCGCTGCTCAACCGCCGCATCGCCGACATTCGCAGCCGCATGCCCCAGGCGTTCCACACGCTGGTCAAGGGCAATGTCGAAGTGAAGCGCATCCCGCTGGTCGAGGAGGCCGGCGCGCCCGGCGCCTATGGCGGGCCGGGATCGATCGACGGCACGATCCCGGGCAAATTCTGGATCAACCTGCGCAGCACCGATCTGCACACGCGCTTCTCGCTGCCCGACCTCGCCTATCACGAGGCGATCCCCGGCCATGTCTGGCAGGGCGAATATACCTTCAAGCTGCCGCTGATCCGCAGCATCCTGCAGTTCAACGCCTATTCCGAAGGCTGGGCGCTCTATGGCGAGCAGCTGGCCGACGAGCTGGGCGTCTATGCCGAAAATCCCGCGGAGAAGCTGGGCTATCTCCAGTCGCTGGGCTTCCGCGCCTGCCGGCTGGTGGTAGACACCGGGCTTCATGCCAAGCGCTGGACGCGCGAGCACGCGATCCGCTGGTTCGTCAACTCCAACGGATCGGGCGAGGACGAAGTGTCGGGCGAAGTCGATCGCTATTGCTCGTGGCCGGGCCAAGCCTGCGGCTACAAGGTCGGGCATAGCGAGATCAACCGGCTGCGGACCAAGGCACAGGCGGCGATGGGGCCGCGCTACGACTTCAAGGCGTTCAACGATGCCGTGGTGCTCGGCGGCAACGTGCCGATGACCGTGCTGGGGCATGTGATCGATCGCTATGTGGCGGGGGCCAAGGGCTAAAGCCCGACCCAGCGCGCGCCTGGCCGACATTGCAAAGTGCCTGCGCCGGCGCGACAAGGCGCGCATGACCGGTGACGAGAACGGGCTGTCCATTCGATCGCGGCATGGGCTGCTGCGCGATCTGGTGCCGATTTACAGCCTCTATCAGCTCGTCCCCAATTTGGTCGCCATCGGCCTTGGCATATGGCTGGGCCTTTCAATCGGGCACGTTCCGAAGGGGGCATTGCCCATCGCCATGCTCGGCTGGGTCATCCAGTTCGTCGGACGGCCTGCCACAATGACGATATCGAAGACGCAGGCCGAATGGCTGGAACGGCTGCTCGGCGAGCAAGGATTTTACGAGAAGTCGGAAACGGATGGCCAATGGCGCATGCGCAACCAGCGATGGTGGCTACGCCCGCCGCATTTCTCCATCGCCTTCTCGACCGGAGACCCCGTAACGGTACGTGCGACGCGGGACGTGATGGAATCGCTGCGCAGCAGCCTTGAACTGCTCGAAGAAAATGGAATCCTGTCGCCACAGAGCGCGCAGGTCAGCTTCGAGCCGGTCGAACCCGAGCCGCTAGGCTGGCGAATGCAGGCGCCGGCAGCGGTGCTGGGCGCGACCTGCGTTATTGCGTGGGTCTGGTACAATGCCGCGCATCAATTCGCCGGAATGGCCGCGTGGGGCCTGTCCGGAGTCGCGCTGGCGCACGGGCGTTTCGACACGATCATCCTGCACATGTTTGCCCATGGCGGCACGGCGCATTTGACGCTGAACATGACGATGCTGGCGTCGATCGGTGGCGCCCTTACCGCCCGGCTCGGGCCTGCGCCGCTCAGCTGGCTACGTTTCTGGCTGCTGTTCCTGCTCAGCGGAATGGCGGGAGCCGCGCTCTATCTCGTAGTGCACCCGGCCGGAACCGTGCCGATGCTTGGCGCCTCTGGAGCGCTCTATGGGTTGCTTGGCTTGCTGATCAGGGCCCCCGTCGACGGGACCGACCTGCTGCCGGTCCAGTCCCGGCGGATACGCCGCGTCGGCTGGGACTTGGTCAAGCACAACGCGTTCCTGTTCGCGTTGCTCGCTTCGATGGCCTGGGCGAGCGGGACCGCTGGCGGACTAGCCTGGGAAGCGCATCTGGGGGGCTTCCTGTTCGGGCTCCTGGCCGGTCCGAAGTTGCTACCCCGCGCTTCCGGGGCGGCGGCCGATATCGAGCCTACGGGCTATCCGATCCCGCAGGCACTTGCGTCGACCGATTGAGCGCACGATCAGCCGCGTGGGTTGACCGGCGCAAAGCCCGCATCGCCCAGACGGAGCCGACGCAGGTCCACGCCCATTTCCTTGCGGAAGCGCGCGACCGCGGCGTCGCCGAGCCTGCGCATCGTCGCCTGATCGCCGCGCTGCATCGCGTCGACATAGGCGGCGTGCTGGATCAGGAAATTGAGCATCAGCGTTTCGGAGAGTTCCTGGCGCTGCGCGTCGTTGAGCGCGGCCAGGCGCGGATTGGCGGCAAGGATCGCGCGGACCTGCCCACGCGCCGCGTTCACCTGCGGCCGACTGCTGTCGCCGCGATTGGCCATCACCCAGTTGAGCACCCAATAGCCGGTCATCGAATCGGCTAGATCTCCGGGACGCAAGCCGTCGCTCGCCACGACCCGCGCCCAGCTCTGCACCGCATCGCCCTTTGCCAGCGCCTGGGTAACCGTCCGCGCGTTGGCCGCGCCGACGGTGGTGCCTAGCCAGCCGACGAACTGCCGCTGCTGACCACAGGCGAGGCGCGATAGCGGGTCGCCGCCATGGGCGCGGCGCGCACGGCGGGCGGTGCCGCGCGGGTTGCCGGACGGCGTGGCCTGGCGATCGCCGCATCGATGCGCTGCTGGTTGAGGATGTCCTTGAGGACATAGTCGTTCGGCATCACGGTGGGCATGTCCTGCGCTCCTGCCGGCGCAGCGAGGCCCAGGAGCGCGATAAGGATTGCAAAGCGAATGGACATGCGAGGCTCCCTCGATCAGCGGCGGCGATCATTGCGGTGAAGCGCGCGCGGTGTAAGCTGCCGGCGACATCCAATACGCCGACCGGAGACCGATTTGAGACCGAAGCATTTGCTGCTCGCGACCACGTTCACGATCGCAGCCATCGCGGCCCCTGCCCTCAGCCGCCAGCAGGCGACGCCCGCGGCGCAAGCCGCGACCGGCTATGGCAGTTGGGGCTTCGACCTTGCCGGCATGGACCGAAGCGTGAAGCCGGGCGACGACTGGTTCCGCTTCGTCAACGGCAGCTGGGCAGCCAAGACGCCGATCCCGGAGGATCGTTCGTCCTACGGCGCCTTCGCCGTGCTGCGCGACCTCTCCGAGCAACGGCTGCGCAGCCTGATCTCGAGCTACAGCGCCACCGATGCCGCGCACCCCGACCGCGTGAAGGCGGCAGCGCTTTATGGCGGGTTCATGGACGAGGCGCTGGCCGAGAAGCTAGACGCCCAGCCGCTGTCCCAGCGGCTTGCGCCGATCAAGGCCGCTGCGACCAAGACCGACATCGCGCGGCTGATGGGGCAGTCGACCGGCGGCTTTGGCGCGAGCTTCTTCTCGGCGGGCGTCAATGACGACGCCAAGCAGCCCGATGTCTATGCTCTGTATCTGCGCCAGTCCGGGCTTGGCCTGGGCGACCGCGAGCTCTATCTCGATGCCAAGTTCGCGCCGCAAGTAGCGCGATACCGGCAATATGTCGCCCAGATGCTGGCGATGGCGGGCTGGCCCAACGCCGAAGCTGCGGCGGGCAGCGTCGTGGCGATGGAGACCAGGCTTGCCCAGGCGCACTGGACCCGCGCGCAGAGCCGAGACCGCGACAAGACCTATAATCTGACGACGCTCGCCGACCTGAAGGCGCAGACGCCGGGCTTCCCCTGGGACGCCTATTGGCAGGCGGCGGGTATCGGCAAGGCCGAGCGCGCGATCGTCGCCCAGAACACTGCCTTCCCGGCGATCGCCAAGCTGTTCGCCGACACCGATCTGGCGACGCTCAAGGCCTGGGAGGCATTTCGCGTGACCGACGATGTCGCGCCCCTGCTCTCGAAGCGTTTCGTCGACGCGCAGTTCGAATTCCGTTCGAAGTTCCTCAACGGCCAGCCGGCGCAGCGCGACCGCTGGAAGCGCGCGGTGGCCTATACCGAGCGCGCGATCGGCGAGGGCATCGGCCGCGATTATGTCGCGCTGTATTTCCCGCCCGCCTCCAAGGCCAAGATGGATACGCTGGTCGGCAATCTGCGCGTGGCGCTGGCCGGGCGGATCGACAATCTCGCCTGGATGAGCCCGGAAACCAAGCTACAGGCCCAGGCCAAGCTCAAGGGCTTCACCGTCAAGATCGGCTATCCCGACAAGTGGCGCGACTATACCGCCCTGACGGTCACGCCCGGCGACCTGGTCGGCAATGCCGAGCGCGCCCAGCGGTTCGAATGGGATTACCGCCGCAACCGCATGGGCGGCCCGGTCGACAAGGCAGAGTGGGGAATGACCCCGCAGACCGTCAACGCCTATTACAATTCGGTCAAGAACGAGATCGTCTTCCCCGCGGCGATCCTGCAGCCGCCCTTCTTCGATCCCAATGCCGACGATGCCGTCAATTATGGCGGGATCGGCGGAGTGATCGGGCACGAGATCAGCCATGGCTTCGACGACCAGGGCCGCAAGTCCGACGGCAAGGGCGTGCTGCGCGACTGGTGGACCGCCGAGGACGCGACCAAGTTCGAGGCGCAGGCAGTGCGGCTGGGCGGGCAATATGAGGCGTACAGCTTCGAGGGGCTGCCCGGCGTGCACATCAACGGGCGGGCATCGATGGGCGAGAATATCGGCGATCTCGGCGGCGTGCTGATCGCGCTCGACGCCTATCACGCCGCGCTGGGCGGCAAGCCGGCACCGACGATCGACGGCTTCACCGGCGACCAGCGCTTCTTCCTGGGCTGGGGCCAGGTGTGGCGCACCTTGTTCCGCACCGAGGCGCTGCGCCAGCAACTGGTCGGCGATCCGCACTCGCCCGGGCAGATCCGCGCGATCAACCCGTTGCGCAATGTCGATGCCTGGTATGCCGCATGGAATATCGACTCGGCGCAGAAGCACTATCTCGCGCCGGCGGACCGCGTCCGCATCTGGTGAACCGTCGGGGCCGCACCGCAAGGGCGCTGCGGCCCCGGACCGTTATTGGGCCGGCTTGGGCGCCTCTGCCGAGATCAGCTTCGCGCTGGCCTGGAACGGCTTGGCCTCGACGATGCCCCAGGCACCGTAACTGTCGTTAGCGACCATCTGGATCCAGATGTCGCGGTTCTGCTGGTGGATCAGATAGACCTGGACAGTGCCGCCACCGAGACCGTTGACGCTGTCGTCGAAGGCCTGGCGCGCATCCTTGATGGCCTCGAGCGTTTCCGAGGTCGGCTTGCCCTCATAGACCTTGGTGCCGCCAGCCTGGGTGACGAGCGTCTCGATATTCTTCTGGAGCTCGTAAAGCGAGAAGTCCTTGCCGTCGATATTGCTGATGCTGGCGTCGTAGACCTTGCCTTCAACCCATTGGAAATGGTCGCCAACCAGCACCGGATAGCGCGAGATTTCGAGCGTTTTCTCGCTACCCGGCTTGTAGCCGTTCGGAAGCGCCAGATAGGGGAAGGCGCCGAGCTGAACGTTCGAAACCGGCACCTTGGCCATGTCGAACGGCGCGGCTGGCCCTGGGGTCGCCGATGCCGTCGCGCTGGGCTGGGCCTCTGGAGTGGCAGCCGCCGCCTCGACCGTGGTGGTGGTCGTGCTGTTCGAGACCTCTTCCTTTTTTGGCACCCCGACGCCAGCAACGCGCCGGCGCACGCGGCCGGCAGCACCCAGAACTTGTTCAAACGGACCTCCCTGTTCGATGAAGCACCCGCGAGCGCGGGGACCCGCCCTTCGATCGCGATTCGACCGGCTGCGCAACAATCGGGCCACAGACCGGGCGATAGCTGCGATGGGCTGCAGGCCTTGCCGGCGCTGCAGCCCATGCGGCTTACCAGCGGAAGCCGATCGTGCCCTGGACGGTGCGGCGGTTGCCATACCAGCACCAGCCATAATCAAGATAGCAGGCGCTCAGATACTTCTTGTCGAAGATGTTGGTCGCGTTGACCGACACGGTGAGCCCTTCGAGCCGCGGCGTGAGCTTGCCGAGGTCGTAGCGCGCGAGCGCGTCGAACAGCGTGTAGGACGGGGTGTTGTAGGTGACGCCGTCGAAATAGGTGCCGGCATAGACCTCGTCGAGATGGCGGACCGCGCCGCCGATCGCGAAGCCCTGGAGCGCGCCCTGCTTGGGCGCCCATTCGAGGTTGAAGGTGGTGTTGCCGCGGCCGACGCCGAGGATGCGCTTGCCGGCATCGTCCTTGACGTCCTGACGGCTGAAGGCGAGCTTGGCTTCGAAGCCGAGCGGCAGCGGCGCGGTCGCCTCGACTTCGACGCCGCTCGAATTCACCTTGCCGGTCTGGATCGAATAGGGCTGGCCCTGGACCGACGTGAGCAGATTGGTCTGGTCGATGTCGAACCAGGCGCCCGAAACGAGGATCTGGGTGCCCGGCACCTGATATTTCGCGCCGATCTCGAGCTGCTTGCCCTCGGACGGCTTGGCATTGCCGAGGCTATTGTCATCGTTGAGGACGAGCCCGGTCTGCGGCTCGAACGACGTTGCATAGGAGATATAGGGCGCGAGGCCGAAGCTGGTCTTGTAGAGCGCCCCGGCGCGATAGGTGAACTTCTCGCTGTTTTCGGCAGGCGAGCCCACCGCCTCGACGCGCGCCCAATCCTGGCGCCCGCTGAGCGCGACGCGCAGCCCGCCCCACGAAATCTCGTCCTGCGCATAGAGCCCGCGCTGGCGAAGATTGTAATCCACCGATCCGCCGAACGGATTGGGAACCTGGGCCGGCGTGGCGGGGACCGGCGCGGTGCCGTAGACCGGGTTATAGCCGTTGATCGAGCCGAAGCTGCCGAATGCGAAATCCTCGTTCGAATGGACGACCTGGCTGTCAAACCCGATCATTACATTGTGCGTGAGCGGGCCGGTTTCGATCTTGCCGGTCAGCTGGTTGTCGAAGGTCCAGGCGCGGACCGCTTCGTCGGTGGCATAGGACGCGCGGTTGAAGGTCGCCTGGGTCGGATCGCTCGCATCGAGGCTGCCGCCGATATAGACGATGCCCAGCTTCGAAGTGATGTCCTGATAGCGGCCCGACGAGCGGAAGCCCCAGCCGCTGCCGAAATCGTGATTGAAGATATAGGTGGTGCCGAACTGCTCGCGCGAAAAGAAATTGTCGGGCTCGCCGCCGTCGAAATCGGTGGGCAGCTTGCCATTGGGATTGGCAATGAACGTGCCCGAGGCCGGGAACACGCCATAGGTACCGTTATAGGGATCGTGCGAATAATTGACGAGGAAGGTCAGGCTGGTTGACTGGCCCTGGCCGATCGTCATCGCGCCCGAGATCGTCTCGCGCTCGCGCTTGCCGAAGGTCTGCTGGGTGTGGGCGCCATTAGCGCTGCCATAGACGCGCCAACCGACGATGCCCGCGGTGCCGCCGATATCGGCGTCGACGCGGTAGAGATCGTAATTGCCGTACGTCGCGCTGACCGCACCATAGGACTCGCGGTCGATCGGCAGCTTGCTGGTCAGCGCGACCAGGCCGCCCGGGCCCGACTGGCCATAGAGCGCCGAGGCCGGCCCCTTGACGACTTCGACGCGATCGAGCCGCGACATGTCGACCTGGGCGGCGGCATAGCCCGACGGGCTGGAGAAGGCGCGCAGGCCGTCGAGATACTGGAGCGCATCGAAGCCGCGCAGCTTGAACTGGTCATAGACTTCGGCGCTGGCGCCGCGCTGCTCGGGGGTGACGCCGGCCACATAGCGGAGCACCTGGTTGAGGTTCTGGAGGCCGAGACCGGCAATTTCCTCGGAATCGATGACGCTGATCGACTGGGGAGTCTCGGCGAGTGGAACCTGGCTTTTGGTGCCCGCCGACGAGATCGTCGGCGCCTGCTGGCCGGTCACCACGATCACGCTGCTATCCTCGCGCTCCTCGCTTTGTGCGAAGGCGGGCGTGGAGAGCGTGGTCCCGAGCAGGAGACCGGCGGCGAGGCGACGGGTGATCATGATGTTCCTTCCGATATGCGGAAGGCGCGGTTATCGCTATTGCGAGTGGGTTGCAATTGATTTTGTGCACCGCGTCACGGCAACTTTGCGCGATCGGGCTCCACGAATTGCCGCCGCGCAGCGACCGAGGAGAGGCGAGCCTTGCTGTAGAAACGGAGCGGCCAATCGCGCCGCCCGGCCGGCGAGGCGAGCAAAGCGTTGACGCGGGCAACCAGCGTCTCTTCCTGCGCGCATCGCAAAAAAGCTCGAATCCCGGCGACATAACTGCGGGTGATCGTCGCATGATAACCGCCGCTATCGTCGTTCACGGTGCCGACGCTTTCGTTGAAGCGTGCAATAATCCCCCCAATCTCCGCATCCACATCGACGTCCGGGCGCTCGCTCAGGAGATAGAGGCTGGCGGCGAGATGGGCCTCGTGGGTCCATTCTTCCTTGCCGAGCCGGCACGCCAGCAACCCTTCACCGAGATGGATGATCTCGGCATCGGTCGCGAAACGGCGGGGTTCGAAATCGCTCATCGGCCGGAGTTTAGGTGGGACGGCCGCCTTGTCCAAGCAGCCGGGGATCGCCGACATGTCCGTCTCCCTCTCGACACGGCTGCGGATCAATCCAGGTTAACGTCGTCAGCCGATTGAGCCGACCGGAACTTTGGTCTAGTCCCTCCCAGTGATGTTTCTGAGCCACGTCCGCACGTTCGCATGAGCGCCACGATCGCACTGGTCGATGACGACCGTAACATCCTGACCTCGGTCTCGATCGCCCTCCAGACCGAGGGCTTCATGACCCGCGTCTATTCGGACGGCGAAAGCGCGCTGAAGGCGCTGATCGAGAATCCGCCCGACCTTGCCGTGCTGGACATCAAGATGCCCAAGATGGACGGGCTCGAGCTGCTGCGCCGGCTGCGCGAGAAAAGCGCGATTCCGGTGATCTTCCTCACCAGCAAGGACGACGAACTCGACGAGGCGCTGGGCCTGGCGATGGGCGCGGACGACTATATCGCCAAGCCGTTCAGCCAGCGGCTGCTGATCGCGCGCATCCGCGCGATCCTGCGCCGCACCGAAAGCGCGCAGCCAAGCGCCGAGGGCGAGCCGCAGGAGCCTGCCGAAGCGCTGGAGCGCGGGCGCCTGGTGATGGACCCGGCGCGCCACCGCGTTACCTGGGGCGGATCGAACGTGACGCTGACGGTCACCGAGTTCCTGATCCTCGAGACGCTCGCGCAGCGCCCCGGCATCGTCAAGACGCGCAACCAATTGATGGACGCCGCCTATCAGGACGACATCTATGTCGACGACCGCACGATAGACAGCCACATCAAGCGCGTGCGGCGCAAGTTCCGCCAAGTGGATCCGGAGTTCGACGCGATCGAAACGCTTTATGGCGCCGGATATCGCTTCTCCGACGAATAGCGAGCGCGACCTCGCGCTGCGCTGGTCGAGCCGGATCAGCCTGACGCCGCGCATCCTCGCGGTGAACATCTTCGCGCTCGCGCTGCTCGGCGGCGGCTTCTCCTATCTCGACAGCTATCGCGCCCGCATCGTCGATTATCGCGTCGAGCAGGCAACGCGCGAAGTGCGGCTGATTGCGCAGGCGCTTGCCTCGGCGACCAACGAGCGGCGCAATCTGCTGGTGCTCAGCCTGGCGCGCGACACCGGCAGCCGCATCCGCCTGTTCGACGAGCGTGGCGGGCTGATCGCCGACAGCCGCGAGCTTGGCCTGCGCAACGTCGTTCTGCGCGATCCCGATAAGGATCCGGTGAATCAGGAAGTCGCGCGCTTTCTCGACGCGACGATCGACACCGTCGCCGGCACCGATCGCGTGCCGCTCTATCGCGAGCGCGCACCCAATAAGGGGCTCGACTGGCCCGATGTGCGCGTCGCGCGGGCAACGCATGGCACGCCGGCGACGGTGTGGCGCGCCCCCGATCGCACGCCGGTGATCACCGCCGCCGCGCCGATCACCGGGCTTGGCGTGGTGATGACCATGGTCAATGCGCGCGACATCACCCAGACGGTGCGCGTCGAACGGCTTCGGCTGGGCGTCGTGCTGCTGGCGGTCACGATCGCATCAATCCTGCTCTCGTTGTTCCTCGCGCGGACGATCGTGCGGCCGCTGCGGCTGCTGGCGCGCGCGGCGGTGCGCGTGCGGCTGGGGCGCGCGCGCGAAGTGGTGGTGCCGCGTTTGCCGGAACGCAGCGACGAGATCGGCCTGCTCGCCCGCGCGCTCTCCGACATGACCCAGGCACTGCGCGCGCGGATCGACGCCACCGAAGGCTTCGCCGCCGACGTCACCCATGAGCTCAAGAACCCCCTCGCCTCGCTGCGCTCCGCCGTCGACGGCCTGTCGCGCGTCAAGGATCCCGAGCTCCAGGCGCGGCTGCTGGCGATCGTGCAGGACGACGTCCATCGGCTCGACCGGCTGATCACCGATATTTCAGAGGCGTCGCGGCTCGATGCCCAGCTGAGCCGCGCGACGTTCGAACAAGTCGATGTCGGCGAGATGATCGCCGCGTTGATCCTCCAGCGCGAGGAACGCGGAGTCGCAAACGCGGTGCGATTGCGCTTCGACCGTCGCGCCGGCGAGACGCTGCGCGTGCTGGGCGAAGGCGGCCGGCTGGAGCGCGTGTTCGAGAACCTGATCGAAAACGCAATTTCCTTCTCGCCTGGCGGCGGGCTGGTCACGGTCGCGGCCTATAATGAGCGGGACACGCTGGTGGTGCGCGTCGACGATGAAGGCCCCGGCGTTCCCGAAGAGGCGCGCGAGGCGATCTTCCGGCGCTTCCACTCGGTGCGCCCGGCGAGCGAGGCGTTCGGCCAGCATTCAGGACTGGGCCTTGCCATCGCGCGCACCATCGTCGAAGGCCATCAGGGAAGCATATCGGTGGAAGCACGGGAGGACAGATTGGGCGGTGCTCAATTCGTGGTGCGGCTTCCGCTGGTGGAGCGCGACGGGTGAGCCGGCGCGCGCCCAAGAACATCCTGCTCGTCACCGGCATGTCCGGCGCGGGCAAGTCGACCGTGCTGCGCACGCTCGAGGATCTCGGCTGGGAAGTCGTCGACAACCTCCCCCTGCTGCTGCTCAACCGGCTGCTCGATACCCCGCCCGGCGAAGGCGCCGACGGCGATGACCAGCGCCCGCTGGCGATCGGGATCAGCACCCAGACGCGCGGCTTCGACGCCGAGAGCATCGTGCGCCGCATCAAGAAGTTGAGCGAAGACGGCCATCATGTTGGCACGCTGTTCCTCGAATGTGCGGGCGCCGAGCTGGAGCGCCGCTATTCGGAGACGCGGCGGCGGCACCCGCTGGCACAGGACCGCCCGGCGAGCGACGGCATCGCCCGCGAACGCGAGCTGCTCAACCCGCTGAAGCGCTGGTCCAACCGCCTGCTCGACACCACCACCCTGACCGCGAACGATCTCGCCCAGCAGATCCGCTCGAGCTTCGCGATTCCCCATGTCAGCGGAACGGTGCTCACCATCGCCTCGTTCGGATTCGCGCGCGGGCTGCCGCGCGACGCGGACCTGGTGTTCGACATGCGGTTCCTGCGCAACCCGCATTGGGTGGATACGCTGCGCCCGGGCACCGGCAGGGATGCCGATGTCTCGGCCTATATCGCCGACGATCCCGCTTATGGACAGGCAATGGCGCAGATCGAGGGGCTGCTGCTGCTGCTGCTGCCGCGCTATCAGGCTGAAGGAAAAGCATATGTTACCGTCGCCTTCGGGTGTACGGGGGGCCGCCATCGTTCGGTTCATGTCGCCGAGCGGATGGCCCGGCGGTTGCGCGAGGAGGGATTTTCGCTCACGGTGACGCACCGCGATTTGCAGACCGCGCCGCAGGACTCGCTGGAAGGGGCCCCGGTGACCATATGAAGGGGCGGAGTTAGGAATGATCGGTTTGGTGCTCGTGACGCACGGACGACTCGCCGAGGAGTTCGTTGTCGCGATGGAGCATGTGGTGGGCAAGCAGGAGCGGATCGAATCGATCTGCATCGGCCCCGATGACGATATGGAAAGCCGCCGCGCGGACATCGCCGCGGCGATCGCACGCGTCGACGAAGGCCGCGGCGTGATCGTGCTGAGCGACCTGTTCGGCGGGACGCCGTCGAACCTGGCAATCTCGCTGATGAATGCGGGCAAGATCGAAGTGATCGCGGGGATCAACCTGCCGATGCTGATCCGCCTGGGCAGCGCGCGCAAGACGATGAAGGTGACCGAAGCGGTCGCCGCCGCGCGCGACGCGGGCCGCAAATACATCACCATCGCGTCCGAGGTGCTTGGCGAGGCCGCCGCGTGAGCCGCTGCAGCCAGACGGTCACGATCGAGAACCGCCGCGGGCTGCACGCCCGGGCGAGCATGGCGTTCGTCACGCTGGCGAGCAGCCAGACCGTCGAGCTCACCGTCGAGAAGGACGGATCGAGCGCCTCGGGCACCTCGATCCTCGACCTGATGATGCTCGGCGCGGCGCGCGGCGACACGATCACGATCAGCGCCGACGGCGACGGCGCCGAGGGCGCGGTGCAAGCGCTGGTCGAACTGGTCGAGGCGCGCTTCGGCGAGGAATAGCCCTTCCGCGTGCGACCGGCTAAGGGCGGGCAATGCCTCGCGAGATAACCGCCTTTTCGAACCCCCTCATCAAGCGCGTGCGCAATCTGCGCGACAAGAAGCATCGCCGCGAGGAAGGGCTGTTCCTGGCCGAGGGGCTGCGCATCTTGACCGAGGCGCGCGAGGCCGGACGGGTCCCCGAATATCTCTTCTATTCGAAGGAAAGCGCGGGGCACGAGCTGGTCCGCGCGCTGGTCGTTGCGACCGAGCGCGCCGGCGGCGAGGCGATCGAGACCAATGCCGATATTCTCTCCAAGCTTTCGGGCAAGGACAATCCGGGCGCAGTGGTCGGCGTCTATCCCGAATTCACCCGGCGGCTCGACTCGCTCGATCGCATGGCCTCGCCGATCTGGCTGGTTGCCGAGCGGCTGCGCGATCCGGGCAATCTCGGCACGATCCTGCGGACCGGCGATGCGGTGGGCGCTGGCGGGCTGATCCTGCTCGACGATTGCGTCGACCCCTTCTCGGTCGAGGCAGTACGCGCGAGCATGGGGGCACTGTTCACGGTGCCGGTGGCGCGGGCGAGCTGGGACGAATTCGTGCTGTGGCTGCGCGCCGGGGCGGGCGAGCTGGTTGGGCTCAGCCTTGATACCGAGCATGATTACAAGGCGCCAGCCTATCAGGCGCCGACCTTCCTGCTCACCGGCAACGAGGCACAGGGCATGCCCGATTTCATGGCCACCGAGTGCGACCTGCTCGTCAAGATCCCCATGCTCGGCAAGGCCGACAGCCTCAACGCCGCCGTCGCCACCGCGGTGATGGCCTATGAAGTGCTCAGCCAGCATCGCAGCTGAACGCCAGCTTTTCGTTACGGCCATGTTCGGTTCAGCCGCGAAGAGGCAACGCGGCCGGCGAAGGAGTTTCCCGATGCGTGCTTCGCTTATCGCCCTTGCCGCCACGCTGACGCTTGCCGGCATGCCCGCCCAGGCCCAGTCCGACGCCCAGCCTTATCGCGCGGCGGGCAACGAGCCCTTCTGGACGCTGACGATCGGCGCGCGAACGATGCAGTTCGAAGCGCCCGGCCGCCAGCCGGTGCGCGTCGCGACGCCCCGTGTGATCCACGGCTTTGCCGGCGAGATGTGGCAGACGCGGCGAGTCGACGTGAATAGCGTCCACCAGCGCTGCAACGACGGAATGCGGGGCGAGGCCTATGCCGATACGGTAACCGTGAAGGTCGATGGCCGGGTGTACAAGGGCTGTGGCGGCGAACCCGTCGCCTCCCCCGCCCCCGCCTCGCTACTCGAAGGTAGCTGGACCATCCAGTCGATCGGCGGGCGCCCACCTCTGCGCGGCACCCATCCCAGCGTCGAGTTCCGCGGCGATCGGATCAGCGGCGACAGCGGGTGCAACCGCTTTTCGGGCAGCTATCGCTTCGTGCGCGGCCGGCTGACGACGGGTCCGCTCGCCAGCACGCGCCGCGCCTGTGTGGGAGGTGGCGCGAATGCGCAAGAACAGCGGCTGCTTCGCCTGATCGGCCAGCGGCTGAGCGTGAGCAGCAATCGCGGGGGCAAGCTGGTGGTCACCGCAGCGAACGGCCAGACGCTGGTGCTGGCCCGCCGCTGACACGCATCAGCTCCTGGGCTTGGCGCGCTGTTCCTTGAGATAGGCGAGCTCGGCAAGCACGGCTTCGTCGCCGGGGACGAGTTCGAGACACTTGTTGAACAGCGCCTCGGCCTCGTCATAGCGGCCGAGTTCGACCAGGTTGTAGGCCATGCCGAACCAGGCGCGGCGCAGCGACTTCTTCCGTTGCTCGAGGTCCTGGCGCTTCGCGGCGTCGGCGGCCTTGGCGTAGGTGTCGTACGAGACCTGCCATTTCTTCTGCGACTGATAGGCATAGCCGAGCTCGGAGAGATAATGGGCGTGGAGCGGCGAGAGCGCGGCGGCACGCTCGAGATAGGGCACGGCTTCGTCGAGCTTGTCGACATCGATCAGCGCGAACCCCTTGGCCCATAGCGCAATGCACCAGCCGCTATCGACCAGGCGCGCCGCACTGCCGCCGGGCAGTTGCGCATAGGCGGCGGTCTCGGCGCGCGCGGTGTCGCACAGCATCGTCCGCTTCTCGCCGGCATAGAGGCTGGCATAGTCGGCGAGCAGCGGATCGAGCACGGCAAGCGCCTTTTGCGGCTCTTTGGACTGGATCGCTGTGACCGCCTCGGCGAGCTTGGCATTGCGCGCGTCTTCGCCTGGATCGGCGGTTTGCGCCGCAGCAGTGGCAAGCGGCGCGGCCGCGAGCAGAAGCGCGAGTGCGAAGTTCATGACGTCCCCCCCGAGTCGCCGACGAGGCTATCGCCCCCCGAGGCGCATTCCAAGCGCGAGATCGGTCGGGCGCTGCAAACCGGCGCGGAGCCGCCAATCTGGCGCAAAGACAAGTTGCACACATCCCAAAATTTGATGCAGCATTGGATCAGTTCCACCACCGCGTACCCATAATATCTCGACGAAGGTATCGCGCACATGGCATCGAAACTGACGATATCGTCAATCGCCACCTCGGCACTCGTCGTGGCGGTCGGGAACACCATCTTCGTCACGGGGCGTTTTTCAACCGATCTGGCGGCCTGGATCATCGATCTGGCCTGCATATGCCTGTTGATCGGCTGCATAGGCAAGGCGATCAACGATCGTTGGAGCGGAGTGCTGGTCAGCCCGCGCAACCGCATCAGCCTGTCGAAGCTTCAGATGACCGCGTGGACCGTGCTCGTGCTCTCGGCGCTGGTCACGGCAGCAGCGCACAATCTCCTCATCGGCGATGGCGCCAACGCACTCGACATCGTCATCGACCCGAACCTGCTGATCGTCATGGGTATCTCGACCACGTCGCTGGTCGCCTCGCCGGCGATCCTGTCGCTCAAGGAAGCGGGCAGCCCTGCGGCATTGGCCCGCAGAGCTGCGGCAGAAGACGCGAGTTGGCTCGATCTGTTCCGCGGCGACCTCGCCGAGACGGCAGACACGCCCGATCTGTCGAAGATCCAGCAATTCCTCGTCTCGCTGGTGGTGATTGGTACCTATGCCATATTGATCGGCGCCGAGTTCATCAGCCTGGGCCGTGCCGGCCGCTTTGCCAATTTTCCAGCGCTCAGCGACCAGGTCGTCTGGCTGATCGGTATAAGCCATGCCGGATATATTGCCTCCAAGGCGGCGCAGACCCCGTCGCCAGCCTTGGCACGAATGGGCACCCCGAGGCCGAACCTTTCGGCCCCGGAGCCTAACCCGCCCGGAAGCTGACCTCTATTCGGCCGCCTGCGCGGCATCGTCGACAAGCGCGGCGGGCAGCAATTCCACGCCCGGCGCCTTGGCGACGACGTCGACGGACTCCACGGCAGCGAGTTCGGCATTGCCCGTATCGACGTTGAGCGCCTGGAAGCGGCGGGCGGAGACGAGCACGCGGCCCTCGAAGCTCGCGACGAACTTGTTGTAGTTGTCGACCGCGCTGTTGAGCCCGCCGCCGACCCGTTTGAGGTGCGTCGCAGCGGTGGCAAGGCGCTCGTACATTTCCTTGCCCAGCTTGCCGACTTCGCGCGCGTCCTCGGTGAGCTTCTGCTGGCGCCACATCGAAGCGACGGTGCGCGCCAGCGGCAGGAAGGCCGAGGGACCGGCGATAATCACGCGATTGCGCGCGGCCCGCTCCCAGAGCTCCATGTCGACCTCGAGCGCGCTCGACAGGAAATTGTCGCCGGGAATGTACATGATGACGAAATCCGGAGCCTTTTCGAACTGCGCCCAATAGGCTTTGCGGGACAGCGCCTCGGCGTGGTTGCGGACGGCGCGGGCATGCGCGAGCAGCGCAGCCTGACGATCCTCTGCCGAGGTGGCTTCCGCAGCCGTCATATAGGCATCGAGCACGCACTTCACATCGACGATGAGCTGCTGGTCGCCCGGCAGGCGAATGATGAAATCGGGACGCAGCGCGCCGTCCTCGGTCGCTACCGACACTTCCGCCGCGAAATCGACATGGCCGGAAAGGCCCGCAATTTCGATGAGGTTCCGAAACTGCTGCTCGCCCCAGCGACCGCGCGTCTTGGGCGCGGCGCGCAGCGCGTTGACCAGCTTGGCAGTCTCGGTGCGGGTCTCGCCGAGTTGCGTCTTCACTTCGGTGATCGCCTCGCGCAACACGCCATAGCTGTCGTTGCGGTCCTTCTCGACGCGCTGCAGGCCCTCCTCATAGCGCTTGAGCGTGGTTTCCACCGGCTGGAGCAGTGCCTTCAGCTTCTCGTCATTCTTCTCGCCGGCCTGGTTGAACCGCGCTTCGGCACGTTCGAGAAACGCCTTTTGCGTCTCGCCGAGCATCGTCGTGGCGGCTTCGCGGAACTGGCCGGTCATCGCGTCGCGCGCCGCCTTGAACTCGGCGAGCCGCTCCTCAAAGGCATCGGCCTTGGCGCGAAGTTCGGTCAGCTGGAGGCGCGCGGTGTCCCGCTCGTCGCGGAGGCCGTCGACAGCCTCGCGCAGCGCCGGGACTTCGCGGGCACGCTCCTCGGCCAGGACGAGGTCGGAGATTGCCGTCTTGAAGTCGTTCTCGCGCCGGTCGCGATCGGCGCGCGCCTGCGCAACGCCGCGCGATCCGAGGAACCAGCCGAGCGCGATGCCGCCGAGCAGGCCAATGACGATCAAGATGAGAGCGAGCGAGTCCAACCTAGCCTCCTGGAACAGAAAGCGAACTTACCGGCTGCCGACGATAGTGGCAACCGCATTCGACTGGATCAGGCGGCGGCGCGGCGCGCCTTGTTGAGCTTCTTGAGGATCATGTCGCGCTTCAGGCGCGAGAGGTGATCGATGAACACGATGCCCTGGAGATGGTCCATCTCGTGCTGGATGCAAGTGGCGAGCAGGCCCTCGAAGACCTCGTCATGCGCCGCGCCCGTCTCGTCGAGCCATTTCACGCGGCATTCCGCGGGGCGTTCGACATCGGCGAACTGCTCGGGGATCGACAGGCAACCCTCGGTATAGACCGAGAATTCGTCGGCGGGATCGAGAATCTCGGGATTGATGAAGACGCGCGGATGCCGGATCGGCTTGCCCTCCTCGTCCTCTTCCTCCTGCAGGTCCATCACGATCACCCGCTTGGGGACGCCGACCTGGATCGCGGCAAGGCCGATGCCCGGCGCGTCGTACATCGTATCGAACATGTCGGCGATCAGATCGCGCAACTCGTCGGTAACCTCCGCAACGGGTTCGGAGATCAGCCGCAGGCGCGGATCGGGGACTTCGACGATGGGAAGGATGGCCATGGACTAAATTTAGGAAAATCCGCGCCCTACTGCAAGGAGGGGAATGCTCAGGCGACCGGGCGGCGCGCGCGCAGCGCCTGGGCGAGCGTCCCTTCGTCGAGATAATCTAGCTCGCCACCCACCGGCAGGCCGTGCGCGAGCTGGGTGACGCGGACCGGAAACTGCTCGATCCGCTCGGCGATATAATGCGCGGTGGTCTGCCCCTCGAGCGTAGCGTTCATCGCGAGCACGACTTCGTCGATCCCGCCGGCAGCGATGCGGCGGACGAGCCCGTCGACGCGCAGATCCTCGGGGCGCACGCCCTCGAGCGCCGAGAGCCGCCCCCCGAGCACATGGAACTTGCCGGGAAACAGCCGCGCGCGATCGAGCGCCCAGAGGTCGGCGACTTCCTCGACGACGCAGAGCGACCGCAGATCCCGGCGCGGATCGGCGCAGATCGCGCAGGGATCGGCGGTGTCGACATTGCCGCAGATGCTGCAGGTGCTGAGGTTGCGGCTGACGGCGCCCAAGACGGCGAGCAGCGGATCGAGCGCAGTCTCGCGCTTCTTGAGCAAATGGAGCACCGCGCGGCGGGCGGAACGCGGGCCGAGGCCAGGCAGCCGCGACAGGGCCTGGGTCAGTGCTTCGATCTCGGGAGAGGCCATTGCCACGACATAGGGGCTTGCACATGCCGCTGCCAAGCGGTTGAGGAGACGCCATGCGTATCGTCTTCATGGGAACGCCCGAATTCGCCGTGCCGGTGCTCGATGCGCTGGTCGAGGCGGGGCACGAGATCGTCGCGGCCTATAGCCAGCCGCCGCGGCGGGGGAACCGCGGCAAGACCGCCCCCTCGCCGGTCCACGCCCGCGCCGAGGCGCTGGGGATCGCAGTGCGCACGCCTCTGTCCTTCCGCAAGGAGCCGCGGGCGCTCACCGATTTCGCCGCGCTGGACGCGGAGGTAGCGGTGGTTGCTGCGTATGGATTGATCCTGCCCCAGGCCGTGCTCGACGCACCCCGGCTCGGCTGCCTCAATGTCCATGGCTCGCTGCTGCCGCGCTGGCGGGGCGCGGCGCCAATCCAGCGCGCGATCCTGGCCGGCGATGCCGAGACCGGCGTCGGCATCATGCAGATGGAGGCTGGGCTCGACACCGGGCCGGTGCGGCTCGAGGGTCGCACCCCGATCGGCGACAAGACCGCAGGCGCGCTCACCGCCGAGTTGAGCGCGCTGGGCGCGCGGCTGATGGTGCAGGTGCTCGGCGATATCGACGCCTATCCGGCGTCGGCGCAGCCCGAGGACGGCGTGACCTATGCCACCAAGATCGACAAGGCCGAGGCGCGGCTCGATTTTACGCGGCCTGCCGAAGCGGTCGAGCGCCAGGTGCGCGCGTTCAACCCCGCGCCGGGGGCGTTCTTCGAGTTCCAGGGCGAGCGGTTCCGCGTCCATGCGGCCGAAGCCGTCTCCGGCACTGGAGATCCCGGCATGGTGCTCGACGATCGGCTTGCGATCGCATGTGAACACGGCGCGATCCGCCCGCTCCGCGTCCAGCGCGCGGGACGTGGCGTCATGACGGCGGAGGAATTGCTCCGCGGCTTCGCGATCCCGGCAGGAAGCCAGCTTTGACGCGGTTCGCGCTGACCATCGAATATGACGGGCGGCCGTTCATGGGCTGGCAGCGCCAGAACCATGGGCCGAGCATCCAGCAGGCCGTTGAAGAGGCGGCGTTCGCGGTCACCGGCGAGACAGTGGTGGTCCATGCCGCCGGGCGCACCGATGCGGGCGTCCATGCCAGCGGAATGCGGGCGCATCTCGACATCGGCCGGCCGATCAGCGCGTTCCGGCTGATGGAGGCATTGAACGCGCGGGTGCGGCCCCACCCGGTGGCGATCGTGGATTGCGTCGAAGTGCCCGACGACTGGCACGCCCGCTTCTCGTGCCTTGCACGCCATTATGAATATCGCATCGTCAACCGACGCGCGCCGCTGACCTGGGAAAAGGGGCTCGCCTGGCGGATCGCCGCCGAGCTCGACGCCGAGGCGATGCACGCGGCAGCACAGGCGCTGGTCGGACAGCACGACTTCACGACTTTTCGCTCGGTCCATTGCCAGTCGGCGAGCCCGCTCAAGTCGCTCGACCGGCTCGACGTGACCCGCGAGGGCAATCGGCTACTGGTCCGCGCATCGGCACGCTCGTTCCTGCATCACCAGGTGCGCTCGATGGTCGGCTGCCTGGCGCTGGTCGGCGACGGCAAATGGGCCGTCAGTGACGTCGCCCGCGCACTGGAAGCGCGCGACCGTGCGGCGCTGGGGCTCAACGCGCCCTCGGACGGGCTCTACTTCCTGCGCGCCGATTATCCCTGACGACTGAACTTGGCAGCCAGCTCGACATGCGTCGACCAGCGGAATTGCCCGACCGGCTGGATCCAATCCAGCCGGTAGCCACCTTTACACAAAGTCTCGGCATCGCGCGCAAAGGTGCTGGGATTGCAGGATACATAGGCAATAACCGGCGCGGTTGAGGCTGCAATCTCGCCGACCTGTTCGCGCGCGCCGGCGCGGGGTGGATCGAGGACGACCGCGCCGAAATTGGCGAGTTCCTTTGCCGTCACCGGCCGACGAAACAGGTCACGATGATCGGCAAAGACCGCGCGTCCGGCCTGACCGGCTGCGGCCTTGAGCGCGAACAGAGCATCACGCGCCGCTTCCGCGGCGTAGACCTTGGCGCGCGGGAAGGCGAAGGTGAAGGTACCGAGCCCGGCGAACAGATCGGCGACCGTGAGCACACTGCCGACCGCTTCCCGCACCGTGGCGACCAGCGCGTCTTCGCCCTCGGGCGTCGCCTGGAGGAAGCTGCCAGCGGGAAACGGCACCGCCACACCGCCCAGCGTCACCGTTACCGGATCAGGCTCCCAACGCGACGTAGCACCGAAACCTTCGTCGATCGAAAAGCGCGCGAGCTTGTGACGCTGGGCGAAGGCGGTGATCGCTTCGGCGGCGGCCAGCCCCGCAGCGTCGAGCCCGTCGATCAGCACGTCAGCGCCGACATCGGTCTGGGCGAGATGGACGTTGATCCGGCGGTTGCCCGGGATCAGCGCGGCGAGCAGACCGCGCAACGGCGCGACCAGTGCGAACAATTCGGGCGCGAGCACCCAGCATTCCTCGAGATCGACGAGATTGTGGGTACCCTGCCCGGTAAACCCCATGCGCACCTGGCGCCCGCGCCGCTCGGCATGGAGCGTCGCCCGGCGACGGGTGCGCGGCGGGGAAAGAAGGGGCACGCGGATCTCGGCGTCGAGCCCCTGCGCGGCGAGCGCCCCAGCGACGCGATCGGTGATGAACTGGCCCCAGCTGGCATCGTCGAGATGCTGGAGCTGGCAACCGCCGCATTGGGGAAAGTGCTTGCACGGCGGCGCCTGGTGATGCGGTCCGGGCAGCACCGTGCCGTCGGCGGTCAGCCTGTCACCCGGGGCGGCGAAAGCAGCGTGGCGGCCATCGGCGGTGACGCCGTCGCCCCGCGCGGCCACGCGCACGATCTCGTCACTTACAGGCATTCGTCGATCGCTTCCGGAATATGGGGAATGAGGTCGTCGGCAATCAGCGCCGGGCCGGCGTGGCGCGCGGCGCGGGCATGGAGCCAGGTCGCCGCAGCCGCGGGCGCAACGCCCTTCCCGCCCTGAATTACCTGCGCTGCGACAAGCCCGGCGAGCACGTCGCCGGTCCCCGCGGTCGAAAGCCAGGGCGAGGCGCCAGCGAGGATGCGGACATCGCCCTTGGGCGAAGCGATCACGGTATCGGCACCCTTGTGGACGATCGTCGCATGGGCATCGGCGGCGGCAGCGAGGGTACGCGTGATCTTGTCGCCTTCGCCGGCGAACATCCGGTCGAACTCGCCGGCATGCGGGGTAAGCCAGGTCGGGGCGGCGCGGGTGCGCAGCCGCGCGGCCCCGCTGGATCCGAGCAGTGTCAGCGCATCGCCGTCGACGACGAGCGGCTTGGCCGAATCGAGCGCGACTTGGGTGAACGCCTCGGCACGCCGATCGCGCCCGAGCCCGGGCCCGAGCACGACAGCGTCGATCCGCTCCCAATCGAGGAATTCGGCGAGATCCTGGGGCAGCGCGATGCCGCGGCGGACCAGCGCGTCGGGGCCGCCGCTCCATGGCTCGGTGCCAGCGAGCACGACATAGCCCGCTCCGCCCGCCATTGCCGCGCGCGCCGCGAGCCGAGCCGCGCCGGGCATCGCACCCTCGATCACGGCGACCAGGCCGCGGCTGTATTTGTGGCTGTGCTGGCCGGGCCGTTCGAGGCTGGGCCGCGCGACGGTGCGCCAGCGCGTGTCCACGGGAATACCGATATCGGCGAGCACCACCTTGCCGCAGCGCTCCAGCCCGCAATCGAGGAGGTGGCCTGGCTTGAGCGCGCCCAGCGCCACCGTCAGGTCGATCCCGCGCGGGGCGCCGAGATCGGCGCCGGTGTCGCTGTCGATCCCTGAGGGCATATCGATCGCCAGGGCAAACTCGGCCTGGGCGACAAGATCGGCGAACACTGCCGCCAGCCCGCGCTCGAGCGGGCGGACAAGGCCGGTGCCGAACAGTCCGTCGATCAGCACCGGGCGCGGGCGTGCGGCATAAAGCGAGCTGGTCGGGCCGTGCCATTGCGCCTGCATCCGTTCGGCCGCCCCCGGCTTGGGCGCGCCGGTGGCGACGAGCACGACGTCATGGCCCGATGCCTTCAAAAGCCGTGCCGCGACATAGGCATCGCCGCCATTGTTGCCAGGGCCTGCGAGGATCAGGATCGGCCGGCCAAGCGCAAACCGCGCCGCCTCGCGCGCGACCGCGGCGCCGGCGCGTTCCATCGCTTCGTCTTGCGAAACACCGCTGCGAAACACCGCCTCCTCCGCCGCCCGCATTGCGGCGGCGGTAACAATGGGGGCATCGGCGACGGTCATTGCGGCGCCTTGGGCTGGCGGACCGTTGCAGGCAAGCGGTAGCGCGCCTCGCCCAGCGCGACTTCGATCAGATCGGTGCCGATCGGGCGCACCACCGCCTGCTCGGCGCCATCCGCGGCGATGACGCCGCGCCCGTCACTGGTGACGAGCAGGCGGCGAAACCCACCATCGGGATGGCGCAGCGTGAGGAACAGGCCGTCCTGCGTCTTGGTGCGCTCGATCGCGCAGACATAGCCATAGGCGGGCGCGCCGGGAGGCACGCACTCGATCTTGCCTTCCAATTCGGCGATCGCGCGCTCGCCACGCACCTTGCGCGCTTCGGCCGGCTTGTCGGGCAATTGCGTGCCGCATGCCCCGAGGAGCAGCGGCACGAACAGGCAGGATGGGACCGAGAAGCGCTTCTCAGATGTCCGCGTAGACATGGCGTTCGGCGCTGGCTCCCGGATGTGTCACCGCGCCCTTATAGGCCGGCCCCACATTTCGGGAATAGCGCCAGAGCGCGCCCGACTGATAGTCGTTGACGCGCGGCTGCCACTTGGCGCGCCGCTCGGCGAGCACGTTTTCGGGAACGTCGAGATCGATCGTGCCGGCTTCGGCGTCGATCTTGATGATGTCGCCATCCTGGACCAGCGCGATAGGGCCGCCTTCGGCCGCTTCGGGTCCGACATGGCCGATGCAGAAGCCGCGCGTGCCGCCCGAGAAGCGGCCATCGGTGATCAGCGCGACCTTCTCGCCGAGGCCGAGGCCATAGAGCGCGGCGGTGGTCGAGAGCATCTCGCGCATGCCGGGGCCACCCTTGGGGCCTTCATAGCGGATGATCAGCACTTCGCCTTCGTTGATCTCGCGATTCTCGACGGCCTGGAAGCATTCCTCCTCGCAGTCGAAGCAGCGCGCCGGCCCCTCGAACTGGAGGCGATGCATGCCGGCGACCTTCACGATCGCGCCGTCGGGCGCCAGGCTGCCGCGCAGGCCGACGACGCCGCCGGTGGGCGTCAGCGGCGTCTTGACGTCATAAATGACCTTCTGGTCGGGGTTCCAGGTAACCTGGTCGATATTCTCGGCGAGCGTCTTGCCCGAGACGGTCATGCAGTCGCCATGGAGGAAGCCGCCAGCGAGCAGCGTCTTCATCAGCATATAGACCCCGCCAGCCTCATACATGTCCTTCGCGACATAGCGGCCGCCGGGCTTCAAGTCGGCGATATAGGGCGTCGTCTTGAAGATCTCGGCGACGTCGAACAGGTCGAAATCGATCCCGGCCTCGTGCGCCATGGCTGGCAGATGCAGCGCGCCGTTGGTCGAGCCGCCGGTGGCGGCGACCACGCGCGCGGCATTCTCGAACGCCTCGCGCGTGCAGATATCGCGCGGGCGCAAGTTTCGCGCGATTAGATCCATCACTTGGACCCCGGCCGCGTGCGCCACCTGCTCACGGCTCGTATAAGGTGCAGGCGCCATGTTGCTGTTCGGCAAGGACAAACCAATCGCCTCGGCAACGCAGGCCATCGTGTTGGCGGTATATTGGCCGCCACAGGCACCGGCACCGGGACAGGCAACCTTTTCGAGTTCATGGACTTCGGAGAGCGGGCACGTTCCGGCAGCATAGCGGCCGACGACCTCGAACACGTCGACCACGGTGACGTCACGCCCATGGAAACGGCCGGGCAGGATCGAGCCGCCATAGACGAAGATCGACGGCACGTTGAGGCGGAGCATCGCCATCATCATGCCGGGGAGCGACTTGTCGCAGCCGGCAAAGGTGACGAGCGCGTCATAGCAATGGCCGCGGACACTGAGTTCGACCGAATTGGCGATGACCTCGCGGCTGATCAGCGAGGATTTCATCCCCTGATGGCCCATCGCAATGCCATCGGTGACGGTGATCGTATTGAACCGGCGCGGCAGCCCGCCCGCGGCGATCACGCCCTGGCGGGCGACATCGGCCTGCGCGTCAAGGGTGATGTTGCACGGCGCGCTGTCGTTACCCGCCGAGGCGACGCCGACGAACGGCTTGGCGATGTCCTCCTCGGGAATGCCCATCGCGTAATAATAGCTGCGATGCGGGGCACGCTCGGGGCCGACGGAAACATGGCGGCTGGGAAGCTTGGACTTGTCGAATGTCTGGGTCATGGTGCGACAGGCCATTGCGCAAACGCCGCGATCTACGCAAGACTATTGCGCAAACTTTTTGTCATCCCTGCTAAAATCGCGCTCCACCGCGCCACCCCGGCGGCGTCCGTGATCCGATCATTGCGGACCTCGATCGCTACAGATGGGATGCCGTTCCCCTCTGCGTGGCGATTGAGCGTCGCGTTGAGCAGGCGCCCCGAATAGGGTTCGTTGTCGCCGGTCACCAGCCCCTGCCCGCGCAGCCAATCGATCGCAGGATGCGCGGCGCGCGCGTCGCGATTGTACAGCACGCCTACCTCCCAGGGGCGATCGCTGCCGTCCTGCTCTAGACGCGGGGTAAAGCTGTGGATCGAGAGGATGAGCTTGGGCCGTTGCGCGCGGATGCGGCGGGCGAGAAGGCGGTGATAGGGCGCGTGGAAGCGCGCGATCCGCGCGGCGCGATCGACGCTTGCGTTGCCGGGGATCCAGTGGCCGTCGCTCCGATGCGGGATCAACCCGAGATGATCGGGCTCTCGGTGGAGATCGATCACCAGCCGCGACACGGTGGCGAGAATCGCAGGCGCGTCGAGGCTGGCGGCAAGGCGGCGAGTCAGCGGCCCGGCTCCGATGTCGACGGCGATGTGAAGATCTAGCAGCGCGGGATCGATCCCGAGATCGATATCCGGCGGCACTAGATTGGAGGCGTGATCACAAAGCAGCAGAATATCCTGCTGCTTTCCCTCGATAATTTCCGATACTTCAGACATAGGCTGCACGGCGCCGCGCGCGAAAAGCCGCGAGCCCTTCGGCAAACTCACCGCCACCAAAGCAATCGTCAAAGGCCTGGTCGAGCCCCTCGCCACCGCGGAGCGTGCGCTTGAGCAGCCGCACCGCGCCGGGAGCGTTGTCGGCGATGTTCGCGGCCAGGCCCTGTGCCGTCTCGCCGGCGCGCTTGGCGCGAAGCTCGACAAGCCCGACGCGCTTGGCCTCCTCGGCGGTCAGCCGGTCGCCGGTGAACAGCATCAGCGCCGCGGTCCCGCGCCCGACCTGGTTGATCAGCCGCGCGACGTCCTCCTGCGGGTAGCCGAGGCCGAGCTTGGCAGGGGTAGTAGCGAATTCGGCCTTGTCGCCGGCGACGCGAATGTCGGCCGCCAGGATCAGCGCGACCGCGGCGCCGAAGCAGCCGCCATCGACCGCCGCAATCACCGGCATCGGCAGCGCGGCAACCGCCTCGATCGCGGTGCGCATCGCGGTGCGGAAGCGCGGACGGAGCGCCGGATCGGCCTGGAGCTGCTCGAATTCGCGGACATCGGCACCCGCGGAGAAGATGCCAGCGACGTCGGAGCGGAGGATCACCGCACGGGCATCGCCGACCGCCTGTGTAGCAGCGGCGAGCGCGTCCCAGGCCTCGATCGGCAGGGCATTGCGGGCTTCGGGACGCGCCAGCGCTATCGTGGCGACAGGTCCATCATGCGCGAGGCGGATCATGTGACGGCTCTGCCCGATCGGGCAGAGCCTGTCACGCTGTGACGCGCCGAGACGGGCCACGCGCGGACGTTCGGCTCCTGGCGAATGATCCGCGCCGCCGGAATAACGCCGCGACGGTCAATGCACGCTTTCGCGAAATGGTAAATTTCACAGCAGCCTTGTCGGCTGGACCCACCAGCCGGGCCGCGCGACGCGCGCCGCGGCCGCGTCGCACGAGGCCTCGCTGTCGAACAGCGCGAAGCAGGTCGCCCCCGATCCCGACATGCGCGCGAGCGTCACGCCAGGCTGGGCGGCGAGCGCGTCGAGCACGTCGTCGATCTCCGGGGCGAGCGTTCGTGCAGGCGGTTCGAGGTCGTTGCGGCCTTCCAGCGCGACATCGAGCACGTTCCCGGTGCCGATCCCGCCGCGATCGACCCCATCCCAGCGCTCGAACACCGCCGCAGTCGAGACGCCGACGCCCGGATTGACCAGCAGCACCGGCGTGCCGGCGATCCCCGCGACCGGCGCGAGCTGCTCGCCCCTGCCCCGCCCCAGCGCGGTGCGCTCGAGCAGGCAGGCGGGGACGTCCGAACCCAGCGCGTCGGCGATGGCGAACAGCCGCGGATCATCGCGCGCGACGCCATGAAGCCGGGCCAGCGCGCGCAAGGTTGCCGCGGCATCGGCCGAGCCGCCGCCGATGCCCGAGGCGACCGGCAGCCGCTTGTCGAGCAGGATCGCGTGCGCTCCGCCGCCAAACGCCTCGGCAAAGCGCGCCGCAGCGCGCGTGACGAGATTGTCACCCTCGCCGCTAAGCGCCGCGCCGAACGGACCGGTGATCGTCAGCCCTGGGGCCTCGGCCGGCGTCACGTCGACGACATCCCCATGGTCGACGAACGCGAACAGCGTCTCGAGCTCGTGATAGCCGTCTGGGCGGCGCGCGCGGACATGGAGCGCCAGATTGAGCTTGGCGTGGGCGATCTCGATCATCAGTTCGACTGCAGGCCCCCGGCAAGCTTGCCCGCGATCCGCGCCGTCGCATCGCCTTCGGCTCCAATCGCGGCGGCACGCCAGGCATAGCGCGCCTCATAGCGGCGCCCGAGGCGCCAATAGGCGTCGCCGAGATGTTCGTTGACCTGCGCGCCGCCCGGATCGGCCTTGGCCGCGCGTTCGAGCAAGGGCAGCGCGCGGGCGACGTCGCCGCGGCGATAATAGGCCCAGGCGAGCGAGTTGGAAATGTCGGCATCCTCGGGGCGGAGCTTGCTGGCACGTTCGAGCAGTTGCTGCGCTTCCTCGAGCGCCTCGCCGCGCAGGACCAGCGCATAGCCGAGATAGCGCAGCGGCGCTGCCTCGTCAGGCGCGAGCGCGACGGCGCGGCGCAGTGCCGGGAGGGCGGCAGCCCAATTGCCGGCGCGATCATAGGCGCGGCCCTGGAGATAGTGGAGTTTCCAGCTGCCAGCTTCGCCCGCCAGGCCCAGCGCGCGGCCATAAGCAGCGGCGGCTTCGTCATTGCGGCCAAGGTCACCGAGAAGCGCGCCATAAAGCTCGGCGCCGTCGCGGCTCGCGCCCTTGCCCTCGGCCAGCGCGCGGGCGGCCACGGCTGCCGCTTCGCCCTGGCCGGCCCGCTGGAGCACGCCGATGCGGGCCGCGCCCGCCTCCCGCGCGACCGGGCTGTCCCGGCCAATTTCGCCGAGCAGGCCGAGCGCGAGATCCGCCGCGCCGTCCTGCGACAGGGCCTCGGCAAGGAGCAGCCGGGCGCGGTCCTCCTCGGGATCGAGCAGCAAGGCCGCCCGGCCGAGCAGGATCGACAGCGCCTGCATGTCTTCGCCGGCAATGTCGCCGGCAAGCTGGACGAACAGCCGAGATCCGCCAAAGGCGGCGCTCGCGCGTGCCTTGCCGAGCTGGCGCAGCGACTGGTCGGTGCCGGCGAGCAACGCGCGCGCAGGATCGCGCTTGCCCGAGCCGGCCAGCAACATGGCAGCGTCAATGCGCAGATCGGTGTCCGGCTCGGCGGTCAGCGACGGCGCCAGCGCGACGACCGCCTCACTCGATCGGCCCGAGGCGATGAGCAGCAGGGCGCGATGGCGCTCGGTATAGCGGCGGGCAAGCGCGCTGCCCTTAGCCTGATCGAGCTGGGCGACGGCATCCTCGCCGCGATCATAGGCAAGCCAGCCGCGCAGCCCGGGTGCGAGGAAATCGAGCGGGCCGCTGGCGATCCGGTCGACCGCAGCATTCGCCCCGGCAAGATTCCGGGCGTGGACCGCAATCGCAAAGGCGAGGATCGCGGTGTCGGGCGGTGCCATGCCGGCGCGCACCATCACCGCGGCGGCGCGGCTGGCGAGCGAATAATCGCCCACCGTCAACGCTTGCCGATAGGCGCGCATCGCGACGATCTGATCGTCGGGTGCCGCTGCCAGCGCGCGGGCATAGCCCTGCGCCGCGGCCTGCGCCGAGCCCGCCGCATCGGCGGCACGGGCGCGGACATAGGCAGCGGGATCGCCCTGCGCCCAGGCCGGCGCCGAGAGCACCAGCGCCAGCGCGGCGCTACATGTTCGGATAATTGGGACCGCCGCCACCTTCGGGAACCACCCAGTTGATATTCTGGGTCGGGTCTTTGATGTCGCAGGTCTTGCAGTGCACGCAATTCTGCGCGTTGATCTGGAACCGCAGATCATCGCCTTCCCCTACGACTTCATATACGCCGGCCGGACAGTAACGCTGCGCGGGCTCGGCGTACACCGGCAGATTGTAGTCGATCGGGATATCGGGGTCCTTCAGCGTCAGATGGACCGGCTGATCCTCCTCGTGATTGGTGTTCGAGATGAACACCGAGGAGAGGCGATCGAAGGTCAGCACACCGTCGGGCTTGGGATAGTCGATCGGCTTGGCCGCGCTGGCGTGCCACAGGCTCTCATGATCGGGATGATGCTTCATCGTGAAGGGCCAGCGCAGCCCGGCCAGTTCCATCCACATCGCCACGCCGGCGAGCACGGTGCCCCAGGTATCGCCGAACTTCTTGACCAGCGGCGCCACGTTGCGGACGCCGCGCAGCTCCTTCTCGACCCAGCTCGTCTTGTACGCCTCGGTATAGGCGGTCAGTTCGTCGCTGGTCCGCCCGGCCTTGACCGCGGCGAAGGCTGCCTCGGCGGCCATCATGCCGGACTTCATCGCCGTATGCGTGCCCTTGATCCGCGGCACGTTGAGGAAGCCCGCGGTGTCGCCGATCAGCGCCGCGCCGGGCATCACCAGCTTGGGCACTGCCTGCCAGCCGCCATCGCTGATCGCGCGGGCGCCGTAGGAGACGCGCTTGCCGCCGCCCAAGATCTTGGCGATCTCCGGATGCGTCTTCCAGCGCTGCATCTCGTGGAACGGCGAGAGATAGGGGTTCTTGTAGTTGAGCCAGACGACGAAGCCCAAGGCGACCTGGCCGTCGGCCTGGTGATAGAGGAAGCCCCCGCCATTGGCCTCGCCTTCCTGGAGCGGCCAGCCCTGGGTGTGGATCACCTTGCCGGGAACGTGCTTGGCCGGATCCACGTCCCACAATTCCTTGATGCCGATGCCGTAGATCTGCGGCTGGGCATCGCGGCACAGGTCGAACTGGCGCTGGAGCTGCTTGGTCAGATGCCCGCGCACGCCCTCGGCGAAGAAGGTGTATTTCGCATGGAGCTCGAGCCCGGGCTGGTAGTCGGGCTTGTGGGTGCCATCCCGCGCGACGCCCATGTCGCCGGTGGCGACGCCCTTCACGCTGCCATCGTCGTTGTAGAGGATCTCTGCCGCGGCGAAGCCGGGGAAGATCTCGACGCCGAGTTCTTCGGCGCGGCTCGCCAGCCAGCGACAAAAATTGCCGAGCGAGCCGGTATAGGTGCCCTTGTTGTGGAGATAGGGCGGGGTCAGGAATTCGGGAAGCTCGACTTGCCCTTCTCGCTGAGGATCCAGTGATGGTTTTCGGTCACCGGGGTGCGTGCCAGCGGGCAATCCTGGTTGCGCCAATTGGGCAAAAGCTCGTCGAGCCCCCGCGGATCTACCACCGCGCCCGATAGGATATGCGCGCCGACCTCCGAACCCTTTTCCAGGATGCACACCGAGAGCTCGCTCCCGGCCTCCGAAGCCAGTTGCTTGAGCCGGATCGCCGCGGAAAGACCCGAAGGGCCCGCGCCGACGATCACGACGTCATAGGGCATCGACTCCCGTTCACTCATTGCAAATCCTCGTCAAATCTCGTTTGAAGACGCCGCGCACGCTTGTCGTCGCGCTTCCGCAACGGTCCATCCGGCCGGGGATGGAGGCAGATTGACCGCGGCGTCAACTAGGATTTGAATAACGGGTATGGGGGCGGAACCGATCCACGACTGGCAGAAGATCGCGGCGAGCGCGCTCGACTGGTGGTGCGAGGCCGGTGTCGACACGTTGGTCGACGACGATGTGCGCGACTGGCTCGCGCGCCCGGCGCCGCGCGCCGAGGCCGCGCCGAGCGTGCCCGCCGTAGCGGAACCGGCGCAGGCCCCCCTGCCCGATAGCTTGGCCGAGTTTATCGCCTGGCGACTGGGCGAGGACGCCCCCGAGGCCAAATGGCTGGCGCCGCGCTTCGCGCCGACCGGCCCCGCCGAGGCCGAATGGGCCGTGCTGGTCGACATGCCCGAAACCGACGATATGGAGACGCTGCTGCAGGGCGCGGCAGGGCGGCTGCTCGATCGGATGCTCGCTGCAATCGGGCTTGCTCGCGATTCGGTCCACGTCATGCCGCTCGCCTTTGCCAGACCGCTCACCGGCCGGATCCGCCCGACGACGAGCAACGATTGGTCGAATTGGCGCGCCATCAGCTCGGTCTGGTCCGGCCCAAGCGGCTGTTATTGTTGGGTCAAGCGGCGAGTCGTGTACTGGCTGAGACGAATGCCGCCGGTCCCGACAATCGTATACATGCCGTTAACCATTTTGGGGCAAGAACGGCGGTAGTGGCGAGCTATCATCCCCGTTTCCTTCTGGAGCGGCCAGCTGCCAAAAGCGAAGCCTGGAAGCATCTGCTGCTATTGAGCCGGGGGTTGGCCGAGTGAATTTGCGTTATATTCTTGCCGCGGCCGCGCTTATCCTGCCCGCCGCTGCCCATGCCGACGACAGTGGCGCGACCGCAGGCGGCGGCGCGCCTGCGATGGTGCGCGACGGCGACGGCATTCCCGACCAGCTCGATAGCGACCAACGCGACGGCTATCGCAAGGTCTTCGCCGCGATCCATGCCAGCCGTTGGAGCGATGCCCAGCTCCAGCTCGATTCGATGAAGCCCGGCCCGCTGCACGCGATTGCGCGCGCCGAGCTCTACACCGCCAAGGATTCGCCCAAGGTCGAGCTCGCGCCGATCCTCGCGCTGCTCGCCGAGGCACCCGAGCTTCCCCAGGCCGAACAGCTCGCCCGCATGGCCAAGAGCCGCGGCGCGGTCGACCTGCCGGTGCTTCCCACCGCCCAGCGGTTGATCTGGTTCGATGGCGCGCCGGTCCGCCAGCGTGCGCGCTCGATCAAGAGCGACACCGCCGCGACCTCGGTCGCAATCGAGATCCAGCCCTTCGTCAAGGCCGATGACGGCGTCTCGGCCGAGGCGGTGCTCGAGAAGTTCGCCGCCGACCTCACCCCCGAGGCGCTGACCGAATGGCAGCAGAAGGTCGGCTGGATCTATTATACTGCCGGTGACGATGCCAATGCCGCGCGCATGGCCGCCAAGGCCGAGCTTGGCGTCGGCGACTGGGCCGCGCAGGGCGATTGGGTCGCCGGGCTTGCCGCCTGGCGCCAGCAGGATTGCCAGGCGGCCGGAACCGCGTTCGAGCGCGTCGCGACGCGCGCCGGCGATACGGAACTGCGCACCGCCGGCCTCTATTGGGGTTCGCGCGCCGACATGGCCTGCGGCCGCCCCGACAAGGTCTCGGCCAAGCTCAAGATCGCGTCGCAATATGGCGAGACCTATTATGGCCTGCTCGCCCGGGCATCGCTGGGCATCGAAGACAAGCCGATCAAGGGCGAGCGCTTCGTCGCGGCCGACTGGACCGCACTCGAGCGGCGCCCCAATGTCCGTGTCGCCGCCGCGCTGAGCGAGATCGGCGAAGACGACCTGGCCGACGAAGTGCTGCGCTATCAGGCCAAGTTCTGCAATCCGGGCGATCACGCCGCGCTGTCGCGCCTTGCCGGCCGGCTCGACCTCGCCTCGACTCAGCTCTGGCTGTCGCACAACGGCCCGGCCGGCGCGAAGCCGCTGCTCCAGGCACGCTATCCTTCGCCCAACTGGACGCCTGCGGGCGGCTGGCGGGTCGACAAGGCGCTGGTCTATGCCCACACGCTCCAGGAATTGCGCTTCAATGCCGAGATCCGCAGCGCGGCGGGTGCGATGGGGCTGATGCAGGTCAAGACCGGAGCGGCGATCGATGTCGGCCGCCGGCGCGGCGTTACCTATGCCGCCTCGGACCTGACCAAGCCTGCGGTCAACATGGAAATCGGCCAGTCCTATCTCGAGCAGCTGCGCGACCAGCCTTTCACCGGCGGGCTGCTGCCCAAGGTTATCGCCGCCTATAACGCCGGTCCCAGCCCGGTGCAGGCGTGGAACGCAGGCATGCGCGACAATGGCGATCCGCTGCTCTATATCGAGAGCATCCCGTTTTGGGAGACGCGCGGCTATGTGATGACGGTGCTGCGCAACTACTGGATGTACGAGAATCAGGAGGGCCGCAAATCGGCCAGCCGCTCGGCACTGACCCAGGGGCTGTGGCCCAAATTCCCGGGCATGCCGGGGGCAACCTCAGTCAAGATCGGCGGGCGCACGCTCTCGATGCGCACGATCCCGGCCCAGGTCGCGCGTGGCAATTGACGAGACGATCGCGTTCCGGCCGGTCCGGATCGCGGTTCTCACCATCTCCGATAGCCGGACGCTGGCCGATGATCGCTCGGGCGACCGCCTGGTCGAGCGGCTGACTACGGCGGGGCACATCCTCGCCGACCGCGAAATCGTCACCGACGATGTCGAGCATATCGTCGCGCGGCTGCACGGCTGGATCGACGACCCGGCGATCGACGCTGTGCTGACCACCGGCGGCACCGGCGTCACCGGCCGCGACGTTACCCCCGAAGCACTCGCGCGCGTCTGGGACAAGGAAATCCCTGGCTTTGGCGAGCTGTTCCGCTGGCTGAGCTATGCCAAGATCGGCACCTCGACGATTCAGTCGCGCGCCACCGCCGGCGTCGCGCGCGGCACCTATCTGTTCGCCCTGCCCGGCTCGACCGGCGCGGTCACCGACGCGTGGGACGGCATCCTCGCCACCCAGCTCGACATCCGCCACAAGCCCTGCAACTTCGTCGAGCTGATGCCGCGCCTTACCGAGCGCTGATCATTTCTTCGCGCGGGTCTTCGGAATTTCCTCTTCGAAGAACGTCGCCAGCTCCTCGAGCTGGTTGTTCCACCAGGCGAGCACATCGGCGAAGTTGTTCTTGTTGAGCCCGCCGATCGTCGCGAGGTCATAGGCGACGACGAATTCGCCATTCGGGCGGATGAACGCCTGCAGGAAGCGCTTCTGCGCATTCCACTTGTTTGCCAGTTCCAGCGTGTTCTCCGGCGCCTTCTCGAACGCCGATTCGAAACGCAGCGAATCGCATTTCACGTGCTCGGTGCAACCATAGAAGAACAGGCTGAACTGATAGGGGGCGACATTGCTCTCGATCATCGGATCGCCGTCACGGTCCTTGCTCAGCTTGGGCTCGAACTCGGCCTTTTCCATCGCTTCGACGACGGTGGCTGGCGCACTCGCGCATACCAGGTTCGCGGCGCAGGGTGCCGCGTCTTCGGCCGCGGCGGGCACGGACAGGCACAGCAGAAAGCCGGCCGCAGCCGGGAAGGTCAGACGCATCGATCGATTCCCCCAATAGGACGCCGCGAGCCTTAGCGGCGCGCGCGTTCGGCGTCACTCGGGCTCGTTGACGAACACCCCAAGCTCGTTGCCGGCGGGATCGCGGAAATGGAAGCGGCGGCCGCCCGGATAGGCGAAGATCGGCACGCTGATCGTGCCGCCCGCCTGCGTCACGCGATCGAGCATGGCCTCGAGATCCTGCACCTCGACGATCGGCAGCACCTGGGGAATCGCCTGGTCCTGGCTGCCATTGATCCCGAGATCGACGTCACCGCCGGTGGTCGCCGCATATTCGGGGCCGAAATCGGTGAACGTCCACCCGAATGCGCTTGCATAGAAATCGCGCGTCCCCGCGACATCCTTCACCGGCACTTCGACATAGCTGATCCGCGGCATCACTTTCTCCATTGTTCTTGCTATGTTCTATGCGCCCGACTAGCCTTTGGCAATGGCAAAGACTCGCCCCGTCCGCGGCGCCACCCATAATCGCGAGAGCACGCGCTTCAACCTGCCCTCGACGGAAGCCGATGGCGACTGGCTCGACACGCGCGAGGACGTGGACGGGGCACTGCCGCCCCTGCGCACCACCGTGACGATCGAGAAACCCAAGACGATCCTCACCCGCAACAGCTCGCCCGACATCGCCTTCGATCGTTCGGTGAACCCCTATCGCGGCTGCGAGCATGGCCTGCGTCTATTAACGACGCTTGCTTAAGTAGGATCGTTGCTATCGCCCCACTTGCAGACATTCGATAGCACCTGCATGAAGGTCAGATGCTTCTTGGACTGCTTGTCTTGATTGGCATTGTGATAGGCGTTTCCCTGATCGCCGGCGCGATAGCGGCCGTTAGCCACGCTGCTACAAAGAGTAGCGCTTTGTCGATGGCGTTAGGAACGCTGACCATACCAACTCTGCTCTGCGCGTCGTTCGGATTTTGGGTGCTTACAATGGAAGCGGACGACGCTCCGCCTGGAGCCGTTTTCTTTGGTAATCTGACTGCGCTTGCGGTGGTCACGCCGATCGCGCTGCTCGCTAGTCGTCTTACGGTTAAGTTCCTAGCCCAACGTGCTTCGCGGAACGTCCGCTAACCCCCCAGTAGACATTCGCGGCGGGCCGCACCTGTTGACCGTCCCGTGTTGCGCCGACAGCGCACGTTCTCTATACGTTCCGCATGGCAGGTGATAGACCTCAGCGCGGCGCGACCGGCAATCGGGCGAGCACGCGCTTCAATCTGCCTCAGCGCGACGTCGACGGCGACTGGTTGGACGAGCGCGAAGCGATAGACGGCCCAGTTCCCCGCCCGCGCGCCACTGTTCAGGTGCTGCACCCCAAAACGATCATCTCCTACAACAAGAGTCCGGACATACCCTTTGACCGGAGCATAAATCCGTTTGGGGGTTGCGAGCATGGCTGCATCTATTGCTTTGCGCGCCCCAGCCACGCCTATCACGACCTGTCCCCCGGGCTCGATTTCGAGACGCGGCTGTTCGCCAAGCCCGATGCGCCGCTGCTGCTCCGCGCGGCGCTGGCCAAGCGCGGCTATGCCTGCCGGCCGATCGCGTTCGGGACCAACACCGATCCCTATCAACCGATCGAGGCAACGTGGCGGATCACCCGCGGCTGCATCGAAGTGCTCGCCGCGTGCAACCACCCGATCACGATCACCACCAAGTCCGATCGGGTGACGCGCGATATCGACCTGCTCGCGCCGATGGCGGCGAAAGGGCTCGCCGCGGTGATGCTGTCGATCACCTCGCTCGACAGCCGGATCGCGATGACGGTCGAGCCGCGTGCGCCGCATCCCGAAAAGCGGCTCGCGGCGGTCCGCAAACTGAGCGATGCGGGCATCCCGGTCTTCGTCTCGATGGCGCCGGTGATCCCTCAGATCACCGATCACGAACTCGAACATATACTGGAGCGCGCCGCTCAGGCCGGCGCGCGCGGCGCCTTCTTCCTGCCGGTGCGGCTGCCGCACGAAGTCGCGCCGCTGTTCCGCGCCTGGCTCGACACCCATTTCCCCGATCGCGCCGCCAAGGTAATGGCGACGATCCAGTCGATCCGCGGCGGCCGCGACAACGACCCCAATTTCCACACGCGGATGCGCGGACAAGGCCCCTGGGCCGAGCTGCTGCGCACCCGCTTTCAGATCGCCACCCGCCGCTATGGGCTCGACGGCGAGCGGCTGAAGCTGCGCACCGACCTGTTCCGCCCGCCCGCCGGGCCACAGGGCGAATTGTTCTAGCTTAGCGGCACATCGTCTCGAGCGGCGGCCGCTGCGGCGCTGGCGGCACCGGCTTGCCCTGCGCGGCTAGCGCCGCCTCGAGGTTCGGCGGGCCGGGCGGCAGCGCCGGATCGACATCGGCGCGATAGTGCGGGTCGCGCTCGGCCTCGGCCAGCGTCACGAAGCGGAAGCCCTTGCGTACATAAAGCGCGGTCAGCTTGGGCAGCATGCGGGCGTCGAACGCACCGAGATGCATCAGCAGTACATAGGGGATGTCGCGACCATACAGGCTCTGCGACATCGCCCGTGCGCGATCGGCCTGCGCCTCGGCCCCGGCGAGCCAGCCTGCCTCCATCTGCGCGATCGCGCTTTGGTCGCCCTTGGCCGCGCAGCGGGCATAGGCGTCGTTATACGCCCAGTCGTCGAACCCCATCGTCACCGCGGCGACCTTGTAGCCGCGGGCCGCGAGCAGCCGGCGCACCGCGGTGCGGCGCGCGCCGTCGCCTTCCGCCAGGAAGGGATAGCGAAACCAGTGCCAGTCACCCTTCCCCATCTTCGCCGCCAACACCGGCTCGTTCCTGACCAGTTCCTCGACGAACTGCGCGTCGGTGAGGTCGCCGAGCGCCGCGTGCCGCCAACCGTGATTGCCGAGCGGCAGGCCGGCGCGCCGCCACGCGTCCAGCACCGGCGCAGACGCGGGCTCCTCCGCAAGCTTGCTGCCGTTGATGAACCCGGTGGCGGGCGCATGCGCTGCCTTGAGCGCCGCGATGATCCGATTGGCAACATCGATCCGCGTCACCCCCGGCGGCAGCGCGGCGTGCGAGGGAAGATCATCGAAAGTGAAGGCGATCGCCGGCGCCGGTGCCCGAGGTGCAGCCGCCCGGCCCCTGTCGCGCGATTTGGGTGACAGCAGCGAGAGCGGCACCAGCGCGGCCATTGCCCGGTATCCCGCCATCGAGGGATGCAGCCCGTCGCCCGAATCGAGATCGGCACGCAGCCGGTTCGGGTTGGCCGGATCGCGCATCGCCGCATCGAAATCGATCACCGCGTCGAAATTGCCCGGCGCGCGGATCCAGGCATTGACCGCAGCGCGATCGGCCTCATTGGCGGCGTCAGGATGGTAATAGCCAGAGGCGCCATCGGGCATGATCGTGCCGCCGATAACCTTTATCCCCTTGGCCCGCGCCCGCGTCGCGATCTGCTGGAGCACGCCGACCATTTCGCGGACCAGCGCGGCGTGCTGCTCGGGCGTCGCCGGCGCGTCGCGCGTCAGCGTGCCGAGATCGTTGATCCCTTCGAGCACGATGAGATGGCTCACCCCCGACGCCGCCAGTATCTCGCGCTCGAACCGCGCCAGCGCATTGGGCCCGAGCCCGTCCAGCCGCAGCCGATTGCCGCCGATCCCCGCATTGAGCACCGCCATGCCGCGCGTCGCCGGATCGGCGCGCATCCGCGCCATCAGCGCGTCGGGCCAACGCTGGTTGGTATCGGGCGGTACGCCATAGCCGTCGGTGATCGAATCGCCGAGGATGACCAGCGCCGAAGCGCCCGGTGCATCGACTTCGACCCCGCCGATCACCAGCCAGCGCGTGATGGTCTTAGCGCCCGCGAGTTCCGCCGCGGCGACCTGATCGCCGTGGACCAGATAGCTCGTCGCGCGCGCCCCGGGATGCCCGGTCTGGCGATCGGGAGCGCTGGGGAGATAGAGGCTGATCGCGAGGTCGTCGCCTGCCTTCACCGGCAGCGCGACGGGGTCGGACCAATATTCGGCGCCTGCGGGTATCGTCACCCGCGGCGATCCGTTGAAGCGCAACCGGTGCAGCGCAGCGGCGTCGATGCGCGACGTGCGATTGTTCACCGATCGCGCGACGCTGGCGGCGTCGATCGCCAGCGGTGCGTTGCCAAAGGCATTGGAGAGCCGGACCCGCAGCTGCCTGCCACCCAGCGAGACGCGCACGACTTGGCGCAGCGTCGCATCGGCAAGATCCCCGGCCGCCGTCAGCGCATCGCCGCTTGGCGCCATCTGCGCAGTCGCCCATGCCGCCACCCAATGTGGCCGCGGCTGCGCCGAAGCGGGGACAGTGCCCCATAGCAGCATCAGCGCCAGGACAAGCGCGCCTCTCCTCATCCTCGCCTCCACCTTTATGGTAGCGATACCATAGCCTTGCAGCAGGGACTGGCAACCGAGCATCGCACGGATTGCTACGTAGGGAGCGAGGCCTTAAGCGTCGCGGGCCTTTTAGGAGTTTCGATGCGCTTCCTATTCCTTGCGTTCTGCACCCTGTTCGTTCCTGCCGCGGCGCTAGCCCAGACAAGCGCGCTGCCCACCGGCAAGCTCCCCGATACCGCCGCGCCGACGGCCTATCGTGTCGACATGACGATTGTCCCGGAACGGGCGCGGTTCAGCGGGCACACCGAGATCGACGTCGATCTCAAACAGGCTGCCTCGGCGCTCTACATGCACGGCCGAAACCTGCACGTGACGCGCGCGGTGGTGAAGATCGCGGGCAAGGAAACCCCGGTCACCTTCACCCAGAAGACTCCGCAGGGGCTGGCAGAGGTCCAGTTCGGCAAGACAGTGAAGCCGGGCAAGCTGACGCTGAAGTTCGATTACGACGCCGCCTTTGCCACCGGGCCGGCCGGGCTCTATCATCTCAACATCGCCAATCGCTGGTATAGCTGGACGCAGTTCGAATCGATTGACGCTCGCGGTGCCTTCCCCTCGTTCGACGAGCCTGGGTTCAAGACGCCGTTCACCGTGTCGATCACCACCAAGCCGGGCTTTGCCGCGATCAGCAACGCGCCCGAGATCGGCAAGGGCAAGCGCAAGGGCGCGCTGGTGCGGCATGACTTCATCGCCACCAAGCCGCTGCCGACCTATCTGATCGCCTTCGTCACCGGGCCGTTCGCGGTCGCCGAGACGGTCGTGCCGCCGACGCCGCAGCGCGAGAAGCCCCTCCCGCTACGCGTGGTCGGCACCCAGCCCAATGCCGCGCAGCTCAAATTCGCGCTGGAGGAATCGGGCAAGATCGTCGCGCTGCTCGAACGCTATTTTGATCAGCCCTTCCCGTATCCCAAGCTCGATCAGATCGGCTCGCCGGTAATGCCCGGCGCGATGGAGAATGCCGGCGCCGACATCTATGGCGACGGCATCCTGTTCCTCGACGAACATGCGCCAAGCGACGACAAGCGCACCTTCGGCATGGTCGTGGCGCACGAACTATCGCATCAATGGTTCGGCGACCTGGTGACCCCCGCCTGGTGGGACGATATCTGGCTCAACGAGAGCTTCGCCAACTGGATGGGCTATCGCATCGGCGACGAATGGCGGCCGGGCCTCAACGTCGAAGTCGACGGCATCGCCGAGGCGTTCGACGCGATGGAGATCGACGCGCTCGCCGCCGGCCGGCCGATCCACGAGCGGATCACCCGCGACGCCGATATCGACGCGGCGTTCGATCAGATCACCTATGGCAAGGGCGGCCAGGTCGTCGCGATGATCGCGGACTATCTTGGCGACGAGAAATTCCGCGACGGCGTGCGGCTGCACATGCAGCGCCACAGCTATGGCAATGCCACGACCGACGAGTTCTTCGGTTCGCTTGCCGACGCTGCGCACGATCCGCGGGTGCTCGCCTCGCTGCGCAGCTTCGTCGATCAGCAGGGTGTGCCGCTGGTGACGCTGCATCGCGGTGCCGATGGCTATACCGCCACCCAGCAGCGCTACGCCTATTTCGGCACCAACGCGCCCGCAACGCAGTGGATGATCCCCTTCTGCGTGCGCCGCGCGGCGGCACGCAACTGCACGCTGCTCGACAAGCCGGAAATGGCGATCGAGACCGCTGCCGGCGACGGCGTGCTCGTCCCCAATGCCGGCGGCTGGGGCTATTATCGCTTCGATCTCGACCCCGCCGATTGGGACGCGCTGATCGCTGCGACGCCGACCCTGCCCGAGCCCGAGGCGCTGGCGGTGACCGACAGCCTGTGGGCCGGGTTTTATGCCGGCAAGCCCTATCTGCCCAAGCTCATCGCCTTTGCGAAGGCGGCGGGCGGCAGCCCATCGACCAAGATCGCGCTCGAAAATGCGCAGCGCCTTCAGGGGCTCGGCAAGGGCGGGTTGCTCAGCGACGCCGCGCTGCCGGGCTTCCGCACGCTGATCGCCAGCATCTATGCGCCGCAGCTCGCCAAGCTCGGCTTCGATCCGGCGCTGGGCGCCTTCGCCGCGGACGATGCCGATCGCAAGCAGCTGCGCAGCGAGCTGGCGGAGATCGTCGCCGATGCCGGCCATGATGTGGCCGTGCGCGCGAAGCTGACTACCGCGCTGGATGCTTATCTGGCGGGCGATATGAAAGCGCTCGATCCCGAATACGGCCTGCTCGCCGCCATGATCGGGGTTCAGGATCGCGGGCTGCCGTTCGCCAAGATGCTCGTGACCAAGGGGCTCGCGGCACCCGGCCCGATCCGCGAGCTCGCGCTGCGCGCCGTCGCCACGTCGGACGATCCCGAGGTCGCGCGCTGGTTCCTGCAGGAGTTCAGCGATCCCAAGCTCGACGGCAAGGAGCGGCTGAAGTTCGCGGGCGTGTTCCTGCAAACGCCGCGGACGCGCGACCTCGCTTTCACTTATATGATCGTGCATTTCGGCGACTATTCGAAACCTGGCAGCGGCGGGATCTTCTCCGGCAGCACGGCGAAGACCTTCGAATCGCTCTGCTCGACTGCGCAGGCCGATCAGGTCGACGCCAAGCTGCGTCCGCTGCTCGCGCAGGACAGCACGCTCGGGCTCGATCGCACGCTCGACAAGATCCGCAACTGCGCGCGCTTCCGCGACGCCAAGGCTGGCGAAGTCAGCGCTGCGTTCGCACGATAGGCCGCGGGGACTTCAGGCTGCGGCCAGCCTGAAGTCCTTATATTGCGCGCGGATCGCGGTCTTGAGCAGCTTGCCGGTGGCGGTGTGCGGCAGGCTGTCGACGAAATGGATCTCGTCGGGCAGCCACCATTTGGCGACATGCTCGCCGAGATGCGCCTGGATCGCCTCGGCGGTCACGTCGCTGCCGGGCTTGCGCACCACCAGCAGGATCGGCCGCTCTTCCCAGCGCGGATGATGCACGCCGATCGCCGCCGCCTCGGCGACGCCGGCGCAGCCGGTCGCGGCGTTCTCGAGCTCGACCGAACTGATCCACTCGCCGCCGGATTTGATCACGTCCTTGGCGCGATCGGTGATCTGCATCGTTCCGTCGGGATGCAGCACCGCGACATCGCCGGTGTCGAACCAGTTGTCGGCATCGACTGCGGGCTCGGACTCCCCGAAATATTGGCGGACGACCCACGGCCCGCGCACCTGCAGCCGCCCCGAGCTCACCCCGTCCCGCGGCAGCAGCGCGCCTTCGTCATCGACGGTGCGCAGCTCGACGCCGAACGGCACCTTGCCCTGTTTCGAGACCTGGTCGACCTGCGCCTCGAAGGTCAATTCGTCCCAGTCTGGCGACGGCGCCCCCATCGTCCCGATCGGCGAGGTCTCGGTCATCCCCCAGGCATGGTTGACCCGCACGCCCATCTTCATCAACCGCTCGACCATCGCGCGCGGCGCCGCCGATCCGCCGATCGTCACGATCTTGAGATGCTCGGGCGCCGTGCCGGTGGCGTCGATATGCTGGAACATCGCGAACCAGACGGTGGGCACGCCGGCCGAATGCGTCACCTTCTCGCGGTTCATCAAGTCGCAGAGGATCGCCGGTTCGTTGACGGCGCTGAACACCAGCTTGAGACCCACCGCCGCCGCCGCCCAGGGAAGCCCCCAGCCGACCGCGTGGAACATCGGCACGATCGGCATCGCCACCGCGCGCGTCGACAAGTCGAACTCGTCGGGCTGCAATTCAGTGATCGCGTGGAGCACGGTCGATCGGTGGGTATAGATCACGCCCTTGGGGTTGCCGGTGGTGCCGCTGGTGTAGCAGACCATGCACGCGTCGCGCTCGTCGCCTTCTGGCCAGGCATAGTGGGCGCTCTCGGGGGCCAGCAATGCATCGAAGGCCCCGTCATCGAAGCAGACATAATGCTCAATCGTCGTCCAGTGCGGCTTCAGCCGTTCGACGATCGGCGCAAAGGCCTTGTCGTAGAGCAGCACCCGATCCTCGGCATGGTTGCCGATAAAGGCGAGCTGGTCGTCGAACAGGCGCGGATTGATCGTGTGGATCAGCGCGCCCATCCCCGCTGCGCCATACCAGGCGACGAGGTGGCGGCTATGGTTCATCGCCAGCGTCGCGACGCGGTCACCCTTGGCGACGCCCAGCCGCTCCAGCGCCTGGGCGAGCCGCCGCGCGTCGTGCGCGATGCCTGCCCAATGGGTCCGGGTCTCGCTGCCATCGGCCCAGCGCGTGACGATCTCGCGCGGGCCATGCTCGCGCTCGGCATGGTCGAGCAGCCGCGTCACCCGCAGCTCGAAATCCTGCATACCACCCAGCATCGCTCTCTCCACGGTCTTTTGCGTGAAGGTAACGCCCGCGGGCTCGCGAAGTCGAGGGGCTAGCGCCTAGGCCGCCTCGGCCAGCGTCACTTCGGCCCGCCCGAAGCGCGCCGAGGAGATCCCCGGCAGCGCGCGCAGCCGGGCGACCATTTCCTCGTCGATGCGGAAGTTGCGACCGATCACCACTTCGGCCTGGCCTTGCGCGCCATAGGCTGCCCAGACCCGCACCGTGCTGCGCCCGCCGCGCTCGCCGCCGATCAGCTCGGCCAGCCGCGGCAGCACCCCGGGATCGGTGACTTCGAGGTCGATGATCAGCCGCTGCGTGCTTGCCAGCGCCTCGAACGGCTGGACCCGCTTGACCGATACCCGCGGCGAATCCTCGCCCGGCCGCTTGTCGAGCTCGACCGTCAGCACCGCACAGCCGCCGGCCTGGGCCGCCGACTCCAGGTCCTTCGCGGCCATTTCGTCGAAACAGCTGGTCAGCGTCTGCGCGCTCTGATCGCTGATCGTCGCCATCATGTAGCGGTTGCCGCGGGCCGAAGTGCGCCAGCGCGCATTCTCGATCAGCGCCGCGATCGTCGCGCCGACGCGTCCGCCCTCGGGAATCGCGATCTCGCCGAGCGAGGCGATCTCGCGCACGCCCTGCGAGCGGATCAGATGCTGGTAGCGATCGAGCGGATGCGCCTCGAAATAATAGCCGAACGCGTCCTTCTCGGCGCCGATCTTGTCGGCCAGCGACCAGTGCGCGCTCTTGGGCAGGTTGATCGCGCCACCGCTCGGCTCGGCTTCGCCGAACAGCCCGCCCTGCCCGCTCGTCCGGTTCTCGTGGGTGCGCTGCGCCACCGCCAGGATCGTCTCCGCAGCGGCATAGACCCCGGCGCGATTGGGCTCGATCGCATCGAAGGCGCCGGCTGCCGCCAGCGTCTCGAGTTGGCGCTTGTTGAGCAGCCGCGGATCGACGCGCTTGGCGAAGTCGTCGAGCGAGCGGAACCGCCCCTTGTCCTCGCGCTCCTCGATCAGCAGCTCCATCGCGCGTTCGCCGACGCCCTTCAGCGCGCCGAGCGCATAGCGCACCGCTAGCCCGTCATTGTGCTTCTCGACATGGAAGTCGGCAAGGCTCGCGTTGATGTCCGGCGCGAGGCATTCGATGTCCAGCCGGCGCATGTCGTCGGCAAAGATCGCCAGCTTGTCGGTCTGGTGGATGTCGTACGCCATAGACGCCGCGAAGAACTCGTGCGGATGGTGCGCCTTCAGCCACGCGGTCTGATAGGCGAGCAGCGCATAGGCGGCGGCGTGCGACTTGTTGAAGCCATAGCCGGCAAACTTGTCGATCAAGTCGAACAGCTCGTTGGCCTTGCCCGCCTTGATGCCGTGGACCTTGGCGCAGCCTTCGACGAAGATCGCGCGCTGCTGATCCATCTCGGCCTTGATCTTCTTGCCCATCGCGCGGCGCAGCATGTCGGCGCCGCCCAGGCTGTAGCCCGCCAGGATCTGCGCGGCCTGCATCACCTGTTCCTGATAGACGAAGATCCCATAGGTCTCCTTCAGGATCGGCTCGAGCGTCTCGTGCGGGTAGATGATCTCCTCGCTGCCCTGCTTGCGGCGGCCAAAGCTCGGGATATTGTCCATCGGGCCCGGGCGATAGAGCGAGACGAGCGCGATGATGTCGCCGAAATTGGTCGGGCGCACCGCGGTCAGCGTGCGGCGCATGCCTTCGGATTCGAGCTGGAACACGCCGACCGTGTCGCCGCGTTGGAGCAGCGCATAAACCTCGGGATCGTCCCAGCTCAGCGTGTCCAGCTCGACCTCGAGCCCGCGATCGGCGAGCAGCTCGACGGCCTTTTTGAGCACCGACAGCGTCTTGAGCCCGAGAAAGTCGAACTTCACGAGTCCCGCACCCTCGACATATTTCATGTCGAACTGGGTGACCGGCATGTCGGATCGCGGATCGCGATACAGCGGCACGAGCTGGGCGAGCGGACGATCGCCGATCACCACGCCGGCGGCGTGAGTCGACGAGTGGCGCGGCAAGCCTTCGAGCCGCATCGACAGGTCGATCAGATGGCGGACGCTGCCGTCATTCTTATACTCGCTGTGGAATTCGCTGATCCCGTCGAGCGTGCGCTTGAGCGTCCACGGATCGGCGGGCAGGTTCGGGATCTGCTTGGCGAGGCGATCGACCTGGCCATAGCTCATCTGGAGCACGCGGCCGACATCCTTGAGCACGGCGCGCGCCTTCATCGTCCCGAAGGTGATGATCTGCGCCACGGTGTCGCGGCCATATTTCTCCTGGACGTAGCGGATCACCTCGACCCGCCGGGTTTCGCAGAAATCGATGTCGAAATCGGGCATCGAGACGCGTTCGGGATTGAGGAAGCGTTCGAACAGCAGGCCCAGCTTGAGCGGATCGAGATCGGTGATCGTCAGCACCCAGGCGACTACCGAGCCGGCGCCCGATCCGCGGCCCGGGCCCACCGGAATGTCGTGCGCCTTGGCCCATTGGATGAAGTCGGCAACGATCAGGAAATAGCCCGGAAACCCCATCTGGATGATGACGTCGAGCTCGAATTCGAGCCGGGTGCGATAGGCTTCGATTTCCTCCGGCGCCGTGATCCCGGCCTTGCGGAGCCGCGCGTCGAGCCCGGTATGGCTGAGCTCGCGCAGCATCTTCGCCTCGCCCTCGCGATCGCCGGCAAGGCTGGGCAGGATCGGCTTGCGCTTGGGCGCGGCATAGGCGCAGCGCTGCGCCACCACCATCGTGTTGGCGATCGCCTCGGGCAGGTCGGCGAACAGCGTCTTCATCTCGCCCGCAGGCTTCATCCACGCATCGGGTGAGGAGCGCGGGCGATCGTCGCTGGCAATGTACGACGAATTGGCGATGCACAGCATCGCGTCATGCGCCTCGTGGAAATCCTGTTCGGGATAGCAGCACGGATTGGTGCCCACCAGCGGCAGGTTCCGGGCATACGCATAGTCGAGCAGCTTGGCCTCGGCCCGACCCTCGACCTCGTTCAGCCGGCGGACGATCTCGATATAGATCCGGTCGGGGAACAGTTCGGCCAGTGAATTGGCATAGGCCTCGGCGGCGCGGTCCTGCCCTTCGGCATAGAGCCTGGTGATCGCGCCCTCGGCGCCCGCGGTGAGGCACAGCAGCCCGTCGGTGCGGCCGCGCAGATCTTCGAACTCGACATGCGCGTCTTCCTCGATCGGCCGATCGAGATGCGCGCGCGAGACGAGGTCGCACAAATTGAGATAGCCAGTCTCGTCCTGGGCATAGAGCGCGATCCAGTCGATCGCGACCGGTGCCCCCTCGGCGAGCTCGGGCCGCTTGACCGCGAGCAGCGTGCCGACGATCGGCTGGACGCCCGCCTTCTTGCACGCGTCGGAAAAAGACATCGCCGCATAGAGCCCGTTGCGGTCCGCCACCGCCACGGCCGGGAAGCCGAGCTCGCGCGAGCGTTTGGCGATCGCCTTCGGCTCGATCGCCCCTTCGAGCATCGTGTAGGACGAAAAGACCCTGAGCGGTACGAACCCCGAATGCATGGCTAACCCTATGGCGCACCAAGGCGGGTTTTCAACCCGCTAGGGCCTGTCGTCCACAGCTTTGCGCCGGTTAACGAGGTCTTACCGGCCAACCTAGGGGACTCCCCCTTGTGGACCTCCCTTACCGCGCGGACGCGGATGGGATGCGACCGGAATGGCGACTCTCAGGCGGTCCGGGCAGATGTTGGTTAACGAAAATCAACGGCAAGGATGCACGGTCGGTGACCAGCTTCTTTCATGGCAGCGCACTGGTGGATGTCGACGCAGAGGGCAATGCGGCGATCCCCGGCTTCGTCGCCGAGGCGCTGGCCGATCAGGCCTCCGAGCTGATCGTCGCCAGACACGAGATCGATGACTGCCTGGTCGGCTACGGCCCCGCGCGGCTGGCAGTGCTGGCCGAGCGCAGCGAGCGCCGCCGCCTCGCCGACGAGGAACGCGGCGCCGAGGTCCGCAGCCACTATCATCGCATGCGCCGCACCTTCGGCATGGCAGACCGCCTCCCGCGCAGCGCCGCCACGATCCGCATTTCCGCCGCGATGCGCCACCTCGGCAAGATCGACGGCCTCGCGCTGTTCGTCGGCACCGGCGACAGCTTCGAAATCTGGAATCCCGAGCTGGCGATGGCGAGCGAAGATCCGCAGTTCCGCGATCTCGCCGCCTTTCAGCTCAGCAGCCACAACAACACGTCCCTGGGAGTACATTGAGATGGCGTTCCTCTGCACCGTGATGGGTCACAACCCGAACACCACGCGCCATTCGAACCAGGGCCTCGAATTCAGCCTTTGCCATCATTGCGGTCGGGATCTGATCCGCAGCGGGGCGGAGGGCGAGTGGACCGAAGTGCCCGAGGGCTTCCGCGTTGTCTGGCGGGAGTTCGGGCGGGCGGGGGACGCCGCTTCGGTCGCCGCACGGATGGCTCGCATGGCGCCTGCGCCACGCCGCCGCGATCCGCGCAACGCTCGTCCCGCCCCGCGCCGCGATCCGCGCGGCCGGCCGTTCACCGGCGTCGCCAGCATGGTCGGCACGCTGTCGAACCTCGGCAAGCTGATCGCCGGCGAAGTGGTCGAGCCCGATGTCGAGAAGAACGGCCAGTACGTCATCCACCTGCCCGGCGCAGGCATGCACTGATCGGGACGCGGGCAACCGCATCCCTTTAGCGCGGCGGCGGGCTGCTTCCTCCCCCGCCGTCGCGCAACCCTATCGTGATGGACTGCGCCTTGCGCCGAGCGGCGCCCGCAGTCTGCGCGCGGTGGTGGGGCTTCCCCTTCCCCCTAGCCCCACCACCACCCTTTCGGGCAGCGGAGAGCGCTCAGAGCAGCTTTTCGATGTCGGCCTTGAGATCTTCGGGCTTGGTCGTCGGCGCGTAGCGATCGACCACCTTGCCGCTGCGATCGACCAGGAACTTGGTGAAGTTCCACTTGATCCCCTTCGATCCCAGCAGCCCCGGAGCCTCGTCCTTGAGATGCTGGAACAGCGGCGCGGCCTCGGCGCCGTTGACATCGACCTTGGCATAGACCGGAAAGGTCACGTCGTAGGTCAGCGAGCAGAAGTTCGCGATCTCCGCGGCGTCTCCCGGCTCCTGCCCGCCAAACTGGTTGCACGGGAAGCCGAGCACGGTGAACCCGCGATCCTTGTACGCCCGCTGCAGCGCCTCGAGCCCCTCATATTGCGGCGTGAACCCGCATTTGGAGGCAGTGTTGACGATCAGCAGCACGTCGCCGTCATGCTCGGCCAGCGTCGTCTCGCTGCCATCGGCCTTGCGGACCGGGATCTGCGTCAGTTCGCTCATTGGAGATGCCCTTCCTGCAGCCGCACCACGCGGTCCATCCGCTCGGCCAGCCGCTCGTTATGCGTCGCGACCAACGCCGCCGAGCCTTCGCCGCGCACCAGGTTGAGGAATTCGGCGAACACCTTGTCCGCGGTCGCCTCGTCGAGATTGCCGGTCGGCTCGTCGGCGAGCACGAGTGCCGGGCGATTGGCGAGCGCGCGGGCGACGGCGACGCGTTGCTGCTCGCCGCCCGAAAGCTGGTTGGGCCGGTGGCTCAGCCGCTGCGCCAGCCCGAGTGCACCGAGCAGCTGCTCGGCCCGGGCATCGGCGGCGGCGCGGGTGGCGCCGTGGATCATCTGGGGCAGCACGACATTCTCGATCGCGCTGAAATCGGGAAGCAGATGGTGGAACTGATAGACGAACCCCAGGCTGTCACGGCGCACCTCGGTGCGCCCGCCCGCGGGAAGCTGCGCGGCCTCCTTGCCGGCGATGCGGATCGAGCCCTCGAAGCCGCCCTCGAGCAGCCCCACTGCCTGGAGCAAGGTCGACTTGCCCGAGCCCGAGGGACCGAGCAGCGCGACGATCTCGCCGGGCTGGATGTCGAGATCGACGCCGCGCAGCACGTCGATCACCGCCTCGCCCTGCTTGAAGCTGCGCTTGAGCCCGCGCGTCTGAAGGATCGGATCACTCATAACGCAGCACCTGTACCGGATCGGTGCCCGCCGCCTTCCAGGCCGGATACAGCGTGGCAAGGAAGGCGAACAGCATCGCCATCACGCAGATCCCGATCGTCTCGAACGGATCGGTCTTGGCCGGGAGCTCGGTAAGGAAGCGCATCGACGGGTCCCAGACCTGGGTGCCGGTGACCAGCCCGATGAACTGGACGACCTGCGCGCGGAAGGTGATGAACAGGAAGCCGAGCAGCCCGCCCGCCGCGACGCCGAGCACGCCGATCGTCGTTCCCACCGTCACGAAGATCCGCATCATCGCGCCGCGCGTCGCCCCCATCGTGCGCAGCACCGCGATATCGCGGGTCTTCGATCGGACCAGCATGATCAGCGACGAGACGATGTTGAACGACGCCACCAGCAGGATGATCGACAGCACGGTGAACGACACGATCCGATCGACCGACAGCGCTTCGAACAGCTCGCGGTTCATCTGGCGCCAGTCGATCATCTGGCCGCGATTTCCGATCTTCTCGTTCAAGGGCTCGATGATCTTCTGGACGTTGTCGGGGTCGATGGTGTTGATCTCGACCATGCTCACCGCGTCGCCGAGCAGCAGCAGCGTCTGCGCGTCCTCCATCGGCATGATGATGAAGATCTTGTCGAAATCATAGACGCCGACTTCGAAGATCGCGCCGACGGTGTAGGTCACCGATCGGAACATCGTCCCCATCGGCGTCGCCGCACCGGCCGGATTGATGATCGTGATCTTGCTGCCGACCGTGGCGCCCAGCGATTCGGCCAATCGCGATCCGATCGCAATCTGCTCACTTCCGGCGGTCAGACGATTGAGCGAGCCCAGCACTTCCTTGCCCTTGAGCGCGGCATTGCCGCGGATATCCTCGACGCGCATGCCGCGGATCTGGGCGAATTCGACGCGGCCGTTGAAGCTGGCGAACAGCGGCTGCTCGATCAGCGGAAGGGCGCTCGTCACCCCGGGCGTCGCCTGGGCCTGCGCAGCGATCTGGCGCCAGTCGCGCAGCTGACCATTATAGCCCTGGATCACCGCATGGCCGTTCAGCCCGGTGATCTTGTCGAACAGCTCGGCGCGGAATCCGTTCATCACGCTCATCACCACGATCAGCGCGGCGACGCCGAGCATCACCGCGACCAGGCTGAACCCGGCGACCACGGCGATGAACGCCTCGCTGCGCCCCGGCAGCAGATAGCGGCGGGCAATCATCCGCTCGAAACGGGAAAGTAGCATGCGGCGGCAGCGCCCTTTTGGAAACTCGTCGGCCCATCTAGGGGCGCCGCCGGGCGGTGGCAATCCAATGCCCTCGCGCGCGGCCAATTCCGACTGCGAAGCGGCATGTTGCTGAATTGTCACAGGGTGCGACCAATCTGCGCCTAGCCCTTGTAAAGCCAGTGACAAAAGGCGGCGTCCGACGTAGCAGACCCAAGTCGAAACGCAGGCAGCAAATGGCCGTGGTTCGGGGAGGGTTCAGCCCCGCTCGTAGGCAAGTACGAGCGCGCGGGCAGGGCCTCACAAAGGGGGCTGACGAGCAGTCGTCACGCAGGCGCCCGGATCGGAAACGGTCCGGGCGTTTGCCGTTTCTGGCCTCCGCAATCCTTTTTTCAGAGAAAAGAGGGAGACGGTGCGGGTACCGCCTCCCTCCCCTAACGTCCCCCGGCCATGGCGAGACGTCAGAGCGCGATGGTCAGAACGACTTGCTGACCGTAACGCCATAGGTGCGCGGATCGCCCGGCTGGCCGACGATCAGCCCGGTGCTGCCCGACTGCGTCGAGAGCAGCTCGAAATAATGCTGATCGAAGGCGTTGCGGACCCAGCCATAGAGGTTGAAATCGCCCTGCCGGTATCCGGCGCGGAAGTTCGACAGCGAATAGCCTTCGATCCAGGTGTACGCCGATGCCGAAGGGTTGGACGAGAAGCGCGAACGGTAATTGCCGTCATAGCCGAGATAGATTTGGCCCTTGCCCACCGGCAGATTGGCCTCGGCGCCATAGCCGAATGCCCATTTGGACACGCCGGGCAGCCACTGCCCGGTGATGTTGCACACCAGCGGGCTGAGCCCCGGCGTGCCCGCGGCGGCCGGCGTCGCGCCGTTGATCGCCGGATTGCCGCCCGAAAGCTCGGGCGGGCACGGCGCATTGCGGAAATCGGCATAGCGCGCGTCGGTGAAGGCACCATTGCCATAGAGGCTGAGGCGCTCGCTCGGCCGGAACGACGAGTCGAACTCGAAGCCGCGCACCCGCACCCGGCTGGCATTGGCGAGATAGCCACGGATCACCGTGGTCTGGCCGTTGTTCACCGTCGCCTGATAATCCTGGATGATCGTCCAGAACCCCGCCAGGTTGAGCGTCGCACGCCGGTCGAGGAACTGGGTCTTGAGCCCCAGTTCGAAATGATCGACCTTTTCGGGCTTGACCGTCGCGACGTCGAGGATCGGGTTGTTGGCGCTGTCGAGCGGCAGGCCGGAAAGGTTGATACCCCCGATTTGAAGCTGCGCGCGTAGGTGGCATAGCCATGCACGTCGCGGCTGAAATCATAGGAGAGCGTGAAGTCGCCCGAGACGTTCCAGTCGCTGAATTCGGGCGAATAGCTTTGCGGGGCCAGCACGCCGCGCTGGTCGGCGGTCAGCGTGGTGCTCCCCGCGCCGTTGGTCACCACCGCGAGATACGATCCGCTCTTCTTGTCGTAATTGACCCGCAGGCCGGGCTGGAGGTGGACGCCCTGCCCCACTTCCCAATTGAGCTTGCCGAACACCGCGAAGCTGGTGTTGTCGAAGCTGATCGTGTTGGTCGAGGTCAGCCCGTTGAGCACTGCGGGGTTGCACGCCGCGGTCGTCGGCGTGGCGCAGCCGCTGGCGCCAGGGACCACCGAGGCGCCGGGATTGAGCAGCCAGCGGCTCGCCGCGGGCCCTTGCACCTGCGAGCCCGAAGTATCGATGGTCTGGTGGAAGTAGAAGGCGCCCAGCGTATATTGGAGCGCGGAGTCGCCGTTCGAGGCGAGCCGCACTTCCTGCGAGACCTGCTTCTGCTTCGACGGGTTCTGCGAGACGGTAGTGATCGGCAGCCCGATGAAATCGCGGTCGTTCTTCGGCTGCCAGTCCCAATAGCGCCAGGCGCTCACCGAGGTCAGCGTCGCGAAGCCCAGATCCCAATTGGCGACCAGCGAGGCGCCGCCGATCTCCTGACGCGAATTTATCTCGGCATCGAGATCGGTGACGCGATCGAACGGATCGGTGCTCGGCGGCGCATAGCCAAACGCGGCGGCGAGCGCGGCATATTGGCGGTTGAGCGGCCGCTGGGTCGCGCCGACCCGGGCGTAATATTGCACGCAGCACAGCGGGTTCTGCCGGTTGAAGTCGCCCGCCAGCGTCAGATCGAGATTGGGCGTCGCCTTCCATAGGATCTGCCCGCGCAGACCGAAATTCTGCAGCCGGTGCAGGTCTTCGCCGCTGCTCACATTGTGGACCGTGCCGTCACGATCGGTCAGCGAGGTCGAAAGGCGCACCGCCACCGTGTCGCTCAACGGGCCCGAAACCGACGACTTGGCCTGGATGAAATCGTAATTGCCCAGGCTCAGCTCGACGCGGGCCTCGGGGGTGAAGCTGGGCTTGCGCGTGGTGATGTTGATCGCGCCGGCAGTGGTGTTCTTGCCGTAGAGCGTGCCCTGGGGGCCGCGCAGCACCTCGACCCGGTCGACATCGACGAAGTCGAAGGTCGAGGCGCCGATGCGGCCGATATAGACGCCGTCGACATAGAAGCCGACGCCCTGCTCGATCCCGTCATTGGTGAGGCCGAACGGCGCGCCCAGCCCCCGGATGTTGATCGCGGAATTGCGCGGGTTGCTCGAATAGAATTGCAGCGCCGGCTGCGATTGCTGGAGCCGGTTGACGTTGAACGCGCCGGTCTTGGCCAATTCCTCGCCACTGATCACCGATACCGCGATCGGCACGTCCTGCACGCGCTCCTCGCGACGCCGCGCGGTGACGACGATATCGCCGGGGGTTTGCTGCTGGACTTCGGGTTGCTCGGGATCATCCGCAGGCGCGGGCGCCGAAGCCACCGCGGCCACCGTCGGATCGTCGCGCAGCGGCGCAGCCGTCGCGATCGGCGAAGTTCCGGCAAGAAGCAGCAGCGATAGCGAAGCCAGGCTCATCAATTTCCCCTTGGAGTCTTTAGTCTCGTTGTCGCGGCTAATCTCCACTGCTTTGGGGGGATTTAGCGAGCAAGCGAATCTTGGGGAAGCCCTAGCTGCGATTGATCGGGCGTGGATCGGCCCCGTTTCTGCGCACTTGAAACCCTGGCGACCGCTTACAATCTTGGCGCTGCACGGTGCCGCATAAGGGCCGCGCAAGTGGCGCCGCGATATTTCGGGCGTCGTATCAAGACGTTCATTTTGCTCATTAGGAGGATCTGAAGATGCGTCAGTTTGATTTTACCCCGTTCCGCCGCTCCACCATCGGCTTCGACCGGCTGTTCGACTTGCTCGAAGCCAGTGCACGTCAGGCGAGCAGCGAGAATTATCCACCGTTCAACCTCGAGCGCCTTTCCGAGGATCGCTATCGCATCACGCTCGCCGTCGCCGGCTTCAAGCCCGACGAGATCGACGTGACCGCGCAGCAGAACCTGCTCCTCGTCCAGGGCAAGAAGGCGAACGAGAACGAGAACAATCAGGGCGCGTTCCTGCATCTGGGGATCGCCAATCGCAGCTTCGAGCGCCGCTTCGAGCTCGCCGATTTCGTGCGGGTCGACAGCGCGAACCTCGCCGATGGCCTGCTCGTGATCGAGCTGGTCCGCGAAGTTCCCGAAGCGATGAAGCCCAAGAAGATCGCCGTCGGCACCGGCAGCGAGCCCGCCGCAATCGCGCACCGCGACGCGGCCTAAGGCTAGGGCTCGCGGCGCTTTCCTCCCTTTGGCGCCGCAGCAGGGGCGTCCGGACGTGGTCCGGACGCCCTTTGCGTTTTCATCGGAGGTGTTCTTGCAGCCAATGCAATTGCGGCGCTCTCCGCCATGGTACAGAGCCAGATGTAGCGTAGGAGGTGTCGGATGTTGCTCGCACTCAGTCTGTTGCTGGCCCAGTCCGTTCCTGCCCAGGCCGTTCCGGCCCAGGATCCCGACATCGTCGTCACTTCCCAAGCGCCGGCCCGCGCCGCCAAGGCACGCCGCTATATCGAGCGCATCTCTCTTCCTGACCCTGACAACCGCCCGCTGGCGCGCTTCACCGATCCGATCTGCGTCGGCAGCGGCGGCCTGCCCGCGGCCGCGGGACAGGCGGTGGTCGATCGGGTGAGCGAAATCGCCGCTTCGGTCGGGCTGGAAGTCGCCGCGCCGGGCTGCGCGCCGAACCTGCTGGTGCTGTTCGTCGAAGACAGCCGCGCCGCGGTGCGCACGCTGGCGCGCAAGGACTCGGTCGGCATCAAGGGCCAGTCGCTCGCCGACGTCGATCGCATCCTCGAAGAGCCCGGCCATGCCCGCGCCTGGGTCGAGGTCGAGACCCGCAGCCGCGACGGCGAGCGCCCGAGCCGCGCGCCGAACGATCCCGCCATCCTCAACGTCGCCACGTCGACGCGGATGTCGTCGCCGGTGCGCCGCGACATATTGAGCGCGACGGTACTGGTCGATCGCGATTCGGTTGCCGGCAAGGACCTCGCCCAAGTCGCCGAATATGCCGCAATGCGTGCATTAACCGGCGCAAAACTGCGCAAAAGCGACGAAAAGGGATCGATTCTGGCGCTTTTCACGCCGGATGGCGATGCCGCCGCGCCGACCCGTCTCAGCGATTTCGATCGCAGCTATCTCGAGGGACTCTATGCCGGGCGCGGCGATCTTCTCCCGATCGCCAAGCGCCAGCGCATCGTCGCCCATATGATCGACGAGAAGCGGTGAGGTTTCGCTGTCCTACAGCGGGGGAATGAGTCTAGCCTTGCCGCGCGATCGCTCGCCGCTCTTTTCGACCGTCCAACACCGTCTCTGGAGTGTTGGCAACAATCTTGCTTTTGCACGCAACGGAATTTCACGAACCACATGCATTCTGTGACGCTAAGCTGAAATTTCCCTACAGCTATCCGCGCGGCGGCCCAAGCAGCCAGGGCTTCACCCGCCCGGTCGGCCTCGCGGTTCCGTCGAGTCGCTCGGCTCTTAGTATCTGCACCGGCTTGAGGATCATCTGGTCCTTCATCGCGTCGCGCCCCCCGCCGGTGGGCAGCGCCAGCATCGCCTTGACCACGTCCATTCCCGATACGACATGGCCGAACGCTGCGAATCCGCCCGAGGCACCCCGCGCGTCGAGCGACGGATTGTCGCCGACCATGATCGAGAAGTTGCAATTGGCGCCATTCGGGTTCGGCCCGTGCGCCATCGAGATAACGCCATCGAGATGCTTGATCCCGGTCCTGCTCGTCGGCTCCAGCGGCAGCGGATCGAGCATCCGCCGCGCGTCCGTGCCGATCCCGCCCTGGACGAAGCCGAACTTCGGGTTGCCCTTGCGCCGCGCCGATCGATAGAAGCTCGTGCCCTCCAGCCGCCCGTCATCGACATAAGCGAGGAAATTGGCGGTGGTCTTCGGCGCCCGCTTCGCGTCGAGCGCGAGCACGATCGGCCCGGCCGAAGTCACCAGCCGGACGCGGACCATGCCGGCGATCGGCCCGCCCTGCGGTGCCGGTGCGGCAGCGAGCAGCGGCGCCGCGGCAAGCGCCAGCAACCCCTGCAATAGCCGCCGGCGATGCTGCATCAGACCAGGCGCGACTGCTTGACCGCCGCCTCGATGAAGCTCTTGAACAGCGGGTGCGGCTCGAACGGCTTGGACTTGAGTTCGGGGTGAAACTGCACGCCGACGAACCAGGGATGATCGGGCCGCTCGACGATTTCGGGCAGCGAGCCATCGGGGGACATACCCGAGAACACGAGGCCGCCCTTTTCCAGCACGCCCTTATAGTGGGTGTTGACTTCGTAGCGGTGACGATGCCGCTCGCTGATCTCTTCCGATCCATAGATCGAGGCGACCACCGAATTGCCGCCCAGCTTCGCGGGATAGGCACCGAGCCGCATCGTACCGCCCAGATCGCCGCCTTCCTCGCGCTTCTGGAGACCTTCCTCGGTCATCCATTCGGTGATCATGCCGACCACCGGCTCTTCCGTGGGGCCGAATTCGGTCGTCGACGCCCTGCCCAGCCCTTCGGAACGCGCGCCTTCGACACAGGCCATCTGCATCCCCAGGCAAATGCCGAAGAACGGCACCTTGCGCTCGCGGGCGAAGCGCACGCCGGCGATCTTGCCCTCGCTGCCGCGCTCGCCGAACCCGCCGGGGACGAGGATGCCGTGCATCGGCTCCAGCATCGCGGTGACTTCGTCGCTATCGTCCTGCTCGAACAATTCGGCGTCGAGCCAGCGGATGTTGACCTTCACTCGATTGGCGATGCCGCCATGGGTCAATGCCTCGGTCAGCGACTTATAGGCGTCGGGGACACCCATATATTTGCCGACCACGCCGATCGTCACTTCGCCTTCGGGATTGGTGACTCGCTCGACGATATCGTCCCAGCGCGCGAGATCGGGTGCCTCGCCGGGTTCGATCCCGAAGGCGCGGAGCACTTCGATGTCGAGACCCTCGCGGTGATATTGCAGCGGTACCGCGTAGATGCTCTTGGCGTCGAGCGCCGGAATCACCGCCTCGGTCCGCACGTTGCAGAATTGGGCGATCTTGGCGCGCTCGTTCGCGGGCAATTCGCGTTCAGAGCGGCAGACCAGCACATCGGGCTGCACCCCCAACGCGGCGAGCTCGCGGACGCTGTGCTGGGTCGGCTTGGTCTTGAGCTCGCCCGCGGCGGCGATGAACGGCACCAGCGTTACGTGGATGCTCACCGTCTGGCCGCGGCCGAGATCGTTGCGCAACTGGCGGATCGCCTCGATGAACGGCAGCGATTCGATGTCGCCCACCGTGCCGCCGATTTCGCAAAGCACGAAATCGAGATCCTCGGTCTCTGCCTGGGCAAATGCCTTGATCGCGTCCGTAACGTGCGGGATCACCTGCACGGTGGCACCGAGATAATCGCCGCGACGCTCGCGTTCGATGATCGTCTTATAGATCCGACCCGACGTGACGTTGTCGGCCTGGCGCGAGGCGACCCCGGTGAAGCGTTCGTAATGGCCCAGATCGAGATCGGTCTCGGCGCCGTCGTCGGTGACGTAGACCTCACCATGCTGGTGCGGCGACATCGTGCCGGGATCGACATTGAGATAGGGATCGAACTTGCGGATGCGGACTCGATAGCCTCGCGCCTGGAGCAGCGCCGCGAGGCTAGCCGCCATGAGACCTTTGCCGAGCGAGGAGACCACGCCGCCGGTGATGAAGATATACCGCGCCATGGGAGAAAACGCCTAACGTCATTGGACGCGCGCCGACAAGCGCACGAATCCAAATTATTTTTCGGTGCGCCCCGTTTTGGGGTGCGGCGAGCTTATTGCGCGAGCGGAACCTGGCCGTTTGCCGGGGCTTCGGCAGGAGCCGCCGCGGGCGCGGTGCCGTTGCCGGCTGCGAACGGAACGCTGCCGTTGGGCGCCGCCGTGGGCATCGCCGCGGGAGCAACGGCGCTCGGCGCACGCTGGAGCGAGGTGTCGATCGTGGTGTTATGCCGAGTCGCGGCGATGACCGCGAGCACGATCGACATGCCGATGAACAGGGTCGCCAGGATCGCGGTCGAGCGAGTCAGGAAATCCGCGGCGCCGCGCGCCGACATCAGGCCCGAAGGGCTGCCGCCCGTGGTGAGCCCGCCGCCTTCCGAACGCTGCATGAGGATCACGGTCACGAGCAGTGCCGCGATGATAGCGTGGACGACGAGTAGGAAGGTGAACATCTAGACCGGACCTGTTGAGAAAGCGGCGACATAGGGGAGCCGCGCCCGGGGATCAACCACGACCTGTCCCAACGCGGCATCCGCAATTTCGAACTAAACCCGTAACATTTCGCCAACGCACTGAAACCACTGCGGCTCGGCTGCGTTTGTGTTGATGACTCCGATACGGGCCGGGGTCGTAACGGATGAGAAGAAGCCGTGAACGCAATGCCAGACCAGTCGCTGTCTTCGTGGAAGAACACGCTGATCGATTATGTTCGATCGGGAGAACCCGATCTTACCAATCGGCAAATGGCGCTGCTGATGCTCGTTTATCTGGAAGCGGGGCCCCACACCGTACGCGGACTCGCTCGGGCATTGAACGTTTCAAAGCCAGTCGTTACCCGCGCCTTGAATCGCCTCGGCACACTCGGCTATCTGCGCCGCCAACGCGACGACACCGACAAGCGCAACATCTTCGTCGCGCGTACCGCTGAAGGGGCAGAGTTTCTTGCAGAATTCGGGCATTTCCTCGCTGGCGACCACATCAGCGAGCCCGTCGCCCGCAGGGCCAACGCGTAAGCGTTTCGCTCTGAAGGGGCGATCGGCGACGATCGACCCTCGCGTTGACGCCGTTCGCCGCGATCTTGCCGATGTGCGACTCGCGGAGCGCGTGTTCGCGCCGCATTATGCCGCACCGATGCCGCGGGCCGTCGCCGGCCCCTCGCCGCTCCGCGCCGCCTCGAAGGCCGATTCGGAAGTTCTGGCGGAGCTCGCCGCGGGCGAAAGCTTCGAAGTGCTCGAATTTGCCGGCAATTGGGCCTGGGGCATCGCGCCGGCGCACAATCTCGTCGGTTACCTCGACGCCTCCGCGCTTATGGAGCTTGCGGCGTGAGCGTGCGCGTGTTCATCGACGGTGCCGTCGGCACCACCGGCCTGGAGATTCGCGATCGGCTCGCCGGCCGCAGCGAGATCGAATTGCTCGTCCTGGCCGAAGCCGACCGCAAGGACGCGGCGAAGCGCGAAGAGGCGCTCAACGCCACCGATTTCGTGATCCTCTGCCTTCCCGACGACGCGGCGCGCGACGCCGTGGCGATGATCGTCAATCCCAACGTCCGGGTGATCGACGCGTCTACCGCGCACCGTGTCGCACCCGATTGGGTCTATGGCTTTGCCGAGCTCGAGCCCGGCCAGCTCGGGGCGATCGCCGAGGCGACACGCGTGAGCAATCCCGGCTGCTATCCCACGGGGTTCCTTGCACTGGTCCGCCCGCTGATCCGCGCGGGGCTGGTGCCGCATGATTATCCGCTAAGTGTCAACGCAGTCTCGGGCTATTCGGGCGGCGGCAAATCGATGATCGCCGAATTCGAGGATGCCGGCGCGCCGGGCTACACCCAGACGGCGTTCCGCAATTACGGGCTCGGCCTAGCGCACAAGCACGTTCCCGAGATGCAGAAGCACGCGCGGATCGTCCATCCGCCGATCTTCCAGCCTGCAGTGGTCCATACCTATCGCGGGATGCTCGTCGAAGTGCCGCTGCCGCTCCACGCCTTCACCCGGCGCCCGTCGATCGAGGCGCTCGAGAACGCATTGCGCGACGCCTATAAGGACTGCCCGCTGGTCCGCGTGCTTCCCGGCGATGGCGCGACGGTGACGATCGAAGAGGATGCCGGCACCGACCGGCTGAGCCTGAGGGTGTTCGGCAATGCCGAGACCGGCCAGGCGCGCCTGGTTGCTACGCTCGACAATCTCGGCAAGGGAGCCGCCGGCGCCGCGGTGCAGAACCTCAACATCATGGCCGGCTTCGATCCCGTGGCGGGGCTCGTCCTCTAGCCGCATCTATTCGCGTCCGCGCGCTTGATCTTTGCCGCGGCTTGGTGTCTCGCACGCCAAACAGTCGACGAGAGGCAATATATGCACCAGCCCGTAGGCAAATTGCTGCTGTTCGGAGCAACCGGCGATCTTGCGCAGCGCATGCTGCTGCCGTCGCTTTACGCGCTGCACGCCGATGGGCTGCTGCCCCAGGGGCTGACGATCACGGGCACTGCGCGTTCGGAAAAGGACGACGCCGATTTTCGCGACTTCGCCCGCCACGCGCTCGACGAGTTCCTTCCCGCCGATCGTAAGGACGACAGCGCTGTCGGGAGCTTTCTCGAGCGGCTCAACTATCAGGCGCTCGACGCGTCGCAGACCGACGGCTTCGGTGCGCTCAAGGAGAAGGTCGGCGACATCTCGGGCGGGCTGGCGATCTTCCTGTCGACCGCGCCGTGGCTGTTCGGCCCGACGATCAAAGGGCTTGAGGCGGCCGGCCTCGCGGGTCCGAATGTTCGCATCGGGCTCGAAAAGCCGCTCGGCCGAGATCTCGATTCTAGCCGCGAGATCAACGATCTCGTCGCCGCCGCCTTCCCCGAGGATCGCACCTTCCGGATCGATCACTATCTCGGCAAGGAGACAGTGCAGAACATCCTCGCGCTGCGCTTCGGCAACTCGCTGTTCGAGCCGGTGTGGAACGCGCAGGGCATCGATCATGTCCAGATCACCGTCTCGGAAACGGTCGGCCTGGAAGGACGCGCCGGCTTTTACGACGATATCGGCGCGCTGCGCGACATGGTGCAGAACCACATGCTCCAGCTGGTCTCGCTGATCGCGATGGAGCCCCCTGCCCGCTTCGACGCGACCGCGATCCGCGACGAGAAGGTGAAGGTTCTCCGCTCGCTGCGCAAGATCAGCGCGACCGAGGCCCCCCACCTCACCGTCACCGGCCAATATGGCGGCGGCGCCGTGAAGGGCGAGATCGTCCGCGACTATGCCACCGATCTCGAAAAGCCTTCGAACACCGAGACCTTCGTCGCGATCAAGGCGCATGTCGACAATTGGCGCTGGCACGGGGTGCCCTTCTATCTGCGCACCGGCAAAAGGCTCGCCGAGCGACGCTCCGAGATCGTCATCCAGTTCAAGCCGGTGCCACATTCGATCTTTGCCGATCGCGGCGGCGCGCTCCAGCCCAACACGCTGGTGATCCGCCTCCAGCCCGAAGAATATGTCCGCCTGCTGGTTATGGCCAAGCAGCCGGGACTGGATCGGGACGGGGTGCGGCTGCGCGAAGTGCCGCTCAACCTGAGCCTCGACACCGAATTCGCCGGCACGCGCCGCCGCATCGCCTATGAGCGCCTGCTGCTCGACCTGATCGAGGGCGATCCGACGCTGTTCGTGCGGCGTGACGAAGTTGAGGCGCAGTGGGAGTGGATCGACGGCATCCGCGCCGGCTGGGAAGCCAACGACATGACGCCCAAGCCCTATGCCTCGGGCAGCTGGGGTCCCTCCGCCTCGATCGCGCTCACCGAGCGCGACGGGGTGACGTGGAACGAATAGCCCCGACACCCCATATTCCTACAGAACCAGCGAAATCCAGGAGCGAGCATGACGACCGAAATCGAATGGTGGGACTATGACAGTGCCGACGAGATGGCCGAGGCCGTCGCGGGCGATGTCCAGTTCATCATCGAGAGCGCCATCGACGCCCGCGGCGCCGCGGTCATCGCGCTTTCCGGCGGCAAGACCCCGCTGCCGATCTACGAGAAGCTCGCCAAGGCGAAGCTCGACTGGAAGCGCGTGACGATCGTGCCGGGCGACGATCGCCTGGTGCCGCTGGGCGACCCGCTGTCCAACGTCACAGCGATCGGCAAAATCTTCATCCCCAAGGGCGCGCGCGTGATCCCGCTGATCAGCGCGACCGTGGCCGACTACAAGGCGGCGGGCCGCGCGGCCGATGCGATCCTGCAGGACCTGCACTGGCCGCTCGATCTCTGCCTGCTGGGTGTCGGCGGCGATGGGCATTGCGCGTCGATCTTCCCGGGCGCGGACTATGATGAGGCGCTGAACGGCCCCAAGGAACGCCGCGCGCTGGGCGTGATGCCCGATCCGCTGCCCCCCGAGGCGCCGGTCGCGCGCGTGACGCTGAGCCGTTCCGCGATCGTTTCGGCGCGCGCGCTGATGATCGCCGTCACGGGCCAGACCAAGCGCGACGTGCTCGAGGCCGCCATCGAACAGGGCGCCTCCTCGTCCTATCCAGTCGGCCGCGTGCTGGCCGATGTCGAATTGCCCATCGATATCCACTGGGCGGCGTAACGCCCTCTTCGCGAAAGCGAGCGGAGTTTTGACATGACGACCCTCCAATCCGAAATCGCCGCCGTCACCGATCGGGTGATCGAGCGGTCGCGGGCGAAGCGTGCCGCCTATCTCGATCTGATCCGCCGCGAGCGCGAATCCGGTGCCGACCGGCCTCGCCTGGGCTGCGCCAACCTGGCGCATGCCTATGCCGGCACCGACGAGCAGCGCGACCTGATGACCCCGGGCAACCGGATGAACATTGGCATCGTTACCTCGTATAACGACATGCTCTCTGCACACGCGGTCTATTATCGCTACCCCGAGCAGATGAAGGTCTGGGCGCTGGAAGCCGGCGCCACGGCGCAGGTCGCCGGCGGCGTGCCCGCGATGTGCGACGGCGTCACCCAAGGCTATCAGGGCATGGAGCTGTCGCTGTTCAGCCGCGACACGATCGCGCTGTCCACCGGCATCGCTTTGTCCCACCGCGTATTCGAGGGCGCGGCGCTGCTCGGCATCTGCGACAAGATCGTGCCGGGGCTATTGATGGGCGCGCTGCGCTTTGGCCATCTGCCGATGATAATGATCCCCGGCGGACCGATGCGCTCGGGCCTTGCCAACAAGGACAAGGCGGCAGTTCGCGAGCGCTATGCCGAAGGAAAGGCCACGCGCGAAGAGCTGCTGGCCTCGGAGATTGCAGCCTATCACAGCAAGGGGACCTGCACCTTTTACGGGACCGCCAATTCGAACCAGATGATGATGGAAGCGATGGGCCTCCACATGCCCGGCGCGGCGTTCGCCAATCCGGGCACCAAGCTGCGCCAGGAACTTACGCGCGCCGCGGTCCACCGCCTCGCCGATATCGGCTGGGCAGGCAATGACTACCGCCCGATCGGCCATGTCGTCGACGAAAAGGCGATCGTGAACGCCGCGATCGTGCTGCTCGCCACCGGCGGATCGACCAACCATCTGATCCACGTCCCCGCCTTTGCCCGGGCAGCAGGGATCGTGATCGACTGGGACGATTTCGACCGGCTCTCGCGCACCGTGCCGCTGCTCACGCGTGTCTATCCCAACGGCTCGGCCGATGTGAACGGCTTCGAGGACGCCGGCGGACCCAGCTTCGTGATCCGCGAACTGCTCAAGGGCGGGCTGATGCACGGCGATACGCTTACCGTCGCGAAAGGCGGCATGGCCGCTTACGGCGAGAAGCCGGCGATCGAGGGCGACGCGCTTGTCTGGCAGGCGCATCCCGCACAGAGCGGCGACGATTCGATCATCCGCACCGTGGACGCCCCCTTCTCGCCCGAGGGCGGTTTCCGCATCCTCAAGGGCAATCTGGGCCGGGCGTGCATCAAGGTCAGCGCGGTCGAGCGCGATCGCTGGACGATCGAGGCGCCGGCGCGTGTTTTCTCCGACCAGTCCGAAGTTCAGGACGCGTTCAAGGCGGGAGAACTCGAGCGCGACGTGATCGTCGTGGTGCGCTTTCAGGGCCCCAAGGCCAACGGCATGCCCGAGCTCCACAAGCTCACGCCGCCGCTGGGCGTGCTCCAGAATCGCGGCTTCCGGGTTGCGCTGGTCACCGACGGGCGCATGTCGGGCGCCAGCGGCAAGGTGCCGTGCGCGATCCACCTTTCGCCCGAGGCGATCGGGGGCGGCCCCATCGGCAAGGTCCGCGATGGCGACATCCTGCGGCTCGATGCCGAGGCAGGCATCCTCGAAGCGCTGGTCGACGCTGCCGAGTGGGACGCACGCGAAAACGTCGTTGCCCCCCCGCCGGCGGTGGGCACCGGCCGCGAATTGTTCGCGATGATGCGGCATCATGCCGACGAAGCCGAGCTCGGCGCATCGGCAATGCTCGCCGAAGCCGGCCTCTAACGCCGTCCCCCGCCCTTCGCGCGAGGGCGGGCCGGCAGGGTCAGGCCAACCGACTTTACATCCGCGGCGCTAACGCAGAGAAGGGCGCCCGCACCGACTGCCAACGTTGACAGGCGGCGGGCGGAGAGGGTTCGAGGGAGAAGGCATGGAAGTCGTCGCGGTCGATATCGGGGGCACGCACGCACGCTTCGCGCTGGCGGAAGTTGCAGAAGGGCGTGTGGTTTCGCTCGGCGAGCCGGTGACGCTCAAAGTCGCCGAGCACGCCACCTTCCCGCTCGCCTGGGCGGCGTTTGGCGAGCAGCTCGGTCGCCCGGTGCCGCGTTCGGCCGGCATCGCCGTCGCCTCGCCGGTGAACGACACGCTGATCAAGTTCACCAACAACCCCTGGATCATCCGTCCACCGCTGATCAAGGAGCGGCTGGGCGTCGATCACTATGCGCTGATCAACGATTTCGGCGCGATCGGACACGCCGTCGGCCAGCTTGGCGACGACGCTTATGTCCATCTCTGCGGACCCGACGTGCCGCTGCCCGATCATGGCGCGATCACCGTGTGCGGGCCTGGCACCGGGCTCGGCGTGGCGCAGGTGTTCCGCCAGCGCGGCAACTACCATGTGATCCCGACCGAGGGCGGCCATATGGACTTCGCCCCGCTCGATAATATCGACGATGCCATCATCAAGCGCCTGCGGCCGACCTATACCCGCGTCTCCGCCGAGCGCGTCTGCGCCGGGCCGGCGCTGGTCAACATCTACGAGACGCTTGCCCAGATGGAGGGCAAGCCAGTGATGCATCTCGACGACAAGCGGCTGTGGGAACTCGCACTGAGCGGAAGCGACGCGCTTGCCACTGCGGCGCTCGAGCGCTTCTGCCTCACCCTGGGCGCGGTCGCGGGCGACCTGGCGCTGGCGCACGGGCCGACCGGGGTGGTAATTGCCGGCGGACTGGGGTTGCGTCTCAAGGACCGTTTGGTCCAATCGGGCTTCGGCCAGCGCTTCGTCGCCAAGGGGCGCTTCCAGAGCCTCATGTCGACGATCCCGGTCAAGATCATCACCTATGAGCAACCCGGCCTCTATGGCGCCGCGGCGGCCTTTGCGCAGGAGCACGCGCTTTGACGACCAACCCGACGATCCAGGAAATCATGCGCACCAGCCCGGTGATCCCGGTGCTGGTGATTGAGGATGCCGCGACGGCCCGTCCGCTCGCCGAGGCGCTGGTCAAGGGCGGCCTGCGCGTGCTCGAAGTCACGCTGCGCACCGGCGCGGCGATCGAGGCGATCCAGGAGATGAAGAAGGTCGAAGGCGCGATCGTCGGCGCCGGCACTGTGATCAACCCCGATCAGTTCAGGCAGGTGATGGACGTCGATGCCGAGTTCATCGTCTCGCCCGGCCTTACCGAGCGGCTCGCCGACCCGATCATCGCCAGCGGCGTGCCCTATCTTCCGGGCATCGCCAATGCGGCCGACATCATGCGCGGGCTCGACCTGGGCTTGACCCATTTCAAGTTCTTCCCGGCCGAGACCTCGGGCGGGCTCAAGGCGCTGAAGGCACTGGCCGCGCCCTTCTACCAGTCGCGCTTCTGCCCCACCGGCGGGGTGAGCCTGGCGAGCGCGCCCGAATGGCTCTCCTTCGATCCGGTGCTCTGCGTCGGCGGCAGCTGGATCACTCCCAAGGGCGCGACCTTCGAGCAGGTCGAGACCCTCGCGCGCGAGGCGGCTGCGCTGAAAGGCTGAGCGTCGCCGACGGGCGCGGGATCTGCGTGTCAGATCCCGTGCGCAGCGCGATAGGCGCGCCACTTTGCGACATTGGCGTTATGCTGCTCGAGCGTGTCGGCAAACACATGGCCGCCTGAGCCGTCCGCGACGAAATAGAGCGCGTTGGACTGCGCGGGATCCAGCACTGCGTCGATGCTTGCACGGCCCGGATTCGCGATCGGCCCGGCCGGGAGCCCGGTCATCGCATAGGTGTTGTAGGCATTCTTCGCCTGGACTTCGGATTTGAGGATCCGCCGGCCGAGCGGCTTTCCCTTGGTGATCGGATAGATGATCGTCGGATCGGCCTGGAGCGGCATGCCCAGCTTGAGCCGGTTGGCATAGACCGCCGCCACCATCCGGCGCTCCTCGGGCTTTCCCGTCTCCTTTTCGACGATAGACGCGAGGATCAGCGCATCGCGCGGCGTGGTCACCGCGATCCCCGGCTTGCGGCGTTGCCACGCGCCGGCGAGATACTGGACCATCGCCTTTTGCATCTGGTCGAGCACGCCCTGGCGGGTATCGCCGCGATTATAGGCATAGCTATCAGGCAGGACGGTGCCCTCGATCGGCGGCTTTATTGGGCCGCCGAGTTCCGGCGCTTTCATCAACGTCTCGTAGACCAGGATCGACGGCGTGCCCTCGGGAACGCGGACGAAGCGCTGGAGCGTCTTCCCGCCCTGCAGCATCTTGAGAACGTCGGATTCGCTGAGCTTGGCGAGCACGCGATACTCGCCCGCCTTGATCGGGTCACTGCTTCCGAGGATCTTCGACAATAGCACGAACTGGCGCGCCGACCGGATCGCACCGGCCTTTTCGAGCTCGGTCGCCGCCCGGCTGAGGCTGGCGCCCTGCGGGATCAGCACGGTAACATTGTTACCGGCCGGCCCGGCGCCCGCCCAGAGCTGGAGAATCCCCAATCCCGCGGCGACGAGCAGCAGCGCGGCGATCAGGATCGCGCAACCGCCGGTCCGCCGCCTGCGCGGCGGACGGCGCGTTCCGGGTTGGTCAGACAGCCTTCATCACCAGGCTGGCATTGGTACCGCCAAAGCCGAACGAATTGTTGAGCACGGCCTTGACCTTGCGCTCCTTGGCTTTGTGCGGGACGAGATCGACGCCGGCGCAATTCTCGCTCGGATTATCGAGGTTGAGCGTCGGCGGCACGATCTGGTCGCGCAGCGCGAGGATGCAGAAGATGCTCTCCACTGCGCCGGCGCCGCCGAGAAGGTGGCCGATCGCCGATTTGGTCGAGCTCATCGACAGGGTCTCGATCGCGCTGCCGAACAGCCGGCGGACACCGCCCAGCTCAAGCTCGTCGCCGAGCGGAGTCGAAGTGCCATGCGCGTTGATGTAATCGATGTCGCTGAAGTCGAGGCCCGACTTCTTCATCGCCATCTGCATCGAGCGGAACGCGCCCGAGCCTTCGGGGTGCGGCGCGGTGACGTGATAGGCGTCGCCCGACAGGCCATAGCCGATCACCTCGGCGTAGATCTTGGCGCCACGCTTCTTGGCATGCTCATATTCTTCGAGCACTACCACGCCGGCGCCTTCGCCCATCACGAAGCCGTCGCGGTCCTGGTCCCAGGGGCGGCTGCCCCGCCACGGCTCGTCGCGGAAGTTGGTCGACAGCGCGCGGGCCTGGCCGAAGCCGGCAATGCCGATCGGGCAGATCGCGCCCTCGGCGCCACCCGCGAGCATGATGTCGGCATCGTCCGCCGCGATCATCCGTGCGGCGTCGCCGATCGAATGCGCACCGGTGGAGCAGGCCGTCACCACCGCGTGATTCGGCCCCATCAGACCATATTTGATCGAAACCTGACCAGAAATCAGGTTGATCAACCGACCATGGACGAAATGCGGCGAGACGCGCTTGGGCCCCTTCTCGGCGAGCACGAGCAATTCGCTCTCGATTCCCGGCAAGCCTCCAATGCCGGCGCCGATCGAACAACCGGCGCGGAAGCGCGTCGCTTCGTCCATGTCGAGCAAGCCGGCATCCTCGATCGCCTGGCCGGCGGCATCGATGCCATAGATGATGAATGGGTCGACCTGGCGCTGAACCTTGTGGTCAACGCGCTTGTTCGGATCGAAGCCATATTCATGATCCGGCGCCTTCACTTCGCACGCATAATTGCTGTGGAAGTCCGTCGCGTCGAAGCGCGTGATCGTCGCGGCGCCCGATTTGGCGGCGATGATGTTCTTCCAGGCCGTCTCGACATCGGCACCCAGGGGGGTGACGAGCCCAAGGCCGGTCACGACTACGCGGCGCATGGCTTTCTCTCCGTCAAACTTCAGAAACTGTACGAACCAAGGACGCCAACATCGCGCCCTTCCCTAAAAAACGAAACGGCTCCCCGTCCGCACGCTCAAGGCCGGGACGGGAAGCCGCTGAATGGCAGTGCCGACCCATTAGGGGCGGGATCGCCTGGAGGGCGATCAGCCTTCCTGATGCTCGCTGATATACGACACGGCGTCGCCGACGGTCGCAATCTTCTCCGCGGCGTCATCGGGAATCTCGACCCCGAATTCTTCCTCGAAGGCCATCACCAGCTCGACGATGTCGAGGCTGTCAGCACCGAGGTCGTCGATGAAGCTTGCGGTCGGAACCACTTCCTTCGCGTCCACGCCAAGATGGTCGACGACAAGCGCCTGAACGCGGGTGGTGATCTCTTCCTGGTTGGCCATGGTCCCTGTTTTCCTTTGTGACTGGGGCTCTAATTTCGTGTGAAACGCACCTAGTTCGCCGCCGGTGCCGTGGCAAGAGGGCGCGACAACGCCGCCAGACCCTCTCAGCCCTGCGCGAAGTCCCACGCTGCATATTGGAGCGTGCTGAGAAAAGCGAAATATTCGGCGAGCAGTTCGGCATTCTCGCGGGTCTGTTGCAATTCCTGGGTCACCGCGGCGCGGATCAGCCCCTGGCTTTCGACGGCGGTGAGCGGGCGATCGCGGGTTTCCTCCGGCAACGCCTGGAACTGGTCCTCCAGCGCGGCGGGATCAAAACCGCGCTCGGCCAGCACGCGCTGCGCCACCGGTAGCCCGACTTTCGCCAGCGCATAGATGCTTGCCGCCCTGGCCGCCCCCGCCGACCATTTATTTTCGGTCACACAGGCGTCCGCGGCCGCGCTGAGCCCCTTGCCCACGCTGGGATCGTAGCTGGGACGCTTGCCGCTCTCGCCGAGATTGCGGGCGGTGTCCGCCTCGATCTGGGTGCGCAGCGCGGGAACGAGCTTCTTGGCGACGCAATCCATCGTCGAAAGATCCGCGGCCTGAGCCGGCATCGCGGCGACAAGCAGGGCGGCAGCGGCGATCGTGCGCATCGTCATCAACTCCCGCCCAGGTCGGTCAAAGCATCGCCATCCCGCCATTGACGTGCAGGGTCTGGCCAGTGACGTAGCTCGCTTCCTTCGAGGCAAGATACACCACCGCAGCGGCGATGTCCTCGCCTTCGCCGAGCTTGCCCGCAGGAATACGTCCGAGCAGCGCATTCTTCTGCGCATCGGGAAGCACCTCGGTCATCGCCGAGCGGATGAAGCCCGGCGCGACGCAGTTGACGGTGATGTTGCGGCTGGCCAATTCCTGCGCGAGCGCCTTGGACATGCCGACAAGCCCCGCCTTGGAGGCGGCGTAGTTGGCCTGGCCCGGATTGCCGGTGGCGCCCACCACCGAGGTGATCGAGACAACGCGACCGAAACGCGCCTTCATCATCGGCTTGGCAGCGGCGCGGATCAGCCGGAACGCCGCCTCGAGGTTGACGCGGATCACCGTGTCCCACTCTTCGTCCTTCATCCGCATCGCGAGGTTGTCGCGGGTGACGCCCGCATTGTTGACGAGGATATCGAGCTTGCCGAGCGCCTCGACCGCCTGCGGCACGAGCGCATCGACCGCCGCACCGTCCGAAAGGTTGCACGCCAGCGCGACATGGTCGTCGCCCAACTCGGCGCGGAACGCCTCGAGCTTTTCGGCATTGGACCCCGAAACCGCCAGCCGGGCGCCCTGGGCCGCAAGCCCCTTGGCGATCGCGGAGCCGATGCCGCCCGATGCGCCGGTAACGAGAGCGGTCATGCCTGTGAGGTCGAACATGCTATTTCTCCAATTCGTCAGAGGCCTTTAGCGAAGGCCTCAATATCATCCATCGTAACAAGGCTGACCGTGGGGACGTCGGGGGTGATGCGCTTGACCATGCCGCCGAGCACCTTGCCGCCGAATTCGACGAACTCGGTGACGCCCCCATCGGCCATCGCGCGCACCGACTCGCGCCAGCGCACCATGCCGGTGACCTGTTCTACGAGCAGGCCGCGGATCGTGTCGGGGTCGGCCGCCGGCGCCGCCGTGACATTGGCGTAGACGGGTACGAGTGGCGCCTGGAGCGCCACTGCGGCCAGCGCCTCGGCCATCGCGTCGGCGGCGGGCTGCATCAGCGGGCAGTGGAACGGTGCCGAGACCGGCAGCAGCAGCGCGCGCTTGGCGCCCATTTCCTTGGCGAGCGGCAGCGCGCGCTCGATTGCATCGCGATGCCCGGAGATGACCACCTGGCCGGGATCATTGTCATTGGCGACGGTGCACACCTCGCCTTGCGCCGCGGCCTCGGCGATCGCCCGCGCCTTTTCGACATCGACCCCGAGCAGCGCTGCCATTGCCCCGACGCCCACCGGCACCGCGGCCTGCATCGCCTCGCCGCGCCTGCGCAGCAGCCGCGCCGTGGTGGCAAGGTCGAAGCTGCCCGCCGCGCACAGCGCGCTATATTCGCCAAGCGAGTGCCCCGCGACGAAATCGACTTTATCCGCCAGGCGGATACCGCCATCCTTTTCGAGCACGCGCAGCACCGCAATCGCATTAGCCATAATCGCGGGCTGGGCGTTGGCGGTGAGCGTGAGCGCGTCCTCCGGCCCTTCGGCCATCAGCTTCGAGAGATTCTGGCCGAGCGCCTCATCGACTTCCTGAAAGACTTCACGGGCATGCGGGCTCGCCGCTGCGAGCGCGGTTCCCATGCCGACGGCCTGGCTGCCCTGACCCGGGAAAATGAATGCGCGCATGTGCCCTCTCCTTGCGTTCAGGCGGCGCGGGTTAGTGCCGTTGTGACTCGGGGCAAGGCCCCCTTGCCAAGCGGTCAACGCGCGCGTTTGCGGCAGCGGTCCAGGATCGAGCGATCCGAAGTGCGGAGCATTTCGTGTTGCCGCATCCTGATTTCGATCAGGCTTCCCGCGTCGGCTTGTTCGATCTCTATCTCCATATGCCGCGCGGCGAGGCATAGTTTGTAGGATGCGGATTGTTGCGAAGGCGAACCGCATGCTTTTGCGCCCGCCAGGCCAGTCCTGCTGCCGTTCAAGCAAGCGAAAACCTCCCCCGCAGCGCTGTCGGACCGTGTTTTCAGGGCGACGTGGGACAGCGCCGCTTCCCTGCCGTTGGAATAGTGTCTGACCCACAACGCGCCAGCAATCAGCATGGATGTGAGAAGCGCCCAGCAAACGAGCGCCCAGCGCGGCGGACGCGCCGCGATAGATTGATACTCGGCAGCCATGGCGTCGCCTAACGCCTGCGAGACGATCTCTCAATTGCGACAATTGGCGACCATTTTGCCGCAGCCTTGGGACGGGCCTGCGACAGGCGATGCCTAGATACTCCTTACCGCCGCACCACACGGCGCCCGATAGAAAGAGGAGTGAAGTCATGAAGAAGATCATTCTCGGCCTGGTTGCCGCTTCGCTGGCCGCCACCCCTGCCCTCGCCGCAGCGCCGCAACGCGGCCACGACGCGCCGTACCAGCAGATGGTGGTCAAGCAGCGCCCCAATGGCGCGATTGTCGTCCGGCAGCAGAACCCGCCTACCCCCGCGCGATATCGCACTTGGCAGCGTGGCCAGCATTTCGACAGCCGCTACGCGCGCAACTATCGCCAGGTAGATTATCGCCACTATCGCGCGCTCAAGGCGCCGCCCCGCGGCTATCGTTACGTCCAGTCGGGCAACGATGCCGTGCTGGTGGGGATCACCAGCGGACTCGTCGCGGCAGTGTTCGCCAACATCCTGCGCTAGCCGAAGCGCGAACCACGAGCGGCGGGGTCGATGCCCTGCCGCTCTTTTTGCGTTTCGAAACGGGATGCGTTGCCGGCCATTCCGCTATGGAAACATCCCCCCGATCGATGGTTAACGGGCTGAAACCCCTCCAGCATCGCGAGTTGTTTCGTGCTTCGCCTTTTGTCTCGCCGCGCCGTCGCACTCCTCGCCACCATAGTGTCCGCAGGCGCGCTGTTCGCGTTGTTCGACGACGCCCGGGCCAGCCGCCCCGCGCCCAACGCGGAAGTTGCCGAGGCTGCGTCGCAGCACGTTGACCATTATCATCGGCACCAGGGCGAAGTAACGCTCGGCGCGCTGATCGACCTCCAGCGGGCTCGCCGGGCGACGCGTTCCGCAGAGGATAAAGCTCTCGCCCCGACTTCGCGCCTGGAACCCGACGGCTGGCACGGCCAGCTCGGCGCGTTCGGCACCGCCGACGCCGCCGAGCGCGCGCGCGACGCCGTACTCCAGACGGCCGCGTTGCCGCTGCCGGTGACCGTTCAACATGAAGGCACACTCTACCGGGTCCGCAGCGCCAGCGCATCGCGCAGTCAGGCCGATGCCTTTTGCCAGCTTGTCTCCCAGGGCGGCCGGGCATGTTTCGTCCGCCGAACCGACGGCTGAAGCGGCGGCGCTGATCCGCGCTTGCTTTTTGCCGGTTTTGCTCGCATAGGCGCGCTTGGCTTGGGTGGGAGCGTTGCTTCCGCCCTGTTTGCTATTTGAAAGACGACAGCCGGAGGGGCGCTGCACATGGGGTGCACGTCAGCGATCGGCCAACAGTGAGAAGAAGCACATGGCTCTTTACGAGCACGTGTTCCTTGCGCGCCAGGATCTGGCACAGGCGCAAGTGGACGCACTGGCGGAAGCCGCCACCAAGATCGTCGAGGACAATAAGGGTAAGGTCGTCAAGACCGAGACCTGGGGTCTCCGTTCGCTCGCCTATCGCATCGCCAAGAACCGCAAGGCGCATTACGTGATGCTCGAAATCGACGCCCCCGCAGGCGTGGTTGCCGAGCTCGAGCGCCAGACGCAGATCAACGAAGACGTCATCCGCTACATGACCGTCAAGGTCGATGCGCTGGAAGAAGGTCCGACCGTGATGATGCGCAAGGGCCAGGAGCGCGAGCGTGGCCGTGGCCGTCGCGAGCGCGACGACGCCGGCAGCAACACCGGCTTCAGCGGCGAATAAGGAGCTTATAGACCATGGCACGCCCATTTTTCCGCCGCCGCAAGAGCTGCCCGTTCTCCGCGAAGGACGCCCCCCGGATCGACTATAAGGACGTCCGGCTGCTGCAGGGCTTCGTCTCCGAGCGCGGCAAGATCGTCCCCTCGCGCATCACCTCGGTGAGCGCGAAGAAGCAGCGCGAGCTGGCCCAGGCCATCAAGCGCGCCCGTCATCTGGGCCTGCTGCCCTACATCGTTAAGTAAGGAGCAGATCCATGGAAGTCATTCTGCTTGAGCGCGTCGAGAAGCTCGGCTCCATCGGCGACGTGGTGAAGGTCAAGGACGGGTTCGCCCGCAACTTCCTTCTCCCCAACAAGAAGGCGCTGCGTTCGAACGCAGCCAACCTCAAGGTCTTCGAAGCCAACCGTGCGCGCATCGAGGCGGACAATGCGGCGCGCCGCAGCGACGCCGAGAAGGACGCCGGCAGCTTCAAGGATGTTTCGATCACGCTGATCCGTCAGGCATCGAACACCGGCCAGCTTTATGGTTCGGTTGCGGTGCGCGATCTGGTCGACGCGATCACCGCCGACGGCCACAAGGTCAACAAGGCGCAGGTCGTCCTCGACAAGCCGATCAAGGCGATCGGCGTGTACGAAGTGAAGGTCGCGCTGCACCCTGAGGTCTCGGTGACCGTCAAGGTCAACGTCGCCCGCTCGCCCGAAGAGGCCGAGATGCAGTCGCAGGGCGTCGACGTCATGGCGGCGATGTTCGAGAAGGACGAGACCGGCTTCGTCGAGGATTACGATCCCAACGCCGAGCCGGGCGCGACCGCCGAGGTCCGCGAGGAAGCGCCCGAAGGCGACAACGCCGAGGGCTGAGCTTCCCGCCACGCCACAAGAAAAAGGGTCGCTCCGGAGTGCCGGGGCGGCCCTTTTTCTTTATGCTCTTTGCAACATCCAACAAAAACGGCCCGCGCGGCTAAAACCGGCGGACCGAAATAAACCAATCTTCAGCGACTAACGCGGCGATTTACGGGCAAGATACGCAGGCGCCGATCATGGCAGCCAACGGGATCAGTGCGAATACCAGCGGAAGAAACTTGACCATGACCATTCGACCTGTCTTCTAATCTCTCCCTCAAAAACGAGCGGTCCGGATTAAGGTTGCACGTCGCTGAATATCGGGTTGGCACAGGTTCATCCCCGGCCCGGTTAACCCCGGAATATCCATTGCATTTCGCGATCGGTTAAGCCCTTTTCGGCGACAGAGGCCGCAGCCGGCGCGCGCGGGGCGCGGCGGCGAGTTCCCGGGGGGCCGATGGTATTCAAGCGTATGGCCGCGGCCGCGCTCGGCGCGTGCTGGCTTCTGATCACTGCAGCTAGCCCGGCAAGCCCGCTCGAAGCCGACGTGCTCGCGCGGATCAACCAGGCCCGCCAGCACCCGCGCGAATATGCCGAGCAGCTGCGCGACTATCGCCGCTATTTTGAAGGCCGGATCGTCTATCTTCCCGGGGATCGCAACGGCGTGATCACGCACGAGGGCGTCGCCGCCGTCGACGAGGCGATCGACTTCCTCGAACGCCAGGCGCCGCTGCCGCCGCTCGATCCCGGCAGCCTCCTCGCGCTCGCCGCCCAGGACCATGCCGATGCGCAGGGCGATCTCGGCGCCACCGGTCATGTTTCCGCCGCCGGCGCATCCCCGGGCGAGCGCGTCCGCGCGCGCGGCGGCGACGTCTATGTCGGCGAAGGCATTTCCTATGGCTTCGACGATGCCGACGCCGTGGTCCGCCAGTTGATCGTCGACGACGGCGTCCGAAGCCGAGGCCACCGCACCCTGCTGTTCGACAACGGCTTCCACTTTGCCGGGGTCGGCTGCGGAAACCACCGCCGCTTCCGCTACATGTGCGTGGTCGACTTCGCCGGCACTGAGGATGGCGGCCCGGTCCTGCCCGAATGGGCCCGAGCGAAAGGCGGCTACGTCATCCGCAAACCGACGGTCGTCGCCGGCCGCTGACCAAGCCCTTGGCGCGGATCACTTCCGCCCGAACAGCTTCTCGATGTCGCCGTGCGCCAATTTCACCCAGGTCGGCCGGCCGTGGTTGCACTGGCCCGAATGCGGCGTCGCCTCCATCTCGCGGAGCAGCGCGTTCATTTCAACCACAGAGAGAATCCGCCCCGCGCGCACCGATCCGTGGCAGGCCATCGTCGCGGCGACGTGATCGAGCCGCTCCTTGAGGCTCAGCGCTTCGTCATAGCTGGCAAGCTCGTCGGCGAGATCGGTGACCAGCCCCTGGACATCGCCTTTCCCCAATGCCGCTGGCGTCGCCCGCACCAGCATCGCGCGCGGACCGAAGCGTTCGAGCTCCAACCCGAATTGCGCGAGTTCCTCGGCGCGCGCCTCGAGCCGGTCGCAACCCGGCTCGTCGAGCTCGACCACTTCGGGCAGCAGCAGCGCCTGCGATGCCACGCCGCCCCCCTGCATCGCGCGGCGCATCCGCTCGAGCACCAGCCGCTCGTGCGCGGCGTGCTGGTCCACCAGGACGAGCCCGTCCTGCGCCTCGGCGACGATATATGTCTTGGCGACTTGGCCGCGCGCGACGCCCAGCGGGAAATCGGCAACCTCCGGAACCGGCGCGGCGGCGGGCTCAGCGCGCGCCTGGGGCGGCGCAAGAAAGCTCGGCCGCCGGTCGTGGACCCCCGAATAGCGCTGCATCGGCGGTAGCTCTGCATAGGGCACGGCGTCGTTCGCGGCGACCGAATCCCATAGCTGCGGCGTGGGCACGATCGGCTCGCTCTGCCACATCCCCAGCGCCGCGTCGCTCGGGCGCTGGACGCTGCGGTGGCCGGCCTCGTCGAGCGCCCGCCGCAACCCACTGACGATCAGGCCGCGCGCCAGCGAGGGGTCGCGGAAGCGCACTTCGGTCTTGGCCGGGTGGACGTTCACGTCGACGGCGTCGGCAGGAACGTCGAGGAACAGCGCGACCACCGGATGCCGATCGCGCGCGAGCATTTCGGCATAGGCGCCGCGCACCGCGCCGGCGAGCAGCCGGTCCTTCACCGGACGGCCGTTGACGAACAGATATTGGTGATCGGCGACCCCGCGATTGAAGGTCGGGATGCCGGCGACCCCGCCTAGGACATGCCCCTCGCGCTCGAGATCGACGCCGACGCTGTTTTCGGCGAGGTCGCGGTCGGTGAGCGCGGCGACGCGTTCGGGACGGGTTTCGCCGCCCTGCACCGACAAGGTCCGCCGGCCGTCATGTTCGAGCGAGAAGGCGATGTCGGGCCGCGCCATCGCCAGCCGCTTCACTACGTCCAGGCTGGCAGCATATTCGGCGCGCGGCGACCGCAGGAACTTGCGCCGCGCCGGCACCCGCGCGAACAATTGCTCGACCCGAACCCGCGTGCCCGGCGGGAGCGCCGCCGGTCCTTCGCCGATTCTGTCGCCGTTATCGATGGTCAGTGCCCAGCCCTCCTGCCCGCGCACCCGGCTTTCGAGCCCAAGCCGCGCAACGCTGGCGATCGAGGGCAACGCCTCGCCGCGAAATCCCAACGTCGTGACTTGATCGATTTCGTCGTCGGGAAGCTTCGACGTCGCGTGCCGCTCCAGCGCGAGTGCCATTTCGGGTGAACTCATGCCGCAGCCGTCGTCGATCACCTCGATCAACTCGGTGCCGCCCGCAGCAAGGCGTATCGCGATCCGGGTCGAGCCGGCATCGATGGCGTTTTCGACGAGTTCCTTCAGCGCGGAAGCGGGGCGTTCGACCACTTCTCCCGCTGCAATTCGGTTGACAAGATGCTCGGGCAGGCGGCGTATTGACATGGCAGTCTGTCTAGCCCAACGGGCGGCATCCCGCGACCCGCAACCGCATGGCATCGAGCCGGATTTTGCGATCCGTTTCGAAAGGGTCCGGATTAAATTAGTGCGAACAGCTTCGCGGCGGGCGCCCGCGCGGCAGGGACAAAATATACAATGGCTTTCTCCCGGTTTTTCAAATTCATGTCGCACGACATGGCGATCGATCTCGGCACTGCGAATACCGTTGTTTATCTGCGTGGGCGCGGCGTCGTCCTCAATGAACCGTCGGTGGTGGCGGTCGAGACGCTGAACGGCGTGAAGAAGGTCAAGGCAGTCGGCGACGACGCCAAGCTGATGATGGGCAAGACGCCCGGCTCGATCGAAGCGATTCGCCCGCTTCGCGACGGCGTGATCGCCGACATCGACGTCGCCGAGCAGATGATCAAGCACTTCATCCAGAAGGTCCATGGCCAGCGGCGCTTCATGCGCTGGCCGCAGATCGTGATCTGCGTGCCGTCGGGCTCGACCTCAGTCGAGCGCCGCGCAATCCGCGATGCCGCGTCGAACGCAGGCGCGTCGCAGGTCTGGCTGATCGAGGAGCCGATGGCGGCCGCGATCGGCGCCGACATGCCGGTTACCGAGCCGATCGGCTCGATGGTTGTCGATATCGGCGGCGGCACCACCGAAGTCGCGGTGCTCTCGCTGCGCGGCCTGGCCTATTCGACCAGCGTGCGTGTCGGCGGTGACAAGATGGACGAGGCGATCGTCTCCTATGTCCGCCGGAACCACAATCTGCTGATCGGTGAAGCCACGGCCGAACGCATCAAGCAGGAAGTCGGCGTTGCCAAGCCGCCGGCCGACGGCATCGGCCAGACGATCCACATCAAGGGTCGCGATCTCGTCAACGGCGTTCCCAAGGAAATCCAGATCAACCAGGGCCAGATCGCCGAGGCACTCTCGGAACCGGTCGGCACGATCGTCGAGGGTGTGCGTATCGCGCTTGAGAACACCGCGCCGGAACTGGCCGCCGACATCGTCGACCAGGGCATCGTGCTCACGGGCGGCGGCGCGCTGCTCCAGGGCCTGGACGAAGTGCTGCGCGACGAGACCGGCCTTCCGGTTACCGTCGCCGAGGACCCGCTGACCTGCGTCGCGCTCGGCACCGGCCGCGCGCTCGAGGATCCGGTGTTCCGCGGCGTTCTGCTCGCCGTCTGATCGAAAGGGACAGGGGAGATGGCGCCGCCACGCAATCGGCGCCCCGGGTTTTCGCGGCGGGCGCAATATGGGCTCTTCCTGGGCTATGTGGGGGTGATCGGCGGCGCGCTGATCGCCGCGGCATTGCTGTTGCTTTCGACCTATAACCCCGGCGCCTTTGCCCCGGTTCGCAGTGCGATCGGCGAAGTCACGACGCCGCTCTCCTCCGGCCTCGCCTGGATGTGGAACGGCGTGTCCGGAGTGCCCCAAGGCATCGGAAGCTATTTCGGCGTACGCAGTGAGAATGCGCGCCTCAAGAAGCAGGTCGTCGAGGAAGCGCGCGCCGTCGCCCGGGCGCGGCTGCTCGATCGCGAAAACCAGCGGCTGCGCACGTTGCTCAAGCTGCGCGACGTTACCACCGATGCGGTGATCACGGCACGGCTGGTCAACAGCTCGTCCTCGAGCACGCGGCGCTATGCCACGCTCAATGCCGGCGGATGGCAGGGCGTCCAGCATGGCCAGCCGGTGCGCGAGGCCGATGGGCTGATCGGCCAGGTGATCGAGGCTGGGCCGAACAGTGCGCGCGTGCTGCTGATCACCGATCCCGAAAGCATCGTCCCGGTCCGGCGCGTGCGCGACGGGCTTCCCGGCATCGCCTCGGGCCGTGGCGACGGACTGCTCGACATCCGCTCGGCAAGCTCGGCGACGATGCTGTTCCAGCCCGGCGACGCCTTCGTCACTTCGGGCACTGGCGGTGTCTTCCCGCCCGACGTGCCGGTGGGCCGTGTCGTCCGCGCCTCGCGCAATTCTGCGGTCGCGGCGCCCAACGCAAACCCCGATTCGCTCGACTTCGCAATCGTCCAGCGGACCTTCCTCCCCGAACCCGCCCCCTCGCCCACGCCGACCCCCGGCGCCAAGCCCAAAGCGCCGTAATGGCGATCGAGTTCATCCCGCTCGGCCAGGCGGAGCGCCCCCGCGCGCGCTGTGGCTTGCGCCGCTGTCGGTGGTGATCGGCTCGCTGATGACGCTAGTCCCGGCGATCGCCTCGGTGCCGGTTCTGCCGCCCTTCGGGCTGATGATGTTGCTGGGCTGGCGAATGACGCGCGCCGATTCGATGCGCGTCTGGGCCTCAGTGCCGCTCGGCCTGTTCGACGATCTGGTCAGCGGCCAGCCGGTCGGGTCGGCAATGCTCCTCTGGACGCTGTGCGCGTTGGCGATCGAAGTGCTGGATACAAGGCTGGTATGGCGGGACTTCTGGCAGGATTGGCTGATCGGCGCGGGCGCGGTGGGCTTTTGCCTGATCGGTGGCCGGCTGGTCGCGACCCCGTTCGGCGCCCACGCCGATACCGCGATGCTCTTCCAAATCCTTGTCTCGGCAATGCTTCTCCCGCTCGTCTTCCGCATCTGCGCTTGGCTCGACAGCGACGTGAAGAAGAACTGAGATGGTCCGCGTCACCGAAGCGGCTCAGGCCTATAGCTTCTCGCGCCGCGCGGTGACCCTAGGCGCGGCCCAGGGCGCCGTCGCGCTGGTCCTGGCCGGGCGGATGACCTGGCTCGCCGTGTTCGAGAACGAACGCTACCGGGTGATGGCGGAAAGCAACCGCGTCAACGTGACCTCGGTGCCGCCGCGGCGCGGCTGGATCATCGATCGCAACAACATTCCACTGGCGCACAACCGCACCGACTTTCGCGTCGACATCATTCCCGATCGGCTCGAAAATCGCGAAAAGGTGCTCGCGACGCTGCAGCAGATCCTCAGCCTCACGCCAGAGGACATGGCGCGGATCCAGACCGACCTGAAGCGCGCCTCCGGCTTCCAGCCGGTCCAGGTGATGGAGAATCTCGATTGGGACCGCTTCGCTGCGGTGAGCGTGCGCCTGCCCGAATTGCCCGGCGTCGCACCGACGCGCGGCTTCGCGCGCAGCTATCCGCTGGGCGCCGGCGTCGGCCATCTGATCGGCTATGTCGGGGCCGCCTCAGCTGAGCAATATAAGAAGGACAAGGACCCCCTGCTCGTCACGCCTGGCTTCAAGCTAGGCAAGGATGGTCTGGAAAAGTCGCTCGAGCCCGAACTGCGCGGCAAGGCTGGCGCCAAGCGCGTCGAGGTCACTGCGCACGGCCGCCTGGTCCGTGAGCTCGAAACGCGTCCCGACGAGCCCGGGAAGAACGTAAAGCTGACGATCGACGCGTTGCTCCAGGAATATGTTGCGCGTCGGCTCGGCACGAACTCAGGCTCGGCGGTAGTGATCGACGTGGCCAATGGCGACATCCTCGCGATGGTCTCGATGCCGGCATACGATCCCAACAGCTTCTCCGACGGCATCAGCCAGAGCGAATGGAAGATGCTTTCCGAGGACGATCACGTCCCCTTGATGAACAAGGTGCTCCAGGGCCTCTACCCGCCGGGATCGACGGTCAAGCCGATGAACGGGCTGGCGCTGATGCATGCCGGCGTCGATCCGCATGCGCGGGTGGTGTGTTCGGGCGCGATGCGCGTCGGCAACGGCGTATTCCACTGTCACAAGCGCGGCGGCCATGGTCCGCTCGATCTGCGCAACGCGATCATGCAGAGCTGCGACATCTATTTCTACGAGATGGTGCGCCGCGTCGGGTATGACGCAATCGCGCCGATCGCCCGCGCGATGGGCCTCGGCCAGAAGTTCGACCTGCCCTTCAGCACCCAGCGCTATGGCACCGTCCCCGACAGCGCCTGGAAGCTCCGTCGCTACAAGTCGAAATGGAGTGTAGCGGATTCGCTCAACGCCTCGATCGGCCAAGGCTATGTGCTCGCCAATCCGCTCCAACTCGCGGTGATGGCCAGCCGCATCGCCTCGGGACGCGAATTGGTGCCGCGGCTTGTCATGGGCGGGCCGCAGCAGCCTGCCCCGCCGCTCGCTGCTACCCCGGAGCAACTGGCGATCGTCCGCGATGCGATGTTCGGCGTGATCAATGCCGGCGGCACGGGTGGCGCTGCGCGGATGCAGATCCCGGGAGTGACGCTCGCCGGCAAGACCGGCACAGCGCAGGTCCGCCGGATCACCATGGCCGAACGGCGTTCGGGCGTGCTCAAGAACGCTTCCCTGCCGTTCAAGCTGCGCGATCACGCGCTGCTGGTCTGCTTCGCGCCGGCCGAAAATCCCAAATATGCCGCGGCGATCGTGCTCGAGCATAACGGTCACACGATCCGCAACCTCGATACGCCGATGATCGGACGCGACATCATGACCTTCCTCTTCGATCGCAAGCGGGCGATCGATACGCTCCACGAGATCGAGCCGACCTGGGGCGGCGATTATACGGCGCGGATGAAGGCACAGGCCGATGCGCTCAAGGCGGCGCAGGACGTGCCGCCTCCGCCCACGCCCGAAGACACGGCGGAGGCCGCGAGTACGGTCGCCTCGGAGGCGGCCAACGCGATCACCAGCAACACCGTCGATCCCAGCGCCGCCGAACGCGGCAGCGCCGAGCCCTCGCAATGAGCAGTGTCCGCCCTTCCGGCATCGTTCCCCAGCCGCTCGCCCAGCTTCCCTGGCGCATCATCGCGCTGGTGATCGCGATCGGCAGCTTCGGCCTTGTCGTGCTCTATTCGGCGGCGAGCGGACATGTGCAGCCCTGGGCGATGAACCAGGGCATCCGCTTCTTCGTCTTCCTCGGCATGGCCATCGCGCTGTCGCGCATCCCCGAGCGCTTCTGGGCGGCCGGCGCGTTCCCGGCCTATGGCGTCATCGTGCTGATGCTGGTCGGCGTCGAGGCGCTCGGCGCTGTCGCCGGCGGCAGCCAGCGCTGGCTCGACCTTGGCTTCATCCGCCTCCAACCCTCCGAGCTGATGAAGCCGGTGATCGTGCTTGCCCTCGCGCGCTTCTACGAGATCCTGCCCGCGGGCGAGATCAGAAAGTTCGGCGCGCTCTGGCCCGGCTGCATGCTGATCGGCGTTCCCGCGGCGCTGGTGATGCTCCAGCCCGACCTCGGCACCGCGCTGATGATCGCAGGCTGCGGGGTGATGGTGATGTTCCTCGCCGGCTTGCCGCTGCGGCTCTTCATCGGCGGCGCGCTGGCGCTCGCAGTGACCGCGCCGCTTGCCGTCAATTTCGTGCTGCACGACTATCAGCGCAACCGCGTGCTGATTTTCATGGACCCCGAGAGCGATCCGCTCGGCACCGGCTATCACATCAGCCAGTCGAAGATCGCGATCGGTTCAGGCGGGGTGTTCGGCAAGGGCTTCCTGCAAGGTACCCAGAGCCATCTCGATTATCTGCCGGAAGGCCATACCGATTTCGCGCTGGCGACGATGATGGAAGAATGGGGCCTGATGGGCGGCCTGTTCCTGATCGGCGCCTTTGCCTGCCTGATTGGCTGGGGCATTAGCGTCAGCATGCGCGCCAAGAGCCAATTCGGACGGCTCACCGCCGCCGGGCTTTCGGGAACGATCTTCCTCTATGCCTCGATCAACATGGCGATGGTGATGGGGCTGGCACCGGTCGTCGGGGTGCCGCTGCCGCTGATCAGTTTCGGCGGTACTGCGGTGATGACGATCATGATCTGCTTCGGCATCCTGATGGCGATCGACCGCGAGAGCCGGCGCGTGCAGCGCTGGTGAAATTTTTCGCGATTTTGGGGTTTACAAGCTGCGAAGCCGGACGCTAAAGGCGCCCCTCCAATGCGGCGGCGCACTCACCAAGGCGCCACTTCAACCCGGAATGGACGCATAGCTCAGTTGGTAGAGCAGCTGACTCTTAATCAGCGGGTCCTTGGTTCGAGCCCAAGTGCGTCCACCATTTTTTCAGTGCCTCAGTACGACTTGAGTCGCCACCAATCCGCTACACGCGGATAAGCGACGACGGCCAGTCGACTGCCCGATTGCCGTCCATCGCCTGTTCGCCCAGTAACGAGGCTACACTTGCCCAATAGGCTTGGCGCAGCATCCCGGGAACCGGCGTGCCGCTGCGCACCGCCTCGCCGAAGGCTTCGAACTGCAGCATCGTCTCGTCATATTCGCCCCAGCCGAGCGATTCCCCGGGGGTTGTCACGGGTAGTTCGGGAAACCAGGTCGCGCCGCCGATCGGCACCGGGCGCTTGCGGCCGTCCTTCACGTCCTGCGCCATCTGCCGTAATGCGGGCACCCCGGGCGGGTTCTCCTTGAAGATCCGGCCCAGCTCGGGCTCAATCGTGCCCTTGCTGCCCTGGATCTGTTCCTCGCAGCCGTAACGCGCGTTGTTGAGCAGCGAGGTCCAGACGACCTTCTTGCCATCGGCATAGTCGTAGACCAGCGCGACGTGATCGTAGACTTCGCGGCCGTCTTTCCAAAAGCTGATGCTGCCCGATCCGATCACGCGCGTCGGCGGCGCGTCGAGAAACCAGTTGGCGATCTGAAGCTGGTGGGTGGCAAGCTCGGTCATCAGCCCGGCCGAGCTTTCGCGATAGAGGCGCCAGTTGATTCGACGATCATTGCTGTCGGCGGGAACCGGGCGGCGCCAGCTGTTGTTGCGATGCCAGCTCGCGCGGATCTGGGTGAGGGGGCCGATTTCGCCGGCTTTTACTCGACGAAATGCATTGAGATAGGTGGGGTTGAACATGCGCTGGTGACCGATTTGCAGCACTTTTCGGCGGTCTTGCGCGCGCTTTACCATCGCGGTGCAGTCTGGGATCGTCCGCGCCATCGCCTTTTCGCACCAGACATGGAGCCCGGCATCGAACGCGTCGAAGCTGTGGCGCGCATGGACGTGGAGCGGCGTCGCGATGACGACGGCGTCGATCCCGCCGGCGTCCAGCATCGCGCGATGATCGGCAAAGGCCGGGACCGCCGGGTCGACCAGCGCCCGCCCCTTCGCCAGATGGGGCGCGTAATCGTCGCAGAGCGCCGTGATCGTGCAGTTGCGCGTCTTGAGGATGTTGCGGATCAGCGTGCGACCACGATCCCCCGTGCCGATCACGCCGAGCCGCACGCGATCGCTGCCCACCGGCTCGACCCCGGCAGCAGCGGCCCAGGGCGCAGCGGTCGCCATGCCCAGCCCGGCCGAGACCTTGAGCACCTGATCGAGAAACGCACGGCGCGTACGGTCAAAATCCTTGTCGATCATGCTGCAACGACCCCAATATGCGTGAAATCAAACAGGAAGCGGCGTGCCTGATGCGCTTCCAACAAATGGTCGGCCCGAGCGGCGTCGGCGACGAGCAACGCCGTGCTCAGCATCTCGGCGCGGGCGCCGCTGTGGTCCACGACAATTGCCGAGCGCGGGTCGGTTACGACCACGCCATCCCCCGGCCGGATCATCGCGGCACGATCCGGCGCATGGGTGCCGGCGCCGACCGTCGAGGAAATCGACAGCGCCTCGTCTTGCAAGTCGAGCGCGACAAGGTCTTTCCCAGGCTGCAGCGGATGCGGGATCACGAACGGCCAGCCGCCACCCAGCGGGTGTTCGCCAACCACCGCGATCGAACTCTCGCCTGCCGAAAGCAGCGCCGAGCGGACGCCCGCTTGCCGAAGGGCCGCACATGCCCGGTCGAGCGCGAAGCCCTTGCCGAAGCCACCGAAATCCAGCGCGACCGGCGACGACGCCCGGATGCTGCCCGCCTCGCGATCAAAGACGATCGCCGGCCACCCCGCCCTGCTGCGCGCGTCGGCCGCAGGATCGAACAGCCCTAGCGACAGGCCCCAGCCCGCCTCGATCTCCACCAATGCATCGAACAGCACGGGATCGGTGACTATGGCCTCGCGCCCCGCCATCAGGCAGGCGTTGAGCCCGGTCGTGGCCGAGGGGCGATGGATGGTCAGCGCATCGTCGACGGCCTCGATCGCGCGCCGCGCTTCGCTCACGGCGTCGCCGTCGAGCGCCCCGAACAGATGCAGCTCGATCCGCGTGCCCATCGCCGCGAAGCGCTCGACATGCGTCGTGATGGCAGCGCGCGTCAGGCCTTCACCTCCCAGCCGGGCTCGTAATCGGCCGACCATAATTTCATCGCCTCAGGACTCGAAGGCCTGCCGGTAGCGCCGTCGAGGGTCAAGACCGCGCCGGTGCGATAGGCGATGTTGCCGAGATGGCAGAGCGTGGTGCTGATATGGCCCTCGCGGATCGGCGAGGCGAGCGCGCTCGCCTTGCCGCGGATCACATCGACCAAATTGCCGGCATGATAGACGTCGAGCGCCCCCTCGCCCACCGTGCCGGTGGTCTCCGAGGACGCCGCCGCCTTTACTTCGCGAAGTAATTTGCCGGCGAGGTCGAACAGTTCATAGCCGTTGCGATCGACCACCGCCGAACCCTTTGTCCCCAGCAGCAGCACCCCGCGGCCGCGCCCGTAGCGCAGCATCCCGTTGCAGCTGTTGCCGTCCCAGCGGATCGTCCGCCCATCGGCATAGGCAAGGTCGAGCCCCAGCGTGTCGTACATCTCCCAGTCGTCGCCGCGGAAGAATTGGCGCGATCCCCGCGCGGTAACCTTTTCCGGAAACTCCAGGCCCATCGCCCAGCGCGCCACATCGAGCTCGTGCATCGCGTTGTTGCAGGTCTCGCCGGTCCCGTACTTCCAGAACCAGTGCCAGTTGTACGGCACGAGATTGGAGCGATACGGCCCGCGCGGTCGTGGCCCTTGCCACAGGTCCCAGTCGAGATGGGCCGGCGGCGCGACTTCTTGACCGCGCCCGATCGACACGCGGTTGTTCGCATACCAGGTCTGCGCCTCGTAAATGGTGCCGAGCTCGCCTGCCTTGACCAATTGAATGAGTTGCTGCGTCTCGGCGCTCGAGCGTTGCTGGTTGCCCACTTGCAGCTTGCGCCCGGTGCGCTTCTGCCCGGCGATCAGCGCCTCGCCCTCGGCCGGGACCATACCGATCGGCTTTTCGAGATAGACATGCTTGCCCGCATCCATCGCGTCGATGGCCAGCTTGGCATGCCAATGATCCGGAGTCGCGACGGTGACGATGTCGACCGCCTTGCTGTCAAGCATCCGGCGATAGTCGTGCACCGCCTGCGGCGCCGGATTGCCCTTGGCCGTGAACTCGCCCGCGCGCCTCGCCAATATCTGCGAGTTGCAGTCGACCAGATGGGTGACGGCGACGTTCGGCAGTTTGGTGAACGCGCTCATATGCGCCTGGCCGCGGCCGTTCACGCCGACCACCGCCACGCGCAGACGATCATTCGCCCCCTTGATCCGGGCATAGCTGCGCGCGCTCATCGCCATGCCCAGCGTCGCCCCCGCGCCCTTGATCATCGTCCGGCGGTTCAGCATCGATCCGGTCCCTTTCACAACGCGCGCAGCTTGATCGAGCGGAAATCGACATGGTTGCCATGATCCTGCAGCAGGATCGGCCCCGTCTCCCACTCGCCGAAGTTCGGCCATTTCGCGTATTTGCTCTGCGCCACCAGCGCGCGATATTCGGGCGATCCGCGCTCATATTCGACGACCTTGAAGCCGTTGAGCCAATGCTCGACGTGCCGGCCCCGCACCACGATCACCGCACGGTTCCACTCGCCGGGCGGGTTGAACCGCTTGTTCGGGCTATCGGGGTCGGACAGGTTGCGCGCCGTGATCATGTCGTAGAGCGATCCCAGCGTGCGATTGCCGTCGCGGCCCAGCTTGGCATCGGGATGGCGCGCGTCGTCGAGCAGCTGGAATTCGAGCCCGATCGCCGAGCCTTCGCCCTTGAGCAGATTGGGATCGACGAAATATTTGATCCCGCTGTTCGCGCCGGGGGTGAGCCGGAAGTCGACCGAGAGCTCGAAATTGCGATAGTTGCGCGTGGTGATGATATCGCCGCCATTGGTCGATTCGGCGCCATTCGCGCCATCGACCGAAAGGATGCCGTCGCGGATCGACCAACCTTTTTTCGGGAAGTCCGCCGCCTTGGCGCTGCGCCACCCGTTCGTGGTCTTGCCATCCCATAGCAGCTTCCACCCGGCGCGCCGCTCAGCATCGGTCAGCCGATTGGCCAGCCAGCCTTGCTGCTCCAGCGGCACGGCTCGCGAGGCGAAGCGGGCGGGCTTGTCGGTGACGATCCGAACGTTTCGGAATCGCACTTCGGGCTGCCGGCTGGCTTCGGCATCGGAAATGGCGTGGACCTGGAACGCGATGAAGCCGCGTGCATCGGTGTCGTCGGCAATATCGGCTGCCGGCACGCCGTTTATGAAGGTGCGCAGGCGATTGCCGATCGCCTCGACCCGATAGTGATTCCAGTCGCCCGAGCGGAAGGCGCGCCGCGCGGCATCGTTGCGGCCGAGCGTGTAAAGCCATTGCCGGCGCTGCTCGTCATAGATGCCGCCGCTCCAGCCGCGCGCCGAAGGATCGATCTCGGCCTGATACCCATGGACGACGCCCTCGCGATATTCGGGCCTGCTCTGGCCGCGGATCATCACGCCCGAATTGAGCATCTTGTCGGTCTTCGCGTCGAACTCGAGGATGAAATCGCCATAGAGCGCGTCGGACACCAGCCAGCTGTTGGCCGAGCCCGGCGCGGCGCGGCCGATCAGCTCGCCATCCGCCACGTCGAAACGGGCCTTTCCGCCTGCGCTGTGCCAGCCGGCGAGCCCCGCATGGGGCGTGAGGTCGCGCCATTGCGGCTGGGCCTGCGCCGCCGCCGGCACCGACGACAGGAACAGCAACGGCGTTGCCGCCGCGGTCAGAAAAGCGATCCGTCGAGCCATGGCGTTCCTCATCCCCTGTTATGAGAGCCAGGCTTTCCCCTGCCCCGACCCAGGTCGCGGCGCTCTCCTGTGGCGTTGTCGCCAGATTGCAGCCGCTAACGGCCTTTTTCTGCCGTCTTCCTAAATTGTGGTCAGGCCACACGCAAGAGCCCTGTCTGACATTTTTGCGGCGCCTAAGTCAGACCGCGCTTAGAGATCGTGACGGAATTGCCGCGTCGCTCAGGAGAAATTGCCATTTCCGTATAGAAATCGCCATATGCGCGCGGTCAAGCCACACTGTGCATCATGTCAGGCCACTATTGTCAGGTAATCATTGCGATGGTACCTGACCGGCAGCCGGCGAGACAAAACAATGCCGGCAGATAACGTCCCGGGCGGCACTCCCCAGGTCGCCCGGGCCATCGGGAGAGGGTGATATGAACTGCAACCGCCGCGACCGGCGTCGCCTGCTGATTTCGACAAGCGCCATGGGCCTTCTGCTGGCGCTGCCCGCCCTGGGCCAGACCGCCGAACCAGCGCCTCCCCTCGCGGACGGCCAGACCCCGCAAGCCACCGGCAGCGATGCAGCGCCCCAGCCCAGCGCCCTGCAGCAGGACGACGAGATCGTCGTCAACGGCTTTCGCGCCTCGCTCAATAGCGCGTTGAACCTCAAGCGGCAGGAAACCGCCGCGGTCGACAGCATCGTCTCTGAAGACATCGGCAAGTTCCCTGATTCCAACCTTGCCGAATCGATGCAGCGCATCCCCGGCGTCGCGCTGTCGCGCGGCGATGGCGGCGAGGGCCGCAACATCTCGGTCCGCGGCCTCGGATCGCAATTTACGCGCGTACGGATCAACGGGATGGAAGGCGTCTCGCAGGTCAGCGGCAGCGACATTCGCGGTGGGGTCAGCTCCGGCCGATCGTTCGACTTCGTGACGTTCCCGACCGAGATCTTCTCGTCGCTATCGGTGCGCAAGACGACGTCCGCCGACGTGGAAGAGGGTTCGCTGGGCGCCACGGTCGATCTGCGCGCGCCCAAGCCCTTCGACCAGAAGGGCGACTTCGTCTTCTCCGGCACCGCGCGCGGCATCTATAACGACATCAGCAAGAAGGCCGATCCGCGGCTCTCGGCGCTGATTTCGAAGAAGTTCGGCGATAGTTTCGGCGTGCTCGGCAGCGTCGCCTATTCGAAGCGGCACATCGACGAATTTGCCTATTCGGCGGTCGACATCCTGCCCTCCTATGTCGCCGGCCAGGCGCAGACCGTGCCCACCGCGCCGGGCGCGACCACCACCGCCAGCGTGCTGTTCCCCTACTGCACACCGATCGGCTACACCTATAACGGCGTCGCCGTGAACAGCCCGGCGCCGGGCTATTCGAACAGCGGCAATTCGGTGGGCGCCGACGCTAATAATTGCAGCACCGGCAATCCGCGGACCAGCACCAAGGAGGCTTATGACTATATCATGAGCCGCACCGGCGTTTCGGGTCGGCCCGGCGGCGGCGTGTTCCTTCCCCGCCTGCCCCGCCCGGTCAAATCGAGCCAGAACCAGGAGCGCCTGGCCGGATCGCTGACGCTGCAGTGGAAGCCCGACGACCGCACCGACATCTCGATCGACGGCCATTATGCCCGGTTCAAGGTCGATCGGCTCGACACGATGCTCGATGCGCGCTCGATGGGCCGCACCGCATCGAACAATGGCCAGCCGATGATGTCGATCAAGGACATCGAAGTCGATGACAATGGCTCGCTGATCTATGGGCTGTGGGACGGCGTCGACCTGCGCTCCGAGATGCAGGACGAGCGCTTCACCTCGACCTTCCGTCAGGTGAACTTCAATTTCGACCACCGCTTCAGCGACAGCTTCCGCGTCTATGGCCTGGCTGGCATCTCGGACTCGATCCTCCACGTCAATCGCCTGCAAGTGGCGATGGATTCGAACGATACCGACAATTTCTCGATCGATTTCCGCGACGATCCGACGATCCCGAAGCTGCGCTATGGCGTCGATCCGTCCGACGCCGCGATCTTCGCCTATGGCCCGCCGCTGCCGGACGGCAACCAGCGCGGCCAGATCTCGAACTTCGATCGCCGCAACAAGATTCTCAGCAAGACCTTCGATCTCAACACCGAATGGGAAGCGACTCCGGGCTTCACCGTCCAGGTCGGCGGCCAGTATCGGACAGGCGACTATACCCAGCGGCAGTATGACCTGATTCCCTCGCAGCGGCTGCCGCTGACGCTTCCGGCCGGGGTGTCGCTGCGCGACATCACCTTCGTGACCACCGGGATCGGCAAGAATCTCGGCGGCAACATGCAGGACTTCGCCGCGATCGACCCGGACAAGTTCCGCAGCGCCGTCAACTTCGACAGCACCTACAAGTTCTGCGGCATCGAATGCGGCAGTTCCTATGGCCGGGTGAACGAGAAATACAGCTCGGGCTATCTGATGGTGCGGTTCAACACCAAGGATACGATGCCGATCTCGATCCGCGGCGATGCCGGCGTCCGCTATGTCCACACCGAGCTGCACAGCGAAGGCACGATCCCCACGGCGGCGCCGGCCGGGTCGCTCTACCCGACGATCGGCGTGATCTCCACGGTCGAGCGCAGCTATGACGATTGGCTGCCTTCGGTGAACGTCGCGATCGACCTCACCCCGAGCTTGATCGGCCGCCTCTCTGTCGCGCGGGTGATGTCGCGGCCGTCCTATGGCCAGCTGATCCCGAGCGGCAGCGTCAACGTCGCGACCCGCACGGGGTCGTTCAGCAATCCGTTCCTCGATCCGATCCGCGCCGACACGTTCGACGCCGCGCTCGAATGGTATTTCGCGCCGGGCTCGCTCATCTCGGTCGCCTATTTCTTCAAGAACATCGACACCTATATCCAGAACACCAACCAGCTGGTGCCGTTCCGCAATTTGGGGCTGCCGGACTCGCTGCTCTCGGGCACCGGCACCGGCGTGACTCCCGACGAGCTGTTCAACGTCACGCGGAGCAACAACACCCCCGGCGGGCCGCTGCGCGGGTTCGAGGCGAACCTGCAGCTGCCCTTCCGCTTCCTGCCCGGCGCGCTCAAGAATTTCGGGCTGCTGGCGAACTTCACGCGGGTGCGCTCGAACATCAACTATATCCTGCAGACCAATCCGGCCACCGGCGCGCCGACGCTCACCCGCACCGCGCCGCTCGTCGGGCTGTCGCCCGAGACGGCGAGCGGCACGCTCTATTACGAGGACAATCGCTTCAGCATCCGCTCGACCGTGAATTATCGCTCGGCCTATCTCACCGGCATCCCCGGCCCGCAGGACAGCGACGCCAATGGCGCGGCGAAATCGGTGTTCGTCGATGCCTCCGCCTCGTACAACATCAGCGAGAACATCAAGCTGATCGCCGAAGTGTCCAACATCACCAACGAGCAGAACAACCTCTACACCGACACGACACGGCAAGACCCGTTATACACTTCCTATTTCGGCCGGACCTACGCCCTGGCCGTCAACTTCCAGTTCTGATGCCGGCGCGGATGTGGATGACCCAGACGATGCGGTGGTTCGGCCCGGCGGATCCCGTGCGGTTGCGCGAGATCCGCCAGGCCGGCGCAAGCGAAGTCGTGACCGCGCTCCACGACGTCGCCAATGGCGATGTCTGGGAGCGCGACGCGATCCGCGCGCGCCGGCGGGAGATCGAGGCGGCGGGCCTCGGCTGGACCGTGGTCGAGAGCCTGCCGGTGCACGAGACGATCAAGACCCGCGGCCCCGGCTGGGAGATGCTGGTCGCGAACTATCGCCAAAGCCTGGCCAATCTGGCGGCATGCGGCATCCACACCGTCACCTATAATTTCATGCCGGTGCTCGACTGGACGCGCACCGATCTTGCCTGGCCAATGCCCGACGGCGCGCTGGCGCTCCGTTTCGAGCTCGAAGTGGTCGCCGCCTACGACCTTTACGTGCTGCGACGACCGCGGGCCGAGCGCGACTATGCGCCCGACGTGCTCGATCGTGCGGAGCGGCGCTTCCATGCGATGTCGCACGAGGAACGCGACCGGCTCGAACGGACGATCCTGGCAGGGCTTCCCGGCAGCGAGGAGACCTTCACCACCGAACGCTTCCGCGAGGCGCTCGCGCAGTACGACGCCGTCGACGCCGATACGCTGCGCGCCAACCATATCGCGTTCCTCGAAGCGGTCTGCCCGGTTGCCGACGACCTCGACATCCGCCTGGTGGTCCATCCCGACGACCCGCCCTTCCCGCTCTTCGGCCTGCCCCGCGTGGTCAGCACCGAGGACGATGTCGCCGCGCTGTTCCACCGCGTTCCGAACCGTTCGAACGGGCTGTGCTTCTGCGCCGGATCGTTCGGCGCGCGCGCCGACAACGATCTGCCGGGCATGATCGAACGGCTCGGCGCGCGGATCGGCTTCCTCCATCTCCGCTCGGTTCAGCGCGAGCCCGGCGGCGCGTTCCACGAAGCCGCGCATCTCGAGGGCGACGCCGGGATGGCGGCGCTCGTTGCCGCGATCCATGTCCTGCAACAGCGCGAAGGGCGATCGATCCCGATGCGGCCCGATCACGGCCATCAGATGCTCGACGATCTGGCGAAGCAGACGCTGCCCGGCTATTCGCTGCTAGGCCGGATGCGCGGGCTGGCCGAACTACGCGGGCTGGAACGCGGCATCGCGCATGCCGCGCCCGCCCTCTAACCCCGCAGCCACGGGGCATCGCGGCGCACCCAACGCGACAGACAAAAAGTAGCTTGGCGGAGTCGTCGGTCGCGGTGCCGGAGATCGGCAACCGTATCCGTCGACTCCCCCAAGCCATAGGGAGGAACGTTGGGCGTTCGATCAGAACTTCGCGCGCACGCCGATCCGATAGGTCCGCCCGAGCGTGTCGTAGAGCGCGGGGTTCACGTCGAGGCCGGTGTTCGTCTGGGGCGAGGGCGTTGGGTCGTGATCGAAGAGATTGTCGACCTTGAAAAAGGTACTGATCGCCTTGTTGACGTTCACCGCACCGCCGACGTCAACATAGAAGGCACCCTTCATGCGGTTATAGTCGATCGTCGGATGGTTGCCGGTCGATGCCGGACAGCCCGTGCTGCACACGACATATTGATTGCCGAACACCCCGTCCGAGAACCAGCGCTCCTGCACCGTCAGGCTGAAAGCGTCATTGTCATAGGTCTGGACCGCCAGCCACTTCCAATCGGGGGTGTTGCCGCTGTTCGCGCCGGCCTGATCGACAGGATCGACGCCGGCGATGCCGGCCTTAACGATGAACTCGCGGATATTGGTGCCCAGTGCGCGAAGCGTGAAATTGCCCGGCAGCCCCAGCGGCTGGGCCCAACGATAGCTTGCTTCGATATCAATCCCGCTGGTCTTCCACGAGGCGAGGTTGAAGGGCTGGACGTTGATGAAATTGCCGCCCTGGACCGGGCTGTTGAGCACGAAGCCACCGCAGAAAGCCTGATTGCCTTCGAAACAGAAGCGGACGATCTGATCGGCCGACAAGGTCGAGACGACGCTATCGAGCTTGATCGTGTAATAATCGAGGGACAGGCTGAGCCCTGGCAGCCACGAGGGATTGGCGAGCGCAACGCCGACTTCCGTATTGCGCGCAATCTCGGGCTTCAGATTGGGATTGCCGATCGTGTTCTGGAACGCCTGCACGCCGCCGGCGGGCGGGAACGGATTGGCGAAATTCGGCAAGGTCGTCACCGTCGGCGCGGCGAACAGCTCGGACAAATTGGGCGCGCGAACGTCGCGCGAGGTCACCGCGCGCAGCCGGAAGCCGTCGAGCGGGGTTTCCCAGGTGCCGCCAATCTTCCAGGCCCATACCGTGCCGGAGGTGCTGTAATGCGTTACGCGCGCGGCGCCATTGAGGTTCGCCTTGCCCGCGCCACCGCCGTCGAACAGCGGCAGGTTGAACTCGGCGGAGCCTTCATAGACGTCATAGGCGCCGCCACCATTCTTGTAATTGCCCGCCGCGTAGTTGGTCCCCTGCGCCGAATTGAGCAGCGGATCGGCCGGATAGTCGGCACTGTTGGGACTGAGCTGCGAGACGCCGGCGCCATAAGGATCCGCGCGTACGCGATAGAATTCATGGCGATATTCGCCGCCGAATGCCAGCGAGAGCGGGCCCGCCCAGAGATCGAACAGATTGCCCGAGAAGTTGATGCTGGCGACGTCCTGGGTCAGCTTGGTGTGCTGGAACGGCCCATTTCGCGGCATGACGTAATCGAGCGCCGCTTGAGACGGTGCAAAGCCGCCGAACACGTTGATCGGCTGGCATCCCAGCGCGCGCGCTGCCGGATCGGCGCAGACGATCGCGCCGTTCAGCGTGATCGCGTTGGTAGCGGCGACATAGCGGGGCTGCAGCACGATGTTGTTGACGTCGATGTGCGAAATCGTGGTGCCGTGCTCGTAATAAGCGTCATAGCTCCAGTCGCCGCCGCCCACGCCGAACTGCCCTTTGACGCCGCCGACGAAGCGATATTGGCGGCGGTCGGTGTAAACTCGCGTGTCTGGAAAGGCGCCGTTGCTCGTGCCGAAGTTGAAGCTGGTGATGCCCGCAGTGGTGCAGCGATCGCGCACCAGCTGCGGCAGGAACGGATTGGCGCATTGCACGGTCAGGTTCGGGCGGTTGTACCCCGGGCTCGGCTGGTTGTTGGTCTTCACCTGGGCGACGTTGGCGGTGAAATAGATCTCGCTGTTCGGCGCGAAGTCATAGCCGATCCGGCCAAAGCCGTTGACGCGCTGAAGCACCGAGACCAGCGAAGCGCCCGAACCGGGAGCCCCGCTCAGATCGCCGCCGACGCAGAAGCTGTTTCCCGGATAGCAATTGGACACCCGGCCGTTGCCGAGCGGCGCCCCGCCCGACCCATAGTTGAAATTATACGGCGCGCCGTTGACGTCGAACGCGATGCCCTGGAGCGGGCCGTTGTTGATCAGTCCGTAGCGCGCATATTGATAGGGCTGCGCATAGTCGCTGTAGACGAACTGTGGCAGCCCATTGTTGGTCTGTCCGGTGTTGAGCAGGGTCGAGGCGCGATACCAATCGCGCTTGCCGGCGAGATCGGTTCCGAAATCGCCCGGTCCGACGCCGCCATCGTGCGCATATTCCCCGCTGACGATCAGATGGAGGCTGTCGTTGGCCAGCGCAGTGCCCCAGGCGGCCTGGGCGAGGATCTGCTCATTGTCGCCATAGGTGGTGATGCCGCCCTGGACGTTGGCCTTGAAACCCGTGAAGCGCGTGTCGGTGATGAAGTTGACCACGCCGCCGACCGCGTCCGAGCCATAGGTCGCCGACGCGCCGCCATTGACCACGTCGACGCGCTTGACCAGCAATTGCGGGAACATGCTGATGTCGGGCACGCCGGTGACGTTCGCGCCGACGACGCGCTGACCGTCGAGCAAGGTGAGCGTGCGGATCGCGCCGAGGCCGCGCAGCGAGAAGGAGCTCAGCCCCTGCTGGCCGCTCGACGTGCTGAACGTCCCCGTCGAGGTGCCGGTCGAGCCTTGCAGCGACGGCAGTTGCGCAATCGTGTTGAACAGGTTTGGCTGCGCGTTGGCTGCGATCTGCTCTTCGCCAATGACGGTGGTTGGCGTCGGCGCACTAAACCCGCTGGCGAGGATGCGCGTGCCGGTGACGACGATATCGCTCTGCGGCTTTTCCTGATCGGCCGGTGCCGGCCCGGCGATGGGTTCCGGTGTCTCCTGCGGGGCGGGCTCGGGCACCGCCGGGCTGGTCTGTGCCCATGCCGGCGTGACGGCCAGCGCGGTGGCGAGCGCCGCCAGACTGGTAGCGGTAACACGAAGACCCGTCAGTGCGCCCCGATCGAACCCGATATTGCCCATCATCCATCCCCTTGGTGCTTGTTCTCGGCGCGTGCGCTTTGAAGAAGCGCCGCACCGTTGCCGGAATGGTCTTACCGGATCGGGATCGGCGCAGCATATACGACCAAGGTCGCAGGGATGCGCCGGGCGGAGCGTTCAGGGCCGCGCCGAATAGAGCCCATGGTGCGTAAGGATGAAGAGCGTGCGGCCATCGTCGCCGCCGAACAGCAGCTGCAAGGGCCGCTCCGGCACGTCGATCCTGCCCTGGTCGCTGCCATCGGCACCGTAGACGAAGACCTGGCCGTTCGCGACATAGACGCGGCCGTCGGGTCCTGCCGCCACGCTCTCGCCCCCGCGCGTCGCGAAGGGCTTGAGCCCGGTCACCGTGCCGCCGGCGCCGAGCACGCCGCTATAGGTCCGGTCTTCGGAGCCGTTGGCGAGATAGACGCGTTCGCCGACCTTGCCGGTGATCCAGCCATAGGTGTCGAGCGTATCGGAAAACCGCCAGCCGAGATGGTTGGTCGGGCCCTGCTGCCATACGCGATAGGCGGGCAGCACGAGACTGCGATCGGGCGAGACGTATTCACGCGGCTTGGGCGCCGCCATGTCGCGCGCGAACATCTCGGCCAGCGTCGTAAAATGCTCGCTCGCGGCGTCATATTGATCGCGGAACTCGCCATTGTCCCAGAAGCTGCCGGGCAGCGCGACGCGCGCATCGGGCCGATCGCCGGCGGGCGTCGGCGCGATCGGCCGCACCGCCTGCGGATCGCCCGGTTTGAGGCTGTAGACGGTCGCCTCGGGACCGTCCGACGAGAGCACCATCAGGCTGCCCGACCGATCGACGGCGAGGTTGACCGGATCGAGCGGGGCATCGGCGACGATCGACAGCCCCTCCTTCTCCGACCAGCCATGGATGCGGTGAAACTGCCGGTCGATGAAATAGAGCTTGCCCGCCGCATCCACCGCGCCGCCGCCCAGCGCATAAAAGCCATCGGCAAGCCGTTGCACCGGGGCGATCGTGGGCGTCGCAGCCGCAACGGGCGCATCGGTCACGTCGAGCACGGCGAATTCGCGCTCGCGAACCTCGGCGCCGCGCGTCACGTCGTGGATCGCGTTTTCGAAGGGATATTTGCTGGCGCGCAGATAGGTGCCGCAGCCCTTGTCGTCGCAGGTCGAGAAACCGCTCTCGGCGTTGACATGGACGTTGCGGAAACGGATGCCGGTCGAGCCGTATAGCTTGACCGCCGCGGGCGCAGGCTGGAGCGATCGGGTGACGCGATAGCCATGGAAATTGGCGAACAGCAGATCGCGCGAATTGCGGATCTCCAGCGCCACCGTGGTGCGGCTCTCGCCGGCCTCCTCCTCGGTTTGGGGCGCGAGGAATTCCCAGTTGCGCACGCGATCGAGCACGATCTCTGCGCGCAGGTGATGCTCGGCCGAGATCTGGTAGACATGGCCCGGCGTGGCGGTGTCCGAGACATAGAGCCCTGCCTGGGCATAGGTGTTCGGCGTCCACACGCCGTTGAACGTCCCGCCGCCGCCGTCGGTGACCCACAGGCTGGGATATTGGCCGTCCCAGCGCTTCTTCGGATCGGCATCGGCGGTGTGATTGGCGTTATAGGGATCGAAGCGGCTGCCATCGGCGAGGTTGGTGCCATGGCCGCCCTGGAACTTGACGTCGTCGACCAGCGACGCCTCGCCGGCGCGCCACAACAGCCCCGTCGCGCGCGGGTTGATGCCGCCGGTGAACAGGCCGAGGCCGGAGACGATCGCGGCGCCGCCCCGCGCGCTTTCGATCAGCGCCTTGGCCGGGCCCACGCCGCGATAGGCGGGCGTGTCGTCGGCCAGCACGATCTGGGTGAGACTGGGATGCAGCCCGATCAGTACGCTGTCCGGGCGGAGCTTGAGCGTGTCGCTGACGCGGTAGAAGCCCGAGGGGAAATAGAGCACACGGTGCGTATCGATCGCGCGCTGGAGCGCGGCGGTGTCGTCGGTCGCATTGTCGCCCTTGGCGCCCAAGGTGCGGACATTGGCCCAGGTCGCGACCGCCGGAACGCCGCGAAGGGCAGGATCGCGGCGGCGCGGCAGCGCGGTCACGGCCGCCGCATCCATGCGCGTCGCGAAACGGCCCGGCTGACCGAGGCCCGCGAGCGTCAACCCATAGGTGAATTCCTTGACGCGATAGCGCGGCGCCGGGCCGGCCACGGTCTTGCCGCTGTCGCGGAAGCGCGCGAACACCGGGGTGCCACTCGCCACGGCATTGTCGACGCCGATCTGGGTGTAGGCATTGCCTTCGTTGCTGATGACCACCCCGGCCTGCGAGACATTCTCGAAGCGGACGTCCTTGCCCCACAGCCAGTCGCCATAGCCGCGGTCGATCTCGATTCCGACGGGCACGTTGCGCAGCACGGTGTTGACCAGCGTCAGCCCCGCCTCATGCTCGCGGATCGCGGCGTCGCGCTGGCCGTCGAAGACCGAATCGAGCAAAGTATATTGCCAGGCCGGCGAGGTCTTCTCGGTCAGGATGCCGTAGCGCCCGCCGTGGAAGCGCAGGTCGAACCCGATATTGCCGACCTGGTAGATGCCGGCCAGCGCCGAGCCCAGGCGGAAGTCGATATGCGCGAGATAGGCGTGCTGCGCCGTGTGGAAGCGCACCGCGGTCGCCGCCGGGTTGCCCGCGCCGATCTCGAAATCGACATTGGCCAGTGCCGAATAGAAGGTACCCGAATTGGCATCGGCAATGTTGGGATCGAACGGCACGCTGGTCGGCGGCGGTACCGGGACCACGGCGGCGAGCGGCACTCCGCCCGGACCGGGCGCCGCGCCGCCCGGCTGGTTTCCGGTGAAGAAGATCATGCTGCCGACGCCGCGCTGGAAGCCGGGGGTCGACGGCGCGAGCAGAAAGACCGGGCGGGCCTTGCCGATGCCGAACAGCCGCACGCCCGGCCACATATAGAGCGTGCGGGTGATGCGATGGCGTCCCGAGGGGAGAAACACGATGCCGCCGCCCGGCTTGGCCGCCGCGGCATCGATTGCCGCCTGGATCGCGGCGCTGTCGTCGGCCACGCCATCGCCACGCGCCTTCACGGTGACCGCGCGGGAGTCGTTCGGTGCGGTGGCGTAGATCGAGCCCGAGCGTGCCGGTTGCGCATGTGCCGACACCGCGAGCGGCACGGTCGCGAGCGCAAATCCTGCAGTGATGCTCGCTGCCCTGGCCATCATGCCTCTCCCTCTGCTCTTATCGTTCGCACCATGCTCGCATAAGCGCAGGCCGATATGCCAGCGACCGCGACAAAGGTCGCGGTGGTCAAAGCCCCGTGCGCGCTGGATAGCATCGACTTTCGACGCGTGGGCCGGGCCCCCGCGTGCTGTTGCGTGACGAAAGGGTATCCGCTGGTGCAAGCTCAGGAGAATAGGCTGCCCTGCGCGATCGTCGCGATGGGCGTAAGCGGCTGCGGCAAATCGACGCTGGTCGCGCATCTTGCCGCGCAGTTGGCCTGCCCTGCCTTTGAGGGCGACGACTATCATGCCGCCACCAGCATCGCGAAGATGCGCGCCGGACAGCCGCTGAACGATGCCGACCGCTGGCCCTGGCTCGATCGGCTCGGCGCGGCTATCGGCGTGGCTGCAACTGACAACGGTGTCGCAGTCGCCGCCTGCTCGGCGCTCAAGCATAGCTATCGCGCGCGGCTAGAGCAGGCGGCCGGCGTGCCGCTGCTGTTCGTGTTGCTCGACGGCGAGCGCGACGAAATCGCCGCGCACCTCGCCGCGCGGGCAAACCATTATATGCCGCCCAGCCTGCTCGACAGCCAGTTCGCGACGCTGGAGCGGCCCGGCCCGGACGAGCGCGCACTGGCGCTGCATTGCTATCGCCCGATCGAGGATCTCAGCCGCGAAGTGCTCGCCTGGGCGCGGCGCGGCGCGATCGCGGCAGCGCGTTAGGGCATCAGCCGCTTGCGGCCCTGCGACAGGTGCCAGCGCATCGCCAGCGCGGCGCCGTCGGCATCCTGCGCGCGGATCGCATCGACGATCGCATCATGCTCCCCCATCATCGCGTCTATGACCTCGGGCGGCCGCGAACGGGAAATGTCCACGCCGGCCCGCAAGATGCGCATGACTTCGTCGCGCAGGCATTCGAAGATCGTGACGAAGGCGCCGTTGCCCGTCGCCTCGGCAATCGAGCGGTGCAGCACCCAATCCTCGTCATGCGCCGGCTCGCTAGACAGCAGCGCGCGCCGCAGCCCGGCGAGCGCCGCCTCGATCGACTCCATCTGCGCGTGCGAGCGGCGCTGCGCCGCAAGGCGTGCGGCCTCGGCCTCGACGACGAAGCGGACCTCATAGGTGCCCAAAGCCGCGGCGAGATGATCCAACGGCACGTGCGAGCCCAACCGCTCGGACGGGCGCCGCTTGACATAGGAGCCGGCGCCGCGCCGCGCCTCGGTGATGCCGTCGGCCGCGAGCCGGACCAGCGCCTCGCGGACGATCGTGCGCGACATGCCGAAGGTCTCCGCCAGCCGCGCCTCGGACGGCAGCCGATCGCCGGTCGCCAGGCCGTCCTCGTTGATGATCTGCACGATCGCGGTGTAGGCGCGATCCGCCAGCCTGCCTTCCTGCACCACGCCCTCCCGATCAGACGACGTAGCTGAGCGCCACGACCAGGGCGAGTCCGGCCACCGATATCACGGTCTCGAGCATCGACCAGGTCCGGAAAGTGTCGGCCGTACTCGTGCCGACATAGCCCTTGACCAGCCAGAAGCCGGGATCGTTGACATGGCTGAAGAACACCGATCCCGCACCAATCGCCAGCACCACCAGTTCGGGCGACACGCCCGAGGCGGCCACGACGCCGGGCATGATCCCGACCGCCGTGATCGTCGCGACCGTCGCAGAACCCGCCGCGAGCCGGATCGCGACGGCGACCAGCCAGCCGAGCAGCAGCGGCGAGATCGGGTACAGCATCACGACCCGCGCCAGCAGATCGGAGAGGCCGGCGGTGACCAGCACCTGCTTGAGCGCGCCGCCGGCGCCGATCGCCAGCAGGATCGCGCCCGCAGCGCCCATCGTTTCGAACCATACGGCGTCCTGGATCGCCGCCTCGCCTAGTCGACGCCCGAACAGCAGCGGCAGCGCGACGAGATTGGTGATGAGCAGCGCCAGCACCGGGTTGCTTGCCGCGACCAGCCAGGGCGCCTCGCCGAGGCCGGGCACGAGCTTGCCAAGCTCGCCCGCCGCAATCAGCACGATCGGCAGCAAAACGATGAACAGCGAGACCGGCCGCGGCGGGGGCATCAGATCGAGCGCATGATCGCTCAGCACCGGCTCGCTCAGCTTTACGCCGGGCGAGACAAACCGCGCCAGCACCGGGCCGGCCAGGATCGCGATCGGGATGGCAATCGCGATGCCGTATAGCATCGTGAGGCCGAGATTGGCGCCAAGCGCCTCGACGGCGAGCAACGGCCCGGGATGCGGCGGCACCAGCGCGTGGACGACGCCGAGCCCGGCCAGCGCCGGCATGATCAGGCGCAGCTTGGTAGCGTCGCGATCGCCATTGTCGGGCATCGCCTGGGCTGCGGCGACGACGATCGGCAGCAGCAACACCAGCCCGGTCTCGAAGAACAGCGGCAGGCCGATGACGATCGCGATGCCGAGCGTTGCCCAAGGCGCCGCCTTGGGGCCGGTCAGCCGCATCGCGCCGGTGGCGAGCGATGCCGCCGCGCCCGAGAGATGGAGCATCGCGCCGAGCGAAAGCCCGAGCGCCACCACCAGCCCGGTCCCGCCGACGATGTCGCCGACGCCCTTCTGCACTGCCTTCGCCGTGTCGCCGAGCGGCAGGCCGGCAAAGATTCCAACGGCGAAGGCGCCGCACAACAGGCCGAGAAAGGGATGCAGACGCCCGCGGACGATCAACAGGATCGCCAGCACGATCCCCGCCACGGCGGCGACCACCAACCGCAGGTCAGCCCCGATCATCGATGCGCCTGCCGGCGCAGAACGCGCCCTGCGATCCTTGCGGACATCTCGATCCTCCCCATTTTTCTAGTGATACCTGTAGGACAAATTCTGCGCCCGGAATAGCGAAAAGGGCTTGCAGCGGCAGAGATATGCGAGACATACTCCAAACCTGTCCAACCGATTCCAGATAAACCGGAGCGTAGGACAAGATGCGTGGAGGCTTCAATCCACGCCAGGCCAAAGCGCCCAAGGGAGTGAGGATGCCATGAAGGGGAACCAGCAAGCCCGCGAGAACTCGGCAGCACCAGAGGCCGGCGCGCCGGTGCGCCTGACGCCGACACAGATCAAGGTGATGCGCGGCGTCCGTTCGGGACAGCTCAACAAGCAGATCGCGTTCGAACTCGGCATCGCCGAGACGACAGTGAAGGCGCACATGACGGCGCTGATGCGCAAACTCAACGTGCGCAATCGCACCCAGGTCGCGCTCGCGGCGCAGGCGCTCACGCTCCACGCCTGACTTCGCCTGGCCGGGAATGGCGGCCGCCCCCGATCCGGGAGAATGACGATGAAAGCACTTCGCGCGGTCTGCGCGGCATTGCTGCTTGCGCCGCTTCCGGCGCTGGCGAAATCGACTTCGGTCTATCGCACCCAGCCCGACGATCCGCGCGCGATCGTCGTGAAGGGCGTAGGCGACGGGCGCGCCGATGACAGTGCCGCCATCCAGCAGGCGATCGACTCCGCCGCTGCCGGCGGGCATGGCGGCGTGGTCTTCCTGCCATCGGCCCGATATCGGATCAGCCGGACGATCTTCGTGCGCTCGGCAGTGCGCATGTTCGGCGTCGGCCCGACGCGCCCGGTAATCCTGCTGGGCGACAATGCCGCCGGCTTCGGCGCGGGCGTGAAGGCGATGGTCAGCTTCACCGGCGAGGACCAGTATCGCGTCGGCGCGGTGCCGGTGCCGCCGCCGACCAGCGTGCCTGCCAACCCGGACATCTATGACGCGACGTCGAGCACTTTCTATTCGGCGCTGTCCAATGTCGATTTCGAGATCGGGCGCGGCAATGCCGGCGCGGTCGCAGTGCGCTTCCGCGTCGCGCAGCACGGCTTCCTCCGCCATATCGACTTCCATCTCGGATCGGGGCTGGCCGGCATCTACCAGGCCGGCAATGAATGCGAGGACCTGCGCTTCTATGGCGGGCGCTACGGCATCCTGACCGAGAAGACCTCGCCCGCCTGGCAGTTCACGCTGATCGATTCGGAATTCGACGGCCAGCGCGACGCCGCGATCCGCGAGCATGAGGTCGACCTCACGCTGGTCAATGTCGCGATCCGCAACACGCCGATCGGGATTGAGATCGACCGCGGCTATTCGGATTCGCTGTGGGGCAAGGACGTCCGCTTCGAGAATGTCTCGAGCGCGGGCGTGGTGATCTCGAACGAGGACAGCGTCTTCACCCAGATCGGCTTCGACAATGCGCTGGCGGCGAACACCCCGGTCTTCGCGCGCTTCCGCGACAGCGGCAAGACCGTGGCGGGCGGCGCGAAACCCTATCGCGTCAGCGACTTCTCGCACGGCCTCAAGCTGCCCGGGCTCGGCGCGATCGGCGCAACCGCGACCGATATGACGATCACGCCGCTCGCACGAATGCCGGCGCGCCGCGCCGCCGCGATCCGGGCGCTGCCGCCGGTAGGCGACTGGGCCAATGCCCGCGACTTCGGCGTGAAGGGCGACGACGAAACCGACGATACCCAGGCGCTCCAGCGCGCGATAGACAGTCACCGAGTCATCTATCTGCCGATGGGCCGCTACCGCGTGACCGACACGCTGAAACTGCGGCCGGACAGCGTGCTGATCGCGCTGCATCCCAGCCTCACCCATCTCTATCTGCCCGACGGGAGCCCTGCTTTTGCCGGCGTCGGCAGCGCGAAGGCGCTGCTGCAAAGCGCGCGCGGCGGCAATGCGATCGTGTCCGGGCTCGGCCTGTGGACCGGCGGGGTCAATCCGCGCGCCACCGCCTTGCTATGGAAGGCCGGCGAGGCCTCGATGGTCAACGACGTCAAGATCCAGGGCGGCGGTGGCACCGTGCTGACCAAGGGCAGTCCGATCGGCTTCGGCGATCCCAAGGCGCGCTTCGACGGGCAGCATCCCAGCATCTGGGTGACCGATGGCGGCGGCGGCACCTTCGCGGCGATCTGGTCGCCCAACACGCTGGCTTCGGCGGGCTTCTACGTCTCGGACACCAAGACGCCCGGCCATGTCTACGAGCTTTCGGCCGAGCATCACTATCGCGCCGAAATCGTGCTGGACGGCGTGGAGAATTGGGAATTCCTCGCGCCGCAGACCGAGCAGGAAGTGCGCGACGGAGTAAACGCGATCTCCACCGAGTTCCGCAATGCGCGCAACATCCTGTTCGCCAATTATCACGGCTATCGCGTCACCCGCTCGATCAAGCCGATGGATGCGGCGGTGAAGCTCTATACTTCGAGCGGCATCCGCTTCCGCAACGTCCATGTGAATGCCGAGAGCGGCTTCGCGAGTTGCGACGACAAGGGTTGCGGCACCTATACGCGGGCGAGCAAATATCCTTTCGAGAACGCCATCCAGGACATGACCGGCGGCCAGCAGGTGCGGGAGCGCGAATTCGCCCGGCTCGATCTGCCGGCCACCCCTGCCCCTGCCCCTGCCCCTGCCCCAGCCACAGCCGCGGCGATCCCCGTGTCGCCCGACGTCACCAAGCTCGCCGACGGCTTCCATTCGATCGCAGGCGCCGCGGTGGATGCCAAGGGCAAGCTCTACTTCGTCGACCGGCAGTTCCAGCGCATCCATGGCTGGTCGGAAAAGGAAGGGCTGACGATCGTCGCCGATGCGCCGCTCGATCCGGTCAACCTCGCGGTCGATCGCTCGGGCCGGCTGCTAGTGCTCTCTTCGGCGGGCCATGACGCCAGCGTCTACAGCATCGATCCCACCAAACCGGCCGATGTCGAGCGGATTGCGCCGACCCCGGCGAAGCCGCGTACCGGCGCCGCGACGGCACTCCCGGTCAATATGTGGGCGAACGGCGAATTCGCCGATCGCATCGATCCCGACACCTATCAATTTCCCCCGCTCGCCGATTTCTTCCTGCGCGCGATGGCGAGCCCCAAGCCGCAGGAATATGTTTCCCCCGACGGATCGCTCGTCCTCCCCGCCTTCCGCGTTTGGAACCAAGGGCCCGACGATCACCAGGGCTGGCGCTGGTCCGATACGCTCGACGCTTATGGGCTGGTGACGGCGCGTGCCGGCGAGCGCGTATTCCTGACCAATGCCTCGGAGAACCGCACCTATGGCGGGCTGGTGGGCCCCGGCGGCAGCGTCACCGACCTCAAGGTCGTCGCCGATCGCGGCGGCGAGAGCGTCGCGCGCGATGCGGCGGGCAACCTCTATGTGGCGAACGGCCAGGTGTTCGTCTACGCCCCGGACGGCACGTTGTTGCGCCGCATCGACGTTCCGGAGCGGCCGCTCCAGCTGGTGATCGGCGGCGCGGAAGGCCGCACGCTTTTCATCCTCAGCCATCACGCGCTGTTCGCAGTGTCGATCTAGGCGCGCCTAGGCTTTGGCCGCAGTCGGGGGCGGCTAAGCCGGGATCGCCTCGTCACGCACCGCCTCGGCGCGCCGCATGTCGCGCGCGCAGCGTTCGTCGTCACCGAGCGCGCGGAAGATTTCGGCGCGGTTCTCGTAATGCTCGGGATTGTCGGGCTCCACCGCGATGACATGGTCCATATCGGCAAGCGCCAGGCCGTAGGATTGCGCGTTGAAGTGCAACACTGCGCGATTGACGCGCGCGCTCACCGCATCTTGGTCCGCCACGATCACGCGATCGAGATCGGCAAGCGCCTCCGCGCTGCGATCGAGCACCCCGAATACCTCGGCGCGCAGCAGATAAGCCTCGGGCTGATCGGGGTTGAGCTCGAGGCTGCGTTCGAAGCTGGCCAATGCTGCGTCCCATTGCTCCAGCTGGCTCTGGCAGACCGCGCGGTTGTAATGCACCTCGGGATAGGGCGCGCTGTAGCGGATGGCCAGGTCGTAGGCCGCCAGCGCCTCGTCATAGCGCCCCAGGCCCTGCAGCAGATTGGCGCTTTCGTTGTAATATTCGGAATAGTGCGGATCCATCTCGATCGACTTGGCATAGTGATCGAGCGCCGCCTGCGGCTGCCCCAGCGCCACATAGACCTGCGCAGCGTTATATTGCAGCACGGAGCGGTGCAGCCGGTGCCGCGCCTCGCCCAGCGCGGCGGTCAGGCGCTCGAACCCCGCCTGGCACAGCGCCAACGCCTCCGCCTTGCGGTTCTGGCGGACGCGCAGGAAGGCCAGGCCATTGTCGATGAACACCTTGAGGAAGTGGAATTCGTCGGGCTCGATAGCGCCTTCGGCCGCATCGATATATTGTGCGGCGGCGAGGATATGCGTCTGCGCCAGCGCCAGATCGGGTACGACTGCGTAGCGCAGATGGATCATCGACAGGAGATAATGCATCTTCGCGCGCAGATCGGGCCGAGTCAGATAGGGTTCGGCCAGCGTCTCGACGACGCGCAGTGCCTCGTCCTGCCGGCCGATCATCACCAGGCCCTGGAAGATGTTGCCGATATAGTTCCAGCGCGCCTCCTCGTCCGGCGCCAGTGCGGCGACATGCGGCAGCACCGTGTCGGCGAAGCTGCCGGATTCGTGATAATAGCCATAATGATTGTAGAGGCAGAGCGCCTTGAGCGCGATCGCCGCCGCCGCCCGCGCATTCCCGGTCTCGCGATAATGCGCGAGCAGCGCGGGATAATGTTCCTCCGCCGCTTCCTGGCCCAACGCGTCGATCTGTCGCTCGAGCGTCTCGGCTTCGTCCGCGTCCAGCCGCGCCGCGCCGCCAGCTCTGGCCCGCCAGAGTTCGGAATCCGCCAGCGGCTCGATCCGGATGCTGCCGCGCGCGCCGGCACGCCGCGCCAGTTCAGTAAAAAAGCGGGTGGCGAGGTGCTGCGCCGCGTCGAGCCGCGCGACCCGGATCGTCCATGGCGCCGAGCCGCTGTCGGTCGCGCGCCATTCGAGGACGAAGCCGACCAGTCCGTGGACGATGCGATAGGCCCGATCGAGCGGGAAGTTGCGGGTCTTCTCCACGCCGGTCGAGGAGTCCGTCAGCGACGCATAGGCGAGCGGAATTTCGTGGCGACGCTTGAGCAGCACCATGTGCAGCTCGTAATTGTGCCGGTCGATGATGTCGCCCCGGCCTTTGGCGCGCAGCTCGGCATAGCCTTGTTCGATCAGCGCCTGCACCCCCGTCCAGGCGCCGCCCCGCGCAAAGCAGGCATCGAGTTCAATGACGCGCCCGGCCGAGTCCGGACTCGCGCCGCTAGCTGCAGACACGCCTGGAGAGATCAAGACGTCGGTCTTCATCGCGATTGCTCCTTCAATGCCGAATGCGCGGGCCAGCGGCGCCGCAGCCACATATAGACCCCGCCGCCAAAGATGATCGCCGACAGCAGGACGAAGATGCCTAGGTCGTACACCGTGTACATCGACGCCGACGGGTCGCGATACGCCTCGTAGCTCTTGATCGCATAGCGGGCCAAGGTCGGCAGGAAAACCAGCAGCAGCACCGCCAGCGCGCCGATCCGGCCGACCACCCAAAGCACCGAGAAGAGGCGAAGGATGCCGACGCTCTTGTAGGTCGGCGCATCCGCGCGGGTTCCCCAGCGGCCGCGGCTCACGCGGTACAGGCCGTCGCGCAGATAGATGCGCGCATCGGCATCGAGGTTGGGATAGCTCAGATAGTTGCTGAGCATGTAATAGATGTCGGTCTTGAGGAAGAGATTGAGCTGCCAGATCAGCGTCACGCCGATCTGCAGGACGAGCGCCTGGAGCAGCGCGACGGCAAAACCGGTCTCCCCTTCGTGCCGCAGCCCGGCAATCGCCAGCGTCACCAGCGCGATGAGGAACAAGTCGACCATCATCCCTGCCGCCAGCGGCAGATAGCGTTGCCGCTTGGGGAGCGCCCAGATGCCCGAGAGATCGGCCTCGGCGACAATGTTCCACAGGCGATTGCCGATCCCCAGCCGGGCGTTCACGCCGTGCCGCGCGGCAGCCAGCATGTGCCCGAGCTCATGGAGTGAGACGGCCAGCGACGACAGGATCAGCAGCAGCACGAGCGTGAGCGCGAAGTTGCGTTCGATGAAGAACGCCTCCCGATCGATCCGCAATGCCGGATCGAGCAATGCGAGATATCCCGCATAACCCAGCACCGCGAGATACCCGATCAGCACCGGCCAGGAGAATATCGCCCGCGCGACCCTGGGGTCTGCGCTGAACAGGATCCGCTTATCCTCGTCGCGCGCCGAAAGCCGCTCTGCATGCAGATGTGCCTCGGCGATCGGATAGAGGAAACCGATCTCGCGCAGCATCGCGAGGAAATCGTCGACATCGACCATCTCGCCGCCCTCGGCTGCCAGCGCCGCCTTGATCTCGGCGGGCGTTCGGCCCTGCTGGAGCATTGTCACCACCGCGCGCCCGGCGGCTGGCACCTGATAGAATTCGTCCATCTCGGCATTGCCGATCAGGAAGTCTTCGCCTTCCGGCTGGATGGAGAGCGGGACTATGAAATATTGCGCGTCATCATCCATGGTCGCCCCCTCCCCCGCGCTGATCCGATCGGTTCCGCTCATCGGGTCGCCGGCCGGATCCCGGTGTAGTGCGACGAGGCCAGCTTCCAGCTGCCCGCCATGCGATGCGCCACATAGCTGGCCCGAAGCGCCATCATGCGCGGCGGCTGGCCCGGCACTTGGATCGTATAGGCCAGCTTGGCGAACACGATCGCCGAGTCGCCGAAAACGCGCACGACCGGCTCGAGAATCTCGACTGCAGGTGCGTCGGTTTTCTTGTCGGGCGCGTAGAAGCCGAGCATCTTGTCGCGGCTATCGACTTCGCCGATCGGTGAAATCTCCAGATAATCCGCCGTGGTGAGCGCGCCGAGTCGCGCCGCGTCGAACGCCGCCTGGGCGCGCACGAAATCCTCGACGAGGCGAACGAGCACCCCCTGTTCCGCCGGCTGTTGCTGGACCGGCGCGACAACTGCCGCATCGACGGTCGCCAACGGCGTTCCTAACAGAACGAGCGCCGAAACAATCCACGCCATGTTCGAATATCCCATCGACTCTTTCTCCAGCGCCGGTCGATCGCGTGCGCCGCGCCCGTCCAATCCGAACGATGCGGGGAGCGAACCGGCTGTCCGGCCGTCCGCCCCCCGCAGAGCGATCAGAACGGAAGCGGGAAAGGCCAGCAAACCCAGATCGGGTAGAGCGCGACCGAAGTGGTCTTGAGCTTTTGGGCCTTAAGGACAGAGATCTTCTTCATCGAAAATACTCCCTGAGATGCAACTGACGTGCAACAAGTTGCGCCGTCAGCGCAAAAATGCAGACCTGACAGCAGGCCATCCCTGTTGCTTTGGAACTTGTCTTAGTAGTTCCCGAAATGGCCTGCGGTTATTATTGTACGCGTCATAATCAGAGTCAATGTATAAAAGTGTCAATTTATAACGAATCAACGGCAGGCAATTAATTGTATTATAAACCGCCAAACTAGAGTCATCCCTGACTCCATATTGGATGTAGTCACCAAAACTTACGCGTGATCGTCGCGTAATTTTCATTACGCACCCGAACAATGGATCGGTTTCCGAACACCACTCTATTCGATGTCTGGCATTGGCCAATTCCATTTCCGACATACTAGGCAGAGACGGGCTCCGCCCCGCGGGCCATCTGTCCGACATGGCCGCCATGGCTCTGGCAGCATCGACATGCGCTTCCTAAAGAATGCGTATGAAGTTCCTGCTCCTAGCTCTGTCGCTTCTGTCGCCGGCCGTTGCGCTGGCGCAGGCGGCACCAGCCCAAACCAGTGCGCCGAGAACCATATTGTTCGTCGGCAACAGCTTTACCCAGGGCGCCAATTCGGCGGCAAAACGCTATCGTGCCGACGCCGTCACCGATCTGGTCGGCGACGGCATCGGCGGGGTGCCGGCCTTGTTCAAGACGTTTACCGAACAAGCCGGTCTAGACTGGCGGGTGAGCCTCGAAACCCAGGGCGGCAAATCACTGGCGTTCCATTATGAAGAGCGCCGCGAAAAGCTGGCCGGGGCATGGGATGTCGTAGTCCTCCAGGAATTCAGCACGCTTGATCGCGAACGACCCGGCGACGCGACAGGCTATGCGAAATACGCGCGGATGCTGGCGGCGATGGCGGTGCGCGCCTATCCCCAGGCAGAGGTGTTGTTGATGGCGACCTGGTCGCGAGCGGATCAGGTCTATCGCCCCGGCAATCCCTGGTCGGGCAAGCCGATCGCCGCGATGGCGGACGATTTGCGCGCCGCGGCCGAGCAGGTTCGCGCCACCTCGCGCGATATCCGCGGCGTCCTGCCGGTCGGCCAGGCCTGGAATTGCGCCATCGCGCGCGGCGTCGCCGATCCGAACCCTTATGACGGGATCGCCTTCGGCCAGGTCGATCTATGGAGCTATGACCATTATCACGCGAGCATCTATGGCTATTATCTCGAAGCGCTGATCGTCTTCGGCCAGGTGACCGGGATCGATCCCGTCACCCTCGGAGCGCAGGAACGCGCGGCCGACGATCTCGGCATTTCCAAGCAACAGGCCGTGGCGCTGCAGCAGATCGCATCCGCGCAACTCGCAACCGAACGTGCGTCCGTGACGAATACCGAGCCTGCCAGGCCGTAGACTGATAAAAGCGGCCTGTCGGCTACCGCCCCAATGGAAGACATTGCGCGATAGCCGGCGAGTTCCCTAAATCAGACGTCGCCGACGCAATTTGCGGCACGCTCCAAAGGACAGGTACGTCATGCCGGCTTCGTTCTGGTTTGTTGAGGAACCCTGCCAAAGCAGCGAAGTGCTTCAATGGTTTCGGGCTTTACCAAATCCGCCAGAACAGATTGCGTCAGCGAAGGGCTACACGCTCTATTTTCGGGCCGCCGGACCACTCGCGCTAAACGACGACGGATCGATTGATGGCTCTCGATCGCCAGTAGTAACGGTTATCACGCCGTCATCTCGCCGTGCGGTGATGTGGACAACAGGATCAGTCCATTTCCTGCCGATTCCCGTTAGCCAGTTCCCTGACGTTGCAAAGATCAGGAAGCAGTTCGGGCGATGGGTCGAGGGGCATCCGCTTGCCTATGATCCGCACATCAACGCCGAGAACCCATTCGCATATTACTTGGAAGGCTCCGCTGCGAACAGGGGAGCGCTATATGGCCTACCGAGCGGAATGGCGGCTCTGGCTCGCGGACAATTCTTCGTGGACGATCTCGACAACGAGCTGGTTCTTGATCGGGTGTGCCGAAGTCTGAGACTGCGCGGCATCGAATGCGAGAGTTAGGGCGACAGACGTCGGTCTGAAGGGCGGCTTTTTAAAAACCGTGTCACCAAAAACAGACGGACCGCTTCCCACCCAATCTCGGACATTCAGGCGCCCTACCGGGAGCGGACGTTTATGGGTTCGCGACCTAGTTTAGATCCTGCCGTTGGAAGCGGAACTGGGTGATCGCACCCGCCGCGACGATCCACGCCGTCAGCGCGCCGAATGAAGTGGCCCAGGGCATCGCGATGATCGTGCCCGGCCCCAGCGGCAGCACCATGCCGGCGCCCTTCGCCCAGGCGTTCAAATTGGCCATGTGATAGAGCGGCAGCACCTTGATCAGCCCGGTCGTCAGCGCCGGCGCATAGGCATGGAAGAAGATGCCCAGCAGCGGGGTCAGCCCTTCGAGCACGACGATCGCGATCGACAGGATCACTGTCGCCAGGATCGACTGGGTCAGGATCGCGAACATCCCGGCAAAGGCCACGGTATAGAGGATCGGCAGCAGCGCGTGCGCGCCCGCCTTGAAATGCGCATCGGCGACCGCGCCCAGCGTCACGCCGGCGGGAATGCCATCGCCTTGCAGCGATCCCAGCCATTCGCCCAGCAGCAGGATCAGGTCCGCGACGATCACCGCCAGGACGACAAAGCCCAGCGGCACCGCCCATTTGGCCGCGATCAGCTGCCAGCGGGCGCGCGCCGGAATGATCAGCTTCCAGGTATTCCAGCCATATTCGCCGGCGAACACCACGGCCGCAAACCCGGCGATGAGGAAGCGCCCGGGCGGCGAGGTCGGCACGTTCCACAACACGGTGCTGTCATGGATCCAGGCCGCGGCGGACTTGGCCGACGCCGCCGCGCTTGGCGTGGAGACCGCGCCATAGACGAGGATGCCAATCGTGATCAGCGCGATGGCGATCGGATAGATCCACACCATCATCCAGGTCGCCCGGTGGCGATGAAGCTTCAGCGCCTCGGCGCGGACGGCATCAAGCATCGGCGTCCCTCGTCATGGTCAGGAATATGTCTTCAAGGCTGTGATCGTCCGGGGCGACGCGAAACACATCGGCGCCTGACTCGACGAGCCGCCGCACGACGGCGGGCGCATCGGCGCGGCGCGCCTGCACGACAAGGCTGCCCGCCTCAGGGGTGACCGGCCAATGCCCCTCGAGCGCCGCTTGCGCCTTGTCGAGCGGCTCGGCCTCGACGCGCAGCGCCTCGCCCTGGTCGAGCATCTCGCGCACGCTCGCTTCGCGGATCAACCGGCCCTTGTGGACGATCGCGACGCGGTCACAAATCTGCTCGACTTCGTGGAGCAGGTGGCTCGACAGGAACACCGCCTTGCCATCCTGCGCGAGGCCGCGGACCAGCGTGCGCATGTCCTGGATCCCGGCGGCGTCCAGGCCGTTCGCCGGCTCGTCGAGGATCACCAGATCGGGATCGTCGAGAAGCGCGGCGGCGACGCCGAGCCGCTGCTTCATCCCCTGCGAATATTGTTTGACCTTGCGCTTTGCGTCGCGGGTCAGTTCAACTCGCTCGAGCACGGCATCGATCCGCGCGCCGTCGCTCCCCTGGGTCCGCGCCAGCACCCGCAGATTGTCACGCCCGGACAGGAACGGATAGAAGGTGCCGCCATCGACCAGCGAGCCGACGCGGCGCAGCGCCTGCTTGTCCGAAACCGGCTTGCCGAACAGCAGGACCTCGCCGCCGCTGGGCCGGATAAGGCCGAGCGCCATGCGGATCGTCGTGCTCTTGCCCGCGCCATTAGGGCCCAGAAAGCCATAGACTTCGCCGCCATGGACGCTGAGCGACACATCATCGACCGCACGTTTCGCGCCGGCGCCCCGGCCATAGGTCTTACCCAGCGCGCGCAAGGCCAGCGCGGGCGTGCCGCTCGGTTCGCTATCCGGCAATTCGCTTCCCCCTCGGCATCGGGTCGATGCCGCTCGCGGCCAATTCTGCATATTGCGCGTGTATTATCAAGCTAATACGCAATCCGGCAATTCGGCCTCGCCAGCGCTATTGGCAAGCCCCGAACGCCCCGCCGGACGCGAAGTCCGGCGGGGGGCATGGCCTCAGAACTGCACCTTCGCGCCGACCCGCACCGCCCAGAGCGAGGGACGGCCCTGCACGTCTTCCGCCGGATTCGAGAAGTTCGAATAGCGATACTGCGCGCACGGATTGGCCACGCCATTGGTGGTGCCGGCAACGCAGGCGACGTTCACGACCGAGGTGAGATAAGGGAATGCGACCTGGCGGAGCGATCCCCAATCCTTGTTGATCATGTTGAGCACGTTCTCGACGTCACCGAACAGCTTGATCCGGGCGCCGCTGGCGATCTTGTTGACGAGCGGGAGCGGGATTTCCTGCTCGGCATGAAGATCGATCTTGAACCAGTTGGCGCCGCGCTGGGTGTTCTTGGGCAAGATCTGCCCGCGATATTTGTCGAGCCCGTTCGCGCTGATGAAGCTGTCCAGCGCGGCCTGCGTCGCTGCGCTGTCATAGGTCACGATCGCGTCGCTCCCCGCATTGGGCACATAGAGCAGGTAGCGGTTCGACGAGCCCGCGGTGCCGAACACCGAGGAGTGGCTGTTCGGCAGGTTGGGATCGTTCATCGTCAGGCTGTAGGGAATGCCCGAGCGCAGCTCGCCGAACAGGCTGAACCGGGTCTTGTAATCGCCGAAGAACGCATGGTCGAAATCGACGTTGAACTTCCAGCTGTTGCGGATCTGGTAGATCGAGGTGCCATAGGCCGCGATGTTCGGATCGACCATTGCGTTCTGGCCATAGGTACCCGACGCGGTGGTGCCGTTCATCGAGCTGACGTCGGTCACGTCCTGGAAGGTGTAGCTTGCCCCCAGGTTCAGGCCCCAGTCGAACGACTTGTCGGCCCGCGCGACCGCCACCAGCGAGTGGCCGCGATCGGTGTTGGTCAGCCACAGATCGGTGTTGCCGCCCGCGGTGGTCGAGGCATAGCGCGCGCGCCCGTCGGGCGCAGTGCCGATCTGGCGCAGGCGCAGATCATAGTAGATCGGCGCGTTGTTGACCCAGCCATAATAGAGGTCGGTCCCGAAGTTCCACCCGCTGCCGAGGAACTTGGGGCTGTAATCGACCGAGAGGCTCGCCTTCCAGGTCGACTCCAGCTTGTAGTCCGGATCCATCGCATTGACGTTGGCGAGGCTCAGCGAGCCGGTGTTGTTGCGCAGATAATCGGTGACCACGCTCGAGAAGTTGCGCCCGTCGACATTGTCGAGCGCGGCCGAGCAGATCGTCGGGGTTGGCAGCGTGCAGGTGCCATCGGCGTTGCGGTTGATCGAGATCGAATTGCCATAGACGCCGGCGACCGAATAGCTGTTGCCGACGAACACGTCGGGCGAGCCCCCCGCGAACAGGCCCAGCCCGCCGCGAACGCGCACGTCCTCAGTCGGCGACCAGGTTGCCGAAAGCCGCGGCTGCGCGACATATTTGCCGTTGATCGAATAAGTGTTGGGCATGCTGTAGCGCGCCAGGAACGCCTGGTTGAGCGGCGGCGCGGTGATCCCGCCATACAGGTCGATGCGGCCGCCCACAGTCAGGTTGAAGTTCGCCGTCGGATCCCAGGCGGTCTGCGCGCCGAACGTATACTGGTCATAGGCGAAGCTGGCGAGCACGTCGTTGAGGTCGCCGGTGATCGAACCCGCGAGCGTCACCGTGCTCGCGCGGCGATTCTGCAGGTCGGCGACGCTGTCGAAATAATAGGTGCCGAGCGCGTCGGAGGTGAACGCGTTGGCGACGTCGAGATGGCTCCACGCCGCGGTCAGCTTGTTCGAGAAATCGCCATATTCCCAGCGCAGCGCGACGTCTGCGCCATATTGCTTAGTGCGCACATAGTTGAAGTGGCGGAAGCGGTCGGGCCCGAAATAGAGCCGCGCGGCCCCCGGCGCTGCGCTGCTGCCCTGCGAGCAGGCGATCGAACTGCCGACCGAGGTGGGATCGAGACAGACCTGGACCTGGCTGAAATTGAATTCGCCGAACGGCACCGGGGTGAGGTCATAGCTGCGATAATTGCCGCGGATTTCGGTGTGGAACTTGTCCGACCAGTCCGAATTGAGCTGGCCGACGAACGATTCGACCTTTTCCGGGCGACGATAATTATTCAATTCGAGGCCCAGCGACGGCGAGGCCGCGGTGGTCGACGAGAAGCCGGCGACCGAGGCATTGGCGCTGTCGTTCTTGATATAGGTAAGCGCGAGGCGCTGGCCGTCGGTCACGTTCCAGTCGACCTTGACCGTGTATTTCTCGTCGGTCTCGAGCGTCGACGACTGCGCGCCGCCGGCACTGTAGTTGTAGACCGATTGCGCGATGCTGCCGATCTGGTCGATCTGCGCCTGGGTCAGATTGGGCACAACATTGGGGAAGCCCGCAGTGCCGATCGCGATCGGCGTGCCTTCCTCCAGCCGCTCATAGGAGAGCGCGAGGAACAGCTTGTCCTTGATGATCGGGCCCGAGAGGAAGCCGCCCCAGTTCTTGCTAGTGAAATCGAGATTGATCTTGCCGGTGGTGTTGGCGATGCCCGCGCGGGTCTGGTCGCCGGTGAGCTTGTCGCTTGAATAGGTATAGAAGGCCGAGCCATGATATTCGTTGGTGCCCGAACGCAGCACGAGATTGATCGCGCCGCCCTGGAAGTCGCCTTCGGAAATGTCATAGGGCGCGATCTTGACCGAGAGCTGCTCGATCGCATCGAGCGGCACCGGGCCGCGCGCAGTCGGCAGGCCGCCGACGTTGAGGCCGAAATTGTCCGAAAAGCGCAGGCCGTCGACCGAGAATTTGTTGAGGCGCGCATTCTGGCCGGCGATCATCACGCCGCGGCTCTGGCCCGGATCGATGGTCGCGAACGGATCGCGGCGAACGACATCGCGGATGTCGCGGCTGACGCTCGCCACGCCTTCGATCTCCTTGCGCCCGAGCGACGTCATCGGACCGGGCGACAGTTCGACCGCGCCGCTGCGGCTGGCGGTCACGACGATATCGTTGCCTTCTGCGGCCAGTTCGACCGGCAGGCGCAGCGGCTGACCGGCGACGAGCTGGATATCGGTGATCGTCGTTTCGGAATAGCCGGTCGCGTTGACCTTCACCGAGAAGGGACCGCCCACGCGCAGACCCGACGCCGCGAAACTGCCATCGGCGCCGGTCGAGGTCGTCGAGGTCGTGCCCGAGGGGACATGGGTAATCACCACCCCGGCATTGGCGACGGCCACACCGTCCGACGTGACGCTGCCGCGGATCGACGAAGTGGTTTCCTGCGCATGGGCAGGCGCTGCAAGACAGGCCGCAACGGCGATCGTGCTGGCGTAGAAGTAGTTCCGCATTTGAGAGCTCCCTGATTTTTCGATTTTATCGTTCGCGGCTTTGGCCGCTGTTCCCCTGCGATGACGATCTATTGGGCCGGCGCCTCCGTCGCCGTGCTGGGCGGTTGAGTCCGGTAGCGGTCCCAGCCTGTGGCAAGGGCATCGACCACCGGCGTGCCGATCTGGAAGGCCGCGTCGAGCGACGCCTGCAATGCGGAGAGACCCTTCGCCTCGGCGGTCAGGCTCTCGGCCGCGCCGGTTCCGGGCGGCTGGACCGAATAGTTGCTCCCCGTCCGCAGCACCATCAGCCGCGCGCGATCGGCGCGGCCCGCGCGCGCCAGTTGGTCGAGTGCGCCGGCGACGCCGGTATCCTCCATGCCGGTCATCACGAAGGGCTCGCCACCATCGGTCCAGTAGCGCACCCAGCGCTCGACATGGGCGTTGAGCAGCGTGCCGTGCCAGAAGGTCTGGCCGCTGGCCTCGGCACCTTTCAGCACCCGCGGCGGGCGGATGGCGGCCGGGAATTTGGCGAAGGGCGCGCGGATCGCGCGCAGCGTGTCGCTATCGGCGATCGCCACGTCCTTGGTGAGGCCATAGGCCCAGTCGCGCAGCGGCTTGTTGAGCGGAAACAGATTGTACTGCGGATCGGGACGCGGCCCCTGATAGGGGGCGGTGCGATCGCGGGCGAACATGCCGCTGGTCCAGCCCTTGGGCGCCTCGCGCGGATCGACCGCATAGCCATAATCGGTGTCGACAATGTCGCCGATCCAGGCCGCAGAGCCGATCGAGCCGGCGGCAGGATCGACGCCCGCGATCGCGGCGACGAGCCAATAGGCGTGGCTGAGATCGAAGCGCGGGTCCATGCCCAGCGCCATCACCGAAGCGGCGGCGCGATTGGTGCCGATGCCGGTGTGCAGCAGCAGAACGCCGCGCTTGGGATCGTGGCGAAGATCGCGGAAGCCCGCCGGAAACGGCACGACCTGCGGCATCGTCTCGGCCCAAGCCTGGAACTCGCCGGCACGATCGCCTGTGTCCGCGCCGATCTCGAACGCGGTGACGATCACGACGCGAATCTCGATGGGTGCTGGCTGTGCTTGCGCTGCAGGCGCGACGGTGGACAAGCCGATCGTAACGATCAGCAGAAAACGACGCAAAAACCCCAATGGCCGGCTCCGGTGGAAGGACCTGGCCTCTCCCTGCCGCCCCCTTTTCCCCGCGGAGCTGACGGAAAAAGCTACCATATTGCTGCGCCGCCGCAAGCGGCCATGTCGCAGCCGCAGCATTCTGTTTCAGATGTGTGACTTTTATGCTGGACGCACGGCGCCGAGCTGGCGCAGTTTGCTGCGTGTTGCAGCGCACAATCGGGGGTCTCTATGCGGCGGATGTTGTTGGTTCTGGCACTTCTGGTGGTGCCGTTTGCCGCCCACGCGCGCGAAAACGGCGGCAAGCTCGATACTCAGCCGCGCATCGCGATCATCTCGGCGTTCGAGCCGGAGTGGATCGCACTCAACCGCGACGTACAGGATCGCCGCGAATGGACGGTCAACGGCGTGCGGTTCGTCGGGGGCACGATGAAGGGTCGCCCGGTCCTTCTCTTCCTCAGCGGCGTTTCGATGGTCAACGCCGCGATGACCACGCAGCTCGCGCTCGACCGGTTCGCGATCCGCAGCATCGTCTTCTCCGGCGTCGCGGGCGGACTCGATCCTGCGCTCGATGTTGGCGACGTGGTGATCCCCGATCGCTGGGGCCAGTATCTCGAATTGGCGTTTGCGCGGGCAAATGGCAAGAGCTTCGCGCCGCCGATACAGCGCGCAACGGGGGAGAATTTCGCCAATTACGGGATGATCTTCCCCAACGGCGTGCGCGTCCGCCGCGATGGCGATGATGTGGGCGCCGTGCGGCGCTTCTGGTTCGAAGTCGATCCCGGCCTGCTCGCCACAGCGCGCAAGCTGGCGCCGCAGGTCAGCCTGGCGCGATGCGCCGAGGAGCTTTGCTTCCGCGCCACCCCCAAGGTGGTAGTCGGTGGCAACGGCATCTCGGGCCCGGTGTTCATGGACAATGCCGAGTTCCGCAAATACGCATTTTCGACCTTCCAGGCGCAAGTGACGGACATGGAGACCGCGGCAGTCGGCCAGGTCGCCTATGCCAATGGCGTGCCCTATATCGCCTTTCGCGCGCTCTCCGATTTGGCTGGGGGCGACCCCGGCGAGAACCAGGCCCCGGCCTTCTACCGCATCGCCTCGGACAACACCGCGAAAGTCGTGGTGGCGTTCATCGGCGCGGTCGAGATGCCGCGCTAGCCCTCCGGCTGCTCGCTCAGCCTGCGCGCGATCACCGCGCAGGCGATCAGCTGGATCTGGTGGAACAGCATCACCGGCAGGATCACCAGCCCCACCTGCGCGGCCGGGAACAGCACGCCCGCCATCGGCACGCCCGAGGCGAGGCTCTTCTTCGATCCGCAAAACAGCAGCACGATCGCGTCGGCGCGCGACAGCCGCAGCGCCTTGGCCGCGCCCCAGGTCGCGGCGAGCACGATCGCGAGCAGCACCGCGCATACCAGCAGCAGCACGAGCAGGTCGGGCGCCGAGACGCGGTGCCACAGCCCCTCGACCACCGCCGCGCCGAACGCCGTATAGACCACCAGCAGGATCGATCCGCGGTCGACAAAGGTCACCAGCTTCTTGTTGCGCGCCACCCAGCCGCCGATCACCGGGCGGAGCAGATGCCCGGCGACGAACGGCAGCAGCAATTGCAGCAGGATCGCCTCGATCGAGGCCAGCGACACCCCCGCCTGCGCGCCGCCACCGCCCGAATGCATCAACAGCGCGACCAGCGCCGGGGTCAGCACGATCCCGACAAGGTTCGAGAACGACGCGCTGCACACCGCCGCGGCGACATTGCCGCGCGCGATCGACGTGAACGCGATCGAGGATTGCACGGTTGAGGGCAGCAGCGTCAGGAACAGGAAGCCCGCCGCGATCGACCCATCAAGGATCGGCAGCGCGGTGATCGCAAGGCCCAGCACCGGAAACAGCGCATAGGTCGCGGCGAACACTGCGGCGTGCAGCTTCCAGTTGCGCATCCCCTCCAGGATGGCGTCGCGCGACAGCTTGGCGCCGTGGAGGAAGAACAGCAATACGATGCCGGCATCGGCGGCGATCCCGAAGATCTGCACCCACGCCCCGCGCGGCGGCACGAACGAGGCAAGCAGGACGGTGCCGAGCAGCATCAGGATGAAGGGCTCGAAGACGGCGAGGAAACGGCGCAGCATCGCTCAGCTCCTGCGATGCGCGAGCCGGCCGCGCAAGTAGGTCGCGGCGATCGCGCGGTCGTCGCCGAGCACCTGCAACGCGAACAGCCGGTCGTGGAGGTCCGCTCCCGCGGTGCGCCGTGCGAGCAGCGGCGTCGCGGCGGGATCGAGCACGATGAAGTCCGCCTCCTGCCCCGGCAGCAGGCCGCCGACGCGGTCCGCGATCCCCATCATGGCCGCGCCACCCGCGGTGGCGAGGTGGAGCGCGCGGAACGGATCGAGGCTGCACCCGCGCAGCTGGCAGACCTTATAGGCCTCTCCCAGCGTGTTGAGCACGCTGAAGCTCGTCCCCGCGCCGATATCGGTGCCGATGCCGATCTTCACGCCGTGTCGATCGGCGCCGGCCAGGTCGAACAGCCCCGATCCGAGAAACAGGTTGCTCGTCGGGCACAAGGCGATTCCTGCCCCCGCCTGCGCCATCCGCTCCAGCGCCCGATCCTCCATATGGACACAGTGCGCGAACACCGATCGCGGGCCGACCAGTCCGAAGCGGTCATAGACGTCGAGATAGTCGACCGCGTCGCTAAAGCGCTTCCCTACCGCGGCGATCTCGCCGAGATTTTCCGTGAGGTGGGTGTGCATCAGCACATCCGGGTGCGCCGCGAGCAGATCGCCCGCGCCACCCAGCTGGGCGTCGGACGAAGTCAGCGCAAAGCGCGGGGTGATGGCATAGCCAAGGCGTCCGCGCCCGCGCCACCGTGCGATCAACTCCTCGCTCTCGGCGCGACCCTGCTCCGAGGTGTCGGCGAGACCGGGTGGCCCCAAATCCATCAGCACCTTGCCCGAGACGATCCGCATGTCGCGCGTCAACGCTGCTTCGAACAGTGCGTCGACCGACTGGGCGTGGACCGTGGCGAACACCAGGGCGCTGGTGGTGCCGTTGCGCAGCAACTCGTCGAGGAAGAAGGCCGCGACGCCATCGGCATGCGCGCGGTCGGCAAACGCCTGTTCGGCCGGGAAGATATGGCGATCGAGCCATTCGAGCAGCTGTTCGCCATGCGAGGCGATCCGCTCAGTCTGCGGGTAATGGACATGCGCGTCGACGAAGCCAGGGACGATCAGTCCGGCGACCGCTTCCGTGGGAACATCCGCAAAGCGCTCTGCGATTTCGGCATGGAGCCCGCAGGCTACCACCAGCCCGTCCTCGACCACCAGCAGCCCGTCGGCGAAATGGCGGATCGCCTGCGGGCCGGCAGTGGCGGGATCCTGGGGCACGCTCAGGACTTCGCCGCGAAAGGCCCTCATGCGTTCTGGTCCAAGGTGAGCAGTTGCGCGATTACCGAAATAGCGATCACGTCGGGATGCTTGTCGGCGATCCCGGCCAGCCCGATCGGGCAGGTCAGCCGCGCCGTGTCGATGCCGTCGGCCGCCAGCCGCGAGAGGAAGCGTGCGCGCTTCGTGGCCGATCCGATCAGACCGACGAACCCGGCCTGCGAGCGCAGCGCAGCGGCGGCGAGGCGATAATCGAGCCCGTGGTCGTGCGTGAAGATCAGCACCGCGGCGCCCGCCTCGGCATCCGCTACGCACGCGATCAGCGCGTCTTCCTCCTGCACCGATACACCGGGAAAGCCGCGATTGGCCCGCGTGTCGAACCACGAGAGCCGGAAGGGCAGCCGCGGCAGCCGTTGCGCGATCGCCACGCCGACATGGCCGGCGCCGAACATCATCAGCGCGCGGTGCGCGCGGCGGTCGTCCGGCTCGATGAACGTCGTGCCCTCGCCCGGCTTGGGCCCGCGCGGCGGCGCCGGCGGCTGGACCCCGGCCTCGGCATGTTCGGCCGGGACGCGATGGATCGGCGCGGCTTCGCCTGCGAAGAATGCGACGACCGGCTCGCCGCGCGCGACATGGTCGGTCCAGTCCCAACGCGTCGGATCGGGATCGACATGCTCGACCAGCAGCCGCACCTGCCCGCCGCAACATTGCCCGAGCAGCGGCCCGAGCGGCCAGTCTTGCACGCGCCACCCGCCCGGCGGTTGGGCGAGGATCGCGCGCGCCTGCTCGGTCGCACGCAGTTCCAGGGCGCCGCCCCCGATCGTGCCCGCGGCATCGCTGGCGGTGACCGTCATCCGCGTCCCCGCGGCGCGCGGCGACGATCCTTCGGTGGACAGGATGGTGACCAGCGCCACCGGTTCGCGCCCGCGCGCTGCGCGCAGTGCCTCCAGCCACTCGGTCATCGCGCGCGCAACTCGCGCACCGCGGCGAGGATGCGCTCGGGCGTGGCCGGGGCGTCGAGCCCCGGCAGCCCCTTGCCCGGCGCGGCGGCGGCCACCGCCTCGGTCAGCGCGCTGAACACCGAGATCGCCAGCATGAAGGGTGGCTCGCCCACGGCCTTGGAGCGGTGGATCGTCGGCGCGGCATTACGCCCGCGCTCCCAGATCGCGACCTGCATGTGGCGCGGGCGATCGTTTGCAGTAGGGATTTTGTAGGTCGAGGGCGCGTGGGTCAGCAGCCGCCCGCGATCATCATAGACCAGCTCCTCGGTGGTCAACCAGCCCATCCCCTGGATAAACCCGCCCTCGATCTGCCCCAGATCGATCCCCGGGTTGAGCGAGCGACCGACGTCGTGGAGGATGTCGACCGCCAGCACGCGGTGTTCGCCCGTAAGCGTATCGATCGCGACTTCGCTGAGCGCCGCGCCATAGGCGAAGTAGAGGAACGGCCGCCCACTATGGCTGGTGCGGTCGTAATGGATGTCGGGCGTCGCATAAAAGCCCGTCGAGGCCAGCGAGATACGCCCGAGATGCGCCATGCGGCACAGGGTTGCGAAGGGCACGACTTCGTCCCCCGCCACCACGCCGCCCCGGGTGAAGCGAATGTCATCGGGCGCCACCCCGAACTTGCCCGCGGCGAATGCGATCAGTCGGTCGCGGATCGTCGTGGCGGCGTTGAACGCGGCCATGCCGTTGAGATCGGCACCCGAGGATGCCGCCGTCGCCGAAGTGTTGGGCACCTTGTCGGTCCGAGTGGCCGAGACCTTTACCATATCGACCGGCACCGCGAACACATCGGCGACGATCTGCGCGATCTTGGTGTGGAGCCCCTGCCCCATCTCGGTGCCGCCATGGTTGAGATGGATCGAACCGTCAGCATAAACCAGCACCAGCGCACCGGCCTGGTTGAGATGCGTCGTGGTGAAGCTGATCCCGAACTTGACCGGCGTCAGCGCCAGCCCCTTCTTGACCACCGGACTAGCGGCATTGAACGCGGCGACTTCGGCGCGGCGGCGATCATAGTCGGCGCGCTCGGCGAGTTCCGCGATCAGTTCGGGCGCGACATTATCCTCGACGCGCATGTGATAGGGGGTGAGGTCGCGGCCAGGCCCATAGAGATTGGCACGGCGCACGGCGAGCGGGTCGGCGCCCAGATGCGCGGCGATCGCGTCCATCACCCGCTCGATCCCCAGCATCCCTTGCGGACCGCCAAAGCCGCGAAACGCAGTGTTGGAAACCGTATGCGTCTTCAGCCGCCGGCTGACGATCTCGACCGCAGGGAGGAAATAGCAATTGTCGGCGTGGAACATCGCGCGGTCGTTGATCGCAGGCGAAAGATCGGCCGTGGCGCCGCATCGCGAGGCGAAGTCCAGGCGGATGCCCGCGATCTGCCCCTCGCCATCGAAGCCAACGTCATAGCCGATCTCGAATTCGTGGCGCTTGCCGGTGGCGGCCATGTCATCGTCGCGGTCGGCGCGGAACTTGGCCGGACGGCCAGTCTTCGCCGCGACCAAGGCGGCTGCAGCGGCGAAGGCGGCGGCTTGCGTCTCCTTGCCGCCGAACGCGCCGCCCATACGACGCACTTCCACCATGACCTCGGCATGCGAAAGCCCGAGCAGCTTGGCCACGAGGTGCTGGATCTCGCTTGGATGTTGGGTCGAGCTCAGCACATGGATCTCGCCCTGCTCGCCCGGCGTGGCGAGCGCGGCTTGGCCCTCGAGATAAAAATGCTCCTGACCACCCATCTCGATCCGCCCGGTGATCCGGTGCGGCGCGGCGGCGAGCGCAACATCGGCGTCGCCGCGGTGCATGACTTGGTCGGGCTCGATCCGCGAATCCGCCGCTGCGGCATCGGCGATGCTCACCAACGCGGGTAGCGGCTCGAGCGCCGGCTTGCCCAACCGGGCGGCGGCGCGGGCGGCGCGGGTGCTGGTCGCAGCGACGAGGAACAGCGGCTGGCCGGGATAGAGTATTACGCCCTCGGCGAGCAGCCGGTCGTCGCCCGCCACCGGGCTGACGTCGTTGACTCCGGGAATGTCGGCGGCGGTATAGACTGCCACTACCCCCGGCGCGGCGCGCACCGCGTCGAGGTCGAGCGACACGATCCGCGCATGGCCGTCGATCGCATGGCCGAAGGCGCAGTTGAGCAGCCCGGGCGGCTCAGCCAGGTCGTCGACATAGAGCGCGGTGCCCGCGACATGCAGCTCGGCGCTGTCGTGGCGCAGCGACTGGTGGACTGCGCCCGGCGGATGGGGATCAGCCTCAGACATGCGCGAGGTCCGCGACGCCGGCCTGCTCGTGCCACAAGCGCCGCAACAAATTGCCCGCGGCGGCAAGGCGGTATTCGGACGAGCCGCGCAAATCGTCGAGCGGGGTGAAATCCTCGCGCAGCGCATGTGCCGCGGCATCGAGCGTTTCCGCGCTCCACGGCCGGCCGCTCAGCGCCGCCTCGCAGACCGGCGCGCGCGAAGGAATGCCCGCCATCCCGCCGAACGCGACGCGCGCTTCGCCGATCGTGCCGTCCACGATCGGCAGCACGAACGCCGCGCACAGGCTCGAAATGTCGCTATCGAAGCGCTTGGAGAGCTTGACGATGCGCACCAGCGTCTCGGGCGCGGGGCGCGGAATATCGATACGCTCGATCCATTCGCCGGGCACGCGATCCTGCTTGCGATAGGCAAGGAAGAAGTCCGCGAGCGGCAGCGTGCGGCGCGCCTCGCCATGGCGCAGCGTCACGGATGCGCCCAGCGCGATTAGCGCGGGGGGCATGTCGCCGATCGGCGATCCGTTGGCGATGTTGCCGCCGATCGTCCCGGCGTTGCGGACCTGGAGCCCGCCGATCCGGCGGACCAGCTCGCCCAGATCGGGATGGAGCCGCGCCAGCGACGCGCGCGCCTCGCTGTATCGGACATTGGCGCCGAGCCCGAGCCCCTCGGGGGTCTCTTCGACCGCCTTGAGGTCGGCGACGTCGCCGACGAAGACAAGGCTGTCGATTTCGCGCAATTGCTTGGTGACCCAGAGGCCGACGTCGGTGGCGCCTGCGACGATCCGTGCGTCCGGATTGGCGGCGACGAAGGTGGAGAGTTCATCCGAAGTGCGCGGAACGAATGCCGTGCGCTCGGGGTGGCGCAGAGACAGCGGCTCGGCGCGCCGAAGGTCCTTGAGCGCCGCAACGATCGCGGGGTCGGCGGCGGTAGAAGCCGGCGGGTGTGCCTCGCCCACTGCGAGGATCGGGCCATAGCCAGTGCAGCGACACAGATTGCCCGCCAGCACGTCGCCCACCGGCACGTCCTCGGTGCCCTCGGCAGCGATGCTGCGTGCATAAAGCGACATCACGAAGCCGGGCGTGCAGAAGCCGCATTGCGATCCATAGCCGTCTGCGAGCGCCTGCTGGACCGGGTGGAGCGTGCCGCCTTTGGACAGGCTCTCGACTGTCATCAGCGCCTTGCCGTCGAGCATCGGCAGGAACAGGATGCACGCATTGACCGCGCGCCAGCGCACCGTCTCGCCGTCCAAGCTGCCCAGCGCGACGGTGCACGCGCCGCAATCGCCCTCGGCGCAGCCCTCCTTGGTGCCGGTGCGCCGCATCCGATAGCGCAGCAGGTCGAGCAGCGTCCCGGTGGGATCGGGCGCGTCGATCGCGATGACCTCGCCGTCGAGCAGGAAGCGGATGGCATTGTCCATCTCAGCTACCCCGATAAGTCGAATAGCCGAACGGCGAGACCAGCAGGGGCACATGGTAATGCCCGTCGCCGGAGATGCCGAAATCCACGCGCACGCGATCGAGGAACGGCGGAACGGGGAGACTCACGCCCTGCCCGCGAAAATATTCGGCGACGGCGAAATCGATCGTGTAGGCGCCGGGCACGATCGCGAGCTCGCGCAAAGCGGGGCAGCGGCCATCGGCGTCGGTGGTGCTTTCGAAAAGCAGCGCCTCGCCCCGGTGCAGCCGAACCGCAATGCCGGCCGCGGGACGGCCGTGCATGGTATCGAGGACATGGGTGCTGAGCGTCATGCGCGGGGCCATTCGACGGTGAATTCGGGTTCGGCGAAGGCGTGGAAATCTGTGAGGATCGCCGCACGATCGTCGAGGAAAAGCTGGTCGGCAACGCCGCTTACCAGCCGGGGCAGCGCGTGCTTCAATCCGGAGATCGCCGAGGCCGAAAGCCCCATGCTGATCAACGCGGAATAGTTGAACGCGAACAGCCCGTGGAGCCCGGTATCACCGGGATCGCGCGGAAGCAGCTCGAACCCCGCCCCCAGATAGGGGTGCGCATCGAGCAGCGGATTGGGCTCGGGCGCGCGGTAGCGATCGCCCCAGCGCGCGATCCGGTCCTGCACCAGCGCCAGTTCGGGGCGGAGCGCCGGATCGGTGACGAGCCCGGTCGAAAGGATCAGGAAGTCATAGTCCAAGCTGCCATGCGGCGTGGTTACGCGCACGGCGTCGCCGGTCTCCTCGACCGAAAGCCATGGGCTGCCGAGGTGGAGCTCGAACCCCGGAAACGCCGCCGCCGCTTCGAACATGTCGACCGTCGGCGGCTGGTTGTGGCGGAAGAACGCTGCCATCAAAGCGTATTTGTCGGCATCGCCGAGCACGGGGTAGCGCGGGATGATCCCGGCGCGCTCCATGAAGCGGATGGGGTTTACCCGCGGCAACGCCTTCCGCCGCATGAACACGTGCGCCGCCGCCACGCCGGCCGAAAGCGCCGCATGCGCATTGTCGAACGCCGAGGCGCCGCCGCCAAGGATTGCAATGCGCTTGCCCGCCAGCGCGGCATAGTCGATTGCGTCGGCGGTATGCGCGTAGCGATGGCTCGCGAGCGCCTGCGCGATCATCGGCGGCGTGTGCCAGTGCCCACCGCCCTGGATCCCGGTGGCGAGGATCACCTTGCGCGCCAGCAGCGTCTCACCTCCGCTGAGATGGAGCCGGTGCAGCCCTAACAGCGGCTCGACCAGCGTCACACGCGCGCCGTTGCGCACCGGCAGCCGAAGCACTGCGCGATACCAGCGCAGATACGCCATCCATTCGCGCCGTGGTATCTTGCCGAGCGCCTCCCAGCCCGCGGGCCCATGCTGCGCCTCCCACCAGGCGCGGAAGCTCAGCGAGGCCACACCCTGCTCGATCGAGCCGAGATGCTTGGGGGTGCGCAGCGTCGCCATCCGCGCATAGGTGTCCCACGGGCCTTCCTGGCCCGCGGGGTTTTCGTCGAGCACCAGCACATTGCCGATCCGCTCGCGCAACAGCCCGAACGCCGCGCCGAGGCCGGACTGGCCGCCGCCGACGATTACCGCGTCGAACACATGGCCGCCTGAATGTTCCCGTGGCGCGAGCCAGTCGGCCTCGCCGAAATTGAGGCATGCCAGATCGTGCGCCACGCGCGCCTCAAGGTCCGCCAGGCTCATGCCACTAGCTCCAGCCGCAACCGGACGATCTCGCCGATCTGCTCTAGCGCGGTGGCGATCTCGGCCTCGCGATCGTTGCCCAGCCGCCGCTCCATCGCCGCAAGTATCCCAGCCTTGTCGGTCAGCCGCACGCAGAGGATGAACGGGAAGCCGAACTTCGCGGCATAGGCGCTGTTGAGCGCGTGGAAGCGGTCGAACTCGTCCTGCGTCAGCCGGTCCAGCCCGGCGCTGGCCTGCTCTGCGGCCGAAGCTTCGGTCAGGCTGCCATCGACTGCCGCTTTGCCCGCGAGTTCGGGATGCGCGCGGATGAGGGACAGCTGCTCCTCCGGCGTCGCGTCGTGAACGACTTGCATCAGCCCGGCATGGAGGCTGGCGAAGGGCTGGCGTGCGGCCGCACGGACGACCACCCACGGGCTATGCTCGAACAGCGCACCATAGCGGGCGATGAACGCGTCGCGCTCGGCGATCGCGGTCATGCGGTCGTGCCTTCGAGCGAGACATGCGCCGACACGACTTTCCAACCATCGGCAAAGCGCACCCAGGTCTGGCTCTGCCGGCCGCGGCGCTGCGATCCCTCACGGTAGAATTCGGCATCGGCGGTGGCGAGATCGCGTCCGTACGTAGCGATGGCAACGCGGCCGAGCGTGCGCTGCGGTGATCCGCCCCGGCCCTTGCGGAATTCGCGGATCGCGTCGATCCCGTAGAGCACCTCGCCCACGCCATAGCGCACGGTGGTCGGCGCGTCGTGGAACAGCGCGTCCATCGCGGGGATGTCGTCGGCCATCAGCGCGGCCTCATACGCATGGAACGCGGCAGTAACTTCGGCGAGCACCTGCGGGTCGTCGATCGTCATTGCGGATGAACCTCCAGCCAATGGCGCGCGATGTCGATGCGCCGCGCGATCCACGCGTCGCCGCTCCGGATCACATGGTCGAGGAACTGTGCCACGGCGATCGTCCGCCCCGGGCGCCCGGCGATGCGGCCATGGAGCCCGATCGACATCATCCGCCCGCCTTCCTCGCGCAACTGCTCGAAGCTGTCGACGAGGTAGCGGAAGAACTGCGTGCCCTCGGTGAAGCCATTGAGTGCCACCATCTTCATGTCGTTGGCGTCAAGGCTGTACGGCACGATCAGCTGGCGTCCCGCATAATAGGGCAGGTCATCGGCATAGCTGTCGGCATCGTAGACGAAGCCGCCCTCCTCGGCGATCAGCCGCGCGGTGTTGGGCGAGGTGCGGCCCTGGTACCAGCCGAGCGGGCGTTCGCCGGTCAGGCGCGTGTGGGTCTCGATCGCCAGCTGGATATGCGCGCGCTCCACTGCTTCAGGGACGGTCTGATAGTCGATCCAGCGATAGCCATGGCTGGCGACTTCCCAGTCCGCGCCCAGCATCGCCTCGACCGCCGCCGGGTTGGCTGCCATCGCCGCGGCGACGCCGAACACCGTAACCGGCGCGCTCCGACTGGCGAACAGCCGGTGGAGCCGCCAGAAACCCGCGCGGCCGCCATATTCGTACAGGCTCTCCATCGCCATCGCGCGCGCCGGGTGGCTCGCGGCGCCGACCATGTCGGAAAGGAACGCCTCGCTACGTTCGTCGCCGTTGAGCACACTGTTCTCGGCGCCCTCTTCGTAATTGATCACGAAGTTCACCGCGACGCGCGCGCCGCCGGGCCAGCGCGGATCGGGGGGCGTGGCGCCGTAGCCGATCAGGTCTCTCAACCCCAGGCCTCCAGCGCCGCATCGACGCCGGCACCTGCCGGCGCCGCGAACCCCTCGGCGCGCAGCACCGCCTCGAGCGCGCCGAGCGTGAGCAGCACCTTATGCTTCATCGCATTATATCCCATCGCCCCGATCCGCCACATCGTGCCCGCCAGCGGCCCGAACGCGGTGCCGATCTCGATCTCGAAGTCCTCGCGCATCCGCCGACGCACCGCCTCGCCATCGATGCCCTCGGGGATCAGGATGCCGGTGACATTGGCCATACGGAAGCGATCGTCGCCATAGACCCCCAGCCCCAGCGCCCGCGCGCCCGCAACCACCGCACGCCCCGCCGCGGCGTGCCGCGCAAACCGCGCCTCGAGCCCTTCGCCCAGCGCCACCCGGGCGCATTCGCGGGCGCCGTAAAGCATCGTCGTCGCCTCGGTGTGGTGGTTGAGCCGCTTCTCCGACCAGTAATCCATCACCATCGCGAGATCGAAATAGTTCGACCCGATCCGCACGCCCGGGCCGTTTGCGAGGTCGGCGCGCACGATGCCGTGCTCAACATGGCGGCGCGACAATATATACTCCGCCGCGCGGTCCGAAATCGTGATCGGCGCCGATCCCGAAGGGCCGCCCAGGCATTTCTGCAGGCCCCCGGTGACGACATCGACGCCCCAGGCGTCGGCGCGGATCGCCATCCCGCCGATCGTCGCGGTGGCGTCGACATAAGAGAACGCCCCCGCCGCGCGGCACAATGCACCCAGCCCATCGAGCGGCTGCGCCATCGTCGTCGAGGTGTCGCCGTGCACGCACGCTACCACCTTGGGCCCGACCCGCGCGATTGCCTCAGCCACCTGGTCCATCGGCACGGTCTCCCCCAGGGCACCGAGAGCATCTCGATCCTCGCGCCGATCCGCTCGCCGATCTCGCGCAGCAGCAGCCCGAAGCGGCCGAAGTCGACCACCAGCAGCGTGTCGCCCGGCGCGAGCAGCGACACCAGCGCCGCCTCGATCCCCGCCCGCGCCGTGCCGTCGATCAACATGGTCCAGCGGTTCTCCGTACCAAACACCGGCCGGTAGAGCGCCATCACCTGCTCCATATAGCCGGTCATCTCGGGATCGAACTGGCCGAGCAGATCGGCGGACATCGCGCGCAGCACGCGAGGATGCGCGTTGACCGGACCGGGGCCCATCAGCAGGCGGTGCGGCGGATCGATCTCACCGAACAGATCAGGCGCCATGTCGCTCTCCCAGGCGATCGAGGAAACCGAGCATCACCTGCAGCGCGATTTCCGCATCTTGCGGTGCGACATGCTCGGCTGGATTGTGGCTGACGCCGCCCTTGCAACGGACGAACAGCATCGCCGTGGGGCACAGCGCCGCCAGGATCATCGCATCGTGCCCCGCCCCGCTGACCAGGCGAAGCGGCGCGATGCCTTGCGCGGCGACCGAGGCCGCCAGCAGGTCCGATAGCGCCGCGTCACACGGCGAAGCGGCAAGGTCGTTGGTCTGCTGAGTGGCGATGGCAACTCGGCGCGCTTCGGCGATCGCGGCGAAGCGCGCGAGGATCGCCTGCGCGGCAGCATCGCGGCGAATCCGCTCGCCTGCGCGGATGTCGAGCGTGAAGGTCACGCGGCCTGGAATGACGTTGGCCGCTCCCGGCGCGACTTCCATCCTGCCCACCGTCGCGACGAGGTCCGATGCGTCGCCCGCCGCGCACGCCTCGGCCGCAAGCACCATCTCGGCCGCAGCGGCCAGCGCGTCGCGGCGAAGGCCCATCGAGGTCGTCCCCGCATGGCCCGCGGTGCCGGCGACCGTCACGACATAACGTAGCTGCGCGGCGATCCCGGTGACCACGCCCACCGTCAGCCCAGCCGCTTCCAGCGCTGGGCCCTGCTCGATATGCGCCTCGAAATAGCCGAGCGCCCCGGGATGCCGCGCCTCGGCAAAGGTGAGCGTCGAAAGCTCGAACGGCGCCAGCGCCTCGTCGAGCGATAGCCCGGTACGGTCCTCGATCTCGAGCATGGCAGGATCGAGGCTGCCGGCTACCGCGCGGCTGGTCAGCATCGCGATGGGGAAGCGCGATCCTTCCTCGTCGCCGAACGCATAGATTTCGATCGGGAACGGCAACCGTCGCCCAGAGGCGTGGAGCGCAGCGACCGCCTCGATCGCCAGCATGACTCCCAGCGGCCCGTCATAACGCCCAGCATCACGGACGGTGTCGATATGGCTGCCGAGGATCAGCGGCAGCGCGCTCGGATCGCTCCCCTCGTAGCGGCCGATCAGATTGCACGCCGCGTCGATGCGCGTCGCCATCCCCGCTTCCTGCATCCATCCCGCGATCGCCCGCTGCGCGGCGGCAAAGGCGGGAGTCAGATAGGCACGAAACAGCATGTCGGGCGCATCGCTATACGGCGCGACGCCCAGTTCGTCGCAGCGTGCAACCGCTCTCGCTCCGCCTACCATGCTGCCACCTGCCCGTCGCTCCGCGGATCGGTGGCGCCTTCGAGAAGGCCCGACCCATGGCGGACGATCGCGCCGGCATGCCCCATCATCGACGTGAAGGGCTCGACCAGCTCGACTGCGTGTCCGGCGCGGCGCAACGCATCGTAGAGACCGGGCGAGAACCGATCTTCGAGCTTCAGCGTCACGCTCTCGTCGCCCCAAGTGCGCCCGAGCAGCCAGCGCGGCTGCGTGATCGCCTCCTGCAGCGGCACACCATGCCAGGCATAGCGCGAGAAGATCGCCGCCTGGGTCTGCGGCTGGCCCTCGCCGCCCATCGTGCCATAGGCCATCACCCGACCGTCGTCGAAGCGCGCCAGCGCGGGGTTGAGCGTGTGGAAGGGCTTTCGCCCCGGCTTGAGCGCGTTCCACCCATCGGGAGTCAGCCGAAAGCTGCTGCCGCGATTCTGCCAGGTGATCCCGGTCTGGGGCAGGACGATGCCCGATCCGAACTCGAAATAGGTCGACTGGATGCAGCTCACCACCCGCCCCTCGGCATCCGCGGCGCCGAACCAGCAGGTGTCGCCGAGCTGCGGCGGGTTGGGCCACGACAGCGCCCTTGCGCCGTCGATCCGCGCCGCCATCGCGCCAAGCGCGGCATCGTCGTCGAGCAGCGCCTGCGGATCGGCCTGCATATAGGCCGGATCGCCGACCTGCGCGTCGCGATAGAGGAATGCCTGCTTGGTCGCCTCGACCAGCCCATGGACATGCGCGAACCCGTCGTTCGGAGCGGCGGCCAGCCGATGCGCGAGCGCGAGGATTAGCAACGAAGCGACACCCTGCGTCGGCGGCGCTGTGTTGAACACCATGGCATCGCCGACGCGAAGCTGGAGCGGTTTGGGCGTCGTTGCGGCGTGCAGCTGAAGGTCGGAGAGCGCTACCGGGCTGCCAAGGCCCTGCAGGTCGCGCGCGATGTCGGCGGCGAGGCTCCCGCGGTAAAAGCTATCGAGCCCATCCTCCGCCAGCCGCCGCAGCGTCGCGCCGAGCGCAGGCTGGGTGAGCAGATCGCCTTCGCGAACACCGTCATAGGTCGCCGCCCAGGCGCCGGGCTGGCCGCGCAGTTCGGCGCCCTTGCCGGCGATGATCTCGGCGCCGCCGCGCGTCACTGCAACGCCGTGCTCGGCATGATGGATCGCGTCGCGCAGCAGCCGGCTTGGCGGCAGCGTGCCGCCGCTGCGCGCCAGCGCCGCCTGCCAGCCCGAGATCGTTCCCGCCACTGTGTTCGCCGCCAGCGGGCCGCGATCGGGCACTGCGTCGAACCCGCCATAAAGCGCGAGTTCCGCCGTCGCGGCGGCAGCGCCACACGCATCGATCGCCCAGGTCGTCCCGTCGGGCTCGGCGACCAGCCAGAAGCCGTCGCCGCCGATCCCGGTCATGTGCGGATAGACCACCGCCAGCGTGGCTGCGACTGCGACGGTCGCCTCGATCGCGTTCCCGCCTTCCTGGAGAACGCCCAGCCCCGCTTGTGCTGCCAGATGGTGCGGCGCCGTCACCATGCCCCGATGCGCCCGCACGCTGTGCAGCATCAGCGGCGGCTCCCTCGTGCACTGGCGTCGGCGTTTCGCATCGAACCTCCCGAATTCGCCCAGCCTATCACTCCGATTCCGCAGCGCAATATGGGAATTCAGTATTTACTTACTTACGGGACCGCCACGGCTGCGCTACCATGCCCTGGATGGTGAGCGAGACGGCAAAGCGCGATCCGGCACGCACCCGCGCGGCGCTGCTCCAGGCGGCGACTCGCGATTTTGCCCGAAACGGCTTTTCGGGTGCGCGTACCGAACGCATCGCCGCCGCTGCCAAGTGCAACATCCGCCTGCTCTATCACCATTTCGGCAGCAAGGAGGGCCTCTATCGCGCCGCGATCGAGGCCGCCTATGCCGATCTCCGCCATCGCGAGGCCGAACTCGCCTTCGATCTCGCCGATCCGCTCGGCTGCATCGATCGGCTGCTGCGCTTCACCTTCGCCTATTTCGAGAACAACCCCGATTTCGAAGGGCTGCTCCGCGCCGAAAACCAGCTCCAGGGCCGCTTCATCCGCCAGTCGCCCCAGATCCAAGGCGAAGGCGCCGGGCTGCGCGCGCGGCTCGAGGCCGTGCTTGCCGCGGGCGCTGCGCAGGGGGTGATCCGGGCGGGTGTCGATCCGCTCCAGCTCTATGTGACGATTGCCGCGCTCAGCCGCTTCCATCTCGCCAATGCCTGGTCGCTGGCGATCGGGCTCGATCAGGATTTCACCAGCCCGGCATGGCGCGCCGAGCGGCTCGATCACTGCGCGGCGATGCTGCGCGGCTGGCTTACACCCTCAGGGGGTGGCGCCTAGGCGCTCGCCAGCCAGGCGAAGCGCGCGATGAACAAGGCGGCGAGCACCAGCAACAGCCAGTCGCTTTGAGCGATCTTGCTGCGGATCAGCTTGAGCAGCGCATGCGCAGTGATCCCGAAAGCAAGGCCGTTGGCGATCGAGAAGGTCAGCGGGATCATCACCAGCGTCAGGAAGGCGGGCAGCGCGATCTCGGGTTCGTCCCAGGGTACATCGGCGAGCGGTGCCATCATCAATCCGCCGACCAGCACCAGCGCGGGCGCCGTCGCCGCGAGCGGGATCAACTGCGCATAGGGCGCGGCGAGCATCGCGACGAGGAACAGTAGGCCGGTGACGATCGCAGTCAGGCCGGTGCGGCCACCGGCCTGCACGCCTGCCGCGCTCTCGACATAGGAGGTCACCGTGCTCGTACCCATCAGCGCGCCGAACATCGTCGCGAACGAATTGGTGACGAGGATGCGGTTGAGCCGCGGGATCCGCCCGTCGGCGTCGATCAGCCCGGCGCGGCGAGTCACGCCGACCAGCGTGCCGATATTGTCGAACAGGTCGACGAACAGGAATACGAAAAGGATTTCGAACAGCGCCAGCCCGTGGCCGGTAAAGCCGAACACGCCGGCCAGGTCGAGCTTGAACGCCGTCTGGGCGATCGCGCCGAGATCATAGGGTTGCGGGCTGAACTGGACGATCCCCATGGCCCAGCCCAGCGCGGTGGTAGCCAGGATCGCGATCAGGATCGCGCCGCGTACCCGCCATGCGGATAGCGCCGCGACGAGCACCAGCCCGACCAGCGCCAGCACCGCGCCCGGCGCGCGCAAGTCGCCCAGCGCGACTGAGGTCGCCGGGTTCGACACCACGATCCCGGCATTGCGCAGCCCGATGAACGCGATGAACAGCCCGATCCCGCCGGCCACCGCGGCAAACAGATGCTGCGGGATCGCCGCGATGATCATCTGTCGGATGCCTGCGATCGTCAGCACCAGAAAGGCGATGCCCGATACGAATACGCAGCCCAGCGCCACCGGCCAAGGCACGCCCATCGCCTGGACGACGGTGAAGCTGAAATAGGCGTTGAGACCCATGCCCGGCGCCAGTGCCAGCGGCACGTTGGCGAACGTCCCCATCAGGATGCTGGCGACGCCGGCGGCAAGGCAGGTCGCCGCCGCCACTGCGGCTACCGGCATCCCCGCCTGTCCCAGGATCGCCGGATTGACGAGGATGATGTAGGCCATGGTCAGGAAGGTGGTCGCGCCCGCCAACACCTCGGTGCGGACGTTGGTGCCGGCCGAAGCCAGTCCGAAATGCCGCTCCAGCGCGCCACTCGGCTGCTCTGCCCGCTCGTCGACCACTTCGCCCGTCATCTGCGCCCCCGTATTTTCCGCACCGCACCATAGCCGCTGTTGTGCGCAACGGAAGCGTCACATTTCCGGGGGTGCAAATCCGGTCAGTCCAGCCGCTTCCAGCGTCTCGGCAATGGCGAAGAGCGTCGCCTCCGCACCGGGCCTGCCGATCAGCTGAATCCCCAGCGGCAGCTTCCCAGGGCGCAGCATCGGCGCGGCAATCACCGGAAGTCCGATAAAGCTGATCGGCTGGGTGTGGATGCCCAGATGTGCCCGCGCCGGCACCCGCGCGCCGTCGATGTCGATCATCGGGTCGGCAATCAGCGGTGCCTCGACGCCGGCGGACGGCGCTATCAGCACGTCATGCGTTTCGAACAAGCGTTCGGCCTGGACGCGGAACCAGTCGCGGAAGCGCTCGGCGGCGCGATAGGCCGATCCGGGCATCAGCGCGCCGGCGATCAGCCGGTCGCGGGTCTGGGGATCGAATTCGCGTGCGCGGGTGCGCAATTCGGGCAGGTGGCGCGTGCCGCCCTCCACTGCGGTCATCAAGAACGCCGCCGATCGGGCAACGTCGACGTTGGGCAACTCGACGGTCGGGATGCCGCCCAGAGCTTCGCCGATTTGCGCGATGGCTTGGCCAAGCTCAGGCGCAACGTTGCGGCCGAACCAGCCGCCCAGCGTCGCGACCCGCGGGGCCGCGATCGCCTCCGCCGCCGACCCGCCGAGTATTTCCCAGGCCAGCCGCAGGTCGCCCACCGAAGTCGCGAACGGCCCGATATCGTCGAAACTGTCGACGAACGGGAAGACGCCGTCCATCGGCAGCCCGCCATGGGTCGGCTTGAGGCCATAGACGCCGCACAGGCCTGCCGGCACGCGAATCGATCCGTTGGTGTCGGATCCCAGCGTCAGCGGCAGCATCCCCGCGGCCACCGCCGCAGCCGATCCGCCAGACGATCCCCCCGCCAGCCGGGCAGGGTCATGCGGGTTGCGCGTCGTGCCGAACGCCGCGTTGATCGTCGCGAAGCCGTAAGCGAACTCATCCATGTTGAGTGTGGCGACCAGAATCGCGCCTGACGCCTGAAGCCGTCCTATGGCTTCCGCATCCCGTAGCGCCGCCGGCGCGTCCCGCCGCATCGCGGCGCCGGCAGTCGTCGACTGCCCTTCGACATCGAACAAATCCTTCACCCCGAACGGCACACCTGCGAACGGCCCCGGATCCTCGCCGCGCGCAATCGCCGCATCGATCAGGGCAGCGCGAGCCAGTGCACGCTCGGACAGACTGCGGGTAACCGCCTTCAAGCCACCGTCATGCGCTTCGATCATCGCCAGGGCCGTGCGGGTCACGGCAAGCGCGCTTTGCCGGCCCGCCCGGACGTCGCTCGCGATTTCCGTCGCGCGCATCACCCGCGATCTTCCCGACAGGCAAGGCTTTCGACGCGATCGGCATGCGCCTTCAGCACCCGCAAGACCTCCGCCACGCCTGGCACGAGATCGTTCGAAAGTTCGATATTACGGTATCCCGCGAGCAACTGCGCGAGCTGCTCGAGGTCCTCAGATGAATTCGACATGCCGCATTAGGTGCGGACTGTGGTCGCTTTGTCAAAAAGCCCGTCCGCTACAATCCGCTTCGCCGCTCGACAGTGACCGATCCACCGGCCTCCTCTAGCCACGCAACACGGCAGCGCGGCGCCAAGTTTTGCTTTTTCTCCGCATGTTTACGGGTTCGTATGAGTTGACGCTTAGGCATTGCGGCATGCGCCTGGGTGCGATCTTCGAGATTGGACGATGGGTGCCGAATCGGCGCGTGTTTGCGCTGGTCGGCGCGTCGCTGTCGTGCGTCGCCCTGTTTCTTGGCGGTGTCGGCGCCTTGATAGTCCCGGTCCTGTTCGCGCTAGCCGCATCGATGCTGCTGCTGCACGACGAGCGCCGAACGCAAGGGCTTGCCTCTCGCCTCGGCGGCGCTGCGCAATCGCGCTGGTTTCGTTCGGCCTGGACCGGGCTGTCCGACGCAGTGGCGGAGCTGGAAACACGCGCGCGCGGGTTCGAATCCCGGCTGCCGCAGCGGCACGGCGTCACGGGGCTGCCAACTCGTGAACCGCTTTTGACCCGTATGGAGCAGGACAAGCGCGGGACCCTGAGCGTGATCGCCTTCGCCGATTTCGACCGGCTCTGCGCCTTCGATCCGGATCTTGCCGATCGCGGGCTTAGGATTCTCGCGGAGCGGGTTGCGCGAATGATCGGTGAGGATCGTCTATTCGCGCATGTCGACCGCTCCCATTTTGCGCTCTGGTTTGGGCCAGCGCTGGCAGCGGACGAAGCGGAACAACAATTGACCGCGATCGGCTACGCGTTGAACGAGCCTCTCGACCGTGCGTTCGGGCTGGTCGCGCCGCCCCGCGTCCATCACGCCCGGTTCGATTGCGCTGATGACAGCCCACAGGCCGCGCTCGCCCGCTTGCTCGCAGCGTCCGGCTCGATTGCCGCCGGCGCGCCGCAAATCCAGCGAATCGACCATGAAACCGGCGAGGCCGAGCGTTCGCGCTACGCACTTGAACAGGATTTGCGCGGTGCGCTTTCCCGCGGCGAATTCGAGCTACGCTTTCAACCCCAAATCGATGTGGCCCAAAGGCGGGCGTGCGGCGCTGAAGCCTTGCTTCGCTGGAACTGCCCGACGCGCGGCATGGTCTCGCCCGCGCTGTTCATACCTTTGCTTGAGCAATTCGGCCTGATCGACGAAGTCGGACTCTGGGTACTCAACGCTTCCTGCCGGCAGGCGCGCCATTGGCGGGCGCTTGGCCTCGGAGCGATGACGGTGGCAGTCAACGTCTCGGCGCGCCAATTGGAAAGCAGCGACTTCCCGATGCGAATCCACCGCACGCTCGCGGCGCATGCACTTCCACCCAAAGCGCTCGAGCTCGAACTCACCGAATCGCAGGCCGCCGGTGATCTTGAACGTGCCAACCACGTGTTCGCAGGGTTGCGGGATCGCGGCGTCAGCATCGCGATCGACGATTTCGGCACCGGCTTTTCGAGTTTCTCGGCGCTGCGCACCCTGGGCTTCGACAAGATTAAGATCGATCGTGAGTTTGTTACCGATGTCGAGCAGCGGCGCGACAGCCAGGCGATCTGCCAGAGCATGATCGCGCTGGCGCGCGGGCTCGGCGTTCGCGTGCTCGCCGAAGGCGTCGAACGCCGCGAGGAATATGCATGGCTTCGCCAGCATGGCTGTCACGAATTCCAGGGCTATTACTTCGCCCGTCCGCTCGACGCGGCCGGCTTCGTCGCCTTTGTCGGCGACGCCCCCACCCTCGGCGCCGCGCTCGAAATCGACGCGCGGCACGGCCAACAGCTTCTCGCACAAAGGTTCGCCCCATGATCCGACGCCTCTCTCGGCTCGCCCCGGTGCTCTTCGCCGCACTGGCGCTTGCGGCCTGTTCACACGGTTCCGCGCCGAACGTGACCGCAGGCCCCGCTGCGCCTGCGGTGAACGCAGGCGAGATCGACGCCGTCCAGAAGAGCTTGCTCGAAGGGGACAAGCGCGGAGCGGAGAAGCAGCTCAAGGCGCTGCTCCGCCGCGAGCCGATGAACCCGAACCTGCTATTGCTCTCGCAATCGGCGAGCAAGGACCCGCAAGAACTGTTAGGCCCCAACAATTATCCCTATGCGGTGCGTACCGACGAGACGATCGAGGACATTGCCGAGCATCTGCTGGGCAACCGGCTCAAGGCCTATCAGCTTGCGCGCTATAACCAGTTGCCGACGCCGGTGCGCCTCGTTGCCGGCCAGACCCTGCGCATCCCCGGAGCACCGCCGCGACCCAAGCCGCAGCCGGTGCCCGACCGCCCTGCGCGCGCCACCCCGCCCGCCGCGGTCAAGCCCAGCGTCAAGCCCGCGGTAGCCGCACCCAAGCCCGCCGCGCCAAAATCCACGGTAAATCCGGCAGCGGCGCAACGCGTTCGCGCCCAGGGTCTTGCGGCGCTCAATCGCGGCGCAGTCGGGGATGCCGTCCTACTCCTGCGGCGGGCCCAGGCGCTCGATCCCGGCAATGCGCTGATCGCGCGCGATCTCCAGCGCGCCCAGCGCATCGCCGCGACGGTACGTGCGCGGAAATAACGCCTGTCCACAATTCCTTAAGCCCTATCCCCTTAGGGTCGATTTCAGCCGGCGGGGGTCGGAAGGGCATATGCAACAGCTTGGCCGTTACAAGATTGAAGGGCGCCTCGGCGAAGGCGCGATGGCTGATGTGTTCCGGGCACTGGATCCGGACATCGGCCGCACCGTCGCGATCAAGGCACTCAAACCCGACTATCGGCGTGATCCCGAGTTAAGCGCGCGCTTCCTGCGCGAAGCCCGCGCCGCCGGCGCGCTCAACCATCCGCACATCGCGACGATCTTCGATGTCGGCGAAGTCGACGGTGTCCCCTATATCGCGATGGAGCTGGTCGAGGGCCGCCCGCTCGACAGCGCGCTGCAATCCCAAGGCCGCATGCCCTTCGAACGCGTATTGGCGCTCGCGCTGCAGCTTAGCGACGCGCTGGCCTTCGCGCATGCCCGCGGGATCGTCCATCGCGACGTCAAGCCCTCGAACATCCTGATCTCGCCCGACGGGCGCACCGCCAAGCTGCTCGACTTCGGCGTCGCGCGGATCGGCGAGAGCGAGCCCAACGCGAACGAGCGTCAACTCGCACGGACGATGGCCGGGCAGATGATCGGTACGCCACGCTATATGAGTCCGGAGCAATGCCTGGGATTGCCGGTCGACCAGCGTTCCGACCTGTTCTCGCTTGGGGCAGTGCTTTACGAGATGGTCACCGGCAACGTCGCCTTCGACGCCGCCGGACTCGCCACGCTGGCGATCCAGATCGCGCAGGACAAGGCGGCGCCGATCGAACGCAATGCCGCCGATTGCCCGCCCGGGCTGCGCCAGATTATCGACAAGCTGCTCGCGAAGAAGCCCGAGCAGCGCTTCGCCACCGGCGCGCAACTGTCCGACGCGCTGCGCCGCGAGGTTGCCGCGCTGGCCGCTGACGACACCGTGGCACGCCGCGGGCTCTCGATCCGTATCAAGCTGCCGCTCGCGCTCGTCGCGATTACGCTCGTTGCCTTGGTGCTGAGCATATCGGCAGTGCTTTCGCGACAGCAGCGCGCGCTCGAGCATATGGCCATTACCTCGGGCGAGACGATCGCGACCTTTGTGAGCAAGAATGCGGCGGTGCTGCTCGCCGACAATGCCGGGCTGCCGGCCGACCAGCAGGACTGGGCGTCGCTCCAGGCCTTCGTCGCCGCGGCGGGCCAGGAAGGCGGGGTGCGCGACATTGTCGTTTCCGACGCCGACGGCATCGTTCGCGCTGCAAGCGACGGCGCCCGGATCGGTAAGCCTTATCGCACGCCGGGCGGCGAGCCGTTGCTGAGCGACGCTGGCGCCCAGCCGGTCACCAATGTTGCGGCCAAGCATGCGCTGCGGTTCGTTCGCCCCATCCGATATGCCGGCGCCGAGTTCGGCAGGATCGATATGCTGGTGCCGCGCGCCGCGCTCGATGCAGCCGCCGCGAATGCACGCATGCTGCTGATTGCGCTCGCCGCGCTGGTGATGCTGGTCGTGCTGATCGTCGGCTATCTGAGCGGCGCCCGGGTGGCAAAGCCGCTGCGGCGCCTCCAGCGTTCGCTCGACCAGGCCGGCGAGACCGGGTTTGCGCTGCGCATCTCGCACCGCCGGCGCGACGAATTCGGCGCATTGTTCGATGCGTTCAACCGGCTCGCGGGAACGCTTGAAACCCGCCGGAGCGATGCCGTGCACGACGCTGCACCGCCGCTCGACGCCACCTGCATCCAGTTGCCCGCCCGGCAGGCCGCCTGAGAACCAATTCATGTACATGCTTCAGCTCTTCGATCTCGACGGCTCCGCCCAGCCGATCGACGCGCGCCTTCTGCGCGACGGTGCGATCACGATCGGGCGCGACACCAAGTGCGACTGGCCGATCGCCGATCCCGATCGTGCGTTGTCGCGCGAGCATTGCGAAGTCGTCGCGTCGCTGGACGGCCTGATCCTACGCGCGATGGGGACCAACGGCGTCTTCGACGATACGACCGGCGAGCGCCTGCCCGACCTGATCGACGTGCCCGTGCCGGTGCCCTTCACCTTTCGCATGGGGCGTTTCCGGTTGGCGGCGACAAGGGCGCTGTTCGACGATGGCGAGCGCGATGCCAATCGCACGATGGTGCTGACGCCGCCAATCGGCCCGTCGACTGCTGTGCCTTCGGATTGGGCGGATGCGCAGCCGCATGCCCCCGCGCTGGACGAATCGCTGCTCGAGGCATTCTGCCGCGGTGCCGGGCTGGACGCCTCCATGCTCTCGGGCGACGATCCCACCCGGGTGATGGAGCAAGCAGGCGCTGTCTATCGCCAGATGGTGCTCGGCATTGCCGACCTCATGGTCGAGCGGGAGCATGCGCGACGGCGCTATAATCTGGCACGCACGACAATCGGTGGAACCGGCAACAATCCATTCAAATGGGCGCCGACCCAGCGTCTCGCGATTGACCTTCTGCTCTCGGATGTCGGCGGCTTCCTTTCCGGACCGGACGCGATCAGCCATTCGCTGACCGAAGTGAAGCGCCACCTGATCGCGACCTTCGCAGGCCTGCAGGCATCGTTGCGCGAAGCGGTCGACAGCTTTGATCCCGACAAGCTCGAGGCCGCCACGGGCAAGGCGACGCTGCTCAGGAGCCGCCAGGCACTGCAGTTGCAAGAGGCGCACGCCCGGCATGCCGATCTGCGGCGTCAGCTCGACGGCGCCGACGGGTCGCTCGAACGCGCATTCGTCCATGCCTATGCCGCGTCGGAGCAAGGCGAATGAAGCCGGCCTGCATCCCGCTTTCCGCGGAACTGATCGAGGGCGGATACCAGTCGGTGTCGCGCACGCATGTCGGCCATGTCCGTCGGATCAACGAAGACCGCATCCTCGATTGCCCGGAGCGCAGCCTGTGGGCAATTGCCGATGGCATGGGCGGTCACCGGGGGGGCGATGTCGCGGCGGAAATCGCAATCGCGTCACTGCGCCGGGTCGCGACGGGCCCCGCGCCGATTTGCGCCGCGAAGATCCTGGATGCGCTGATTGGAGCAAACCGAGAAATTCTCGAGCGCGGCAGGCAGGCCAACTCGACCATCGGCTCCACTATCGTGGCACTCCACATCGATGGTGATCGTGCGACGGTATTCTGGGCTGGCGACAGCCGCGCCTATGTCGAGTCGGGCGGCGCCCGGCGGCTGGCGACGCGCGACCACAGTTTGGTCCAGGAATTGCTGGATGCCGGCGCAATCAGCGAAGCGCAGGCGGCACGGCACCCCAAGGCCCATGTCATCACCCGGGCGCTCGGCGTCCAGGCCGACATCGAAATCGCCTCGGCACTTATCGAACTCAAGGCCGGTGAGCGGCTTCTCCTATGTTCCGACGGACTTTCGCGAACCCTTGCGGAGCAGAAGGTCGCTGCCAACACGGAGATCGGCGAGCACGCAGATGCCTTACTGAGCGACGCGCTTCGCCTGGACGGGTCGGACAATATCAGCCTCGTCGTGATCGAGATCGACACCGCCAGCGCATCGGAGGCTTCAGAGTCATGAGCTACCACGATCCGCAGAGCGTCTTCCGCCCGCTCCACCAGGAAGGCCGCAAGCAATCCCGCGTCGCCTTGTCGATGGACATCACGCTGGGCAGCAGCAGCGTCGGCCGGCGGAAGGTCGATCTACTGGACCTTTCCGCATCGGGCTGCCGGGTCGAATGCCATTTCGACGTCGAGCCGGGAAGGCATCTCGTGCTGACGATCCCGGGCCTGGCTCCGATCGGCTGCGAGGTTCGCTGGCGGCGAAACGGGATGCTAGGGCTGCATTTTGCCAGCGCGCTTCATCCTTCCGTTCTTGATCGCGTCGTCGCCCAAGCCTGCAACCGCCGATAAGAGCAGGCCGCCTGCACCACTATCGGGCAGCGAGCCTCTCTAGCACTTTGGTGGCGATCGCCTGGGCGATGGCGCGCTTCTCCTCCTTCCGGACCAGTGGGTAGCCGGAATGGTTGGCCGGATCGTGCATGAGCGGCGGCGTCACTTCGACGAACGCATCGCCCTTGCGGACCGATAGCGTATCGTTGGCACCCCACATGGCCTCGTCGCCCAGCTTGGGGGCCGCCGAATTGTCCCGCTTGAGCATATTGGCGACATCGGCGCCAGCGCCTCCCTTGTCGGCAACCGCTCCCCCATCCCGGCGAGAAGCTTGGCGCTGTTATGCACCGTCTCCATCTGCTTCGCCCCCCCGCTCGCCAAGATGGTGACCTGGGCACCATCATCGGGTTCGCTGCGATAGATGCACGTCGTCGTTTCCTGACGTTCGAGCCGGACGACCTTGTCGGTCGTGATCGCTGTGACTTCGTCGCCGGTGAGCAAGCTGCACGGATCAAGCGCGTCGCTAGCTCCGCCGCTCGCCACGGCCGTTTCGCTGCCGCCCGTTCCGGCCTTGCCGCCACCACAGCCGCCGAGTGCCAGGCTTGCCGCCATGCAGATCGCAATCCCACCTCGCATTTCGCTTCTCCCGTTCCAACCCGCCGTACCCGGCCGGGCATGCCATTGCCGCGATAGACGAGAGCAACGCACCAAACCGGACAGGACTGGCCGAAATATCGTGCCGCAGAAATCGGCCCGAATGTCCGATTTTGTCGCGATTACCCGTCTTCCCCTCCGAGCAGTCAGGGGAGACGCGGTAATGCGAGTGAGCGGTTCTCAGCGAAATTCCTGGGCCGCACGCTGGAGCGGGCCGTTGGCGAGTTTGGTGCTGGCCGCCTGCACCTCTCAGCCCGACGCTGCGACGAACGCGATCACGAATGGCGATGCTGCCGAAAACGCAGCCAAAGTCGCCAATTTGCCCGAACCCGGCAACGCCGTTGCCGCTGCAGTTACCGCCGCCGGCTTTGATCCGGCAAGCATGCCGATAGGCGACGCGCCAACTGGGGCATGGCCGTATTTCAGCATGATGGACGGCTATGAACCGCTTTCGCTCAAGAACGGCGCCGGCGACAGCTCGCGCGAGCTCCAGCGCGACGTCGCCTATGATCGCTACGAGTTCTTCGACGGTAAGAAACTGATCCCGATCGAGGGGCGGCTCTACACGATGCGCGCGATCGGCAAGGGCGCGTCGATCTTCCAGGCGGAAAAGACCTATGAGAAGCTCGTCCATGATCTGGGCGGCGTCACGGTGTGGGAGGGCAGCGGCAAGGAGATCGTCGATGCAAAGCTGAAGTTTAGCGAGAACCGTCACCGCGGTCTCTACAACTTCGAAAGCGAGAAGGGCGGCGTCTATATGGTGCGCACGCCCGGCGGCGGCGCGATCTGGGTCGAGGTATGGAAGCGCTGGCAGGACGAGGACGATAGCTACTGGCTGACGATCGTCGAGAAGAAGCCGCTGGAGATGAAGGCCAAGATGCTCGATGCCGAGGCGATGAAGGCCGCGCTCGACGCACAGGGCCATATTGCGCTCTACATCAACTTCGATACCGACAAGACGGCGATCAAGCCGAACTCGCAACCGACCCTCGCCGAGATTGTCAAGCTGCTCAACGCCAATCCCGCTCTGAAGCTCGAAGTGCAAGGCCATACCGACAATTCGGGCACGGCTGCACATAACCAGCAACTCTCCACGGGCCGTGCCAGCGCCGTGCTCGGCGCGCTGATCTCGCAGGGCATCGCGATCGATCGCCTGACCGCCAAAGGCTATGGCCAGACCAAGCCTGTCGCGGACAACGCCAGCGAAGACGGCAAGGCGCAGAACCGCCGCGTAGAATTGGTAAAGCGCTGAGGAGAGGCTGAGACAGAGACCGGCAGGCGCCGCCCTCAGCGCGATAGGCTCCAAGTCCCTGGATCGGCGACATAGGCGGTCGTGCCGGTGGGTTCGAAGGCCAGAAGCAGGTCGTTCGGTCCCCAGAGCATGATCTTCAGATCCTCGCGGCTCCAGCTTGTGAGCCTCGCGGGGATCGAACCTGCGCCGCAGGATGGGCTGGCCTTTACGGGGCCGGTCGTCCCGTCAGGGGTTTGGGTCACCTGCCCAAGGGTGATCTGGCAGGCATGCTTTCCTCGCTGAGCGATTTGCCAGCTGCCGACCAGCTCACGCGCCTGCGGAAGATGATCATAGCCTGAAACGCGCGGGATCAGATAATATTGGGGTGCGATTAGATCCGGGCTGCTGAGCAGCGCCGTCTCATCCTCGACGAAGCGAATCTGTACGGCACCCTTGGTATCGACGAGCAGGGTATCGCCATCGTCGAGCTTCCAGCCGGTGACTCTGGCCGCTGCCGGGATCGTCAATTTGCAGGTGGCGCCGAGTAACGCACGCATGGCGCCGCCGATCCTGTCGCGCCTAAATTCGATCGAACACCCCGGTCGACCATCGGTCGGCAGCAGCGTCCAAGGACCGACCATCGCGTCGATGATTTCGTGATCGATCTGCGCCGATGCGGGGAGCGGCGCGACGAGCGCGGCGGCGAGTAGCAGCCCATGCCTCACAGCAGCTTCTTCGCTACGGCGATCGCCTGCGCCTTGCCGTCTGCGCCACCGGGCAGGCCGTAGAAATTGATCGAGAGATAGCGCTTGTCGTCGAGGAAGACCTGGAGCCCTTTCAACGTATCGCTCCACATCGCCGCCTTGCCGAGCCCCGGCACATCGGTGGCAGGCGACATCGTGCCGCCGGAGGTACGTGCGGCCTCGATCGCCTCGGTGCTGGCATCTCCGCTGGGGGCCTCTCGCGTAAGCAACGCGAGCTTTGCACCATTGGCATAGCTGAAGGTACACATCGAGAAGGCCGCGGAGCTATCGGTACCTTCGACCTTCGTCGTCAGTTCCGAAGACGTCACCGCCGAGCCAACCAGTTTGGCTGCAGCTTCCTCGCCCAGCGTCGCGCAAGCATCGAGTGGAATTCCACCCGCTAGACGCATGCGCGGCCGCTTTGGTCCCCGGATCCTTAGTGCCTGATGCAGCGCCCCCACACGCCACGAGCAGCAACAACCCACCCGCGCTCAACGACTGGATCCCCATTTTCATCATGCCGGCGTTCCCTTGCCACTTGAGGACAGTCACTTCGACCAATCTACCGAGACGCTCCGGCTCTCCCGCATGGCAACGAGGCAATCACCGCCGCTGATCGTGCCCTGGCAACCCCTGCCCCATTCGGCCACGGTGGGCGGGAGACCCTGGCCAGGTGGCGTGCGTGGGGAATCGGGTCGGCGCAGCGAGACCGTGATCCGCTCGCCTTGCTTCACCCAAGCCGAGCAAGTGGTCACCGGCTTCTCGTCGCAAATCAGCGCCACCGCCGGATCGGTCTTGATCGATACGCGGATCCCGCCCGAGTTGGCCGAAACGATGGTCAACAGCCTGCCGGAGTTTGAATCCGACCCAATCGAGGATTTCCCGTTCAGCACCACGACCTGCCCAACAGCCGGCATTGCGACAAGCAGCGCTCCCACTAGCATCCAAATCCTCGCCTGCATGATCGCCCTCCCTCCTGTGTTCGCAAAGAGAAACGGAGGCATCGCGAGGAAACGGACAGTCGGCGAAAATTTCGCTCGGATATGTCCATTTGTGCAGATATCCTCCGTCGCGTGGAATGAGGGGGAAATATGCAGGCAGGTTATGAGCCGGATCTGGCACAGGTCCTCGACGCGTTCGATGTGCTGGAGCCGCTTGCTACGGATGCGCGCCACGCCGCCCTCGCCACGCTTCCTCCAGCGATCGCCGAGCGCGTAGCCGCGCTCTTGGATGCCTCGACAAGGCGGGGCATCCTGGACGCCCCGGGTCCCCCTCTTGAAGATGCCGAGCCGGTCGTGCGGGCTTCCCTGGCACCAGGTCGTCGGATCGGTGGCTTCGAGATCGAGCATTTCGTCGGCCGCGGCGGCATGGGCGAGGTCTATCGTGCGCATCGCGCAGATGTCGGGTTCGAGCAGCACGTTGCATTGAAATTGCTACGAATAGACGCAGTGCCCAACGAGGCCTTGTTCGCGCGCGAGCGGCGCATGCTGGCGCGGCTCGATCATCCTGGCATTGCCCGGTTGATCGACGGCGGTGTCACGCCCGAGGGCCGTCCTTGGATGGCGATGGCATTTATCGAAGGCCAGCCGATCGATCAGTGGGTCAGGACCGAGCGGCCTCCGCTCGAAACCCGGCTGCGCGCCTTTCGCGACATTTGCGAAGCGGTCGCTTTCGCGCATGCCAATCTGATCGTGCACCGCGATCTCAAGCCTTCAAATATCCTGATCGACGCGCGCGGCCGAGCGCAGTTGCTCGACTTCGGCATCGCCAAACTGATCGAAGAAAGCGGCGAGGCTGCAGCGACCACGGGGGCGCTGATGACGCCCGATTATGCCGCGCCGGAGCAACTGGGCAACGGCGTGGTCACGGTGGCCACTGATATCCATGCGCTCGGCGTGATCCTCTACGAGTTGCTCGCGGGCGCAACGCCCTGGAGCGGCGAAGGCGGCACGCTCTCGATGCTCGTCCGTCGCGTTGCCCAGGAAGACCCGGCACCACCCAGCCGCACCGCGGCGAAACAGGAAGGGGCGATCGCACCATCCCGAATTCGCGGCGATCTTGACGCGATCGTGCTCAAGGCGCTGCGCAAGGATCCCGCGGCGCGATATGGTTCGGTGCCCGAACTCGCCGAAGACATCGAACGCTTCGAAGCCTCGTTGCCGGTCCGCGCCCGCGAAGGGTCCCGACGCTATCGCTTTGGCCGTTATCTCCGCCGCAATCGCTGGAGCATTCTCGCGGTGGCCGCAGTCGTAGCCGCCTTGATCGGCGGCGCCGTCGGTATCGCCTTCCAGGCCAAACGTACCGCGCTCGAGCGTGACAATGCCCTGGCCGAAGCTCGGCGATCGGACGCGATCGTCCAGACGCTCACGCTGATGTTTGGGCAAACAGGCCTGTCGCGCGATCTGACACTGAAGCAAACACTCGACGAATCCGCGCTGCGGATGCTCGCCACGCTCGACCGCAGCGCGCGCTCGGGCACGGCGGTCAATGCGCTGAGCGATCTCTACGTCAACCTGCAGGACGCCAAGGGCAGCCACGATTTGCTCAAGAGCGCGCTCGCGCGCGGAATTGGCAGCGAAAGCGCGGAAGTGACCGCGAAGATGCAGGCCAACCTCGCCGATTCCGCGCTCGCACTGGGCGATCTGGATAGTGTCGATCGATTGTTAGCCTCGGCGCAAGGCGTGCTCGTCAAGGATCCTGAGCGCAACGGCGCGGATCTTCAGCAGATCATACGAACGCGCGCCGCCATGGCGCGTCGCAAGGGTGACTATCCGACCGCGATCAAGTTGCTGACCGACAATCTGCCCAATGCCGAGCGCACACTTGCCGAAAACGACAGCGCGATGCTGACCATGTACAATAACCTGCTGGTCTATCTGATCGAGGCCAACCGCCTCGACGAGGCCAGTGCGGTGTTCGCGCGCGTCGATCATGCGCTGGATCGTCCAGGCCAGCGCGACACGATGCAGGGGCTGGGGATCGACCAGCTGCGCGGCGCGGTGCGGTTGCGCCAGGGGGACGCCCAGGGCGCCGAGCGCGTTTTCGCCAGCGTCGTCGCGCGGCGGCGCAAGCTTTATGGCGACACGATGGGCCTGGCGATCGACCTGACCCAGCTCGCCAAGGCACAGATGGCGGCCACTCGCTTTGCCGAGGCGCGCGTCTCGCTGCTCGAGGCGCGCCCGCTGGCCATCCGCTTCCTGGGCGACCGCGCCCTGCCGGTGCTCATCCTCAACCTCTCCCTTACCCAAAGCCTGGCGGAACTCGGCGAAACCGATGCGGCGGCAAAGCAGCTCGCCGAGACCCGGCCGACGATCGTCGCCATGCCCAATCCCAATCCGCTGATCCCGCAGCTCGCCTTGACCGAAGCGATCGTGGCGCTGAAACAGGGCAACAAGCCGGCGGCGGCGGCCGCAGCCGCCCGTGCGCGGGCAGGATTCGCGGCGATGGGCCCGGCCGGCGCCTATGGCCTGCAGGCAATCGCGAAGATCGACACCCGCATCGCCGCGATCCCCTGAATCCGGGGTGCCCCTACAGCGCGGGCGTGCGCATCTGATCGTAGATCCACGCGCGCGCCCGGACCCACCAGCGGCGCACGGTGCGATCGGTGATGCCGAGCACTTCGGCGGTCTCGACCTCGTCTAGCCCGACGAAGAAGCGGCAATCGACGAGCTTGGCGAGCAGCGGATCGTGCCGGGCAAGTTCGGCCAAAGCCTCGCCCAGCCGCACAAGCTCCTCGTCTTCTCCGCCGCCGCTGGCGATTTCCGCGAGAGCACCGGTCAAGCTCTCACGCTGGCCGCTACGCTTTGCAGAGAGGCGCGCACGCGCCGCATCGACCAGGACATGGCGCATCGCCGTCGCTGCACAGCCGAGAAAGTGCGACTTGCTCTGCCAATCGCCGCGATGCTGGATCTTCAGATAGACTTCCCCGACCAGCGCCGTCGGCTGAAGCGTCATGGGGCTGCCCGCGCGGCGATGCTCGCGCCGGGCGATCAGGTGAAGTTCGTCATAGAGCCGCCGAACCAACATCTCCGAAGACTGGATGGTCTCTGGCTGGACTGGGATTGTGGCCATGTCTACGCCCCCGTTTCGCGATGCAGCCTATCATCTGCGCTTGCCATCACAAATGCGAAACTATGGGTTAAATGGCACGCTTCCGGTCGCAGACGAGCATCGCATGGCACAGCGGCGCCTGGGGCTCGTGCCGGGTCGGCTCGGTGGAGCCGCACCAGCGCAAGTGCGCGCCCCTGGCCGGTATCTGCGTAGCGACCAGCGTGAGCGGATAGAGGGCCGTGACGAACAAGCGGGTCCGCATCACTTCTCCTCGTCGTCGTCGAGGAGGATCCGCATCGCCGCGCCGTCCATGTCGTCGTACTGGCCCGAGCGGACCGACCAGAAAAAGGCGCCGAGCCCGGCAAGCCCGAGGAACAGCGCGACGGGGATCAGAAAGACGAGCCCGTTCATCGCGCGATGCTCTTGAGGCGCAGGGCGTTGAGCACGACCAATATCGACGAGCCCGACATCGCCAACGCCGCGATCAGCGGGGTGACCATGCCGAGCATCGCCAGCGGCACCGCAAGGAGATTATAGCCGATCGCGAGTACGAAATTCTGCCGCACGACACGCATCGTGCGGCGCGCAGCGGCGACGGCGATCGGGATCGCGACCAGATCATCGCCGAGAAACAGCAAGTCGGCGGCGGTTTGCCCGACGTCGCTGGCCGAGGCGGGCGCAATCGAGACATGCGCAGCCTTGAGCGCAGGTCCATCGTTGAGGCCGTCGCCGACCATCAACGGAAAACGCCCCTCGCCAACCAGCTGCTCGATCCGCGCGAACTTGGCCTGTGGGCTGAGCCCGGCCTCGCCGTTGATCCCGAGGGTGGCGGCGACCTGCGCTACGACTTCGGGGCGGTCGCCGGAAAGGATGCGGGAAGACAGTCCGAGCCCATGCAGCCGATTGATCGCGTCGGGCGCATCGGTACGAAGCGCATCGCGGAATTCGAGGAGGTGGGGTGAACCGGGTTCGAGCACGAACGCCGAGGCCATCGCAGTCCCCGCGGGCACGCCGACCCAATCAGGCCGGCCCAGGCGCGCGACACGGCCCTGGAACCTGCCCTCGACACCCTGGCCGGCGACTTCACGGATATCGCCCAACGCCGCTGGGCTGGTGCTCCCGACGTCGATCGCCCGGGCAAGCGCGAGCGCTAGCGGATGGCGGCTCGCTCCGGCCAGCGCCAGCGCAACCCCGCGCTCTTCGCTGGTCAGTTGCAGGATGCCCACCAGCTCGGGCCGTCCACAGGTGAGCGTCCCGGTCTTGTCGAGCAGCACGAGGTCCGCCTCGGCGAGTCGTTCGAGCGCGGAGCCGTCTTTGATCAGCACCCCGCGGCGCATCAGCGCTCCCGAGGCGACCACCTGCGCGACCGGGACCGCGAGCCCGAGCGCGCACGGGCAGGTAATGATCAGCACCGCGACGGCGATGGTCACCGACTGGTGCAGCCCTGCCCCGGCGAACATCCAGAAGCCAAAGCTGGCCGCGGCCAGGCTGTGCACCGCGGGGGCATAGATGCGCGCGGCGCGATCGGCGATGCGCATATAGCGCGACTTCGCGCCGCCCGCGGCCTCCATCAGCCGGGCAATGTCGGCGATCGCGGTGTTTTCGCCGGCTGCGGTGACCTTCACGGTGAGCGGCGCATCGAGATTGATCGTGCCCGCCAGCACGCGGGCTCCCGGCAAGACCGTTTCGGGCACGCTTTCGCCGGTGACGAGCGCGCTATCGACGCTGCTACTGCCGGCCTCGATCACCCCGTCCGCCGCGAGCCGCTCGCCCGCCGCGACCAGCAGCCGCATCCCGGGCGCGAGCTCCTGGGCAGTGCGCCATTGCTGGCTGCCGTCGGCGGCAAGCACATAGGCGCCCGGCGGGGTCTGGCGGAGCAAGGCGGCAACCCCGTCCTGCGCCCGCGCGCGCATTACGCTATCCAGCACGCGCCCGGCGAGGAGGAAGAACAGCAGCATCACTGCGCCGTCGAAATAGGCGTGGCGGCCCCATACGATCACTTCATACAGGCTGGAGGCGCAGGCCAGCGCCACGCCGATCGAGATCGGCACGTCCATATTGGTGCGGCCGTGGCGCAGCGCGCGGGCGGCGCTGCGGAAAAAGGGCTGACCGGCATAGGCCACTGCGGGGAGCGCGATCAGCGCCGAAAGCCAGTGGAACAGCTGGCGCGTCGCGCCCTCGGCCCCGGACCAGACCGACACCGAGAGGAGCATCACGTTCATCGCGGCAAAGCCGGCGACGGCGAGATATTTGACCAGCGCCCTGGTCTCCTGATTGGCGCTCCCCTCCGCTTCGCCCAGAAACGGATGCGCCGCGAAACCGATGCGTTCGAGTTCGACGCGCAATGCTTCGGCGACGACGCTGTCGACATGGGTGACGCGGACGCGCTTCGATGTGAAATTCACCCGCGCATCGATGACGCCGTCCGCGCGGCCCAGCTCTCGTTCAATCTTCGAGATGCAGCCGGCGCAGTGAATACCGGGCACGCTGAGCGTGGTGACGGCGTTCATTGCAAGTCTTCTTCAAAGCGGGCGACATGGCCGCCGCCCTGCACTGTGATGCGCAGCTGCCAGCGCCCCTGCGGGATAGGTGCGGACGAGAGGAAGCGGCCGTCCTTGTGAACGAAGGTCAATCCCCGATCGGCTTCGCGGCCGAGCGGGTGGTGGACCGTGGCGGTAACGAGGGCGTTCGCCGGCGCGTTGCTCGCGATCGCGACATGACGGGCGGGATCGAGACTGGTTGTCGCAGTCCAGCCCAGTGCCTTTTGCGCCCGCGCCTCGGCAAGCCAGCGATTATAATGCTGGCTGGCGACATAGGAATTGTCGACCACGGTGCCGCCAAAGGTGCGGATCGCGGCGCGCGCCATCACGAAATTGACCGCGATGATAATTCCGAACATCCCGACGAGGATGCCGAACATGTGCCAGCCTGTGAAACGCTGCGTCATTGGCCTGTCTCCGGGCGTTCGAAATGGCTGGGATGGCTGTCTTCGCCGCCTTCGCGATCGAGCGCCCGGACGCGGAAGCTGACGTCGCTGCGCACCGGCCCCTGCCCCGGCGCCGCGACGAACAATCGCAGCTTGGACACCTGATCGGCGGGGACGTTGAGCCGGATGCTGGTGCCCGCACTCTCGCGCTGCCCCTCTTCGGACCAGAGCGCCGCGCCGGGCAGGCCCGAGATCGATACTTCGACGTCGCGCGGGCGGCTCTGCATGTTGCGAACCTTGACCGTGAAATTGTTGCGGATGCTGCCGTCGGAGAGCCGGACGAACACCGGGTTGCGGTTCTGACTGACCGAAAGATCGAGCCGGCTGCGGGTGCCTAGCGCGAACAGCATGGCGAGACCGATCGACGCCCAGAGCAGAAAGTAAGCGATCGCGCGGGGGCGGAAGAGCCGCTTCATCGGATGCTCGGGCGCCCGGCCCTCGCCTGCCGCCATTTCGTCGGCGATGGTCGAATAGCCGATCAGCCGGCGCGGGCGATCGATCCGATCCATGATCTCGTCACAGGCATCGATGCACAGCCCGCAGGTGATGCAGCCGATCTGCGCGCCATCGCGAATATCGATGCCGGTGGGGCAGACCGCGACGCACGCATTGCAATCGATGCAGTCGCCGATGCGCGAAGCGTTTTCGGGGTCGGCGGCGAGCGCGGCCAGCGAGACGAGACCAGGCTGCGGCTCAGCGCCCCTGTCGCTCTCCGCCGCGCGCACTGCGGGGGCGGCGCGCTTGAGCCCGTGGCTGCGCGGTTCGCCACGCCAGTATTTATAGGTGACGAGCAACGACTTCTCGTCGAGCATCGCCCCCTGGATGCGCGGCCAGGGACAGGCATAGATGCAGAATTGCTCGCGCATCAGCCCGCCGAGCACATAGGTGGTGAAGGTCAGCACCGCTATCGTGGCATAGGCGACGCCGGGCGCCCGCCCGGTCGCGATCTGCCGCGCCAGCGTGGGGGCATCGGCGAAATAGAACACCCAGGCGCCGCCGGTCACCACGGCGATCGCCAGCCAGATACTGTGCTTGGTCACCCGCTTTACGATTTTGGCCAGGCCGAGCGGCGCTTTTTGCAGCCGTATCTGGGCATTGCGATCGCCGTCGATCGCGCGCTCGACATGGAGGAACAGATCGGTCCACACGGTTTGCGGGCAAGCATAGCCGCACCAGGCGCGCCCGACGGACGACGTGACCAGGAACAGCCCGATCGCCGCCATGATCAGCAGTCCGGCGACGTAATAGAATTCGTGCGGCCAGATTTCGATCGAGAACATGAAGAAGCGGCGATTGGCAATGTCGACCAGCACCGCCTGGTCCGGGGCATAGGGGCCCCGGTCCCAGCGCAGCCAGGGCGTGACGTAATAGATCGCCAGCGTCACCGCCATGACCGCCCATTTGAGGTTGCGATACGTGCCGCGAATTGCCTTGGGGAAGACTTTCCGGCGTGCCTCGAACAGCTTGGGCGCGGTCAGGGTTTCAGGGCTTGCCATGGGACGCCGGGGCCGCAGCCGGTTCGCCGCTGGCGGGTGCCGCTTCGGGCACGAGCGCCTCGCCGCCGCCGAGCGAATGGACATAGGCGGCGAGCATCTTGATCGTCACCGGATCGAGACGCGTGCCCCAGGCCGGCATCACCCCGGCATGGGCATTGACCACGGTCTGGGTGATCGCGTCGCGGCTGCCGCCATAGAGCCAGATCGGATCGGTGAGGTTGGGCGCGCCGACCTGGCGGCCGCCCTTGGCATCGTTGCCGTGGCAGACCGAGCAATTGGTGGCGAATATGGACGCGCCGCGGCGGGCGGATTGGCTCGGCGCCTCCTGATGCGAGGCGACCCGGACGAAGCTGACCACGTCCTGGATCTCTTCGGGCTTGAGCAGCTGGTCGCGGCCGAAGGCGGGCATCAGCGACATGCGAGTCTGGTCATTGCCGGGCTGGCGGATGCCGTTGGTGATCGTCGCGACGATCGCCTTGAGGTCGCCGCCCCACAGCCAGTCATCGTCGTTTAGGTTGGGATAGCCTTTCGATCCCGCCGCGCCCGAGCCGTGGCACTGGACGCAATGGACCTTGAACGCCGAGGCGCCACCGGCGACCGCCGCGTCGAACAGCTTCGAATTCTCCGGGAGCCGCTCAATCGGGATGCGCGCCAGCTCGGCGCGGACCGCGCTGCGTCGCGCGCCCTCGGCGCGGACGGTCTCGTCATATTGGCCGCGGCTCGACCAGTGCAACGCGCCCTGGGTCGCGCCGTGCAGCATCGGCCAGGCCGGGAAGGCAATGACATAGCCCAGCGCGAACACGATCGTCGCGTAGAAGGTGTAGAGCCACCAGCGCGGCATCGGCGTGTCGAGTTCCTCGATGCCGTCCCATTCGTGGCCGACCGTGGGGGTGCCGGTCTTGTCGTCGATGCGCCGCTCAGCCATCGATTTTTTCCTCGTCGAAGATCATGCGGGCGGCAGCGTCGTGATGGGCACGCGCGCCGCGGCGAAAGGCCCAGCCGGTCAGCACCAGGAAGGTCACGCTCATGAAGACGAGCCCCCAGCTGTCGGCGAAGTGACGCAGGGTTTCGTAGATCATCGCGGCTGCTCCTGCGGCTCGGCAGCGCGGTGATCGACCAGCGTGCCGAGCATCTGGAGATAGGCGACGAGCGCGTCCATCTCGGTGACTCGGCCCGGATTGCCGTCGAAGTCGCGCGCCTGCGCCTTGGGATAGCGCCGGGCGAGATCGGACGCGTCGAAGCCGGGCGTGGCCTGGTCGATCATGTCCTGCCCGGCTTTGGCGATGTCGTCCTTGCTATAGGGCACGCCGACCCGGCTGAGCGCAGTCAGGCGCTGGCTGGCATCATCGGTCGAGAGATCGTGATCGGCGAGGAACGCATAACCCGGCATGATCGACTCGCCGACTACCGAGCGCGGGTCTTTGAGGTGCTGGACCTGCCATTCGTCCGAATAGCGCCCGCCGACGCGCGCAAGGTCGGGTCCGGTGCGCTTCGAGCCCCATTGGAAGGGGTGATCGTACATGCTCTCGGCGGCGAGGCTGTAATGCCCGTAGCGCTCGACCTCGTCGCGGAATGGACGGATCATCTGGCTGTGGCAATTATAGCAGCCCTCACGGACATAGATGTCGCGCCCGGCCTGCTCCAGCGGGGTGTAGGGGCGCATCCCCTCCACCTTCTCGACGGTGGAGTCGATCCAGAACAGGGGCGCGATCTCCACGATCCCGCCGATCGCCACCGTGACCAGTGCGAGCGCGCCGAGCAGGGTGACATTGCGTTCGATCTTCTTGTGATCGATGAGCGAAGCCATTCCGATTTCCTTATTCGGCGGCGACCGGCGCGTTCGTGGCGGGCACGAGCGGGCGGTCCTTCGCAGGGTCGTAGGGAGCGGTGGACATCGGCGCCTCGACGCGGATCTTACCGCGAATGGTCATCCAGATGTTCCAGACCATGATCAGCGAGCCGGCGAGGTAGAACAGACCACCGATCACGCGGATGAGGTAATAGGGCTTCATCGCGGCGACGACTTCGGCGAAGGCATAGACGAGATAGCCGTCCTCGCCGTATTCGCGCCACATCAGCCCCTGGGTGATCCCGGCCACCCACAATGCCGAGGCGTAGAGCACGATCCCCAGCGTCGCGAGCCAGAAGTGCCAGTTGACCATGCGCAGCGAATAGAGCCGCTCGCGTCCCCACAGCCGCGGCGCCATATAGTAGAGCGCGCCGAAGGTGATCATCCCGTTCCAGCCGAGCGCGCCGCTGTGCACGTGCCCGATCGTCCACTCGGTATAATGGCTCAGCGAGTTGACGCTCTTGATCGAGAGCATCGGCCCCTCGAAGGTCGCCATGCCGTAAAAGGCGAGCGCAAACACCATCATGCGGATGATCGGATCGGTGCGGATCTTGTCCCACGCGCCGTTGAGCGTCATCAGCCCGTTGATCATGCCGCCCCAGCTCGGCATCCACAGCATGATCGAGAAGACCATCCCCAGCGTCTGCGCCCAATCGGGCAGCGCGGTGTAGTGAAGGTGGTGCGGGCCGGCCCAGATATAGAGGAAGATCAGCGACCAGAAATGGAGGATCGACAGCCGATAGCTGTAGATCGGCCGCTCGGCCTGCTTGGGCACGAAGTAATACATCATCGCCAGGAAGCCGGCGGTGAGGAAGAAGCCGACGGCGTTATGCCCGTACCACCACTGAGTCAGCGCATCCTGGACGCCGGAAAAGGCCGAATAGGATTTGGAGCTGAGCAGCCCGACCGGCATCGCCAGATTGTTGACGATGTGGAGCATCGCGATCGTCAGGATGAACGACAGATAGAACCAGTTGGCGACGTAGATATGCGGTTCGGCGCGGCGGATCACGGTGCCGGCGAAGACGACCAGGTAGGACACCCAGACGATCGTCAGCCAAATGTCGATATACCATTCGGGCTCGGCATATTCCTTCGACTGGGTGATGCCGAGGACATAGCCGGTCGCCGCCAGCACGATGAACAGCTGGTATCCCCAGAACACGAAGCGGGCGAGCGCGGGAAAGGCGAGCCGCGCGCGGCAGGTGCGCTGGACGACATAGAAGCTCGAGCAGATCAGGGCATTGCCCCCGAACGCAAAGATCACCGCCGAGGTGTGCAGCGGCCGGATGCGCCCGAAGTTCAGATATTCGCCGAGGTTGAGCGGGGGGAAGACCAGCTGGGTGGCGATCACCACGCCGACGAGGAAGCCGACCACGCCCCAGAACAGCGTAGCGATCACGCCCCAGCGGATGACGTCGTCATAATAGCGCGAGCCCGCGCCTTCGTCCGCGGGATTGAGCGCAGCGGTGACGTTCAGCCCACGCATCGCGATGAAGCCCGCGGCGATCGCGGCGAGCGCGAAAATACTCATGTGGATGGCGAAACCGGCATCGGCGGTTGCTGCCGCCGCGAGCAGCGCGACGATACCGAGCAGCAACCAGCCCCCGGCGCTGGTCACGACATTATCCATGGATGACATGCCTCGTTGAATAGGAGGGGGCGATGCGAGCCGACTCGGCGAGAATTGCCGCTGGGCCTCGGGACCGCCAGCCGAGCAGACGAAACGGATCGCTGCGTTGGCCAAGAGAAACTGACAACCGCCCTGCCCCGCGCATGACGGTTTTGGCACGCAGCCGCTGCCACATGGCCGAAACGCGCGTAGTCGCGACCAAAAGTGCGAAAATCGCAGCAAATCCGCCGATCGGCATAGGTCCCACCCACGCGCTGACGAAACAGGATTGTCCGCCAGGTCGACGGCTCATCGCACCTTGCGAGCGTACTGGATTTGTCCAAGATCAAAGAGTCGTCGGACATCTCAGCGGAACGCGTATTTCCGAGGATGAACGCAGGAACGGGGCGCGGTGCATCCGATGCGCCCTCGATGACCGATTGCCCGCACGTCGCAGTGCACCATTAGTTCCGCTCAGTTGCGAGTAGAAATTTCCCACTATGGGAACGCTGAGGGGCAACTGCTCATTGTCTAAATCCTAACTTTGCTTTACGCAGTTGCACTATGTCCGCAGAAACCCTCACGCCGATCGCCACCGAACTTGGCACCGAACGCCGGATCGCGATCTTTGTCGCGCTATCGCTGGTGGTGGTTTCGCTGGTCTTCAGAAACGAACGAGCACTTCTGCTCGGGCCAGGCGCCCCGGCGGATCGCGGCGCGAGCGCGTTCACCGCGGTTGTGGCGCCGCCCGCCGTCAGCGGCCCCTCGGGTCGCCCCTTTGCCGGCTTCGTCGCCAGTGCGCGTCCGCCGCGCGCAGGCGCCGGCGCGGTCCGCACCCCGGGAATCGGCGGCGTGCTGCCGAGCCCGCGCGTGGCGCCCGCACCCGGAGCAGCTTCGGGCAACGCCTCCGGCGCACCGCTTGCAGTGTTGCCGGTCGAGACCGCAGCCAATGGCGGCAGCCGCAGCTATACCCCGCAGGTCGCCAGCTTCATCGGCCTTCCCGGTGGCGTGATCTTCGGTTCGGGTGGCGGCACCACGCCGACGACTCCGACCGATCCCACCACGCCGACGACGCCGACGGACCCGACCACGCCGACGAATCCGACCAATCCCACGGATCCGACGACGCCCACCAATCCGACGAACCCGACCGATCCGGGCACGCCGACCAACCCGACCGATCCGACCACGCCGACGGACCCGACTACGCCGACCAATCCCGATCCGGGCCCCGGCGCGGTTCCCGAGCCTGCCAGCTGGGCGCTTATGATCCTGGGCATCGGCATGGTTGGCGCATCGCTGCGGCGTCGGCGCATCACCGTCTCCGCGACCGGGGAACTGGCCACGGCCTGAGCCCTTCGGCTCCTAGGCCGTGGACTCATAATGGCGGCCTGTCGGCTACCGCCCAAAGTCGGCCATTCGGCATCGCCGTGGCGTGTCCCGATAGCAGACGGTGGTTCAGCTTCAGAACCAATGGCAGCTAACGCGTCTTTCTTCGCCGTTAGAACCCTGCCGCGTTTCCCGCTTGCAGACGTCCGTTCGAGTTTTCTACGTACGAGTTGGAGGCACGGCCGTCACTCTAGAAGTGTTCAGAGCAGCCCAACTGTGATCTTGAAGCATCAGCAAACCCTTCTGAACTCACGCGAAGCAGTCAGAGATCGAACAACCTCACGAAGCGGTCGGCCGCCCTTGAATGCGCCGAGCTGCTGCAGGTAGAGATCACTGACGACCCAGACCCCATTACAGACCATCGGGACCGGGAGATCGCGTCGCAGATCGGGCAAGATTAGGCTGATACGGGAAACGAGCATCGCACCGTTCTGTCCGGTCGTCCCCGGATTGATAGGCACCAGCGTTGCATTCCAAACCCTCACCGGGGCGGTTGCCGCCGGCATCGATGACCCAATAGCCCCGGACATCGCTTCCATATTCCACTTGAAGAGGAGGCACGTCTCGTCGCAGCGGCGCGCCCGCGCCAGAAGGCTGCACTACCACTCTTGAAGGGTAGCCTGGCCTGTTGATGACGAAGCCCTTGGTGCAAATCGAGATGTCAGCGCAACCGGAAGCCCGCAGGGCGGCCATCGTTCGGTTCGTCAAGCGCACTTTAATAGTACGCAAATTTTCATAGCCGCAGTTGCGTACGCATTCCGCTGTCGGACCCGGTTCGACGCGCCCCAAGCTGCAAGCGATCTCCATCGCTGCCGGTCGCGATGCGATAATGGTGGCATCCATTACCCATCCGGCTTGCGCCGGCGTAGTGCACGCCCTCCCGACGGCCTCGCCAATCTCCGGAATGTACGTCACGCGCGCCGGGTCGGCGGGTAGCGCCAACTCTTGCGTACTCCATGCGATGGCAAACGCTAGCATTGCGCTTCTTCGGCGGGCGGATCGGACGAAACCGGCATCGAAGTAAGGGATCGGACCGCTTTCCTGCGCCGGTCGAACATTCATCCGCACGCAGTTTCTCCCGCCGTCCGAAGAAATGCTACGGCCCCTTTCGATCAATCTCAACCCAAAGCTGCCGGACCACTTCCCACCCAATCTCGGACATTGCTGCCCTGACGCCGAAAGCGGTCGTTTATCGGTGCACGACTAGTCGAGCCGATCTTCGCCGATCACCATGCGATTGCCATCGAGGGTGATCGGCCCGAGCTTGCTCAGCACGCTCTGCCCCAATAGCGACACCTTGAGCCCGCCGGCGGGGACCGCGGCGGGCACGCCATCGAATGCACGGCCGCCGACTTCGAGGGTTTCGGCCTGTGCCCAGGACATCGCCGACGAGCCCGACGCCGTCTGCAGCGCGCCTGCCGCCTCGCCTTCCTCAGCCTTCAAACTGGCCCGTGCCGCGTCCTCGGCAGTGAGGATCAGCGCAGTCGCGCCGGTATCGATCAGGAAGCGGACGCGCGTGTCGTTGACGCGGCCATCGATATAGAAAAGCCCGTCGGGCGCGCGCTCGAGCACGATCCGGCCGCGCTCGCGCAGCGGCGTGGGATCGGGAACCGGATCGGCGATCGCCACCGAGGCCGAGGCGACCGTCGGCGACGCGGCCTGCGCCTGCGGCTGCCCCGACGCCACCATCAGCGCGGTGCCTGCTGCCATCATCGCAGCCAGCCAGAGGAGACGTTCGTCGACCATGACAGCCGATTTCGCACGTCGCCCTAAAAATACGGCAAAGGCCTATAGTTAAGATTCAGCCAATGGCGTGCGGCGTACCGCTGCGCCGTGTGCGGCCGAGGCGGCGCAGGCGCCATTTCTGCAGCCCTGCGGCAAGGCTGAGGATCAGCGCCACCAGCGCACATTGGGCCGCTCCCCAGAAATAGGGGAGCCGCAGCGCAAACACCTCGGTGTATACAACGTAGTGCGGATCAGCGACTTCATAGCCGGCATCGGTGAACAAGCTGACGATATCGCCGCGCAGGCCATTGCGACGCAGCGCGCCGGTGATCTCCTCCGCCTTGGGCGCGCCCGGCGCGTTGCTGGTCTGGACGAAATAGCGCAGCTTGCTGCCCTTTTCGCCCTTGCCCATCACCGGCGCGAAACGCGATCCCCAGCCGGCGAGCGGCGTGTCTGCGCCCATCACCGCGATGCGATCGTAGAGAACCGTGCCCGAAAGCGTCACCGGACCATTGTCGTGCACGACCAGATCGCCGCTGCGCGCCTCGAGGCGCACCGGGGTTCCCGAGCCGAGCGAGAGCGTGAAGGCATAACCGAGCAGCACGATCGCTGCGATCGCCGAAATCCCGGCCAGGGTAGTGAGGAACCAGATGAACAGCCGCCCCTGGTCCAGCGGCGTCGCCGCCTTGCGCTCGCGCTGGGCGCGCTGCGACAGGACATAGAGCACCGGCAAGCCGAGCAGGACGACGAACAGGAACAGCGAGCCGAGCGGGAAATAGCCGCCGAGATGGGCGAACTGCCATTCGGCGAACCGCGCAACCAACCCGGCATAAACCGCGGTCTGCCAGATGAAGAACAGCGCGACGATCACCAGCCAGCCGAGCAGCAACCGACTGACGCTGATCGCGCGCGTGGAGCGCGCCGCTGCAGGCTCGGTGGTTTCGGTCATCAAGCTCTTCCCCTGTGTGCGATGGTTACCGCAATTGCTAACAACAGCACATCCGACGTCAAAACGCCATGGGCTCTAACGCGCGGCCGGCCCGAAGCCTTCGCGATAGCGAATCTGGACGGCGTTGCGCTGCTTTGCGACAAGCGCCTCGAGCCGGCGGGCGAGCCGCTCGCGCCGGATGATCGCATCGGCCACCTTGAGCGCCTGCTCCCCTGTGATCGGCACCGCCGCGCGCGCCTGCACGGCGGCGAAGCGCGGCGGCGAACCCTGGAGCAACGCGACGGGCGCGGTACCGGCGGCGAGCAACGCGGCGGCGTCGGCGGCGGGCAATTGTGCCGAATCGGCACGGATGCTGCGCCGCTGGAACGGCAAGCCGCGCGCCGCCAGGGCGCGCGCGGCATCGTCCCCCGTCGCCGGCTGCCCGATCGCCCGCAAGGCATCCGCGCCGCCTTGCGGCACGATCTCGTCGAGCGTGAGCACCTGGCGCCCGGCAAACATCCACGGCCGCGTGGCGACATAATCGGCGATCTCCGGCGCACTGGGCGCGGGCACCTGCGCGGCGACCTGATCGTTGAGCATGTCGATCAATATGTCGCCGCGGGCACGCCGGATCGCGGCGAGATATTCGGGCGACAGATCGAGTTCGCGCGCGTGCGCCGCCCGCAGCAGCAAGGTCCGCTCGACCAACCGATCGAGCGCCGCCCCGGGCGCGTCGTCGCGCGCGCCGAGTTGCGCCGCCGCGGCGAGCTCGCCCTGGAGATCGCGCTTGGTGATCGCCTCGCCGCCGACCGACGCGAGCACCTGCCCCTTGGGTGCGGGCTGCTGGTCGCATGCTGCAAGCAGCAGCAACGCCGCGCAGGTGGCAATGGCGCGCGGTTGGGCTAAGCAGGCGCGCAGCGAATAGGGGAAAGCTCTGTGCATGGCGTCTATGATTGGGTGACCGTCCTGCTGTTTGGCGCGATCGCCACGCTGTTTCTCCAGCGCTCGGTCGGCCGCGCGGTGGCCGGCGACCGCGTGCTCGCCTATCTGCCGCCCGCGCTCGGCTGCGCAATCGCCAACTATCTCGGCAATAGCGGCTGGCATCTGCCCGCGCTGCTCCTGCTCGCGGCGACGATCGCCTATATCCTGGTGCGGCTGCGGCCGTGGATCCGTGGCTAGCTGGGTCATGCTTTTCTTCCGAGCAAGAGCTGGCGTCCCGGCCCGGCGAGCGCATCGACCAGCAGCGCATTGAACTGCACGAGCGTGTCGATGGCAAAGGCCCTGGGCTGCGCGGGGGTCGACAGGCGGACCAGCACGCCATCGGGCAATTGCCGCATCAGCCCGCCGCGCAGGATCTCGATCCGGCTCTGCCAGTCGCTATCGGGAAAGAGCCCGCCGATGCGCGTCCAGTACAGCACCTGCTCGCGCCGCCCGGGCCGCTCGGCCGACAGCGTCGCCGCGGCGATCGTCGCGCCGCCGATCGCGAGCGGGAGCCGTTCAGTCTCGCCGATCGCCCAGCCCGAGGCCGGATAGCAGGTTTCCGGACGATGGAGCTGGAGGCCATAATCCTGAGTGCTGCCATAAGCGATGACCAGCGTCACTGGCGGCTTGCCGGGCGCGACATAGCCGCGCGCCAGATAGCGATCGTAGAGGCGCTTGCTCAGATCGTCGCGCGGGGGAAGCACGGCGGCAAAGCCAGGCGCGGAGTGATAGTCGCCCAGGCGCATCGGCACCGAGGCGTCGAGCCGCTCCTGGCTGATTGCCGCGAGCGGTGCCACCGGGCGCGCCAGGGCGGCCGCCGCGGCACCGCCCGCGAGCAGCCCGCCGACCACGAAGGCGCGGCGATCGACATCAGCCATGCGCAGTCCTCCGAATGCGCCGGGGCAGCGCCCAATCGAGCGCGACGAGCAGCGCGAGCGCGAGCGCGAACATCAGGAATCCCGCGGCGGGATGCGCCGCCGTCTCCAGCACCGGCGCGCCATAGAAATGGACCAGCACGAGCAGGAGCAGCACGCGGGCGAAATTGGCGAAGATGGCGAGCGGCACGATGGCGAGCGCCAGGACCAGGCTTTCCTGCCACGGTCGGCGTCGCTGCCAGAAGATATAGAACAGCCCGATCGCGGTGAGGCTGAAGATCGAATTGAGCCCCGAACAGGCGGCTTCGACATAGAGCTCGAACTGATCGATATAGAGCTGGCTGCCGCTATAGGCGACGTCCCAGCCCAGCGCCGCCAGCGACCGTACCGACCAGCTGGCTACGCCTGCCTTGAGCGCGCCGGTGAGCGCGAACTCGACGCTATAAGGAAGCGGCACCAGGCACAGCAGATAGACAAGCGGAAAGGCGAGCCTGCGCAGCACGGCATATCCGGCGCAGCCATAGAGCGCCGCGACGATGCCGAGCCACGCCGCCAGGCACGCCACCGACAGCATGCCGACCATCCGCGCCATCACATAAAGCGCAATCGCGGCGACCAGCCCGCCGAGCGTCCAGCCGATCGCGCCGGGCGCGGCGAGCTGGCGCGCGCGCGTATATTCGAACCATAGCGCCCAGATTCCGGTCAGCAGGATGATCGGCCCCTGCGCCCCTTGCGGCGTCGCCCAATAGAGCGTGGCCAGCCCGGACAGCGCCGGCGCGAGCCACGCCGCGCCGCCGATCGCCAGCACCACCAGCGCCGCGCGCGATAGCCGCGGCGCGTGCGGCAACGCCATCGGAAGCGCAGCCTCCGATCCCAGCGATGCGTGATGCACGACCCCTACCCCCATTACGCTCCTCTTAACCCATTCCAGGGGCACGGCAATGCGCGCGTGCTGGACAGCGCCACACCGCTCCCCCACACGGATGACCATGAAGCGCACCACTCGCATTCTCATCGGGACCGCCGCGGCCGCGCTTGTCGCCGTCGCAGCGCTGTCGGCGCAGATCGGCCGCACGGTGAAGAGCGGACCGCCCGCCGGGCTCGACCTCGTGCCGAGCTTCGCCGAGGAATTCGACGGCCCGGCAATCGACACCAGCCGCTGGATCTTCGGCTTTTACGATCCCCGGCGCGAGCAGCCGACGATTGCCAAGCGCAATCTCTGGGGCAATCGCGAGCGCCAGGTCTATTTCGACAAGGCCTTCCTGGGCCTCGGCGTCGATCCATTCCGCCTCAAGGACGGGGTGCTGACGATAGAGGCGGCGCCGCTCTCCGACCAGGCCGTCGGCGCGGTCCAGCGCGCGATCGCCGCCGAGCCAGCCAATGTCCGCGACACGCCGATTCGCGGCGTCCGCTACAGTTCCGGGCTGATCTCGACGCGGGGCCGCTTTGCCCAGACGTTCGGATATTTCGAGATTCGCGCGCGCTGGTCGGGCGGCAAGGGTATCTGGCCGGCCTTCTGGCTGCTTCCCGCCAGCGGCAAATGGCCGCCCGAGATCGACATTCTCGAAGCGCATGGCGACAAGCCGCGAACCGCCTATCACAGCATTCATTCGAAGGCAGTGAAGGATACGACCAAGACCGCTACGATCGACGGATCGGGCCAGGACTTCCACCTCTATGGCGCGCTGTGGACACCGCGGACGATCGATTATTATATCGACGGCGTGAAGACCGCGACGCTGCCGACGCCCCCGGACATGCACCAGCCGATGTATCTGCTGGCCAATCTCGCGATCGGCGGGAGCTGGCCAGGCTATCCCGACGCGGAGACGCCGTTCCCGGCGACGATGGAGATCGACTATATCCGCGCCTGGCGCTTCAAGGACGCGAAGCCGGTGCCCCCGCCGCGCCGCTGAGCCAGCGGCGGAAATCGGCGGTGGCGGCCTCGGCGCCAAAATGCCGCCGCGCCGCGGCCAGCGCCTCGCCCGCCAGCGCCGCCCGGCGCCCCGCATCGCGCTGAAGCAGACCGATCGCGCGAACGAAACTCTCGGCATCGTCCGCCTGGATCACGGCGTCTGCCACCAGCGTCTCGACCCCTTGCAGCGTTACGGCCGTGACCACGCTCGCCTTGCCGTGAGCGAGCGCCTCGACCAGCTTGATCTTGAGCCCCGAGCCATGGAGCAGCGGCGAGACGACGATCCCTGCCTGACGGTATAGCGCGGCAAGATCGTCGACCAGGCCGAGAAGCTCGACGCCATCGGGGGCGCTCGCGATCGCCGACCCCACCGTGCCAGCCACGAGCAGGCGACTGCCCGGCGCGGCGGCGCGCACTGCCGGCCACACCGCGTCGACGAACCACTGCAGACCATGGACATTGGGCGCGGTGTTGCTGCCAACGAAAAGGAGAATGTCGGCCTCGCCCGGCTGCGGCTCGGCAACCGATGCAATCGCCATCGGCACCAGCACCGGCAGGGTTCCGCCAACATGGTCTGCGACGAACTGCGCCTCGGTCGCCTGTATCGCAAGCACCGCGTCGGCGCGGCCGAGCAAGTCGATCTCGCTCGCCCGATCGAGCGCGGCGACGCTATCCCCCTGCCCCTTGTCGAACTGGCCGGCGCGCGCGCTGAACAAATCATGCATCACGATCGCGCTGCGGACCGACGGATCGAGCAGATAGGGCAGCGCCTCGGCCTGGAAGACATAGTCGGCGATCGCGACTTGCCCCACCCCGCGGCCATGCCGAGCGACGAAGAGCAGATCTTCGGGCTCCCACGGAGCGGCAATCGCATAGGGTGCCTTGCGATCGGCCACCCAGGCGCCGGTCGCGCCCAACCGCCGCAACAGCCGTGCCGCGATGCCTCGTACAGCGCCCGCGAAGATCGCCGGGCTTGTCGCGACGAGCGTGCCGCCCAGCCGCCGGCCGCCGCGCACCTGAATCGTCTCGAAAACGCTCATCTCGGGCCGGAGGCGGAAAAACGGGATGCGGCCGAACAGCACCGGCGAGGGCTGGACCAGATGCGGCACCAGTCCCGCATCGCGCACCGCACGGGCGATGCCGAGCAGATAGGCCGAGCTGCCATTGGTCGCCCCCATGAGCCGCTGGCGGCTGACGAAGAGCACCGCCTTGGGATCGGCAGCGCGGCCCCCGCGCTCGGGAAGGAGGCGTGCGCGCGCCCTGCCCAGGATCGCGGCGATCGGCTGGCGCAGCAGCAGCAGCGCGCCCGGCGTGTTCAAGGCAGCGCGCACCGCGCCCCCGGCATCGCGCCGCTTCAGTGCATCGACGAACCAGGCAAATCCCCAGGACCGCCGCAGCGCGCCATATTTGCCGCGCCACGCCGATTGCACTTCAGGGCCGTGGCCGGCAAGCAGCGCACCCTGGCGGTCTCCCGCGGCGAGCATCTTGTCGGCATTGGCCGGCGACAGGCGATGCGAGATCGAGCTGCCATGCTTGCGATAGAAATACATCGGCCGCGGCAAGAGCCGATACCGCGCGCCGCCCGCCAGCGCGCGGAGCACGAGATCGTCATCTTCGGCGATCCGCAGCCGGGCGTCGTACCGCAGCCCGGCGGTCTTGAGGAACTCGGCCCGGAACATCGGCTTGAGGAAACCGAGATTGGGGCGGCGACCATACATCCGGGTCTCATCGAGATAGGCCGGCAGCGCGATCCATTGGGCGTCGCCGCGGCGGCCGGCATCGAGATGCGTCGCGACCGCTTCGTAACGGTCCTGGTCGAACACCAGCAGATCGTCGGCGATCATCGACGCGTCGCTGCGCTCCGCCTCCTCGACCAGCCGGCGCGAACGATCGGGGTGGAGCAGATCATCGCTGTCGAGCACCGCCAGCCAGCGGCCCCCTGCGTGCTCGATCGCCAGATTGCGGGCAGCCCCAGGCCCGCCATTTTCCGGCATCTGGAACGCCCGCACGCGCGCGTCCTCCGCCGCCAGACGCTCGGCCAGTTCCCAGCTGCCATCGGTCGAGCGATCGTCGACGATCAGGATCTCGACCGTGACCCCACGCTGAGCGAGCGCGCTTGCCACGGCATCGCGCAGGAACCGCTCGCCATTGAAATTGGCGATCGCGAAGCTGATCAACGGCCCGTCCACTTGTCCCCCGCGGCATGGTTGGCGAAGTCCCCGCCTAGGGCAGCCCGCTGGCAGGTGGCAACCGCTTCGATTCCCGAAATTGTGCACCGCACCATGGGTTTGCCCCATATCCGGACTGGCGGCCCCTAGATGCTGCGTGTAGCAACGCGCCATGGCGATCGGCGTGACCATCGAGCCCTTTACGGTGCCGCCCTCGCGCGGATGGCTGGCGCGGCAAGCCCGCACCGATGGTCAGCGCATTATCGCGATCGGCGATATCCATGGCCGCTGGGACCTTCTCGAAGTGCTGATCAAGGCAATCGAACGGCATGTCACGCAAGAGCCCGCGATTCCCAACCATCTCGTCTTTCTCGGCGATTTCATCGATCGCGGCCCGGATAGCCGGCGCGTCGTCGATTTCCTGCGCTCCGCAGAGCAGAATTCGCCGCGCGTCCACGTTCTGCTCGGCAACCACGAACAGGCGATGCTCCATGCGGTCGAGGGCGATGCCAATGCCCAGCGCTTGTGGCTCGAACATGGCGCGGCGTCGACGCTGCGCAGCTTCGGCACGGGCCTGCCCCTGTCGGACGAAGACAGCTATGCCTTCGGCGCCCGCGTCGCCACCGCGGCGGGGGCGGATACGATCGATTGGCTACGGGATCGTCCGCTGTCGTTTAGCCTGGGTGGCTATTTCTTCTGTCATGCCGGCGTTCGTCCCGGCCGAGCGCTCGGGAAACAATCGGTGGAAGACCTTCTCTGGATACGCGACGCGTTCCTCCACAGCGATCGACGGCACGGCGCCCTGATCGTCCATGGCCATTCGATCGCCGAGGACGTCGAGATCCATCACAACCGCATCGGCGTGGATACCGGCGCCTATCGCACCGGCAAGCTTTCGGCCGTGGTCCTCAGCGATTTAGGCAACTGGACGATCTCGACGCACGAAGCCGAGGCACAGGCCTGATGCACGCCTCCAGCCCGGCCAAGGACGCGCCCGATGCCACGCCCGCGCGGCGCACCGTCCATTTCGGCCTGCTCGACGGCTTGCGTGGCGTCGCGGCGGTCGCGGTCGTGCTGATGCATATCGGCGAGATCTTCCTCCTTCCCGATTGGCTCCCCCAGGCCTATCTCGCCGTACCCTTTTTCTTCGTGCTCAGCGGCTTCGTCATTTCCTATGCCTATGAAGGCGGGCTGATGCGCACCGGCCGCTTGCGTGATTTCGTCCGGGTGCGGGTCGAGCGGCTCTATCCGCTGCTGATCGTCGGGCTATGCTTCGGGGTGCTGCTGCTGGGCATCAAGGCAGTGGTGGGCGGCGACCGTTTCTCCTTCCCGATCCTGATCGCGCTGCTGGTGGCGGCGCTGGCGATGGTACCGCTGCCCGGCCGCGCCGCCTTCCTTGTCCTGCCGCCGCAATGGTCGCTGGCGATCGAACTGTGGGGCAATGTCGTGCATTTCGCGCTACGCCGCTGGATCAGCGTAACGCGCCTTGCCATCGCACTGCCGATGCTCTTCGTCGCGATGGCGGTGGCGGCTCTGGTGTTTGGCGGCCTTGGCACCGGCTGGAACTATGCCAACCTCGCCGGCGGGATCGCGACCTTCGCTTATTGCTATACGGCCGGGATCCTCATTCACCATCTGTGGAAGCAGGAGCGGCTTCCCCGGTTCGGCATCGCCGCCTGGGCGATCGCCGCGATTCTCGTGCTTACCCTGGTGGCACCGCAGCCGCTTCGCACCCCGGCCAATGCGATCCGCGACCTGGCCTGCGCCGGGTTCGTCTATCCGTTGCTGCTGATCGCGGCGATCCAGACGCAGCCCGGGCCGCGCTGGCGCGCGCTCAGCGACTGGTTCGGCCGTCTTTCCTACCCGCTCTACGTCACCCATTTTCCGGTGGTGAGCTTCTGCTGCCTCGCGCTGCTGCGCTTCGATCCACCGCGCTGGGCACTCTATGCAGGCATCGCACCGATCGCCGCGATCGCGATCCTGGTCGCCTGGCTGATGCTCGTCGGTGTCGACGAGCCGGTGCGGCGCTGGGTGCGCGATTCACGCAAGGCGCGCCTCGAACCGAGCGCCGGCCCAGCCTGACACACTTGCCCCCGGCAATTCCGCTTTTCTGCCGCAGTGCAAAATGTTAGGCGGCAGATTGGGCTATCGCCAGGAAAATCGATCCATGAAGTTTCGCGCCATCGTCCGGGCATTTGCGCTCGCTCTCGCCCTTGCGGCTCCGCTCGCCCATGCCGGCAGCGCCGCGGCGCAAAGCAGCGAGCTGCGCCCGCCGGTCTACACGCTCGATTCGGGCGACAAGATTCGAGTGGTCGTCTATGGCGAGCAGTCGCTCAACGGCGAATACTCGATCGGCCCGGCCGGTGACATCGCCTTCCCGCTGATCGGCAATCTTCCTGCCAAGGGCAAGAGCGTCGCTGATCTTCAGGCCGCGATCACGGCAAAGCTTGCCTCGGGCTATATCCTCGATCCGCGCGTCAGCATCGACGTGCTGAGCTTCCGCCCCTTCTACATCCTCGGCGAAGTGAACCGCCCCGGCCAATATCCCTATGCCACCGATCTTTCGGTGGATCAGGCGGTGGCGGCGGCAGGCGGCTATACCTATCGCGCCAGCAAGTCGAAGATCTTCATCCGCCATCTCGGCGAGGCCGAAGTCGAGTATAAGCTCGGCAAGGGCAAGGTCGTCTGGGTGCGTCCGGGCGATTCCATCCGGGTCGGCGAACGCTATTTCTGATCGTCGCCTGAAGACGCGCGAGAGCACGCGATGAATACCGCCGCAAGCCTCGCGCGCCCAAGGACTGCTGAGCAGTCGGTCGACCGGCTGCGCTGGTTCGACGGGGTGTGGACCGCGGTCGCCACCAGCGCGGTGCTGTTCTCCTACACCTTCGGCGCCAAGGCGGCAGCGATGATGCTGCTGTTGATGCCGGTCTATTTCGCCGTACGCTTCCGCACCGCGCCGCGCTTTCTCGCCGCGACCGCGCCGATCCTGCTGCTTCCCGGCTTCGCGATGCTTTCGGCGATCTGGTCGATCGAACCGGGCACTACCTTCTATTACGGCTTCCAATATTTCGTGACGGTGATGATCGGCACCGCAATCGGCGCCGGCACCGATCGCCGCCAGGCGCTTTACGGGCTGTTTGCCGCCTTCCTGCTCTTCGCGGTCGTCAGCCTCGGCTTCGGGCGCAGCGTCGGCTGGGGCAGCGGCCACGCCGTGGCGTTCGCCGGGATGACCGGGAGCAAGAACGCCGCCGCGGATACCGCCGCGGTCGGCCTGCTCGTCGCCAGCGCGATGCTGGTCGCGTGCATCCGCGAGCGCCGCATTGCCATCGTCGCTGCCGCACTCGGACTGATGCTTATCGAACTGTGGATCCTGCGCCGCGCCGAATCGACCGGTTCGCTCGCCGCCTCCGCCGTCGCGGTGATGGCGCTGGTCGCCTGGAACCTCGCGCGACTGATGACGACACAGGCACGCACGGCGATCTTCCTCGCGATTGGAGCGGTGATGGCCGTCGCCGCCCTGCTTCAGAAATTCTGGCTCGCCCCGCTGGTCGAGTTGCTACTCAAATCGGCCGGCAAGGATGCGACCCTGACCGGGCGCACCTATATCTGGGAAAAGGCGTTTGCGCTGATCGATGCGCGTCCGGTCCTCGGCCTCGGCTACAACGCGTTCTGGCGCCATGGCAATATCGATGCCGAGGGCATTTGGCTGTTCGCCGGGATCAAGGAACGCGCCGGGTTCAACTTCCACAATAGCTTTCTCGAGATCCTCGTTCACCTCGGCTATGTCGGGCTTGCCCTGTACGGCATCGTCGCCCTCGCAATGTTCGGGCTGCTGCTGCTGCGCACGATGCGCGCGCCCAACGACATGGGCATTCTGTTCTGCGCCTATCTGAGCTACGTCGCGGTGCGCCTGTCGATCGAGAGCCAGGCGTTTGCGCCGTTCAACTTCTCGACCGTGATGGTGATGGCCGGGCTGGCCTGCGCGGTGTGGAACCGCGCGGCCGTAGCATCCGGCCCCGCGCCGGCCCGGCGCCCTGCGATCACGCCCCAGAACGGGCGTCGCTGGCGATAGCCGCTCAAACTTAACTTAACGCTTAATTCATCCAAATCGGACAATATTGTTGCGTCGCCGTGACTTGTGTCCCGGGTTCGTACGAAAATATTGCGGCGCATCAAAATTCAACATTGATTAAATGTTCGATTCGCGAGACGAGTGCCGCGGATTGCACGAGGGTGAAGGCATTTGAGCGGCCTCTTGAATTCTCAATCGGTCCCGGTAATAGAACCTTGCTGCACTGCAACAAGGATTGACGGTGCCGCAAATCCGACATTCGAAGAATCGTTTCAGGGGGACCACCCAATGCAGCACGCGTCGATCACGGCGCCCTTGAGGGTGGAGACGGTTCTGCCGTCGCTGCCGCGCTGGACCCGCGCGATCGATATCAGCGGCGCTGCATTCGCTCTCCTCTTCTTCGCCCCGATCCTGTTGGCCATCTTCGTAGCGATGCTGCTGGTCGATCGCGGACCCGTGCTGTTCCGCCATAAGCGAATCGGCCATAACGGCCGTGAATTCTATTGCCTCAAGTTCCGCACGATGGTCGTCGATGCCGATGAGCGGTTGAAGCAACTGCTCGCGACATCGCCGGAGGCGCGCGCATCGTGGATGCGCGATCAGAAGCTGAAGAACGACCCGCGGATCACCGTCGTCGGGAAATTCCTGCGCGTCAGCAGCCTCGACGAACTGCCTCAGTTCTGGAATGTTCTCGTCGGCGAGATGAGCCTGGTCGGCCCACGTCCGATCACCCATAGCGAAGTCGATCGCTATGGCCGCTATTTCGTCGACTATATCAGCGTGCGCCCCGGCATCACCGGGCTGTGGCAAATCAGCGGGCGCAACGAGGTTTCCTACCGCCGCCGCGTGGCAATGGACGTAACCTATGCCCGCAGCCAGAGCGTAAAGCTCTATATGCGGATTCTGGTTTTCACCGTCCCGGCCGTCTTGATGGCACGCGGATCGGGCTAAACTTTAGTCAAGTTTTAGAAAATCGCTTCGAACACGCCAGCCCAAAAGGCGAGCGACATTAACGCAGCGATCAAGATCCCGCGATAACTCGCCAAAGAACGCGGCGCTTCGGCGTAATCTACGATGCGCTGCAGCATTAATCCATTTTGGTGAATTCGCAGCGACGGCGCTCCACCATATATCGAGGCGATGGACTTCTTCACTTCGCTCTCCCACGGGTCTTTGCCCGTTAACCATATTTATCAACCCGACCTCTGTTTTAACCAAAACAAAGTGCGACGCAAATCGTTTCCGCTCTAAGACAACCCGGGAGCCCTACCGGACGGAGCGATGCCGATGCTGAGTTTCTTCCCCACGCGCCGAGCCTTTACCCGCTGGAAACCTATTCGCTTTATCGCGGGCGGCTATGAACGCCGTACCCAAGCACCAGATGTTCGCCCGGCCGCAAACCAGCGGCGATCGCCGCGCGGGTGATCGGCGTCCCGTGGCCGAGCCGAGCACGCTTCGCGGCCCCGACGACGCGCCGATCGACGTCACCGTCGGCGACTTGTCGGTCAGCGGATTCAACGTCGTGTCGGAGACCCCGCTGCCGATGGGCGCTGTGGTCCAGCTCGGGCTTCCGGGAAGCGGCCGCTTTGCGGCGCGCGTCGTCCGCCAGGAAGGCGACCGCTATGGCTGCGAATTCTTCGAATATCTTTCCGACGCCGCAGTCAGCGGCGCTTTCGAGAATGCCAACGTCGCGCAGCTGTTCATCGCGGCCTCCGATTGGCACGGCGCCGAACCCGAGATTCAGAAATGGCCTGCCGCCGCGCGCGTATCGATCGCCGTAGGCGGTGCGCTCGCCTTCTGGGGCGGAGTCCTCTGGCTGCTGCTGCGATGACCCTTAAGGGCGATCCACCGGCATGGCTCCGGTAGCACCCTTAGGGGATTAACCGAGGCAAATTTCCCCATAGAGTTAACGGCTTAGCGAACATCCCTGTTCTATAGTGTGAATATAAGTCGCACTCGAAAACGGGACCCCAGCCGTGATCCACCGTACCGTTCCTATCCCAGCGTTGATGCTCCTCTTGTCCGGCTGCGGCGGAGACGGCAGCAGCCAGTCCTCCACCGGCGTCGTGGTCGTCACGCCCGGGACCGATGCCGTGGTGGCGACGCCGACACCGACGCCGACGCCAACCCCGGCACCGACCCCCACGCCAACGCCCACGCCCGAAGCCGGTCAGGGTACCGAGGCTTCGAGCAGCGCGCTCGAGCCGATCGCGCAATATACCTATCCGGCGATGGCGACGGTTTCGATCGGCGACGTCAACTATCCGCTTGGCGCCACCCAGGTCGATATCCCCGTCCGCCTGAGCCAGGCGACGCCCAACACCGTGCACGTCCGCGTCAAGACCTCGAACGGCACCGGCACCAACTATGTCTATTCGGGCGGTTATTTCCAGGCTGTCGACAAATATGTCGTCTTCCGCCCCGGTGACCCGCTGGTCCAGACGGTGAGCGTCAAGATCACCAAGACCAAGGAAGGCGGGCAGTTCAAGCTGATGTTCCCCGAGGCGCCGTCGGGCGCGAACGCAGGGACTTCGAGCGCGAACATCACCTCGGTTTCGGGCGCTGCAGCAACCACGCCGATCACCGCGGGCTTCCGCCTGCCGCGCACCTTCAAGCCTTCGGGCACGCTGGCCTATGACATGAATCCCGCGACCGTGCGCTGGTCGGACAAGGGCGGCGCGGGCGTCTTCTCCACCTCGTTCACCCATGGTCGCGCCCAGACGGGCAACGCCGAGAACGGCCTCTACCTCGACAACACGCTCCATCCAGCGGCCGAGGCGCCCTTCTCGGTCAAGGACAACAAGCTCGTCATCCACAGCCAGAAGCTGGCAACGCCGATCACCTATGGCGGCGTGAGCTATGGCTATGGTGCAGGCGTGCTCAACGGCCGCAACATGCCCGAGACCCAGGTCACCTATGGCCAGTATGAATGGACCGCGACGATGGCAAATCGCAGCGGATCATGGCCGGCGCTGTGGCTGATCGGCGTGCGCGGCTGGCCGCCCGAAATCGACGTCTATGAAGGCTTCGGCTATAATGGCAGCTGGAACTTCGATCGCAATCTCTCGGCCAACATCCATGGCGGCCCGATCAACCAGCGCAAGTTCACGCGCAGCATGTGGATCGACGGCACGCTGGCTTATGGCATCAACAATGTCGCGTCGATGCCGCATCGCTACGCAGTCGATATCCAGGCCGATTACATCACCTGGTTCGTCGACGGCATCGAGACCTATCAGGCCCGCAATCCCTTCAGCGAGGCCTTCTATCCGGTGATGAATGTCGCCGTGAAGACCACCAGCGCCTATACCGGGGGTACTGGCGACATGGCGATCTCTTCGTTCAAGGTGTGGAAGAACCGCTGACCGGCGCAGCGGCGGCGGCCGGGGCAGAGCCCCCGGCCTGCCGGCTCAGGCATTCGCCGGGATTGGCGCGCCGCGAGCGGCTGCAGTCCCAGCGGGTGCGATCCTGCTTGAAACCCGGATCGCGCAGATAGTGGAAGATCATCGATTCGAGCTGTGAGGTCGATGCCGGCAGCGCCTTGGGGGTCAGCGCGGCGCTCGGCCAGGCCATGAACAGGCAGCGCGGCCGTGTGCCGCAGGCCTGCTTCGCCAGATCGGGATAGCTGTCGGCCGGAATATCCGCGCCGAAGGTCACCAGAAACGCATCGGGATTGTTCGCGGTCGGCGCGAAGCTCGGCGCGGCAGGCGCAATCGGCGCTGCCACGGCCGCCGCTATCGCCGCGGCCGCTGCCGCCGCGGCATCCGCGCCGGCTTCCCCGTCGAGCGGGCGATGCGCTTCGGAAAGCACTGCGAGTTGCGGGATCACCGGCTCCACCCCGCCATAAGCGGCGAAGAAGGCGGGAGGCCTGCCCCAGCCGCCGGTCCAGCGGAAAAACAGATGCGTCTTGACCGCAGTGACCTTGTCGAGGCTCGAGCTCCAATAGGGCACCACCCAATCGGTGTGGTAATGCGTCGACAGGCCGACCGGCGCGAAGACGCTGCCGCCCAGCGCCTGCGCGGCGATCCCCCGGGCGCGTGCCCAGGCCGCCGGCGCGGGCGTGCGCGCCATCGCCCCGTCGCACGTGAAGGTGAACTGGCAGCCCGTACTGCGCTCCGATCCCTGAAACACCACGCCACACACGGTGTGTGGGAAGGCGGGATGCCGCACGCGATTGAGCACCACCTGTGCCACGGCGCGCTCGCCGACGGCGTCGTCGCCCGCTTCGAACAGCACCGCCGCCGCCAGACAGTCGGTCGCGCGGACGATGTCGGCGGTCGTGCCGCTGGCGATGAACTTGCGCGCGGCGGGATTGGGCAGCGTCGAGAAGGGCACCGCGGCATTGACGGCGCGCGCGTCGGTGGGGTCCAGCGGCTTGAGCTCGAGCGGCTCGACCGCCGGGAGCGGCGCGTCGATCGCCGGAAGTCCAGGCGCCGTCCCGGGGATCGGCACGCTGGCGGAATAGGGGTGCTGCTTGGCCGGCTGTGTCGAACGCCAGAGCATCGTGACGATGGCGCCGATCACCAGCAGTGCGGCGCATGCGAGGATCGCAACGACGATCCCCCGCTTGCGCGCATCGGCGCGCCGGGCCTGCCGCAGCGCCTCGACTCGCTCCATCGCCAGTTGCGAACTCTCGTACATATGCATGTGGTCCACTGCGGTTTGCGCCCCTCCGGGCGCCTTGCCGGTCCCCAGCCTGCCCTAAACGCGCGATACTATTCCCGCAACGCAGCAAATATCGGCCCGATTCGCCGAAATGTCCCGGAAACAGTCAGACGGCCGCGCTTTGCCGTTGAACTTTGCGCAAGACCCCTATTGTATCGCCCGGATTGCAGCTGTGATGGAGCAGTGCCGACAGGGGGTCGAAGATGACGCGTACGGAGGGGGGCGAAGATCGCGTTTACTGGGCGGACACCGCCAAGGGGCTGATCATCCTGATCATCGTATTGTCGCACGGCGCGCTGTTCGTCGAAGGCGCAGGCTATCCGCAGGCGGGGATGCGCAACGCGATCGGTGCGGTCACGCCAGTCGGCATGCCGCTGTTCTTCATGATCTCGGGCATGTTCTCGCGCCGCTATCTCGACGGCAGCTGGAGCGGCTTCTGGCACGGCCGGCTCAAGGCGCTGATCTGGGTGATGCTGATCTGGATCCCAATCGACTGGCTGCTCTATTCGATCTTCCCCAATTTCCGCGACCCGCTGCACGGCAAATATCTCTGGCAGCTGCTCACCGCCTGGATCTTCCCTTCCTCCTATCTCTGGTTCATCTGGAGTCTCGGCGTCTATTCGCTGCTCGCCTGGGCGCTGGGCCGCCGCCATGCGCGAACCTGGCTGGCGCTCTCGGTGCTGGTAACCTTCGCGATGCTCGGGCTCACCACCTGGCATCTCGACCATTACGGACTGCATCTCCTCGCCCAGGACTATTATCTGCGCGGCGCGCTCAGCTATTTCTTCTATTTCTATCTCGGCTATGTCTGCCGCGACTGGATCGTCCGTGCCGCGACGCTGCCGGCGATACCCACGCTGATCGTCACGCTTACCGGCTATGGGCTGCTCGCCTGGATCGCGATGATGGTCAAAGGCGTGGTGCCCGGTGCCGCGATCAAGTTCGTCGCGATCGCTATCGGGATGCTGGGCGCCATCTATCTCGGCAAGACGCTGGCCCTTCGCGCCGATACCCGGCGGTTCTTCGGCCGGCTCGGCCAGATGACGCTGCCGATCTATCTCACCCACCTGCTGTTCATGATGCCGCTCTGCTATTGGCTGGCAAAGCTCCACAGCCCGTTCCTGCTCCAGTCGGGCGTGGCGTTGGCGATCGTGGTCTCGCTGATCGGCATTCTCGGATCGGTGGCGATCACCGCGCTCGCGCTGTCGCTGGGGCTGACCTTCTTCTTCTTCCCGCCCAAGCTGCGGCTGTTCGCACGGATCGACGCCCTGCTGGGGCGCCCGCCGCGTGAACCGGCCGGAGACACCGAAGAAGTCGTCGAGGCGCGTTAGCGCGGGGTCTTTCCGAACAGCCACTGCTGGAGAAAGCCCGATCCCCAGCCCAGATGCATGATCATCGCGGCGACGCCCGCCAGCATCGCGCAGCGCGAGCCCTGTCGGGCACCCACCGCAAGTCCGGCGCCCAGGCACAGCATCGCCCAGGCGAGCAGCGGCAGCGCGAGCAGCACGCACCAGGGCGATCCCAGCGCGAGCACGACGGCCAGCGGCACTGCAAGCGGCACCATCTGGCGCAGCCGCGGCCGCATCCGGTGCATCGCGATCGTCTGCGCCCGGCCCTTGCCGTAGCCCCGGTACTGCCGCCACAGCCCATAGGGATCGCGGCGTGGGAAATAGGTAATCGCATGGGCGGGCTCGAGCCAGATCCGCCCGAACCGGCCGAGCCGGTGATCGAGTTCGGCATCCTCGTTGTGCGACATCGCCTGGTTGTAGCCGCCGGCCTGGCGGAATGCCGCGATAGACATCAGCGCATGATGGCCATGCTCGACATATTGGCCTTCGCCGACATGGCGATGCGCCGACCCGCCGGTGCCCAGCACCGAATTCTGCGCCGCCGCGCAGGCGATCTGGAAGCACGAAACGCCGCGCGTCTGCATCGGCACCACCACCGAAACCGCCCCAGTCCGCTCGGCAGTCTGCACCAGCGCGCCGACATAGCCATCGGGATAGAGGCAATGCGCATCGACGCGGACCAGCCAGCGTTCACCCTCGCCGAAGCGCGCGACCGCGCGGTTGACTCCGGCGCTCTGGATGCGGTCGGGATTGTCCATCAGCACCACGCGCGGATCGGACGCGGCGTGCTCGGCGACGATCGCGGGCGTCGCATCGCGGCTGCCGCCATCGGCAACGACGATCCGCCGCGCCGCCGGATCGGCGCGCAACTGGGTGAGCAGCGCGCCGATATGCGCCTGCTCATTGAGCGTCGGCACGACGACCAACGCGCCTTCGGAGTCCATGGTCACGCCTTCCCCTCGAGCGCGGCACGCAGCGCGCGGCAATCGTCGATCGTCGCGGTCAGATCGGCTTGCGGGATCGCCGCTACATCTTCGCGCAGGCCGGCATACCGTTCCGGCGAAAGCGTGCCGAGCGCATCGAGCCCGGCAAGATCGTCGTCAATCGTCAGTCCCGCGCGGTGCGCGTCGAGCCACTTGCCCGTCTCGACCGAGTGCAGCGCGATCGGCACCGCGCCGAAGCTGGTCGCTTCATACAGCCGGTTTGGCAGCAGCCATTTCGAGTTGAGGCCCTCCTCGAAATAATCGATGGCCCAGGCGAAATGGCACGGCTGGTAGAGCCGCGGCAGATCCGCGGCGGTATATGGCCCGAGATAGCGCAGATGCGCCGCCGCCGCGACCCGCGCCTCGAAATCCTCGAACACCGCCGGCGATGGGCGCCCGGCGATATGGACTTCGATGGCGCCGCCATGCTTGGCCGCCAGCGCCGCGAGAATGTCGAGCGTCTTCGCACAGCGCAGCATCCCGAACCAGGCAATCACCCAGGGCGGCCCCGCAGGCGGCGCGAGCGGTTGTGGCGGCGCCCCTTCCAGCACGAGCAGCTTGTTCTCGAGAAGCATCACCGGCGCGCGCAGCGTCGGGCGATGCGCGAAATAGTCGCGCTCGAATGCCGGCGACGACGTGAGCACCAGATCGACATGCGCCAGCATCCGCGCCTCGATCGCCTGGAGCAGTTTGGCCGGCTTCGAGCTGCCGAGCAGCAGCCGGTGAATATCGAGGCATTCATACACCATGCGCGCTTCCGGCGCCGCCTTGCGGGCGCGCAAGGCCAGCGCCAGTGCTTCAAGGTTCCGCCCGACGATCACGTCACATCCCCGCGCCGCGGCAAGCAGCCGCCCCGGCAGCGCGACATTCCGCAGCACCGCTGCAACGCGCTGGACGAACTTGGCGTCCTGCGTGCGCCCCAGGTCGATCGCTGGCGCGCCGGCTACCGTGGCGGGCACTTCATCCCGCCGCCGAAAGCCGGCGACGGTCACGTCAATTCCGGCGGCGTGGAACATCTGCACCCGGCGGATCACCGCCGAATTGTGAAGGTCGTGGACGATGTAGAGCAGCTTCAAGCAGCGGCCTCCTGGAGCCGGGGCGCCGGGCGCGTCGCCGGCCCCGCGCCCCGCTCGGCGCGATAGGCGCGGCTGAACGCAGTCATCACCACCCACACCGCAACGCTGCCCCCCAGCGAGAAGACGAATTGGAGCAGCGGTGCATAGGGCAGATTGGCCTTCCACCAGACATAGAGGAAGAACAGGTGCAGCAGGAACACCGCGAAGGCCGCCTGGCTGACCACTCGCACCGCCTGGCCGATCGGCCGCGGCAGCACGAAGCGCGGGAAACTCACCCACACTGCCGTCGCGATGCTCAGCCACCAGAAATCGGATTTGAACGGGCCATAGGCGACGAACGCGCCGATCACCGCGCATGCCATTACGATCGCGCGCTTCAGCATCGGCCCCCTGCCCGGCCCCGATTGCAGGGCATAATAGGCCAGCATCCCCAGCAGGAAATTCCAGGCATAGAAATGCACCAGCCGTCCGCGCGTCTCGGGCGGCTCCAGCCATTCGGGCGCGATTGCGCGGACCACCACTGCGACGACGAATGCGAACAGGAATGCGCGGAACGGCTTGCGCCGCACGAGCTGCGCCAGCGGCTCGAAGTGAAAGAGCACCCAGAAGATTAGCAGCAGCTTGATCAGCATCTGGGGATACCAGATCTGCAGCAGCGCAGGATGATGCCAGGTGAACCAATTGCTGTAGAACAGCAGATAGCCGAGCGCCGGGCGCTGCCCGGTCACCACCCAATCGAGCAGCACGATCAGCACGGTCGGCCAGGCGACACGCCACGCGAGCAGCAGCACCGACTGGCGAAAGGCCTGCGAGCTCGCGCCCTGCAGCGAATAGCGCGCTAGGTTGAAACCCGAGAGCAGGATCAGAAAGGTCAGCCCGCCGCCGAGCCCGAACCCGGTTTCGGCCTGCGCAGGATTGGCGTGATTGAAGACGATCGCAGAGATCGCAAGCGCGCGCAGCAGCGTTTCCGTCTCGACCGACATGCTAGACAAGCGCTTCATCGAGCCTCGCCTCTTCGAGATCGCCGATCGTCATCCCCTCCCAGTCATCGGGTAGATGACCGAGATAATCCTCGAGCGCCAGCGCCACCTGGATGTAGCTCAGCGAATCGCCGCCCTGATCGCGGAAGCTGTTTTCCGCGCCCGGAACATAGCCGCCGACGAACATGGCGAAGATTTCCGCCACGCTGCCCCAGCCGGGCTTGCCGAAGCCGAGGATCGCAAGTCCCTCGCTCCAGGCGCGCCGATAAAAGGAAGCCGAGGTGAGGATCTCGATAGGGCCCCGGCGACCGCCACTCGGCGCAGCCGCCCCGGTGCCTCGGGCGCCTTCCAAAATGCGGCGGTAATCGGTCTTGCCGTTGGCCAGCCGGGGGATCGCCGTCAGCACGATCACTGTCACGGCATAGGGCGGCAGCTTGTAGCGTTCGCAGAGCCGCGTTTGCAGGCCCGATCGCGCCGAAGCATCGCCGCTCTCGGTCGCCACGACCAGGCCGGTATCGTCGCCGGTCGCCATCGCATCGGCAAACGTCTCGCGCGCGTCCGCCTGGACTTCGTCGAGATTGATCCGCAGCCCGAATGGCTTCACGAACCGTGCGACGCGGCCGACGATCCGATACAGCCCCTGCGCATCGCGCCGCGCGATGTCACCGGTCGCTAGGCGATCGAGTTGGGCCTCGCTCGCCAGATCGGCGGGCTCGATCGCATAGCCCATCATCACGCTGGGTCCGCGGAAGACGAGTTCACCCTCGCCTTCGCCTGGGACCAGCGCACCCTCGCCATCGATCAGGTCGAAGGTGCCGCCGGGGATCGGTCGCCCGATATAGTCGGCATGGGTCGCAGCGCGCTCGGGCGGGAGATAGGCCATGCGCGGCCCGGCCTCGGTCTGGCCGTACATGACGAAGAACCGCCAGCCCCGCTCGGCACCCAGCGCGGCGAAGTGCCGCACCAGCGCCGGCTCCAGCCGACCGCCGGCCTGCGCCACGTGGCGCAGCGTATCGAGCGCGGCCCAGCCGTCGCCCTGCTTTGCAAGCATCTCGAAACTATAGGGTACGCCCGAGAAGCTGGTCGCGCCGTGCCGTCGCGCCTGATCCCAGAACCCTGGGTTGGTCACCAATTCGTCGGTGAGGATCAGCGCGCCGCCGGTCGCCAGGTGCGAATTGACCACCGACATGCCGAACGAGTAATTATATTTCAGGCTCGTCATCGCCCGATCGTCGGGGGTCAGGCCGAGATAGTCGGCGATCGCGCGCGCATTGGCGCCGACAGCGTCGGCCGAAAGCTTGACCAGCTTGGGCGACCCCGTCGTCCCCGAAGTCGACAGCAGCACTGCGAGCGGCCCGGCGAGCGGCCGTTCGACATGCGGCGCCACCGCCTCCGCTGCCGTCACCGCCACGGTCCAGGCGATCACGCGATCGGGTGCATAGCGCGCCACCAGCTCGGCGAGCCCTGGCTGATCGGCGCCGAACAGGAACACCGGATCGCCGCGTTGCAGGCTGGCGCAATATTCGACGATCGACTCAACCGTGTTGCGCGCCTCGAGAAAGATCAGCTCGCGCGCATCGCCGCGCCGCCCCGCGGCAGCGTCGACCAGGTCGGCAAGCTCTGCGTAGGAAACCGTGCGGTCGTCGGCGAACAGCGCCGGCCGCGCGCCATGCGCGCGCAGATCTCCCAGCGGCGACGACAACTCGGCGCGCACGGCTATGCCGCTGCCCCGCGCCGACGGATCCGCCCGACCGCGGAGCCGACCACGCCAGTCGCCAGTTCGAACATCGATGCGAGCAGCGCCCGGCCTGCCGGAGTCAGCATGTGGGCGAGCAGGCCCAGCGCATAGGCCAGCGGCATCGCGACGCAGAGCAGGATCGCCGTCGACATCAAGTCGCCGATCGCATGGACGAGCAGCGCGGCGGCAACCGCGCCGATCGCCGGCTCAAGCATCACCAGATAGAGATCGCGCGTGCGTACGCTGGTGCCCTGCACGCAATAGGCGTTGAGCAGCGGCGTGCGCAGCACGAGCACGACGAACAGGCTCATCGCCACGCCGACCACGCCCCATTGCAGCCCGACCACGATCGCGATCAGTGTCGTCACCGTCGAAACGATACCCCAGCGGAGCATCTCGCGCCCGCGCCCGCTGCTGATGAACAGCCACCCCGTCGCGTTGGCGACCGGCTGGAACAGGCTCGCCAGGCCCAGCCAGAAGAAGATCGGCCCGGCCGCAGCCCATTTGTCGCCGAGCAGGAAGATCATTAGCCGATCGCTGGTCACCACCGCGACGGTGATCCCCGGCGTCGCGACGAGCAGAATCGCGCGAACCGACAGCAGGAACGAGCGGCGATAGCGTTCGGGCTCGTCCTGGAGCCGGCTGAGGATCGGCAGCATCAGCCGGCCGAGCGGTCCGTTGATCGTCTGGAGCGGCAGCATCATCAACTTGAAGCTGCGATCGTAGAGACCCAGCGCGATGCTGCCGGCGAACTTGGCGATCAGCACGTTATCGGCGTTGCGGCCGATATAGTTGAGCACGTTGAACCCGGTGAGGTTGCCGCCGAAGCGGGCCATCTGCCCGATGCCCGCCAGGCTGACCTTCCAGCGCGGCCGCCATGGCGTCACTGCCCAGGTCAGCACGACCTGGACGAAGGTGCCTGCCATCGTGCCGATCCACAGCGCCCAATAATTGCGCAGCACATAGGCCGCGATCAGCGCGCCGATAAAAGTCACCACGGCATTGGCGATGTCGATCGCGCTCAACGCGCCGAAGCGCATGTCGCGATTGAGCAGCGCACTGTGCTGGAGCGCGGTGCCCGAGAGCAGCACGCCCGCGGCGCTCGCCGCGGTTACATAGCCCGCGCGGATATCGCCATAGAACCAGGCGGCGAGCGGCGCGCAGAGCAGCAATGCGAAGAAGATCGCGGCCGACGCGGCCATGTTGATCCAGAACAGCCCGTTCGACGCCTCGTCGCTCATCGTGCGCGCCTGAATCGTCGCGGCGCCCAGCCCAAGGTCCTGAAACAGGACAATGAAGCCGACCACCGGCGCCGCCATCGCCATCACGCCGTAATCGTCGGGGGACAGAAGTCGCGAAATGACAATCGTCGACAGCACGGTCAGGATCAGCCGGACAACCTGCGTCACGCCCAGAAAAACCGCGCTATTCGCGGCTTTCCGGCCAAAGGATTGCTCGGCTGGGCCTTGCGGGGAAGAACGCATCAGTGAAAAGGGTCCGGGAACGGAACAGAAATACGGGCCACTTTAGACCGAGCACCCGCATGGTGCGAGCCCTGATTGTTGCGCCGCAACATCCTCATTGACCGATATTGCTACACAATGCGAGGGGGATAGACTGCAGGGAGGGCAGAGATGATCGGCGCGTGGCGCATCCGGCAATGGCTGAGACGAAGGCGGCTCGCGGCACTCGCGCGCGCGGCGCATGCTGCCGTCGCGGCATTCCCGACGATCGCGCACCGCAAGCCGCATGGGCTCGCTACGCCGTTGATCGTCAACCTCACTTCCTATTCCGCGCGCTTCCCCAGCCTCGCGCCGACGCTGCGCAGCCTGCTCGATCAGTCGGTCGCCGCCGATCGCACCATCTTGTGGCTGGCGGACAAGGATATCGCGATGCTTCCCGAGGACGTGCGCCAGCTCGAAGCGCACGGGCTCGAGATTCGCGGCTGTGACGATCTGCGCTCGTACAAGAAATTGATCCCTGCACTCGCGCTGTGGCCCGAGGCAGTTCACGTCACCGCGGACGACGATGTCTATTATCCGCCGCACTGGCTGGCCGGGCTGGTCGCCGCGCACGATCCCGCGGCGCCGAGCGTGATCGGCTGGCGCGCGCACCTCGCCAGCGCCGATGCCTCGGGCACGCTGCTGCCCTATCGCGACTGGGAGATGGCGACATCGCGCACCAGCGCCGAACCCGGCACGGCGCTGTTCCCCACCGGCATCGGCGGGATTTTGTATCCACCCGGCAGCCTCCATCCCGAGGTGCTCGACCACGCGCGGTTCACTGCGCTTTGCCCGCGCGGCGACGATATCTGGTTTTACTGGATGGCGCGTCGCCAGGGGCTGCGCCATCGCCGGGTCGACGGCTGGATCGACTTTGTCGAATGGCCGGCCAGCCAGGAAGTCGGGCTGCGCGTCGACAATATGGAGCGCGACGGCAACGATCGGCAGATCCAGGCAATGGAAGCGGCCTTCGGCCCCTTCCCGCTCTAGCGCAAATACGGGGACCGTCCTTTGACTCGCATCAGCTTCCTGCTGCCGACCTTCAATCGCGCTGCCTATATCGGCGAATTGATCGCGGCGATCCGCGCGCAGATGAGGCCAGACGACGCTTTGCTCGTCATCGACGACGGCTCGACCGATGGCACCGCCGCGGTCGTCGCCGGGTTCGAGGGCGTCGGCTATGTGCGCCAGGACAATGCCGGCAAGTCGGTCGCGCTCAATCGCGGCATGGCCCAGACCGACGGCACGTTCGTCATGATCTGCGACGATGACGATGTGCTGCGCGCCGACACCGTCGCGCCGCTGCTCGCCACGCTGGAGCGCAGCGGCGCCGGCTTCGCGTTCGGACGCTATTCGCGCTTCACCACCGATGCGTCGGGCACGTGGAACGATCTCGGCACCGGCTATTGGCCCGATCTCGCCTCGGGATCGCTGCTGCGCCACATCCTCGAAGATGCGTTCGTGATGCAGAACGCCGCGCTGGTCCGCCGCGCGGCCTATGACAAGGTCGGCCCGTTCGACGAGACGATGCTGCGCTCGCTCGACTATGAGATGTTCGTCCGGCTCGCGCTGGCGGTGCCCGCCGCCTATCTCGATCGCTACATCTTCGATCAGCGCAAGCATGAGGGCGCGCGCGGCCCCGCCAGCGCGCTGCACGCCGCCTCTGCGTCGGACCAGGTCTGGCGCGAATGGGATCGGCGGATCTTCGGCACGCTGCACGCGCGCATGCCGATCCAGGGCTATGAGGGGCTGTTCGAAGCCGGCGACCCCACTCTGCTGCGCCGCGTCGCGCTGCTCCAGCGCGCCTGCATCAATGCCCGCCACGATCTGTGGGAAGACGCCGCGAGCGATCTCGAAGCCGCCGCTTCGGCCGCGCCAGGCCCGTTGACCGCCGCCGAAGTCGCCGTTGCCGGACGGATCCTCAATGGCAAGCACGGCTTTCCCGGCGCGCTCGTGCCCGAGATCCTGGCGCGATTGAAGGCGCTCGCCGCACAGCGCGGCCCGGCACGGCAAATCGTCGAGGCAATGCTCGGCGGCGCACTATGGCAGCTCAAGAGTCCGCTGCCGGCCGAGGCCGCCGCCTTCCGGCAGCTCGCCTTCACGCTCGTCGGCCCGGTGCGGACCTTCACGCTGCTCGCCGTCCGCAAGCTCGGGCTCGCCAGGGCGACGCAGGGCCAGGTGCGCGAACGCGACGCGGCGCTGCTGCCCGACGCCTAGCCTCGGCGGCCGAACCGCTGGCCGAGCCATTTGCGCACCGGCACGTCGAATGCCCGCGAGAACAACAAGGCGGCGACGGCGGCAATTACGACCGACAGCGCCAGCATCGCCATATTGGGGAGGTGCAGCCGCCACAGCACCATCTCCGACAGCGCAAGCAGCGGGAAATGGGTGATGTAGAGCGGATAAGAGAGCTCGCCGCTCGACCGCATCACGCCGTTCCACTTGCCCTCGGCACGGTCGTTGCTCGCCAGCACGATGATCGCAGGGAACACCAGCATCGTCATCGCCAGATCGTAGAGCGCATTGCCCGCCGGCAGCAGCGAGGGCAGCAGCACGGCGACCAGCGCCAGCGCCAGCACCGGGAACGGCAGCGCGAACGTCGGCCAGCGCCGCGTGCCGTGCAGCCGATACAGCGCGACCCCGGCGAAGAAGGCGAAGCCCACCCGCACGAAGCCGGCATAGAGCTCCGGCCATTTCCAACCCGCATTGAGACCATCGAAGGTCAGCGACGTCGCGACCAGCGCCAGGCCGAACACCGCGACGACGACTCCCAGCGCCCTCCCGCGCAGCCAGGGCACGCACGCCGCAAAGGCCAGGTTCGCCGCAAGCTCGTAGAACAGCGACCAGGAGGGCTCGTTGAGCGTGAAGGGCAGCGGAAATATCCCCGGCGGGACCGGCAGGACCAGCGCCGCGAAGGGCAAGGCCGCGATCGTGCGGGCGATCAGGCCGACATCGTGCGTGGTCACGCCGCGCAGGCCGAGGAACCCCGCGCCGAGCAGCGCCCCCACCACGATCATCGGATAGAGCCGGATCGCGCGGAGCAGCGCGAAGCCGCCGAAACTGAGCCGCCGCTCGCTCAGCCGACGCTCATAAGCGAGCGCGACGACCAGCCCGCTCAGCATGAAAAAGAAATCAACCGCGAGATAGGCGTGCTGGAGGAAGTCCGAATCGTCGGCGACCCACCAGCGCCGATGATAGACCACCACCGCCAGCGCCGCGACGCCGCGCAGCCCGTCCAGCGCGAGCAAGTGATGCCGGTGCGGCGGCGGCAGGCTGCCGCCGATCGCGTCAGGCGCGGTCTGCCCCAAGATGTCTTCCCCCGAAATGGTCTGCCTGGCCTAGCGCACCGCGGCAAAACCGACAATGTGCCTAAGCGCCGCTTGACCCTTATGCGTTGCGACAGGAAAAGGCGCGCGACGCAGCATGCCGCCGCATTGCCGCGTCGCATCCCGGGGGTCGTCCATGCAAGCGTGCGTCTGCGTTATCATTCCGGCGTACAATGCCGGCGCAACCATCGCGCGTGCGGTCGCATCGGCGTTGGCGGAGCCTGAAGTCGCCGAAGTCTTCGTCGTCGACGATGCCTCGGGCGACGATACCGTGGCGCGCGCGCGCGGCGCCGATGACGGCTCGGATCGCCTTCGCGTGATTGCCCTTGCCGCCAATGGCGGCCCGTCGCCGGCGCGCAATGCCGCGATCGACGCCAGCGTTTCTCCCTTCCTCGCAATCCTCGACGCCGACGACTATCTGCTCCCCGGCCGCTTTGCCCGCCTGCTCGCCCGCAGCGATTGGGATCTGATCGCCGACAATATCCTGTTCGTCCTCGAAGGGAGCGAGGATAGCGCGGCCCCGCCCTCTGGCGGCGACCGCCACCGCACCCTCACATTGGGTGAATTCGTCGAGCGCAACATCTCGCGCCCCGGCCGCCCCCGCGCCGAACTCGGCTTTCTCAAGCCGCTCATCCGCCGCGTGATGCTCGATACGCTCGGCTTGCGCTATCAGGAGGATATCCGGCTCGGCGAAGACTATCTTCTCTATGCCGAGGCGCTGGCACGCGGCGCGCGCTTCGAACTCGCCGAAGCGTGCGGCTATGTCGCGATCGAGCGCGCCGGCTCGCTGAGCGGTCGGCACAGCACCGACGATCTCGCCCGCCTGCTCGCCGCCGATCGCCGGCTGGCCGCGCGGCCTGGAATCACGCCCGGGGACCGGAAGATCCTCGCCAGCCATGTCGCCGCGCTCGACATCAAGCACGCGCATCGCCGCTTTCTGGACGACAAGCGCGACGACGGGCTGGTCCGTGCGCTAATCCCGCTGCTTGGCCACCCGGTGCGGCTGGCGGAAGTTGCGGGCGCGATAATCCGGGACAAGCGCGCGCCGCTCCCCGTGAAGGCGCGATCCCTGCGCACGCTATTCGCGGCGGGCGAATTCGATCACCTTGGCTAGATTGGCGTGGCAAATTGCAATTCGACATCCTGGCCGAATTTGTTACACCTTAACTAAGAATTCGCGTATTGCTGCAAGTGCGAACAGTGTATAGCGCCTGCTGTACTGCTACATCCATGGTCGAGGTTCGTCATTAACAGCTTCACTCTTGCCAGCGGCGACGGCGAACCCCTCGCAGCGCCGGCCGAAGAACAGTCCGAGAATCGGGCCCCGATCGAGACGCGCGCCAACATCCTGCCCGATCCGCGGGTGCTGTGGATGGTGTTCCGCCGCAACATCTGGCTTTTCCTCGGCGTGGTGGTGCTCGTCATCGCCGCCGCTGCGACCTGGACGCTGCTGCAGACCCCGATCTATGCGTCGAAGGCAAGCCTGCTGATCAATCCAGTCACGCCCGACGTGGTCGACGTCAAGTCGGTCACCCCCGATCTGCCGGGGACGAGCGACGTGGTTGATACCCAGGTGCGGCTGATCGAATTGCCCGAGATCACGCGCCGCGCTGCCGACGCCTATGCCAAGCTGCGCCCGAACGATGCGCGCTCGGCCCAGGCAGGTCGCGCCGAACTGGCCTCGACCATGGCCAAGATGGTCTCGGTCGATCGCTCGGGTCTAACCTTCATCATCGACATCGAAGCCGAATCGAGCGACCCGCAATTCGCGACCGACACCGCCAATCTCTACGCCGAGCAATATATCGCCGCCCAGCGCGACGCCAAGGTCGGCGCGAACCAGCAGGCGAGCACCTGGCTCACCACGCGCACCGCCGAACTGCGCGACGCGTCGGCCCAGGCAGACGCCGCGCTCCAGCAATATAAGATCGCCAACGGGCTGCTGAGCTCGAATGGCGCGACCAATGCCGAGCAGGAAGTTTCCACGCTCAACCAGCAGATCGCCGTTGCCAAGGCCGATCTTGCCGAGAAGGAAGGCCGGCTGAACGCAGCCCGCGCGCAGCTGCGCGCCGGCGGCAAGGGTGCCGATGTCGGCGCTGCGCTGGGTTCGGGCACGATCGGCAGCCTGCGCCAGAGCGAGGCCGTCGCAAGCGCCCAGGTCGCCGAGCTTCAGGCGCGCTACGGCCCGCTCTACCCCGACCTTCTCAAGGCGCAGAGTCAGCTCCGCGAAATCCGCGTACAGATCCAGCAGGAGATCGACCGGATTTTTCGAACCTCGAAGCCGATGTCCGCGTCTCGTCGTCGCGCCTGGGCTCGCTGCAGGGCAGTCAGTCGCGCGCGAACGGTGCGCTTGCCGGCAATAACTCGGCCGGCGTCGGGATGATGGCGCTGCAACGCAAGTCCGACGCGGCGAAGGCAATCTACGAGACCTTTCTCAACCGTCTTCGCGAGACCAGCGCCCAGCAGGGCCTGCAACAGGCGGATTCGCGCCTGGCCGCAGCTGCCCAGCTTCCCAAGGAGCCGGTCTTCCCGAACATCAAGCTCGCCGCGCTCGGCGGGATCGGCGGCGGCATTGCGCTCGGCCTGATCGCGATCGCGCTCGCCGAATATCTCCAGGGCGGGGTGCGCACCAAGACCGATGTCGAGCGCCGCCTGCGCGTTCGCTATGCCGGCGCGGTGCCGACGCTGCAGTCGACGCTGGGCAAGATGCGCGCGACCGAGCCGCCGCAGGACTATATCGTCTCGCATCCGCTATCGGTCTTCGCCGAATTGCTCCGCGCGCTTCAGGCATTCCTGTTGCTCGGCGGCGGGAGCAGCAATCGCACGCAGGGCGGCCGCGTCGTTGCGATCGCCTCGGCGCTGCCGCAGGAAGGCAAGACCACGACGTCGACCTGCCTCGCGCGCACCGCGGCACTGGGTGGCGCACGCACCGTGCTAGTCGATTGCGACCTGCGCCGCCGGGGCAGCAGCGAGCAGTTCATCCACGAAAAGCGCCCGGGTCTGTACGAGTATCTCCGCGGCGAGGTCTCGCTCGACGAGGCGCTGGTCGTCGATCCGGCCAGCGGCGCCTATGTGCTGGGCACGTCCGAGCCGCAGCAGGACGCGCGCGATCCGCTGACGCCCAACAATCTCGGCCGGATGATCGGCGAGCTGCGCGGCCGCTTCGACGTGATCATCCTCGATACCGCGCCGGTGCTCGGCGTCGCCGATGCCCGCGCCGTCGCCGCTGCCGCCGATCGCGTACTGGTGATTTCGCGCTGGGCGCGCACTTCGCTGCGCGCCGTCGAGGCCGCGATCGACGTGCTGCTCGATGCCGGTGCCAAGATCAGCGGGGTCGCCCTGACTCAGGTGGACATCACGCGCTACGCCAGCACCGGTCACAGCGACACCTACGGCTATCAAAAGAAGTTCCGTGGCTACTACACCAACTAAGGGGGGTCGTTGGATGATCATGACAGCAATGGGGCCGCGCAGCCGCGCCGCCAAGTCGTGCGTCGCCATCGTGGCGGCTACGATCGCTTTCTCCGCCGGCAGCGCGCGGGCGCAGACCACGCGCTTCGCGCTGACCGAACCGGTGCAGAGCGTCACTGCCCGCGAACGCGCGCGCCTCGAAGACAATGCGCATCGCGTCGGCGCGTTTCTGGTCTCGCCGCAGATTGCGGTCGACGGATCGTATGACGACAATATCTACGCCACCAAGACCGACCAGCGCGGCGACGTCTATCTGACCGTGCATCCCCAGATCGACGTCGCGTCGACCTGGTCGCGCAACGCGCTCAACTTCTCGGCCTTTTTCGACCGCGACGTCCACGCCAAATATACCGGCGAAGACGTCTCGCAGTTCGGCGGGACGCTGGATGGCCGCTACGACATCTCGCGCCAGACCCGTTTCTATCTGGGCGTCGACGCATCGCGCAACGCCGAGCGGCGCGGCAGCCTTTCGAGCTTCTCGCAATCGGCCAAGCCGGTCCGCTACAACAGCGTGATCGTCAACAGCGCGATCGAGCAGGATCTGGGCAGCCTGCGGCTTCGCGGCGAGGGCCGCTTCCGCCGGGTCACCTATGAGGATGCGTTGCTCAACAGCGGCGTCCGGCTCGACCAGAAGTTCCGCAATTTCGACATCTATAGCGGCACGGTACAGGCGAGCTACGATCTCAACACGCTGACCAGCTTCGTGCTGCGCGGCACGCTGGAGCAGCGTCGCTACGATCTGCGCCCGGGCGATGTCGGCTTCGATCCGCTGTCGCAGACCGACCGCAGCGGCGACAGCACGCTGCTCGAGGCCGGCGTCACGCGCGAGATCACCACCCTGCTCTCGGGCACGGTGCGGCTGGGCTATCTGAGCTTCCGCTATCCCGATCCCAAGCTCAACGATCTCGACGGCTTTTCCTATTACGCCAACATCAACTGGAACATCACGCCGCTGACGACGCTGCGCGCCACCGCCCAGCGTCGCGTCGACGAGACGAGCTCGCCGATCACCGCGGGCAATCTGCGCGACGAAGTCAGCGTCTCGGCCGATCACGAGCTGCTGCGTTCGCTGATCCTCCATGCCGATGCGCGTTTCGCCTGGATCAACCCGTCGATCGCCGACGGCGTGACCACGGTGATCGACCAGAGCAGCCGCGAAACCGAGTTCGGCGCCGGCGCGCGCTATTATATCGGGCGCAAGATCCGGGTCGACGCGGACTATACCTTCCAGCGCCGCAGCTCGGACAATCCGCTGCTCGCCTTCGTCGCCAACGTCGCGTCGGTCGGCGTGAGCTACATGTTCTGAATTCCCCGGCGCTCCGGGCGCCCCTTCCCTTTCATGCTATCGGGCGACGCGCGCGCTCAGGAGATTCACGCCATATGACGATCAAGCCCCTTCGCAAGGCCGTATTTCCCGTGGGCGGCCTGGGGACGCGCTTCCTGCCTGCGACCAAGGCGATGCCCAAGGAGATGCTGCCGATCGTCGATCGCCCGCTGATCCAATATGCCGTCGACGAGGCGCTGGACGCCGGCATCGAGCAGATGATCTTCGTCACCGGCCGCGGCAAGTCCGCGATCGAGGACCATTTCGACATCGCCTATGAGCTCGAGACGACGATGACCGCGCGCGGCAAGTCGCTCGAAGTGCTCGATGCGACCCGGCTCAAGCCCGGCGCCGTCGCCTATGTCCGCCAGCAGGAGCCGATGGGCCTGGGCCATGCCGTATGGTGCGCGCGCGACATCGTCGGCGACGAGCCCTTTGCGGTGTTGCTCGCCGACGATTTCATGGTCGGCAAGCCCGGCTGCCTCCGCCAGATGGTCGAAGCCTATAACAAGGTCGGCGGCAATCTGATCTGCGCCGAGGAAGTCCCCGATGACCAGACCCACCGCTATGGCATCATCACGCCCGGCAGCCGCGACGGTACGCTCACCCAGGTCCAGGGCCTGGTCGAGAAGCCCGCGCCCGGCACGGCGCCGTCCAATCTCTCGGTGATCGGCCGCTACATCCTCCAGCCCGAGGTGATGCGCGTGCTCGAAGGCCAGGAAAAGGGCGCCGGCGGCGAGATCCAGCTCACCGATGCGATGGCGCGGATGATCGGCGACCAGCCGTTCCACGGCGTCACTTTCCAGGGTACGCGCTATGATTGCGGCGATAAGGCCGGCTTCATCCAGGCCAATATCGCCATGGCGCTCAGCCGGCCGGACATCGCGCCGGCGATCGAGGCATTCCTCCGCGCGCAGGGCTGACCGTTAGCGGCCGGGATTAGCCCCGGCCGCCGCGACAGCGCCAGTCTCGCTTGCAGCTCGAGCGTAGCGAACAGTGCCTCACGCGAAATCGCAGCGCATCGCGCGCTCCGCAGTAGATCGAGAATGCGCGCCGCGGTTTCGCTGAGCCGAAGCCGGGGCTCGTCGAGGGGGCGAGGAAGCTCTGACGTCGATTATTACGCTTTATTATCAATAGATCATACTATCTAATCAACATTCTGTTTCACGTTAACTCGCCCCGAACGCGGCTCTCCCGCCAAGGTGCGATCGCGTCCATGGCGGGCGGCATGGCGTCGATCCCTGCCGCAAGGCGCGCCTGAACCATTTGCTTGCCGAACCGTTCCGATTTGGAGATGGTCAGCCGCGTTTCGGGGTCGGGGATAAGATGAGCAAGCAGCGGTCGGACAAGCCCAGGATCAAGCCGTTCAAGGGCCCTGCCGGCGGCTGGGGCTCGGTGCGCTCGCTGGCCGAAATACTGCCGCGCGAGCGCATCCGCCCCGAAGTGCTCGGGGAGCTGCTGCGCCAGAACAAGCCCGATGGCTTCATGTGCACCAGCTGCGCTTGGCCCAAGCCTGCCGACCATCACCCCGCCGAATTCTGCGAGGAGGGCGCCAAGGCGACGGCCTGGGAGCTCACCAGCTATCGTACCACCCCCGAATTCTTCGAGAAGCATACGCTCACCGCGCTGCGCGGCTGGAAGGATTACGATCTCGAACAGCAGGGCCGGCTGACGCACCCGCTGCGCTACGATCCCGCGACCGACAAATATGCCGCATGCAGCTGGGAAGAAGCGTTCGACGCGATCGGCGATGCCCTGCGCCCGCTCGATCCCAAATCGGTGGTCTTCTATGCCTCGGGCCGCGCCAGCCTCGAGACGTCGTACATGTATGCGCTGATGGCGCGGATGTATGGCAATCAGAACCTGCCGGACAGTTCGAACATGTGCCATGAATCGACTTCGGTCGGCCTCAAGGCGGCGATCGGCGTGCCCGTCGGCACCACCCGGCTCGAGGATTTCGAGCTTTGCGACGCGATCTTCTTCTTCGGCCAGAATGTCGGCTCGAATTCGCCGCGCATGCTTCATGACCTGCGCGCAGCCCGCAAGCGCGGGGTCGAGATCATCACCTTTAATCCGCTCAAGGAACGCGGGCTCGAACGCTTCACCGATCCGCAGAATCCGATCGAAATGGTGACGCTGGGCGAGACCGCGATCTCCACCCAATATCACCAGGTCCGCGCCGGCGGCGATATCGCCGCGATGACCGGTATCGCCAAGTTCCTGCTCGAATGGGACGATGCCGCGCGCGCCGCCGGCGATCCGCCGGTGCTCGATCACGCATTCATCGCCCAGCACACGCACGATTTCGACGTCTTCGCCACAGCGGTTCGCGCAGCCGAATGGGACGAGATCGAACGGGAGGCCGGCCTGGCTAAGAGCGCGTTGGAAGAGGCGGCGCGCGTCTACGCTAAATCAAAAGCTGTCCTCGGCATTTACGGGATGGGCCTCACACAACATGTGAAGGGCGTCGACAATGTCCGCATGGTCGTCAACCTGCTGCTGCTACGCGGCAATATCGGCAGGCCCGGGGCCGGCCCCACGCCGGTTCGCGGCCATTCCAACGTCCAGGGCCAGCGCACCGTCGGCATCACCGAAAAGACCGAGCTCGCCCCCGTCGCCAAGCTCAAGGAACTCTACGGCTTCGATCCGCCGACCGAAAAAGGCCTCAACACCGTCGAAAGCTGCCGTGGCATCATTGACGGGTCGGTGAAGGCGTTTGTCGGCCTTGGCGGCAATTTCCTCCGCGCGGTTCCCGAGACGGGGCCGATGGAGGAGGCTTGGCCGCGGCTCGAGATTTCGGTCCAGATCGCAACCAAGCTCAATCGCAACCATCTCTTTCCCGGCAAGGCGGGCTATCTCCTGCCTTGTCTGGGCCGGATCGAGGAGGATCTCCAGGCCAGCGGGCCGCAGGCGGTGTCGATAGAGGATTCGACCAGTTGCATCCACGGCTCGCGCGGCAAGGCAAAGCCGGCCAGCCCGCATCTCCTCTCCGAGCCGCGCATCGTCGCCGAAATCGCCAAGCGCATCACCCCGCCCAACCCCAGCGTCGATTGGGACGGTTGGGTTGGCACCTATGCCCGCGTCCGCGACGCGATCGAGGCGACCTATCCCGAACCGTTCAAAGATTTTAACAAGAAGCTGTTCACGCCCGGAGGCTTTTGGAAGGGCAATAAGGCTTCCGAAAGAATTTGGCTAACCCCTAGCGGAAAAGCGGAATTCTTCGCACCGACCACGCTTTCGGCAACCGGCTTTGCCGACGCTGCGAACCGCTTTCGCCTGCTCACATTGCGTTCGAACGACCAGTTCAACACGACGATCTACGGCTACCATGACCGCTTCCGCGGCGTTCGAGGGACACGCGACGTGCTGTTCGTCAACGCCGCCGACATGGCCGAGGCGGGGCTTCACGAAGGCCAGATCGTTGCGCTGGAAAGCGACGCCGGCGACAATATCCATCGCCGGCTCGGCGGGCTGATCGTCACGCCCTATGATATTCCGCGCGGTTGCCTGGGCGCCTACTACCCCGAGGCCAATGTGCTGATCCCGGTCGGCCATCATGCCGAAGAGAGCTTTGTGCCCGCCGCCAAGAGCGTCCCCGTGCGGATATGCCCCTGAACGCCGCAATATCCCGGCCATTCGAGCGGATCGGAGTTGAGGGCGAGCGGGCGCCAATCACCCGCGCACTGGCCGAGGAGACACCCGTCGCAATCGAATGCAACGGCATTGGCTATGCCGTTCTGATGGCCACCCCGGTGGACCTGCTCGATCTCGCCTGCGGTTTCGCCCTGACCGAGCGGCTGGTCGACGGCGCTGGGGATATTGTTGATGTCGAGGTGCACGCAGCCGAGGCCGGGGCGATCGTGCGCCTGACTCTGGCCGAGCGCGTTGCCGGACGCTTGCTCGATCGCGTCCGCCACCGAACCACAGATTCCTCGTGCGGGCTGTGCGGGATCGAAAATCTCGAACAGGCCCTGCGCCCGTTGCCCCGGCTTGCGGCGAGATGGGATGGCGAGGATTCCGCGGTGTTCGCCGCCCTGCCCGCCCTGGACCGGCACCAGCCGCTCAACGATCGCACCCGCGCCGTCCATGCCGCCGCCGCATGCACGCGCGAAGGCGCGATCCGCCTTGTTCGCGAAGATGTCGGCCGCCACAATGCTTTCGACAAGCTGATCGGGGCGATGCTCCGCGCAGGTCTCGACTGGGAGGGCGGCTTTGCCCTGCTTACGTCGCGCTGTTCGTTCGAACTCGTCGAAAAGGCAGTATTGTCAGGTTGTCCGATGCTGGCGACGCTCTCGGCGCCGACGCGGCTGGCGGTCGATCGTGCCCTCGGCGCGGGGCTGGCGTTGCGCACCCTCGTCCGCCCCGATGCGCTGTTGCGCACCCCCGAATTTGTCGATCGTTCCAGTGATACTTGCTAGGACGCGGCAATAATCGAAAATGGATTAAACGGTAATTTCTTCGCTGCATGCGGCAATATTTTGAGATCGCGGGACCGATCACGGGGCCGATCGCGATCTCTTGCACACCGCTGCTGACTCCCGCCAGAACATCCCGATTAACCCCATCCTTTTTTACATGGGCGGGACGTGGAATAGTGGAGAGCGTGGAACTAAACTACTTCAACATGGGCATAAATCACGAGACCGAGCGCGGCACCGGCCAGCTATAAATCAGGCGGCGCCGACCGAACGGCGTCCGATCTTGGTGAACAAGTCCATGTCCTGGTTTCGATGTCATGCGCCTATCCGCTTGAAGCTGCTCATTGCCTTTGGTGCGATGTTCGGCCTTGTCGCGATCCAGCCGCTGGCCGCGTTGCTGTTTGGCGGGTCGATCTGGCTCGGCCTAGCCGCTGCGGTGGTCGCGGCGGTGCTCGGCGTCGCCTTTCGCCGTGCGATCGCCGAGCCCTATGTGAACACGGTGCTGCGCATGGAAGCTTTGGCATCGGGGGATCTCGAGAGCAGCATTCAGTTCACCGACTATAGCGACTGTGTTGGCCGGATGACCAAGGCGATGTTCGCCTTCCGCGATTCCGCCCAGGCGCAGATCACGCTCAATGCCGAGGCTGAGAAGCATGCCTGCCTGGTGCGCGGGATGACCGCAAACCTGAAGGCGCTCGCCGATGGCGACCTGACCGCCGACATCACTGCCGACTATCCGGCCGAATATGCCGAGCTGAAGGCCCATTTCAACGATGCGCTCGCCAGTCTGCGCGCGCTGATCGGGTCGGTCGCACGCAGCGCTTCCAGCCTGCGCGGGGGCTCCTCGGAGATTTCGGCGGCCTCGGAATCGCTTGCCCGCCGCACCGAAGCCAATGCCGCCAGCCTCGAAGAGACTTCGGCAGCGATCGCCCAGATCGACGAGCGGCTGCGCACCACCGCGACGGCGGCGACGCGCACCGTCGAGCGTGCCGATGGCGCGATCGCCACGGTCGGCAGCGGCCGCCGGGTGACCGAGGAGGCGGTGCAGGCGATGACGCGGGTCAGCGACAGCGCCAAAGGTATCGACAGCGTCATCGAGGGGCTCGACAAGATCGCCTTCCAGACGCGGGTGCTGGCGATGAACGCCGCGGTCGAGGCTGGCCGCGCCGGCGAGGCGGGTCGCGGCTTCGCGGTCGTCGCGGACCTGGTTTCGGCGCTCGCAATGCGCGCAGAAGAGGAAGCCAAGCGCGCCCGCGACCAGCTCACCGTCACCCAGAACGAAGTGATCGTCGCAGTGGAAAGCGTCGAAAAAGTCGACGGCGCCCTCGCCGCGATCTCGAACGACGTGGACGCGGTCCATGCGCTGCTGAGCACGATGGCGACCGACAATCGCGCGCAGGCGCTGGCGATTTCGCAGATCACCGAGTCGGTGACCTCAATGGACCAGTCGACCCAGCAAAACGCCGCGATGGTCGAGGAAACCTCGGCCGCCGCGCGCAATCTCGACGCCGAGGTCGCGACGCTCGCCCACCAGGCACAGCGCTTCCAAACCGGCGACGATGACACGCCGCCGCCGCGCGCACTGGGGCGCGGCACCCGGGCTTACGCCTCGCTTCACTGAAATCTGACGCACCGCTGATTCATCCCCGCGCGAAGCCTCCGCTTCACGCGAAGGGGGCCTGCGATCCGGAGACCGACCATGAACACACCAAGAACATTGCAGGGAGCCCGCCGCAGCGCGTTGCTGCCCGTCGCAGCGTTCGCGGTGCTCATGGGCGCCACCCCAGCGCTGGCACAGCGCGCCGGCACGCCGATCGTCAACATCGCCACGATGGACATGGAGATCGACGGCACCCCGGCGCGCATCGCCTCGAACCGCGCCTCGCTGCGCGTCGCCGAGCGGCTCGACATCGGCCTGGCAGCAACCACCAACGCAGTGGCCACCGGCCAAGCCGCAGCGCCGTTCACGCTGACCAATGCGGGCAACGGCAACGAGCGATTCTTCCTTGCCGGATCGATCGAGCAGTCCTCGGTCACGGTGCGCGGCTTTGCCATCGACACCAATGGCAATGGCGTGCTCGACGCTGGCGATACGCTGCTCGACAGCGCCACCACCCCCGTGCTGGCCCCTGGGCAATCGATCGCGTTGCTGGTGCTGCTCACCCCCGACGCGATGGCGGCTGCGGGCACCCTCATCGTCTTCGCACGCGCCGCCACCGGTTCGGGGGCGCCGGGCACGCCCTATGCCGGCCGCGGCGACGAGGGCACCGACGCGATCGTCGGACCGACCACTGCTGAGGCGAATTTGCGCTTCGGGCTCGCTTCGGCACCCGCACCCGAGGCGACGCTGACCAAGACCCAGACGATGGTGGCGATGGACGGAAGCGCGGCCGCGCGCCGCGGCACGACGATCACCTATTCGCTCGCTGCGCAGTTCACCGGCAACGGCGCCGCGCGCGGCGCAATGGTCAATGACCCCATCCCCACCGGCACCAGCTATCTGTCCGGCAGCCTGACGCTCGACGGCGTCGCGCTCAGCGATGCGGCGGATGGCGACGCCGGCAGTTTCGACGGTGCCCAAATCGCGGTCGCTCTGGGCGACATCGCCACCCCGCAGACCCGCACCGTCCAGTTCAAAGTCACGATCCAGTGAGGAGTATGTCCATGCGCCTATCCCTGTTGCTTGCCGGCCTGCTCGCCGCCGTTCCCGCGGCCGCCAGCACGGTCGAGATCCAGTCGAGCGTCCTTGCCGAAAAACGCGCCTCGGCCGCCGACGGCACCACGCGCGTCAGCCTCGTGCCGGCCGCGCGCGTCACCCCCGGCGACAAGGTCGTCTACCGGCTCGACTATCGCAACAACGGCACCCAGACCGCGAGCGGGCTGGTGATCGCAAACCCCGTGCCGGCAGCGATGCACTATGCCGGCCCGGTCGAGGGCTCGGCTGCGCCCGAACTCTCTGTCGACGGCAAGACCTTTGGCCCCCTCTCGACGCTGAAGGTCCGCGAGGCAGGGGCCGAGCGCCCCGCCGTCGCCGCCGACGTCCGCGTCGTCCGCTGGCGCCTCGCCCAGCCAGTGGCGCCAGGTGCCAAGGGCCAAGTCTCTTTCCGTGCAATTCTAAAATAGTCCACTTTTACAGTTAGTAATGAGGTAGACATCATGTATAGGCTAAGCTTCCGTACCCCGCTTTTGGGGAGTGCCGTGCTCGCCGCCAGCGTCACGGCCACTGCCGCCCAGGCCCAGCAGACCCCCGCTGGCACCAGCGTCAACAACCAGGCAAGCGTCAGCTACGAAGTCGGCGGGACGCCCACCTCGGTGTCGTCGAACGTCGCTACCTTCGTGGTCGATAAGAAGGTCAATCTGGCCGTGGCCGAGGTCGGCGGCGCGCCGACCCAGACCGCGATCAACACGACTGACCAGGTGACCACCTTTACCGTCACCAACCTGACCAACTCGGTGCAGGATTTCCGTCTCGAGGCGGATCAGCAGCTCGTCTCGATCCCGCTGCTTGGGACCGACAATTTCAACATGAACAGCCTGCGCGCGTTCGTCGATTCGAACGGCAACGGCACCTACGACGTCGGCGTCGACACGGCGACCTATATCGACGAGCTTGCGCCCGACGCGACCGTTACCGTGTTCCTGGTGGGTAACGTGCCCAACACGCCCGGCGCGGAAACCGCGATCGTCTCGCTCAATGCGATTGCGGCCACTGGCGGCAGCGGCGGCGTGCTTGGCGCAGACCTCGTCGCCAGCTCGACTCTGGTCGCGGATTCGCCGACCACGGTCGAAACCGTGTTCGCCGACGACAGCGGACTGCTCAATTCCGCCCGCAACGGCCAAGGCCGCGCCTTTGATGCGTATCATATCTCCACCGCGGTGGTGACTTTGGTGAAAAGCGCAACGGTGATCAGCGATCCGGTCAACCTGCTGCTCAATCCGCACCCGATCCCCGGCGCCGTTGTTGAATATTGCATGCACGTCAACAATGCCGGCCCCGGCATCGCCGCGAATGTGACCGTCAGCGACAATGTACCGGCCAACAGCACGTTCGTGCCAGGCTCGATCGCTGTCGGCACCGCAGGCATCCTCGGCGCCTGCATCTTGGTCGGCACCTCGGAAGACGACAACAACACCGGCGCCGACGAGACCGACCTTTATGGCGGCTCGTTCGACGGCACCACGATGCGTGCCACGCTGCCGACCGTCTCCGCGTTGACCTCGATGGCGGTCTCGTTCCGCGTGACCGTCAACTGACCCCCATCCGGCGCGCGGCCTTGCCGCGCGCCGGACCCGGATCCTCGATGTTGAGCAGCTCCGCCCCCTTGCGCGCTTTTGGCCGCGCCATGGCCCTGGCCATCGCTACGCTGTCTATCCCGACAGCGGGGGCACAGACGATTCGCAATACCGCCACGCTTAGTTTCCAGAGCATTGCGGGCCGCCAGCAGATCGCGTCCAACACCGTGACGCTCGATCGCGCCAAGCGCCCGACCGCAATGCGCTTCCACGAAATACCGGCCGGCTATGAATATTCCGGCCTCGATTGCCAGATCGAGCCTACGCTCCAGTTCACGCCAAGCCGCGTCTCCCCTGCCCAGCTTGCATCGGCGCCACCGCTGGCTGCGATCCAGCGCGGACAGGCGCTGATCGTCGAGCTCGACGCGCAGGCGGAAAACCGCGACCCGCTAAAGGCGGACATCGCCTGGATCAACGTCTCGGCAGGCGATCTGACAGTGCGACTGCCGCTGACCGAGACCGCCGAGAATACCGGCACGTTCGCGGGCGGCATTTCAAAATCCGGCACCCATCCGGAATTCGCGCCTTGCGACCTGGCGAAGCGCGCTACCGGTTCGAAGATCGTCGTCTCTTTCACCGGCAGCGAAGACAGCTTCGAATCCGACGCGATCGTGCTGGTCGATCCCGAAGGCTATGTGTTCAATTCGTTCAGCGGCGAACTGATCGACGGCGCCACCGTCACGTTGATGGACAACGCCACCGGCCTGCCCGCCGCGATGGTCTATGGCGACGACGGCATGAGCGCTTATCCCAATACGGTGCTCTCCGGCGGCAGCGCCACTGACGCCAGCGGCCAGGTCTACGCGTTCACCAAGGGCAATTTCCGCTTTCCGCTCGCCCCTATCGGCAATTACCGCCTCCAGGTGACCCCGCCGGCTGGCTATTCGGCGCCGTCGCGGGTCGCGCAGGATGTCGTCTCCAAGCTCATCGGCCCGCCCGGTGCGTTCCGGATCAGCGACGCCTCCTATGGCGGCGTGTTCGCGCTCGCCGATCCCGAGCCCGTCCATATCGACATCCCGATCGATCCGATGCCCAAGCGCGCCATCCTGGTCAACGAGCTGGTGCTGGAGAAGACCGCATCGGTGCGCGAGGCCTCGCCCGGCGAGTTCGTCCAGTATCGCCTCGACCTCAAGAACGTCTCTTCCGAAGCGACGGTCGGCCGCGTCGCGATCAACGACGTGCTGCCGGCGGGCCTGCGTTATCGCCCCGGCACCACGCGCGGCGCCGCGGAACCGACCCTCTCGGCCGACGGCAAGACGCTAACCTTCGAGCTGCCCCGCATGAAGGGCCAATCGAGCACAGCGATCAGCTACATCCTGTCGGTCGTCCCCGGCGCTCGCCAAGGCGAGGCGGTCAACCGCGCGCGCGCCTGGACGGCCGCAGGCGGCAGCAACGAGGCCAGCGCCTCGGTGCGCATCCAGCCACTGCTGATGACCGACGCCATGACGCTCACCGGCCGCGTCACCGAAGGCGGCTGCGGCGATCCGCTGCGCGGCCGTAAGGGCGTCGCCGGCATCCGCATCGTGCTGGAGGACGGCAGCTTCACCGTCACCGACGCCAATGGCCTCTATCACTTCGAAGGCGTCCGCGCCGGCACGCATGTCGTCCAGATCGACACGGCGAGCATCCCGGCGACGCACAAGCCCGCCACCTGCGATCGCGACACGCGCAGCGCCGGCAGCGACATCTCGCGCTTCGTCGAGGGAACCGGCGGCAGCCTGCAGCGCGCCGACTTCCAGCTGGTGCTCACCGGCGCCAAGGCCGTCGCTGCTGACGCCCTGCCCGTCACCCAGTCCGACGACGCGGTCGCCGCGGGCAACCGCGCCGACTGGCTCGATCGCGCCACCCCCGGCATCGACTGGCTGTTCCCGGAAATGGACCATAACCCGCGCTCGCCCGCGATCCGTGTCGTCATCCGCCACCAGCCCGGCCAGCGCGTCGCGCTCACCATCAACGGCAAGCCGGTCGATGCGCTCAGCTTCGACGGCACCGATGGCGACGCCGCGCGTGGCGTGGCGATCTCGCGCTGGAGCGGCGTTCCGCTCGCAGCGCGCGACAATCGCCTCCAGGCGCGCGTGCTCGATGCCGCGGGCAACACCGTCGCCTCGCTCGACCGGGTCGTCCATTATGGCAACGTGCCGCTGCGCGCCGAGTTGGTTGCGGAAAAGTCGCGCCTCGTCGCCGACGGCCTCACTAGCCCGCTGATCGCGATCCGCGTCACCGATCGCGACGGCAAGCCGGTGCGCGCCGGCACGATGGTCCCGTTCCGCGTCGACCAGCCCTATGCCGCCGCGCAGGAAGTCGCCGCGCAGCAGGGCCGCGCGCTCGCTGGCCTCGATCGCACCCAGGCGACCGCGCGCGTGATCGGCGACGAGGGCCTCGCCTTTGTCGCGCTCCAGCCGACCAGCCAGGCGGGCAGCGCGCATATCACGATCAAGCTCGCCGACGAGGATCTGTCGCAGGTCAGCGAGATCAAGGCATTCCTCGCCGCCCCGGCACGCGACTGGATGATCGTCGGCTTCGCGCGCGGTACCACCGGCTTCGATGTGCTGAGCTCGAAGGGCAGCGCGCTGCGCGGCGCCGATCGCCACCCGATCGCCACCGACGGCCAGATCGCGCTCTATGCTAAGGGTCGCATCAAGGGGTCGTGGCTGCTGTCCATGGCTTATGACAGCGACCGCGCTTACGATCCCGATCGCGGGCTGCTCGGCACGATCGATCCCAATCGCTATTACACCGTCTATGGCGATGCCAGCGCGCAGGCCTACGATGCGCCGACGCGCGGCAAGCTGTATCTCCGGCTTGAGCGCAAAGCGTTCTATGCGCTGTTCGGCGATTTCGAGACCGGCCTCGTCGACACCCGCCTGACCCGCTACAGCCGCACGCTGAACGGCGTGAAGGCCGAGGCTTCGGGCAACACCGTGTCGTTCAGCGCCTTCGCCGCGCACGACGACGATCGCTATGGCCGCGACGAGATCCAGGGCAACGGCCTTTCCGGCCCTTATCGCCTATCGGCGCGCGACATCGTGCCGAACAGCGACAAGATCGCGCTCGAGACCCGTGACCGGCTGCGTCCCGAACGGATCCTCGACAGCAAGTCGCTGACCCGCCACATCGACTACGACATCGACGCGACCGCCGGCACGATCCGTTTCCGCGAGCCGATCCTCAGCCGCGATGCCGATCTCAACCCGGTCTATATCGTCGCCGACTATGAAACGCTGGGCGGCAGCAGGAAGCTGGCGGCAGGCGGCCGCGGCGCAGTGAAGCTCGCCAAGGGCAAGGTCGAACTCGGCGCCTCGGTGCTCCACGACGAGGCGCAGTCCAACGCCACCGTCGCGGGCGTCGACCTGCGTGCCAAGCCGATCGCCGGGGTCGAAGTCCGCGCCGAAGTCGCCACCGGCGGCCGCGATGGCATCCGCTCGGCCCAGGCGGTGATCGCCGAGGTCGAGCACCATGGCGGCGGCATCGACGCGCTCGCCTATGTCCGCCGCCAGGATAGCGGTTTCGGCGTCGGCCAGCAGAATGGCGGCGAAGCCGGCACCAGCAAGGTCGGCGGCGATGCGCGCTTCCAGCTCGGCCACGGCTTTTCGAGCACGGCCTCGGCCTGGCACCAGGACGACCTGACCAGCGACGCCAGCCGCACCGTCGGCGAGACCCGCATCGAATATCGCCGCGGCTCCAGCCTGCTGTTCGCCGGCGCGCAGTTCGCCGGCGATCGCAGCAGCGACGGCGCCCAGCGCAACTCGGCCCTGCTCTCGCTGGGCGGCACGCATTCGCTGCTCGACAACAAGCTCGAGATCACCGGCCAGGCGCAGCTCGCGATCGGCGGCGCCGACGACAGCGCCGATTTCCCTGCGCGCCAGCAGCTTTCGGCAAGCTGGAAGCTCCGGCCCGGCGTCCGCCTGATCGGCGGCTATGAGATCGCCAAGGGCCAGGACTATCTGGCGCGTAACGCCCGCATCGGTTTCGAGGTGGCTCCCTGGGCCGGCGCGCGCCTGCTCTCGACGATCAACCGCCAGGCGCTCGGCAGCGCGGCGAACGAGAACGGCACCCGCGCCTTTGCCCAATATGGCCTCAGCCAGTCGCTCCCGGTGAGCAAGCACTGGACGATCGACGCAACGCTGGACGGCAGCCGCACCGTCTCCGGTCAGGTGCCCGAGACCAGCCTGTCGCGCCCGGTGATCGGCAGCTCGATCCTTGGCCAGAACGTCCGCGAAGGCGATTTCATCGCAGTCACCGCCGGCGCCGGCTATCGCAGCGACACCTGGTCGTGGAACGGCCGCGGCGAATATCGCACGTCGCAGGAATCGCGCCGTCTCGGCTTCACCAGCAACCTGCTGCGCCCGCTCGGCGACGGCAAGACGCTGGCGTCTTCGCTACGCGGCTATCGCACCACCGACAGCAAGGGTCGCTCGGTCGTCTCCGCCACCGGCGATCTGGCGCTGGCGCTGCGCCCGATCGACAGCCGCTGGTCACTGCTCGAACGTTTCACGCTGCGCCACGAGAGCGCCGACCAGGGCGTGAGCAGCAACAACGTGCTCGACGTGCCAACCTTTGCGCGAGGCAATCTCGCGACGCTGCGCGCGATCAACAGCCTGGCGATCGGCTATCGCTCAGGCGACGAAGGCGCCGAGCACGGCTTCGAAGCCAGCGTCTATTACGGCGCCAAATATGTCCGCGGCCGCTATGCCGACGAGACGCTCGACGGCTTTATCGACGTGGTGGGCGTCGAAATCCGCAAGGACATCCGCCGCAATCTCGACATCGGCGTGCAGGGCAGCGTCCAGCACAGCTGGACCGAAGGCACTGCCGCCTTCTCGTTCGGCCCCGCTGTCGGCGTATCGCCCGGCAAGGCTCTATGGGTCAGCGCAGGCTACAACTTCTCAGGCTATCGAGACCGTGATTTCGAAGCTTCCCGCTACACGCGCCATGGCCCCTACGTATCTTTTCGGATGAAGTTCGATCAGTCGCTGCTCAACGATACTCGAAACATCTTTGCCGGAAACCGGAAATGACGGGAAATAATCGAAATTCGATCATCTTTCGAGGGGTTATGCCTAAGGGAATCTACAAGATTGGTACCCCGGTCTCGGAAATCTTATCCTATGTTTACCTTATATGGCTAAACTTGTTGTCGGTCGTACGGGCATTTCGCCCGGCGAAGGAAGTGGGGAAACATGGGGCAGACCAAAAGCATTGTCGACCAAGGCTCGCTCGCGCAGCGACTGAAGGAATTGCATACGCTGCTTCCGGAGCTGTGCTCGCGTTTCCAGGAAACCCAGCAGACCTGCGACGACGCGGTGCGTGCGCTTTCCGAGGGCAGCCTCGAGGAGATGATGACTGCACGCGCGGAGATCGGGCATCGCTCGAGCGTCGCGACGATCATCCGCGGGCGCGAGACGCGCGCGAAGTTCATGCCGGAAAGCTGGTTCTCCGACCCCGCCTGGGACATCCTGCTGCGGCTGTACGAAGCGCATCTCGACGCACGCGAGCGGACCGTCGGCGATCTGGGAAGCTTCGCCAGCACGACGCCTGCAACCACCAATCGCTGGCTCGACGTGCTGATGACGCGCGGCTGGATCCATCGCCGTCGCTGCGGGCGCGACCAGCGCCGCATCTTCGTGTCGCTCTCGGAGAGCGGCGCGCAGCGGATGCACGACTATTTCGAGCAGATGCGCCAACCCGCCAACTGAGTGCGGCCGGCCACCGCCCGCAGCCCGCCGCGGAGGCTCGCCTGTGATTGCCATCTTCCAACGGTTCGGCCTGTTCGCTGCCGCGCTCTGCGGTTGGGCCGCGCCCGCCGCCGCATGCACGGTCGCGTCGCCCGCCACCGTCAGTCTCGGCAGCTACTCCCCCAATGCGATAAAGGCGTCGGCCGTCCCGGTGATCGAGCGGGCCGGCGGGATCAATTGTTCGAACAGCACGATCACGCTGCTCGGCGGCAACGTCCTCACCGCGACGATCAGTAACGCCAACAGCTTCAAGCTGACTTCGGCCGGCCAGCCCGATGGCGCGTACCAGGTCTTCCCCAGCGCGACGAGCACCACTGCGATGGCTTCGGGCGTGGCGACCAATTTCCTCAATCCCGCGGTAATCGATGTGCTAGGCTTGCTCGGCGGTAGCCCCAGCAACATCCCGTTGTTCATCAAGCCGACGAGCACTACGCTGCTCACCCCGGGCACCTATAGCGGTGCATTCCGAGTGACATGGGCCTGGAAATTCTGTTCGGGGGTCTGGGTCGGCAGCAGCTGCACGCTGGGCACGCTCGATCAGGGCAGCCAGTTCGCCGACATCCCGTTTACCATCACGGTGGCGCCCAAGCCGGTGACGGTGGCGATCGGTTCGGTGACGACCTGGGATCCGATCTCGGGCACCAGCTTTCCCAAGGCGATCATCGGCGCCAAGAAGATGATGACCGTGGTCGTCGCCAATCCCGACATCGTCGCCACCGACCTCAATTCAGTGCGAGTCGAGATCCCGACCCAGGCCAAGACCTCGATCGCACTCGAAGGCGACGGCGCGAGCAGCGGTGCCGCGATCAAGTTCACCGACGGCACGCCGAGCTCGACGCTCGCGTTCAGCTACACCAGTGCCGGAGACGGCGCCGACGATGTCGACTTCTATGCCGATGGCACCGGCTGGGCCTATGTGCCGACACCTGGCGATGCAGTCTCGCAAGGCTTGGTCACCAAGGTCAGGCTGAAGCCGCGCGGCAAGCTTGCGGCGGGGTCGTCGTTCACCATCACCCTGCCCTATCTGGTTCGCTAGGCGCCTCAGCCACGATAGAATTGCGTCCAGGCTGCCGGGCGGCGGCCGGTCTGGTCCGCCAGCTGGCGTGCGAGCGGCGCCCAGGCAGGGTCGCACAGCGCCGCCAGCGAAAAGGTGGGAACGGCATTGCCGCGATCCCAGGCGTGCGGGGCATATTCGCCCTGGCCGGCGGCGGCGCGCTGGCGATCGAATGCGACCCTGGAATTGGCGAACTCGGTGTGCGTCTGCGTGCCGCGCGCATAGGGTTCGAGCCAGCGCACTGCGGCAGCAAGGCTCGATCCGGTCGCGCTCTGCCAGCGATACCAGTCCTCGCCATGGGTCTTGGCCGCAATCGCCGCCATCAGCAGCGGGTCGAGATCATAGGTGACGTAATGCAGCGCATCGCGCTCGCCGAAGTCGAAAACCGAGCCATCGGGATGGATGTTCGCAGCCACCTGCTTGCGGAAAGCGGCGCGGGCGCGGCCAATCAGCCCGGCGTCCCCGGTCTGGAACGCCGCCATCATCGCCAGCTTGACGCGGTGGCTCTGCCAGTTGTTCATCTGGCTCTTGGGCACGGTGTCCATCGCATCGAGATAGCCGGCAGCCATCCTCCGCCAGAAACGATCGAGCTTCGCGCGCAGCGCGGGCGGAAGGTCGGCCTCCGTGAGATCGGTGGCGAGCAGCAGCTTGTCGAAGTCGGTCTCGTCGATCGGATTGAACGACATTTGATAGAGGTTCACCCATGCCGCGAGATAACGCCCGGCCTGGTCGAGGTAACGCCGGTTGCCGGTCAGCCGCCATGCCAGCGCGAGATCGAGCACGATAGGCTGGTCCTGCTTGGCCTTGAGGCTGATGTCGCGGATGCCCTTGCCGGGCAGCGTGCCCTCGGTATGGAGCCTCGCGATCGCGCCCGGCCGCCGGCCGATCGCGGCGTCGGCGCGCCGGATGATGTCGCGCGTGGCCGAAGGATCGACCCCGCGCGCGAATTGCGGGCCAAGAATGGCATGATGCTCCGCCGCGGCCGGAGTGGCGACCAGCACTAGGGCAGCAAGCAGGCTATACATGGGGACGACCTTCCCTGACACGAACGCGGGGCAAGAACCCTGCGGCGCGCAACTTGATCCGCGATCCCGGCCGAATGGGCCGCGAACCACGACAAGGGCTCGCTTGGGGTAGAGAAGTCGCCGCACCAAGCCTATGCGGAAGGCGGCTGTCCATGGAGATCCGATGAAGCGTATCGCTGTGTTGTTGTTGTGCGTTTCCGCCAGCGTCTCGGCGCAGCAGGCGGCTTCCGACAAACCCTATCGCAGCGCACCCGAGCGCCGCACCGTGGTGGAAAAGGATTGGGGGCCGTGGCTCGGGCCGTTCCGCGCCAAGCTGGTGCCCAGCCTGATGGAGGATTTCGGCGAGCGCTATCTCTACGCCGATGCCAATGCCGCGCTCGCGCCGCCGAAACCCGGCGAACGCCGTGTCGTCTTCCTCGGCGATTCGATCACCGACAATTGGGACCTGTCACGCAGCTTCCCGGGCAAGCCCTATGTCAATCGCGGCATCGGCAGCCAGGTGACCGCGCAGATGCTGCTGCGATTCCATCAGGATGTCATCGCGCTGCGGCCCAAGGCCGTGGTGATCCTTGCCGGGATCAACGACATCCAGGGCTTCATGCAGCGCGAGACGCTGGAGCAGATCGAGGCCAATTACGAGGCGATGGCAGATCTCGCCGATCGGCATGGCATCCGCATCGTCTTCGCCTCGCTGCTGCCGGTACATAATTATACCGAGGCGGCGCACGACGTCCTGCGCGAGCGCGATCCCGCCAAGATCGATGCGCTCAATGCCTGGCTCAAGCGCTTCTGCGCCCAGCGCGGCTATCGCTTCGCCGATTACCATTCGGTGCTGACCGACGATCGCGGCCTGCTCGCGCGCGGGTTCAGCGATGATGGCGTCCATCCGCTCGCCACCGGCTATGCGCGGATGGCGCCGGTGGCAGAGGCTGCGATCGAAAAGGCGCTAGCGCGCTAGCGCCTCAGCCAGGTCCGCAGAAGCGCCGCCCGCAATCAGGTGGACGCTGCCCTGGCCATCGGGGACGACGATCGCGGAAATGCCCGCGCGGGTGAGCGCGGCGCGATCGACCGCCGCAGGATCGGCGACATCGACGAGCACCCGGGTGCCGCGGGCACGGGCGGCGCGGACATTGCCGTTGCCCAGCGCGGCGGCGACGGCTGCCGTGTCGATGCCCGCCGGTGTCACAGCGGCCGCAGCTGCGGTTGCGCCGCTGGTCAGCGCAGTGCGCACCTCGCCCGAAATCTGGTCCGCGAGCGGGCCGAAGATCACCTGGAGCGCGCCATTGGCCATCCGCACCACGCCGCGGGCGCCCAGCGCCTTGAGCGCCGCGTCGTCGGCGATCGCGTTGTCGCCGAGCACAAGGCGCAGCCGCGTCATGCACGCATCGACGCTTCGGACATTGGCCGCCCCGCCCAGCGCCACGACGATCGCCGCGCCGCGCTCCTGCGGCACGCCGCTGGCCTGGGCAGCGACCGGCTCGGTTTCGCGCCCGGGGGTCTTGAGGTCGAAGTGGCGGATCGTCCAGCTGAACGTGAAATAATAGACTGCGAAATAAACCACGCCGACCGGGAACAGCCATAGCGGCCGGGTCGCCAGCCCGAAATTGAGGACGTAGTCGATCGCGCCGGCGGAGAAGCCGAAGCCGAGCTTCACGCCCAGCGCGTCCATCACCACCATCGAAATGCCGGTAAGCACCGCGTGAATCAGATAAAGCACCGGGGCAAGGAAGATGAAGCTGAATTCGATCGGCTCGGTGACGCCGGTGAGGAACGACGTGAGCCCGAGGCTGAGCAGCAGGCCGCCCACCGCCTTGCGCCGCGCCGGCAGCGCGCTGCGGTACATCGCCAGGCACGCCGCAGGCAGCCCGAACATCATCACCGGGAAGAAGCCGGCCATGAAGCTGCCCGCGGTCGGGTCGCCGGCGAAGAAGCGTTTGATGTCGCCGGTCGCGCCATGGAAGTCGCCGAGCAGGAACCACGGGATGTTGTTGAGGATGTGGTGCAAGCCGGTGATCAGCAGCAGCCGGTTGAACAGCCCGAAGAAGAACAGGCCCGCAGGACCAGCGGCGAGCACCCAGTGGCTGAGCGTATCGACACCCGCTTCGAACCACGGAAAGCCGACACCGAACAGTCCGGCGCCGACCAGCCCGGCAAGCCCCGCGGCGATCGGCACGAAGCGGCGGCCGGCGAAGAAGGCGAGATAATCGGGCAGCTTGATGTCGTAGAAGCGGTTGTAGAGCAGCCCGGCGACGATCCCGGCCAGGATGCCCGCTGGCACGCTGAGCTTGGCGATTTCCTTGGCGCGCCAGGCAGCCTGCGCCGCCGCCTCGCCCGCGGCAAGATCGGGCGGCAGGACAAGCAGCACCTTGGCGCCTTCGGTCGCGACCAGGAAGGCGACGACGCCGGCCAGCGCCGCCGCGCCGTGATTCTCGCGCGCCAGGCCGACTGCGACGCCCGCGGCGAACAGCAGCCCGAGATTGGAGAAGATCGCCTCGCCCGCCGCGGCGACGAACGGAATATTCAGCAGATCGGCCTGGCCGAGCCGCAACAGCAGCGCCGCGATTGGCAGCACCGCGATCGGCAGCATCAGCGCGCGCCCAAGCGGCTGGAAACGGGCAAGCAGGGCGGAAGGTTGGAAAGTCATGCCAGTGCCTCGCGTGCGATCGAGCGCACTTCGATGGGAGAGGAAGCCGCGCAGGCACGCTCGGCGAGCGCGACACAGGCCGCCATGTCGAGCTTGCGGACCGCGGCCTTGAGGCCGGGCACCGCAGCCGGGGTTGCGGAAAGCTCGGTGATGCCGAGCCCGATCAGGATCGGCGCGGCGAGCGGATCGGACGCCAGTCCGCCGCACACCCCGGCCCAGCGCCGCGCCGAGCGCGCACCGCGCCCGACTTCGCGGATCAGCCGCAGGATCGCCGGGTGCATCGCGTCGATCCGTTCGGAGACCGCCGCGTTGCCGCGATCGGCGGCCAGCGCATATTGAGTGAGGTCGTTGGTACCGATCGACAGGAAATCGGCTTCGGCTGCGATCTGGTCGGCGAGCATCGCGGCCGCCGGGGTCTCGATCATCACGCCGAGTTGCACGGGCTCCGCGATGCCGAGTTCGCCGCGGACTTCATCCAGCATCGCGCGGACCGGGCGGTAATCGGCAAGGTCGGCGATCATCGGCAGCATGATCCGGCATTGGCCGGCAGGCACGCCGCGCAGGATCGCACGCAGCTGGACGCGCATCAGATCGGGCCGGGCGAGCCCGAGCCGTACGCCGCGCAACCCCAGCGCCGGATTCTCCTCGGCCGCCATCGGCAAATACGGCACCGGCTTGTCGCCACCGATGTCGAGCGTACGCACGATCAGCGGGCGATCGCCGAGCGTTGCCGCGATCCGCGAATAGGTGTCGCGCTGCTCTTCCTCATTGGGCGCGGTCTCGCGCTCGAGGAACAGGAATTCGGTGCGCAGCAGGCCGCAACCCTCGGCGCCTGCCGCCACTGCCGCCGCGGCATCGGTCACCGAACCGAGATTGGCGAAGATCTCGATCCGGGTGCCGTCGGCCATTCGGCAGGCTTCATGCGCAGCCGCGGCTTCTTCTGCACGACGCTCACGGATCGCCGCGAGCCGGGCGCTCGCGTCGGCCAGGGCTTCGGCATCGGGATCGATCGCCAGCGTTGTGGCATCGGCATCGAGGATCAGCGGCGTGCCGTCGGCGATCGACAGCACTGCCTCGCCGGCTGCGACGAGCATCGGAATGCCGGCCGACGCCGCAAGGATCGCGACGTGCGAGGTCGGTCCGCCCGCCGCGGTGCAGATGCCCGCGAGGCGGCTCGTGTCGAGCGCGAGGAATTGAGACGGCAGCAGGTCCTCGCCGAGCAGGATCGTCCCAGGTCGCAGCGCCGCGACCACCGGGCCGGCACTGCCGAGCAGCGCGCCGACGACCTGGCGTTCGAGATCGGTGAGATCGGAGATGCGCTCGATCAGCAGTGCGTCACCGGTGGCGCGGATCGCGCCTGCTGCCTCCGCCGTCGCGGCGCGCCACGCGAAGCCGGCGCTGCGTCCTTCGGCGATCAGGCGCTCGGCGCCCTTCAGCAATTCCGGATCGGCGAGCAGTGCACGATGCGCCTCGGCGATCTCGGCGGCGGCGCCGCGGGCGCCTTCCAGCCGGCCGCTGACTTCGGCGAGCGCGCGATCGAGGGCGGCGCGCTCGGCGGCCACCCCTGCGCCGTCGGTGGGCACCTCCTGTTCGGCGGCACGAAGCTGAAGCGCAGCGCCGATCGCGAGCCCCGGCGAAGCCATCACCGGCCCGCCGGTGCGCAGCGCGGGGGCGTGGGCCGCCGTGGCGGTGCCCTCCTCGCCCAGCCCCGATAGGATCAGCTCGGCGATGGCGTCGACGGCGGCGCGCGCGTCGCTGCCCTGTGCAGCGATCCGCACCGTCTCGCCATTGCCGATGCCGAGCCCGAGCAGCGCGACGGTGCTGCGCGCATTGGCGTTCTTGCCGCCGGCATGGAAGGTCACCTCGGACAGGAACGGGCGGAGCGCCGCGGCGATGCGCGCCGCCGGGCGGGCATGGATGCCATGCGCCGCCGCAATGCGGACTTCGCGCTCGAAGGCGCTCGCCGGCGGCGTCGCCAGCACGGTCTCGCGTCCTGCAGCCGGCGAGAGCAGCCCCAGCGGATCGCCTGCCGCAACCAGCCGGTTGCCCGGCTCGAGCGCCAGGACGAAGCCGTCATTGGCGACGACCACCGGGGTGATCAGCGCCTTGGCGCCCTCTGCCACGGCGTCGAGATCGAAAACGATCAGCGTGTCGCCGGGATGCACGTGGTCGCCCGCGCGTACTTTCGCCTCGAACCCGGCGCCGCCCAGCGCGACGGTCTCCAGCCCGATATGGATCAGCAGCTCGGCGCCATTGTCGAGCCGCAGCGTCACGGCATGCGCGCTCACCGGCACCGACAAGATCTCGCCCGCGGCAGGCGCGCGCAGCACGCCCTCGATCGGGTCGATCGCGAAGCCGTCGCCCATCATCCGCTCGGCGAAGACGGGATCGGGCACCGCTTCGAGCGGCGCAAGCCAGCCGGCAAAGGGGGCAATCAGGGTAACGGTGTTGGTCATGCGTCCACTCACGGAATCAACTCTACCGACTGGAGGGCCCACATCGGCTCGACGCTCTTGGCGGTGTAGCGGATGCACAAAGTCTCGTTGCCGGCGCGCGGATCGAGCGGCGCGACCAGCCGCGTCACGCCCGGATTGCCCGCCGCCGTCGCCAGCGCGAGCGTCGCCACGCGCGGCCCCTCGCAGCTGCCCGCGCGCACCACGAACTCGCCCTCGGGCGTCTCGGGCGCAGCGAATTTGATCCGATCCAGGTCCTTGCCGATCTGGAAGTTGAACGGCAGCTGCCCGACTTCGAGCGCGATCTGGCGCGCGCCGCCGACCGGCGCATTGTCATACAGCCAGCACGGCGCGAAGATGTCGGTGACGAAGGTCGCGCGCTTGCCGATGCCGGGATAGTCATCCTCCAGCGCCAGCACGACCTTGTTCGAGCAGGTCCTGAGCGCCTCGTCGCTGCGAAAGCGCACCGCCTGCGCATCGAGCACCTGGCTGAGCGGCGCAGCCACCGGCTTGCCGTCGAGGAACGCGCTCGCCTTGAGCGTGCTCGGCAGCGGCAGCGCCAGCGGCTGCGCATAGACCGGCGACTTGGCGGTCACCGCGCTGCCGTCGACGGTATAGCGCATCTCCAGCCCGGCCTGGTTGGCGAGCGTCACGCCCACCGTGCCGGCGCCCGCCTTATAGTCGAGGCTCGGCTGCACCGTGAACGCGCTGGTTGACGCCGTCAGCCCGAGGCTGCGCATCCGCGCCATCTGCGGCACCACGCGCTTGACGAAATCGGGGAAGCTGCGCCCCTCGGCGCGCGACCAGCCGGTCTCGGCGACCGCGCTCGCCCGCGGAAACATCGCCCATGCCGCGCGCTCCTCGGTGCGAACATGTTCGGTCCACAGATTGGCCTGGAGCCCGATGACGTGGTGGCGCTGCTCGGCGGGAATCTCCGCGGGCACCGGATCGAAGCCATAGACTTTCTCGAGGCTGATCAGGTTGCCGCGGCCAGGCGGCTCCTTGTCGCTGAAACCCTGGCGATTGTCGAAATAAAGCGTCGGCGACGGGCTCAGCACGGCGTCATGCCCAGCCTTGGCCGCCTTGATCGCCCCGTCGATCCCGCGCCACGACGTGATCGTCGCATCGGCCGGAACGTCGCCGTCGAGGATCTCGTCCCAGCCGATCAGCTTGCGATCGTTCTTCTGGAGAAAGCCTGCGATCCGGTGGACGAACCACGCCTGCAGCGCGGTCTCGTCCTTGACGCCGAGCGCCTTCATCCGGGCCTGGATCGCCGGCGAAGCCTGCCACTGTTCCTTGGTCGCCTCGTCCCCGCCGACATGGATATATTTCGAAGGGAACAGCGCGATCACTTCGGACAGCACGTCCTCGAGGAACGCGAAGGTGCCGTCATCGACATTATAGAGCCAAGGGAACACGCCCCAGTCGCTCTCGGTGCCCGGCGGAATCGGCGTGCCGGTGCCGAGCTCGGGATAGGCCCGGATCGCGGCGAGCGCGTGGCCGGGCATCTCGATCTCGGGGATGATCGTGATGTTGCGCTTGGCAGCATAGGCGATGATCGCGCGGATCTCGTTCTGCGAATAGAAGCCGCCGATGCGCGGCAGCTGCGGCGCGCCGGACGCGGTGGCGGGATAGCGCCAGCCCGAAACCTCGGTGAGCTTGGGGTATTTCTTGATCTCGATGCGCCAGCCCTGGTCGTCGACCAGATGCCAGTGCAGCGTGTTGAGCTTGTTGACCGCCATCCAGTCGATCAGCTTGCGCACATAGGCGGGCGACTGGAAATGGCGCGCGCTGTCGAGCATCAGTCCGCGCCAGTGGAAGCGCGGGGCATCGGTCACGGTGAAGCCGGGAACGATCACGGCCCCCTGCCCCGGTGCCTGGGTCATCGCCTGCCACAGGCTGACCGCGCCATAGAGCAGCCCGGCATCGTCGCCGGCGGTGATCGTGGCACCCTCGGCGCCCACATCGAGACGATAGCTTTCGGGTTCGCCAGTGGCCGCGCGGACGAAGCGAATCGCCGGCCCCCGCGGCACCGCGCGGATCAGCGGCGTGAACCCACGCGCGCTATAGACCAGCCCGGCAAGCCGTTCGGCCGCGTTGCGCGCGCCGGCATCGTCGGCCGGCACCAGGATCGCCGTCGCCGGGGCGATCCGGAAGCTTCCCGCGCTCGCCGCGATCTCGGCGGGCTGCGGCAAGAGCTGCGGCACCTGCGCCGCGGCCGGCATGGCGATCACCGTGGCGAGCAGCGCCATCGAAGTGCGGAAATCGGTCACAGCTGCATCCCTTGGCGATCGCGTGTCTGGCGAGCTTAGGCCTTTCGGCCGTCCGCTCAAAAGAAGGACTTCAAAAGAAAGGGGTGGCGGGGAAGCCAGGCTTCTCCGCCACCCACGCACACTCCTGGCTTGGAGAGATCAGAAATTGACGTTCACCGTCGCAAGCAGCTTGCGCCCCGTCCGATAGACGCCGCGCGGCAGGCGCTGCGTATCGGCATAGGCATAATATTCGCTGTCGGTCAGGTTCATGCCGGACAAGGTCAGCCCGACATATTTGGTGAAATTATAGGTTGCCGAGACGTCGACATTGGCGGCATCGCGAACATACATGTTGTTCGCGCGGTCGATCCCGGTGAAGTATTTCGAACGCCAGGTATATGTCCCGCGGATCGCCACCGGGCCGCTCTCGAAGAACGGGCTCAGGCTTGCCTGATGCTTCGAATTATACGGCAGATCGGTGTCGCCGTCGCCATGCCCGTCCGAGTAAGTATAGTTGGCGAGCACGCCGAAACCATAAGGCAACGCCTGCTGGTAGGCGACCGCAAAGCCCTTCACCTCCGCTGAACCCGCGTTGTACGGGCGGCTGACCTGGTAGGTCGAGATGATGTTCCGCGTCGTGTTGAAATGCTGCTCGGGCGCAGTGCGCGACAGGATATAGTTGCTGATATCCTTGTAGAAGACCTCGGCAGACAGGATCGAGCGGCGCGAGAAATACCATTCGAGCGAGGCATTGAAATTGTTCGACGCATAGGGCTCGAGATCGGGATTGCCGCCGGCACCATTGAGCACGCTATCGGCCAGCCAGAATGAGTTGGTCAGGTCCGAATAGTTCGGCCGCGCGATCACCTGCGCAGCGGCAAAGCGGAACAGCAGGTCCTTCTGCACGTCGATGATGACGTTCAGGCTCGGCAGGACATTGTCATAGCTGCGCTTGGTGCTCTGCCAGGTCCAGTTGGCCGCCGTCGAGCAATTGCCGCTGGTGCAGACATAGCCCGAGCTGGTGAAGCCGGTATGGACATAGCGCGCGCCGAAATTGCCGCGCACGCCGCTGCCCGTGTCGAAATTGGCCTGCATATAGGCCGCGTGGATATTCTCCGAGACGTCCCAGTTGCCCGAAGCGAATTCGGGCGCGGCAAAGGCCGACGGCACCGGCATCGTGGCGCCCGCGGGCAGCCAGGCGCCGCTACGGACATAATCGACCATCGTGTCGCCATCGATCTTGAAGCGACCCGTCATCTGGTCGTTCACGCCGCCGAAGCCGCTAAGGTAATTGTCTTTCACCGTCGTCGGATCGAACAGCCCGGCCGAGGCGGCAACGCCGGTGACCGCGATGCCCGAATAGCGCTGGCCGGTCTCGTGCTTGCGATATTTGTAGCCGAGCTGAATGCGATTGAGCGCGCTGTCGAACTTGAAGCCGAGATCGGCCTGGGCGTAACGCTCCTTGTCGGTGGTCGGCTTGTCGACGAGGTTGCCGCTCCAGCCCGGATCGGTCGCAAAGGCGGCGGGATTGCCGAGCACGTTCGTCGTGTAGTTCAGCGTGCCGGGCGCGTCCGGCGCGCCGGAGATGTCGACGGTGTAATCGGCCTTGTTGAGGAATTCGAGGAACACCTGGTGCTTGGAGCCGCCATCGGCGTCCGAAAGCCCACCCTCGACATTGAGATCCCAGCTATCGGCGTTCCAGCCGATTGTGCCGTGCCAGGTCTGCGAATGCATCTCTGCCTCGCGATATTGGGCGTCGAGCACCGAGAGCCCGTCGTTGAGCGATGCCGAGGTGACGATGCCGTCCTTCACGGTCAGCCCGGTGAGCGCACCCGCGCTGTTCCAGGTGTTGCCCTGGAACGCGTACATCGACTGGTTGAGATTGTCGTAATTGGCGTCGATGCGCAGATAGTCGAGCGTCAGGGTAAGCGCGTCGATCGGCTTCCACTGCGCCGTCGCCGAATAGGTCAGGCGTTCGCGGCCCTGCTCGAAATAGGAAGTGCCAAAGGCGTTGGGCGACACCGCCTTGGGATTGGCGGCGAGCGTCGTCGCGCAGGCGCCGGTGCAATTGCCCGTGGTGATCGAGCTGACACCGCCTTCATTGTTGCCGGTCCAAAAATCGGCGGTCATCGTGCCATAGGTTTCAAGACCGTCGCGGCGGAGCTGGTCCTTGGCGCGCTGGAACGAGGCGAGCAGCCCGAACGTGCCCGATTCATTGTGCCAGCTGACCAGCGCCGAGCCCTGGAGATCGCCTTTTTTCGAGCGCGCATTGTACAGGTAACCGAGCGAGCCCGCGACCGTGAACGCCTTGAGGTCGAGCGGCTTGCGCGTGACGACGTTGACGGTGCCGCCGATCGAGCCCTCGTCGATCCGCGGCTCGGGCGACTTGTAGACGTCGACGCGGCTGACGAGCTGCGGCGCGAGCAGCGCGTAGTTGAAGGTGCGCCCGGGCGAATCAAGGATGAACCAGTCCGCCGATGCCACCGTCTGCCCGTTGAGCAGCGTGCGGTTGAGCGCCGGATCGGTGCCGAGGATCGAAACCTTCTCGCCCTGGCCGAACTGGCGATCGACGGTGACTCCCGGGACGAGCGTCAGCGCTTCGGCGACGTTGGTGTTGGGAAATTTGCCGACGTCCTCGGCCGAAATCGAATCGACGATCGCGTTGGCGTTACGCTTGGTCTCGATCGCTTGTTCGAGCGAGGCACGATAGCCGGTGACGACGATGTCGCCCTCGTCCTGCGTCTCGACTGCTGGTATGTCCGCCGCGCTTTGCGCGTGCGCGGCTCCCGATAGCAACGCAACTGCGCTGGCGGTGCCGATTAGAAGTGTCCGAATCCCCATGCCTGATCCCCATTTTCAGATGATCCCGATGGCCTGCCTGGTCTCTTTTTTATGAACCAGTTGCAGACCAATGGCCAAACCATCCGTCAGACCTTTACCCTCGTCAAGAGGGATTCTTTCAATAATGTGACGTCTCTGCGCACTTTTTTGCTGGCATGTGGTATTTTATTGGTATTAGTGTTGCGTCGAACACGCACACGCCCAATGGTGGGAACCAAGATGCCGCTTCTGGCCGAAAAGATACGACCGCTCGATGGGGCGGGTGGAGGTCCGCTCTATCGCCGGATCGAGGACGCTCTGCGCGAGGCGCTGCGCGATCAGGTGCTCAAGCCCAACGAGGCGCTGCCGGCCGAGCGCGACCTTGCCGCCGACCTGTCGGTGTCGCGGATCACGCTGCGCAAGGCGCTCGATACGCTGGTCGATGAAGGCTTGCTGATCCGCCGTCACGGCGCCGGCACCTTCGTCGCCAGCCGCGTCGAGAAGCAGTTTGCCAAGCTCTCCTCCTTCTCCGAAGACATGGCGGCGCGCGGCCAGGTCGTGCGCAGCGAATGGATCGGGCGCAGCGCCGGTGCGGTCACCCCCGACGAGTCGCTCACTCTCGGGCTGAGCCCGGGCACCGCAGTGCTCCGCTTCAATCGCATCCGCTATGCCGACGATGTCGCGATGGCGCTCGAATATACGGCCATCCCCGGCTTCGGGCTCGACAACCCCGAGGCAGTGGGCTCATCGCTCTATGCGGCGCTGGAAGCCAATGGCCATCGCCCGGTGCGCGCGCTTCAGCGATTGCGGGCGGTGCTGTTCAATGCCGATCAGGCCACGCTGCTCGGGATCGAAGCAGGCGCCCCGGGACTTTATATCGAACGGCGGGGTTTCCTCGCCGATGGCCGCGTCATCGAAGCGACGCAGAGCTGGTACCGTGGTGACGCCTATGACTTCGTCGCCGAACTCGACACGCGAGCCTGAGAAATCATGACCAATCCTGAATCGACCCGCATGTTCGCCGAAGCCGGCGAAGCTGCAGAAACCGTCCGCCGCCAGCTTGCCGCCAATGATGGCCCGGTCGCTGCCTATGCCCAGCAGCTCCGTCAGGCCGCGATCCGCGGCGTGCTCACTTGCGCGCGCGGCAGCTCGGATCACGCCGCCACCTTCGGCAAATATCTGATCGAGACTCGCCTGGGCATCCTCACCACGTCCGCCGCGCCATCAGTGTCGTCGGTATATGGTGCCTCGGCCAACCTCGCCGACATGCTGGCGATCGGCATCTCGCAATCGGGCAAGAGTCCGGACATCCTCGCGACGATGCGCGCTGCCCGCGAAGGCGGCGCGCGCAGCCTCGCCTTGGTCAATACCCCCGAGTTGCCGCTCGCAACCGAGTCGGACGCCTTCTTCTCGCTCCACGCCGGTCCCGAACTGAGCGTTGCCGCGACCAAGTCGTACATCGCCAGCCTCGCCGCGCTGCTCCATCTGGTCGGCCACTGGGCCGAGGACACCGCGCTGCTCGAGGCACTGCGCGGCGCGCCGGCGCAGCTCGAACAGGCCTGGGCCGCCGACTGGTCGCCCTTGGTCGAGCGGCTCGCCGACGCGCGCGGCCTCTACGTTATCGGCCGCGGCATCGGCTTCGGCGTCGCCCAGGAAGCCGCGCTCAAGTTCAAAGAGACTTGCGGGCTCCACGCCGAGGCGTTCAGCGCCGCCGAGGTCCGGCACGGCCCGATGGCGCTGGTCGGCCCGGGCTTCCCGCTGCTCGTCTTCCGCCAGGCCGACGAGACCGCCGACGGCGTCGACGAACTCGTCGCCGAAGTGCTCGCGCGCGGCGGCGAAGTGATCGTCAGCGGCGGGGCGGTGCCCGGCGCGGTCCAGCTCCCCCACCCGTCCGCGCATCCCGCGATCGAGCCGATGCTGCAGATCCAGGCCTTTTATCGCGCCGCCAACGCGCTATCGCTGCGCCGCGGGCTCGATCCCGACCATCCCCCGCTCCTTCGCAAGGTGACCGAGACCGTCTGATGGCCATCGCTCTCGTAAATGGCCGCGTGCTCACTGCGGACGGCATCCGCGACGACGTTGCCGTGCTTGTCGAAGGCGATCGCATCGCCGCGATCGTCGCCGCGCGCGACGTGCCCGCCGATGCCGAGCGCCAGGACCTCGCCGGCGCGCTGCTCGTGCCCGGATTCATCGATACACAGGTCAATGGCGGCGCCGGGGTGCTGTTCAACGACGCGCCAAGCGTCGAGGGAATCGCAGCGATCGGCAAGGCCCACCGCCACTATGGCACCACCGGCTTCCTGCCGACTCTGATCAGCGACGACATTGCGGTGGTCCGCCGCGCCGTCGAGGCCGTCGATGCCGCGATCGAGGCCGGCGTCCCAGGCGTGCTCGGCATCCATATCGAGGGACCGTTCCTCAACACCGATCGCCGCGGCATCCATCGCGCCGAGAAGATCCGCACGCTCGACGAGGAGGGCTTCGCCGCGCTGACCTCGCTCAAGCGCGGCAAGACGCTGGTCACGCTCGCCCCCGAGCGGACGACGCCGGAGACGATCCGGCGCCTGGTCGATGCCGGCGTCATCGTCGCCGCCGGGCACAGCAACGCCACCTATGAGCAGGCGATCACCGGCGTCGAAGCCGGCATCACCGGCGTCACGCATTTGTTCAACGCAATGTCACCGCTCGCCTCGCGCGCGCCAGGTATGGTCGGCGCCTCGCTCGAACGCGACGAGCTGGTCTGCGGAATCATCGTCGATGGCCATCACGTCGCCGCGGCAACGTTGCGCATTGCGCTTCGCTGCAAGCCGATCGAGACGTTGATGCTCGTTACCGACGCAATGCCCTCGGTTGGCTATGATTCCGACGAGTTTGTGCTCCAGGGTCGCCGGATCCATGTCCGCGGCAGCGCGGTGACCGACGATAGCGGCACGATCGCCGGCTCCAACCTCGACATGGCGAGCGCGGTGCGCAACAGCGTCGCCAGCCTCGGCACCACGCTCGAAACCGCAGTGACGATGGCGAGCCACTCGCCGGCCCGCTTCCTCGGCCTTGCCGGTGAACTCGGCAGCATCGCCCCGGGCTACCGCGCCGACTTGGTCGCGCTCGACGAAACGCTGCACGTCACCGCCACCTGGATCGGCGGCGCCGTGCAGCACGAACGCGAAACGGCGACAGCCTAGCCCTTTACCTGCGCGAACGGCGCGCCATATCGCTCCGGACACATTCGGAAGGTTCGCCACCATGAAGATCGCCGTTCTCGGCCTGGGCCAAATGGGCCTGGGCATCGCCGCCAATCTGATCGCGGCGGGGCACGAGGTCCGCCTGTGGAACCGTTCGCCCGGCAAGGCCGCGCCCCTTGTCGAACAGGGCGCGACGCTTGCCGCCACGCCCTCGGCCGCCGCGCAAGGCGCCGATGCGGCACTGACGATGGTCGCCGACGATGCCGCGCTCGACGCCGTGCTCACGGGGCCCGACGGCCTGCTCGCCGGCTTGCCGAAAGGCGCGCTCCATATCTCGCACAGCACGATCGCCGTCGCGACCGCCGATCGCCTCGCCGCGCTGCATGCCGAGCACGGCCAGCGCTTCGTCTCGGCGCCGGTATTCGGCCGCCCCGCAGCGGCCGCGGCGGGGCAGCTCTGGGTCGTCGCCGCGGGCGAGGCCGCAGCGCTCGACGATGCCGCGCCGATCTTCGAGGTGATCGGGCGCGCGACCTATCGCGTCGGCGATACGCCCTCGGCGGCGAACCTGGTCAAGCTCGCGGGCAATTTCATGATCATGGGCAGCGTCGAAGTGATGGGCGAGGCGATCGCGCTGGGCGAACGCGGCGGCATTTCGCGCGCGGCGATGCTCGAAGTGCTCACCGGCACGCTGTTCAACGGCACCTTCCACGGCATCTATGGCCCGCTGATCGCCGAGCAGCGCTTTCGCCCCGCCGGGTTCAGCGCGCCGCTGGGGCTCAAGGACATGCGGCTCGCCGGCGAAGCGGCCGCGGCGCTGGGCGCGAACCTGCCGGTGCTCGACATCGTCAAGGCGCACCTTGCCGACACGATTGCGCGCGAAGGCGACGACGTCGATGTCGCCGCCCTCGTCTCGGCGATCTAATCCTCGATCTTGTTACGGAAGGTCTCGGGTAGCAGCAGCAACCCGATCACCAACGTGATCGCGGCGGCGACGACGGGATACCAGAGCCCGTAATAGATATCCCCTGTCGCCGCGACCATCGCAAAGGCCGTCGCCGGCAGGAAGCCGCCGAACCAGCCATTGCCGAGGTGATAGGGCAGCGACATCGAGGTGTAGCGGATCCGGCTCGGGAACAGCTCGACCAGCATGCCGGCGATCGGGCCGTAAACCATCGTCACCAGCACCACGAGGGCGAACAGGATCGCCACAACCATCGGCTTGTTGATCCGATCGGGATCGGCGGCGGCAGGATAGCCTGCCTGGACAAGCGCGGTATGCAGCGTCGCCTGGAACGAAGTGATCTGCGCCTTGCGCTGCGTGGTGTCGGCCAACATCGCCGTCGATGGCGCCACCAGGTTTTCGCCGCCGATCCGCACCGAAACCTCGTCGGAAAGATCGTTGGCGTCGGCCAGCGCCTCCTGCCGATAAGGCACGCCCGCCTTGGCGAGATAGGCCTTGGCGACGTCGCAGGCGGTGCTGTCGAACTTGTTCTTGCCGACCGGATCGAACTGGAAGGAGCAGCGCGCGTCATGGGTGACGACGGTCACCGGCGCCTTGGCCTGCGCCTCGGCCAGTGCCGGGTTCGCCGCCTGGGTCAGCGCGTGGAACAGCGGGAAATAGGTCAGCGAGGCCAGCAGGCACCCCGCCAGGATGATCGGCTTGCGGCCGATCTTGTCGCTCAACCAGCCAAAGAACACGAAGAACGGCGTGCCGAGCGCCAGCGCGATGGCGATCAACACGTTCGCCGTCATCCCATCGACCTTGAGCGTCTTTTCGAGGAAGAACAGCGCGTAGAACTGGCCGGTGTACCAGACCACCGCCTGCCCCACGACGGCGCCGAACAGCGCAATCAGCACGATGCGCAGATTGCCCCAGCGCAGGAAGCTCTCGGTCAGCGGCGCCTTGGAAGTCGTGCCGCTCGCCTTCATCCGGGCATAGATCGGGCTCTCGTTGAGCTGGAGCCGCACCCAGAGCGACACGCCGAGCAGCAGCACCGAGGCGAGAAACGGTATCCGCCAGCCCCAGGCGGAGAACGCCGCCTCGCCCACCGTCGAGCGCGTGCCGATCACCACCAGCAGCGAGGCGAACAGGCCGAGCGTCGCCGTGGTCTGGATCCAGCTCGTGTAGAGCCCGCGCTTTCCGTTCGGAGCGTGTTCGGCAACATAGGTGGCAGCGCCACCATATTGCCCGCCCAATGCCAGCCCCTGGAGCACGCGCAGCGTCACCAGCAGGATCGGCGCGAACACGCCGGCCGTGGCGAAATTGGGCAGCAGGCCGACCGCGAAGGTGGAGCCGCCCATGATGCCCATGGTGACGAGGAAGGTGTTCTTGCGCCCGACCAGGTCGCCGATCCGCCCGAAGACGAGCGCGCCGAACGGCCGCACTGCGAACCCTGCGGCAAAGGCGGCGAGCGCGAAGATAAAGGCAGTGGTTTCGTTCACTCCGGCGAAGAACTGCGCCGAGATCGTCGTGGCGAGCAGGCCGTAGAGATAGAAATCATACCATTCGAAAACGGTGCCCAGCGACGACGCCGCGATCACCATCTTTTCCTTGCCAGTCGCCACATGCGGCGCGGCGAGCGCTTCCTCGGCCATCCTCGCTCCCTTTGTATCGCTGGCCAGCCCTTGAGGCTGGAACCCCGTTCGTGCCGCGCTCTTCGGCGCCTCACCGGCAGGTTCGGCCATTCCGGCGGAGGATTGCAAGCCAAATGCAGGCAAAGCCAAGCTTCGCCGAGCGAAAGCTGTGCTTCACACCCGCTTCCTGCCGCGGTAAACGCATGCCATGTTCGATCGCTTCTTCCTGTCTCACCCGCGCGCTGTCGGCGAAAGCTATGGCGAGCATGCCGCCACTGCGGCGCGGTTCGGCTTCACCATGATCGTGGGCGGCGCCGCCTGCGTCGTCCATGCGATCTTTCCGTCGCTGTTCGTGCGCACTGCCAGCGATGCCGTGAAGCGGCTCTATGGCCAGATGCTGGCGCGGCAGCCCGGCATGGCCGCGCGCAAGCCGGCCTATGAGCAGCCCGAGTGGCAGATCGAATACGAAATCTGACGTGATCGAACATGTCGCGATCATCGGTGCCGGGTTTTCCGGCACGCTGCAGGCGATCAACCTGCTCCGCCACGAAGGGCCCCGCGCAACGCTGATCGAGCGTGCGCCGGTGGCGGGCACCGGCCTGGCATATGGCGCCGCGCATCCGAGCCATGTGCTCAACGTCCGCGCCGGCAATATGAGCGCCTTCCCCGACGATCCGTCGCACTTCGTCCGCTGGCTGGAGGGGCGCGGCGTAAAGGATGCCGCGACCGCATTCATCCCGCGCGTCACGTATGGCGAGTATCTGCGCGAGCTGCTCGAGGCGGCACTGTGCGATTCGGGCGATCGGCTCACGCTGGTGCGCGACGAGGTTGAGGATCTCGATTTCGCCAAGGATGTGCAGATCCGCCTCAAGGGCGGCACGATCCGGGCCGACGCCGCCGTGCTCGCCGTCGGCAACCTGCCGCCGCACGATCCGCCCGGGCTCGATCCCGAAATGCTGTCGCCGAGCCGATACAAAGGCGATCCCTGGGATGCGAGCGTCCCCGAGGGCCTTACCGACGAGGATACCGTGCTGGTGATCGGCACCGGCCTCACGATGATCGACGTCGTGCTGTTGCTCGATGCGCGCGGGTTCAGGGGCCGCATCGTCGCCCTCTCGCGCCGCGGCCTGCTGCCGCGCAGCCATGCGCCGGGCAGCGATTGGGACAAGCTCGCCGAGCGCCCCGCCACCACCGCCTCGCAGCTCGTCCACGATCTGCGCGCGCGCGGCGGGGCGATCGGCTGGCGCAACGCAGTCGACGAGCTCCGCCCCTTCACGCAGGCGATGTGGGGCAATGCCAGCGAGGCCGAGCGCGGCCGCTTCCTGCGCCATCTGCGGCCCTGGTGGGACGTCCATCGCCACCGTCTCGCGCCCGAAGTCCATGCCCGGCTGATGGCAGTGATCGAGCGCGGCCAGCTCGACGTGATCGCCGGCAAGACGCTTAGCTTTTCGGAGACACCCGCGGGCATCGACGTGAAGCTCCGCCGCCGCGGCCAGGACGCGGCCGAAACGATGTCGGTCCAGCGGATCGTCAATTGCACCGGCCCCCTGGGCGACCTCAACCGCACCGATGAGCCGCTGCTGCGCACGCTCGCCGGGCGCGGGGTGATCCGGCCGGACGCGGCACATCTGGGCATCGATGTCGACAATCAAGGCCAGACGATTAACGCCGCGGGCGAAGCCAACGCCAATCTCTATGCGCTCGGTCCGATGACCCGAGGCGCCTTTTGGGAAATCGTCGCGGTGCCCGATATCCGTACCCAGACCTGGAACGTCGCCCGGCGGCTGTCCAACGCGCATTGGGTCGGCGGCGAAGGGCTCTAGTACCGCGCCCAACCGGGATAGTATCAATTGACACTATCCCGCGGACGCGCGTATTTGCGCTGCATGATCGATACAGCCAATCCGCTTGCCAATCCTTTGGGCCTCAACGGCTTCGAGTTCGTCGAATTCACCTCGCCCGATCCCGACGCGATGGCGCGCCAGTTCGAGCAGATGGGCTTCGTTGCCAGCCACAGGCATCCGCGCAAGGCGATCACCCGCTACAAGCAGGGCCGCATCAACCTCATGCTCAACCGCGACGAGAGCGGCCGCGTCGCCGAGTTCCGCGCGGCGCATGGCCCCTCGGCCAGCGCGATGGCGTTCCGCGTCGCCGATCCCGCGGCCGCGATGGCCTGGGCACTCGAGCATGGCGCCAAGCGCACGGCCGAGGACGACACCGTGATCGAGGGCATCGGCGGCTCGTATCTCTATTTTATCAAGGACGGCGAGGACCTCTACGCCGACTGGACCGAAATCCCCGGCTGGCAGCAGGCCGAGGCGGAGAACAATGTCGGGCTCGACCTGCTCGATCACCTCACCCACAATGTCCGCCGCGGCCAGATGCGGGTGTGGTCCGAATTCTACAAGACGCTCTTCGGCTTCGAGGAGCAGAAGTATTTCGACATCAAGGGCCAGGCCACCGGCCTGTTCAGCCAGGCGATGATCGCGCCCGACAAGGCGATCCGCATCCCCTTGAACGAGAGCCAGGACGACAAGAGCCAGATCGAGGAGTTCATCCGCGAATATCATGGCGAGGGGATCCAGCATCTCGCGCTGACCACCGACGACATCTTCGACACGGTCGAGCGGCTGCGCGCGCGCGGCGTTAAGCTCCAGGATACGATCGAGACCTATTACGAGCTGGTCGACAAGCGGGTGCCCGGGCATGGCGAGGATCTCGAGCGCCTCCGCCGCAACCGCATCCTGATCGACGGCAATGTCGGCGAAGAGGGCATCCTGCTCCAGATCTTCACCGAGAACATGTTCGGTCCGATCTTCTTCGAGATCATCCAGCGCAAGGGCAATGAAGGCTTTGGCAACGGCAATTTCCAGGCGCTGTTCGAAAGCATCGAGCTCGACCAGATCCGCCGCGGTGTTATCAAGGTCGACGCCTGATCAAGGATCAAGCCATGCTTGATCCGCGATGCGGCGCGAAGGCGCCGCCGTCGACCGGCCGGCACGGCGAGCGTGCCCAAAGGGGCCGGCTTTGCCGGGACCGACGGGCTCGCGGGTTATAGAGTTTGGAGAGGGGAGCCTGGATCAACCGGGCCCTAAAGCCGCAGGAGGATGAGGGGGCGCCGCACGGCAGCCCCCTCATCCAACTTCACGCAAAGGTTCAGGGAACGGCGCATGCCCGAATATTTCCCCGGTTTCGGCAACCATATCGCGACCGAGGCCGTGCCCGGCGCGCTCCCGATCGGCCGCAATTCGCCGCAAAAGCCCGCATTCGGCCTCTATGCCGAGCAGCTTTCGGGCACGGCATTCACTGCGCCACGCCACGAGAATCGCCGCTCCTGGCTCTATCGCCTGCGCCCCACCGCCGAGCACCCGCCTTATACGCGCTATACCGGCGCCGCCCGCTTCGCGCCGGGCACGGCAGCCGATCCCCTGCCCCCCAATCGGTTGCGCTGGGATCCGTTCGAAGCCCCCGCCCCTGGCACCGATCTGGTCGACGGCATGACGACGATGCTCGCCAACCGCGATCCGGCCGACCTCGAAGGGGTTGCAGTGCATGTCTATGCCGCCAACCAGGACATGGAGGCGCGCGTTTTCTTCGACGCGGACGGCGAGTTGCTGTTCATCCCCCAGGCCGGGCGCCTGACCTTGCTTACCGAGCTCGGCCGCATCGACATCGCCCCCGGCCAGATCGCGCTGGTCCCGCGCGGGGTGCGCTTCCGCGCGCTGCTGCCCGATGGCAGCGCGACCGGCTATGTCGCCGAGAACCATGGCGCGCTGTTCCGCCTGCCCGATCTCGGGCCGATCGGCGCCAACGGCCTGGCCAATCCACGCGATTTCGAGACCCCCACCGCCTGGTTCGAGGATCGCGACGAGACCTTCGAAGTGATCCAGAAGCATCTTGGCAGCCTGTGGATCACGCATCTCGACCACAGCCCGCTCGACGTCGTCGCCTGGCACGGCAATTTGGCACCCTGGCGCTACGATCTCGCCCGGTTCAACACGATCAACAGTGTCAGCTTCGACCATCCCGATCCGTCGATCTTCACGGTGCTCACTTCGCCCAGCGACGTGCCGGGCCGGGCCAACGCCGATTTCGTGATCTTCCCGCCGCGCTGGATGGTCGCCGAAGACACGTTCCGCCCGCCCTGGTTCCACCGCAACATCATGTCCGAAGCGATGGGGCTGATCCACGGCGCCTATGACGCCAAGGCCGAAGGCTTCGCGCCCGGTGGGCTGTCGCTCCACAATCTGATGGCCGGGCACGGCCCCGATCTGGCGAGCTGGCAGGGGGCGAGCAACGCCGCGCTCAAGCCACACAAGATCGAGGGCACGATGGCATTCATGGTCGAGACCTGCTGGCCGTATCGGCCAACGGTCTATGCGCTGGAGCATGCCCAGCCCGATTATGACGCGGCGTGGAAGGGCTTTCCCAAGGCGGTGTTGCCGAAGTGAGCGAACGCCTCATTGAGACGCCGAGGAACGTTACCCTCGGCCCGCTTGATCTGATCCCCGACGGCAGCGCCCGCAATTTCGTCCTCGAGCTGCGCGCCGGCCGATTCCACGGCTTCGTCGTGCGCCAGGGCGAGGCAGTCCACGGCTATGTCGATCTGTGCGCGCATATGGCGCTGCCGCTCGCGCAGACGCTCGACGCCTATCTCACGCCCGACGGCGCGCTGATCCAGTGCAGCTGGCACGGCGCGCTCTACCGGATCGAGGACGGCATCTGCATCGGCGGACCGTGCACCGGCGCGCGGCTCCGGCCCTGGCCGGTGGCGGTGCGCGACGGGATGCTGGTCACCGCCTGACCTTGCCCCACGGCGCGAAATGCGGGATTAGGGACGCAATAGGACAGTAATACTGTCACGCCTGAGAGGATGCCGATGACCCCCGATTTCGATTTCGCGCTCGGCGACAATGCCGACATGATCCGCGACACCACGCGGCGCTTCGCCAAGGAGCAGATCGAGCCGCTCGCCGCCAGGATCGACGCCGAAGACTGGTTCCCGCGCGAGCTATGGCCGGCGATGGGCGAACTCGGGCTGCACGGCATCACCGTCGAGGAGGAATTTGGCGGCCTCGGGCTGGGCTATCTCGAGCATGTCATCGCGCAGGAGGAAGTCGCCCGCGCCTCCGCCTCGATCGGGCTGAGCTATGGCGCCCACTCCAATCTGTGCGTCAACCAGATCCGCCGCTGGGCGAACCCCGAGCAAAAGGCCAAATATCTCCCCAAGCTGATCTCGGGCGCGCATATCGGGTCGCTCGCCATGTCGGAGGCCGGCGCCGGTTCCGACGTGGTCAGCATGAAGCTGCGCGCCGCGAAGACCGATCGCGGCTACGTCCTCAACGGCACCAAATTCTGGATCACCAACGCCGCCTATGCCGATACGCTGGTAGTCTATGCCAAGACCGGTGAAGGGTCGCGCGGGATCACCACCTTCCTGATCGAGAAGGACATGCCCGGCTTCGCCATCGGCCAGAAGATCGACAAGATGGGCATGCGCGGCTCGCCCACCGCCGAGTTGGTCTTCACCGATTGCGAAGTGCCCGACGAGAATGTGATGGGGCCGCTCAACGGCGGCGTCGGCGTGCTGATGTCGGGGCTCGATTATGAGCGCACCGTGCTTGCCGGCATCCAGCTCGGCATCATGCAGGCCTGCCTCGATGTCGTCCTGCCCTATCTGCGCGAACGCAAGCAATTCGGCCAGCCGATCGGCCATTTCCAGCTGATGCAGGCCAAGGTGGCCGACATGTACGTCGCGCTCAACAGCGCCCGCGCCTATGTCTATGCCGTCGCCAAATCATGCGACGCGGGCAAGACGACGCGCTTCGACGCGGCCGGCGCGATCCTGCTGGCCAGCGAGAACGCCGTAAAGGTCTCGCTCGAAGCGATCCAGGCGCTGGGCGGCGCCGGCTACACCAAGGACTGGCCCGTCGAACGCTTCGCCCGCGACGCCAAGCTGCTCGACATCGGCGCCGGCACCAACGAGATCCGCCGCATGCTGATCGGGCGCGAGTTGGTCGGCGGCTGAGCTAATTCAGGTCAAGATCGCTACGGTACAAACGGCCGCTATTGGTGGCTAGCCGACATTTCTTATTCGTAGATCAACGCGGCAGCTAAGATGCGGGCGGCATGGCGCCAAGGATTGCTGTCCGCAGGTTCGCTCCAATCGTTCGACCACGCGGCCATGGCCTCAAGGAAGGAACGTAGGTCGACGTTTTCCCACTTTCCCGAGCCTGAGGGATCGTCCAACTCGGCACGCAGGCTCGAAACATAGCGCGCAAAGGTTGTCTGATCGACTACGTCATCGTGCTCCATCAGCGAAGTATGCCTCTAGGTGGGCATGTCCGCAATTGGGCGCTAGCTGCCCTTCTACATTTGGTCCGCGATTGCCGCACGCGAACCGCCCAGACTGGCGCCGCCCTGGCCCCTCCCCCGAAAGGAAGAGGCCAGCGGATCACTTGAACAGCTTGAGATCGATCGCCTCGCCCATCGCCGTTTCGCCGCGGCCATTGGGATGGAGATTGTCGCCGCCCTGGAGCGCGCTCGCCAGCCGCTTGGGATTGGCGGGATCGGCGACCACCTTTTCCATGTCGATCACCGCGTCGAACGCCCTGGAACTGCGCATCCAGTTGTTGACCGCGACGCGCGTCGCCTCGCCTTCGGGCGAGGCATAGCCGGCGCCTTCATATTGCAGGATCGTCATCCCGATCACCTTGATGCCATGCTCGTGCGCACGCTGGATCAGCTGGCGATAGCCCTGGATCAGCGCCGCGGGCGTCACCACCGGATTGCCGCCCCGGCCCGAATTGCCGATGTCGTTAATGCCTTCGAGGATCACGACATGGCTGACGCCGGGCAGCGCCAGCACGTCGCGATCGAACCGCGCCAGCGCACTCGGGCCCGCACCGGTGGCGAGGATGCGGTTGCCCGAGATTGCCTGAGTCACCACGACATGCGGCATGCCCGCCGCGGCGAAGCGGCGGCCGAGCACGTCGCCCCAGCGGCAGATCGGCATAGCTTCGTTGGCGCAGCCGGTATTGTCGGTGATCGAATCGCCATAGGCGACGACGACTGGCCGCGCTTTGGCGCCGAGCACGTCGATGCCGGCGATCAGCGGGCGGAACGCAGTCTTCGACACCGGGGTGAAATCGCCGGCGCTGTGGTCGCCGGGGCCTGACACGAAGGTCGGCGCGCCACCGGCATTGTGGACAGTCGCGAGTTCGGCATGGCCGGGCAGGAAGATCGATATCTCGACCAGATCGAACGCCTTGACCGGCAGCGCGACGGCGTCGCTGAGCAGCGGCGCGCCCTGGGGCAGCGTCGTCGTCCCTTGCCCGTCAAAGGTCAGCGGCACGGCCGCGCCGCCGGCGACGCGCACGGTCGCCGCGCCGATCGCGATCGCCGGGCCATAATCATTGGCGAGGCGCAGCCGCAGCTTGCCGCCCGCCGCGCCGACGCGCACCGTGGCGCGGATCGTCGCATTGTCGACGACGAGGCGCTGCTCCGCATTGCCCGCCTGCCACATGCTGGCGGTCCATGCCGCCGTCCACGGATCGGCTGCGGGCGCCGCACCCACCGTCAGCAGCGCAGCCGCGCCCAATGCACTCTGGAACCAGCGCATAAACCCCTCCCTCTATTTTTCGTTTCGGATCACCAGACCTTCACGCGCTTGTCCGGCGCCAGATACAGCTTCTCGCCGGCCTTGACGTCGAACGCGCCATACCAGGCATCGAGATTGCGCACCGTCTGCGCGCGGAACCGGGCCGGAGCATGGACATCGGTGGCGACGCGCCCGCGAAGCTGCTGCTCGCGGCTCTTGTCCCGCCAGCTCTGGGCGAAGGCGAGGAAGAAGCGCTGGTCGCCGGTCAGCCCGCCGATCACCGGCGCGTCCTTGCCGCCGAGCGAGGCATGATAGGCCTCATAGGCCGCGGTGAGCCCGGCGACGTCGGCGATATTCTCGCCCAGCGTCTGCTTGCCGTTGACGTGCAGCCCGGGCAGCACCTCATAGGCGTCATATTGCGCCGCCAGCGCCGCGCCCGCCGCCTCGAAGCGCGCGAGATCGGCCTTGGTCCACCAATTGCGCAGGCGCCCGGTCGCATCGAAATCGGCGCCGAGATTGTCGAAGCTGTGGCTGATCTCGTGGCCGATCACTGCGCCGATCGAGCCATAGTTCGAAGCGGCATCGGCATTCGGATCATAGAAGGGCGCCTGCAGGATCGCCGCGGGGAAATTGAGCGCGTTCTGCAGCGGCAGGTTGACCGCGTTGACCGTCTGCGGCGTCATCCACCATTCGCCGCGGTTCACCGGCTTGCCGATCTTGGCGAGCTGGTGGCGATATTCGGCAAGCTGGGCGCGGCGGATATTGCCCACCGGGTCGTCTGCCTTGACCTCGAGCGCGCCGTAATTGCGCCAGGCCTCGGGATAGCCGATGCCGACCTGCATCGTTTCGATCTTCTTGCGCGCCTCCGCCTTGGTTTCGGGCGCCATCCAGTCGAGCGCTGCGACGCGCTTGTCGAACGCGCCGAGGATGCCCTTCACCATCGTCTGGATGTCGGTCTTGGACGAGGCGGGGAAATAGTCCTTGGCGTAGAGCTGGCCCATCGCATCGCCCAGCCAATTGTTGACGCTGCCGATCGCGCGCTTGTCGCGCGGGCGCGGCTTGGGCTGGCCGTTGAGCGTGTGGCTGTAGAATTCGAAATGCGCCTGGTCGAACGCGCTCGGCAGCACGTCGGTGACTTCGTTGAGGCGGTGGAAGGTCAGCCAGTCCTGCCAGGCCTGGAGCGGCTCGCTGGCGACCAGCTTGGCGATCCCGGCGACCGCGCGCGGATGCCAGACGATGAAATCCTGCTGTTGGCCAAGCGATGCCGCATTCCAGAAGGCATCCCAGTCGATGCCGGGCGCCTTGGTGGCGAAATCGCCCTTCTTCCAGGGATTGTTGGCCTTGTGCGCGTCCTGGCTCTCGGTGATCGGCGCGTGGACGGCGGCGATCTTGGCCTCGAGATCGAAGATGCGCTGGGCGCGGGCGTCGGGCTCGGTGACGTTGGCAAGGCTCAGCAGCTTGCCGATATAGGCTTTGTACTGGTCACGGATCGTCGCCATCTCGGGCTTTGCCGAGAGATAGTAATCGCGCTCCGGCAGACCCAGCCCGCCCTGGAGCAGATAGGGCACCGTCGTGTCCGGCCGCTCGAGCGCCTGGGTGACGAAGATGCCGAACAGATTCTCGGTCTCGAAGTTCGACGCGTTCAAGGGATCGACATCGGCGCGGATATTGCCGCCGAGCATCGCCGACAGCGCCTTCTTGTCGGCCAGCGCGGCGATCGCGTCCATCTCGGCCCCCATCGGCGTCAGCCCGCGCTGCTCGATCGCGCCAGTGTCGGTATAGGCATTGTACCAGTCGGCGATGCGGCGCTGGTCGGTGCCCGGCGCGGCATTGGCCTTGAGCGCGGCGTTCAGGATCGCGACGTTGTTCGCCTCGGCCTTGTTGAACACTTCGAGAAACACGCCGGTGCTCGAACGGTCGGCCGGGATTTCGGTCTTCGCGCGCCAGCCGCCATTGGCATATTGATCGAAATCGTCGCCCGGCCTGGCCTGCTTGTCGATCCCCGCGACGTCGACTCCGACCCCCTTGCCCGCCGCTTCCTGGGTCTGGCCGCTCCCGGGCGCCCCCGGCGTGCAGGCAGGGGTTGCAAGCAGCGCGGCCAACAGGATTGCGCGAGTCTTCACGTGCGAACTCTCCAATTGTCTTCGCGATGCGTGCTACTCTCGCCGCGAGCCGCGCGCCAGTACCTTCCCAAGCGTCTCATCGCGTTGTAGGCAAGGGGAAAACTAGGACAGGAAGGATGCCCTAATGAGCGCCCCGGTGCTCGACAGCAAGGTATCGCCCGAGGGAGAGGATTTCCGCGCGAGAGCCGTGCACAATCGTGCATTGGCACAGCGGTTGCGCGCCGATGTCGCCCAGGCGGCGCTCGGCGGTTCCGAGGCTTCGCGCACGCGCCATACCGGCCGCGGCAAGCTCCTCCCGCGCGAGCGCGTCGAGCGACTGCTCGATCCCGGTGCGCCGTTCCTCGAGATCGGCCAGCTTGCCGCCTTCGACCTCTATGACGGCGAAGTCCCCGGCGCGGGCATGATCGCCGGGATCGGCCGCGTCTCGGGCCGCACCGTGATGATCGTCTGCAACGACGCCACGGTGAAGGGCGGCACCTATTACCCGCTGACGGTCAAGAAGCATCTCCGCGCGCAGGAGATCGCCGAAGCCAACCGCCTGCCGTGCATCTATCTCGTCGACAGCGGCGGCGCCAACCTGCCCCACCAGGCCGAGGTCTTCCCCGATCGCGACCATTTCGGCCGGATCTTCTTCAACCAGGCCAATATGTCGGCGCTGGGCATCCCCCAGGTCGCCTGCGTGATGGGCAGCTGCACCGCGGGCGGCGCCTATGTTCCCGCGATGAGCGACGAGAGCGTCATCGTCCGCGAACAGGGCACGATCTTCCTCGCCGGCCCGCCGCTGGTCAAGGCCGCGACCGGCGAGGAGATCAGCGCCGAGGAGCTGGGCGGCGGCGACTTGCATGCGCGCAAGTCCGGCGTAGTCGATCACCTCGCCGAGAATGACGAGCACGCGCTGACCATCGTCCGCGACATCGTCAGCCACTTGCCCGCCGATCGCGCGCCCGACCTCGCGCTGCTCGATCCGCGACCGCCCAGATATGCGCCGGAAGAGCTTTACGGCATCGTCCCCGAGGATGTGCGCGCGCCCTACGACGTCCACGAGGTGATCGCGCGGCTGGTCGACGGCAGCGAATTCCACGAGTTCAAGGCGCTCTATGGCAGCTCGCTGGTCTGCGGCTTCGCGCATATCTGGGGCATGCCGGTGGGCATCATCGCCAATAACGGCATCCTGTTCTCCGAGAGCGCGCAAAAGGGCGCGCATTTCATCGAGCTCGCCTGCCAGCGCCGCGTGCCGCTGCTGTTCCTCCAGAACATCTCGGGGTTCATGGTCGGCGGAAAGTACGAGGCGGAGGGGATCGCCAAGCATGGCGCCAAGCTGGTGACGGCAGTGGCGACGGCTACGGTCCCCAAGATCACCATACTGATCGGCGGCAGCTTCGGCGCCGGCAATTACGGGATGTGCGGCCGGGCCTATTCGCCGCGCTTCCTGTTCAGCTGGCCCAACAGCCGGATCAGCGTGATGGGCGGCGAACAGGCGGCGTCGGTACTCGCCACCGTCCATCGCGATGCCGAGAAATGGTCGCCCGAAGAGGCCGAGGCATTCAAGGCGCCGATCCGCCAGCGCTACGAGGACGAAGGCAATCCCTGGCACGCCACGGCGCGCCTCTGGGACGACGGCATCATCGATCCCGCCCAGACCCGCGACGTGCTGGGCCTCGCGCTGGCGGCGACCCTCAACGCCCCGATCCCCGAGCGGCCGGCGTTCGGCGTGTTCCGGATGTGATGGGCGGGGCTGGTCCTCAAATTCCTCCCCGGAACGGGGAGGGGGACCGCGACGCGCAGCGTCGTGGTGGAGGGGGCCCACGCCAGCCCAAGGCACTGCGCGCGCCGATCAAGGACGTGAAGAAGGCCCGCGCCGATCGCAAGCAGATGTCCTTCCCCGAGGTGCTGCTCTGGCAGCAGTTGCGCAAGGAGCCGGGCGGCTTTCGGTTCCGGCGGCAAAACCCGCAGATTGGGTATCGGCTTGATTTCGCCTGTCTCGAAACGCGGCTTGCTATCGAAGTGGACAGCGAAGCGCATGAACGCGGCGATCGGCCGCAACGCGATACCGTTCGTAACCGGCGGCTCGCCGAGATCGGCTTTCTGACACTACGTATTCCCGCCGCGGAGATCCTGAAGGATCTCGGTGCCGTGATCACCGGCATTGTCGTCGCCTGCCGAGAGCGGGGCCCCCTCCACCGTCCTTCGGACGGTCCCCCTCCCCGTTCCGGGGAGGGATTTTGAAGGAATGCCGATGCTCCTCCCCCTCCTCCTCGCTTTGCAGACCACCCCCGTCGCGCCTATCGTCAAGGGCACCGCGCTGCCCCCGCCCGCCAGCGAGGAAGCCGCGGTGCTCGCTCCGATCAACGGCGTCTTCGCCGCGATCGCCGCGCGCAACGGGCAGGCGGCGTTGCCGCATGTGCGCGTCGAGGGGCGGGCTACCGCCACGGGTACCAAGCCCGACGGCACCCCGGTCATCAACGGCCGGAGTTGGGCCGAATTCGCCGCGGGGCTCACCCCCGGCCCCGAACGCTATGAGGAGCGCATGCCCGCGCCGGCGATCGAGATCGATGGCGATATCGCGATGGCCTGGGGCGACTATGTTTTCCTGGTCGACGGCAAGGTCGCCCATTGCGGCGTCAATCATTTCGACCTGGTCCGCGAGGCCGGCAGCTGGAAGGTCCTCAACGTCACCTGGTCGCGCCGCACCACGGGGTGCCCGGGCCAATGAGCCGCGACACGCTGTTCCTGCTCGAGCATGACTTCGCCGATCCCGCGCTGGGCGGCGAGCGCGTCTTCTATTGCAAGGATTGCATGACGATCGAAGGCCTGCTCGCCACCTTCCCGGATCGCGCCGCGAATATCGATGTCGTCCGCGTCGCCTGGCCGCGCCCCCGCCCCGCGGTGGTCGCCGCGATCGGCGAGGCGAATCAGAACCTGCCGGCACTCGTCTGGACCAAGGAAGAAGGCGGCACCGGCTTCGCCAACGAGATCGAGGCCTTGCTTGCCGCCCTCGCCACGCGCCACGGCTTCCCTGAGCGCCACCCATGAAGCTGGAAGCCGAGGGCATGGCACCGATTGCAGAACCGAGCGAGGATCAGGTTCGCAACCTGGTTCTCTCGCTCGCCATGCCCCGGCCGACTTTCGCCTCGCTCAACGACGCGCACGGCAATTACATTCAGGTCGCCGGTGGCAGGCCCTGGTGCATGGTAGAATGGCGCCAGGCCAATCCGCTCGTCCATTATGGTGCCACCGCCAAGGCCGTGCGCAGTCCCTACAAAGATGGCGCCAAAATCCGCTCCGGCGCGGGCGAGATCGCCCTGCAGGCCGACGAATGGCTGCTCCTCAAGCAGGCCGCCGAACTGTTCCTGGCGTTCCGCGCGGGCAAGCAATTTCCCGACTTCGTCCGATGGAGGACGATGAACTCCAAACTTGGACTCTCCGAATGATCCAGTCCCTGCTCATCGCCAATCGCGGCGAGATCGCCTGCCGGATCATCCGCACCGCACGGGCGATGGGCATCCGCACCGTCGCGGTCTTCTCCGATGCCGACGCGCACGCCCTGCACGTCCGCCAGGCCGACGAAGCGGTGCATATCGGCCCGTCGCCGGCGCGCGAGAGCTATCTGGTCGGCGACAAGATCATTGCGGCGGCCAAGCAAACCGGCGCCGAGGCGATCCACCCGGGCTACGGCTTCCTCTCCGAAAATGCCGACTTCGCCCAGGCCGTGCTCGACGCCGGGCTGATCTGGGTCGGCCCCCGCCCCTACAGCATCCGCGCGATGGGCCTCAAGGATGCCGCCAAGGCGCGGATGATCGCCGCCGGCGTGCCGGTCACCCCGGGCTATCTCGGCGAGGACCAGTCGCCCGCGCGGCTGCAGGCCGAGGCCGACGCGATCGGCTATCCGGTGCTGATCAAGGCCGTCGCGGGCGGCGGCGGCAAGGGCATGCGCCGCGTCGATGCGGCGGCCGACTTCCAGGATGCGCTCGCCTCGTGCCAGCGCGAGGCAGCCTCGTCGTTCGGCGACGATCGCGTGCTGATCGAGAAATACATCCTCTCGCCGCGCCATATCGAAGTGCAGGTGTTCGGCGACACCCACGGCCAAGTCGTCCATCTGTTCGAGCGCGACTGCTCGCTCCAGCGCCGCCACCAAAAGGTCATCGAGGAAGCCCCCGCCCCCGGCATGGACGACGCGACCCGCGAGGCGATCTGCGCCGCCGCAGTGCGCGCCGCCAAGGCAGTCGACTATGTCGGCGCCGGCACGATCGAGTTCATCGCCGATGCCAGCGAGGGCCTGCGCGCCGACCGCATCTGGTTCATGGAAATGAACACCCGCCTGCAGGTCGAGCATCCGGTGACTGAGGAGATCACCGGACAGGATCTGGTAGAGTGGCAATTGCGCGTCGCGAGCGGCGAGCCTCTGCCCAGAAGCCAGGACGAGCTGGCGATCGACGGCTGGGCAATGGAGGCCCGCCTCTATGCCGAGGATCCGGCCAAGGGGTTTTTGCCGAGCACCGGCACGCTCGACTATCTCTATTTCCCGCACGATGCGCGCATCGAGACCGGTGTCGAGGAAGGTGACGCGATCTCCCCCTTCTACGATCCCATGATTGCAAAACTCGTTGTGCATGGCGCGAACCGGGACGACGCCCGGACGGCATTGGTGGAAGCGTGCGGGGCTACGTGCTGCGCACCCGTCCGAACCAATGCGTGGTTTCTCCGGCGGCTCGCCGAACATCCAGTGTTCGCCTCTGGCGATGTCTCCACCGGTTTCATCGGCGCGTTCGCCGACGATCTCACCACAGCGCCCGAGCCCAGCCCGCTGCTTCTTCAGGAAACGGCAGAGCACCTGATCTTCGACAATTGGGACGAGCGCGCCCAATGGGAGCATCGCACACTCGACTTCAAGCGCGGCCTCACCGGCTTCCGTCTCAATCGCCCGCCCGAGACGCGCGTATCGCTCTACCTAGACGGCAAGCCGATGCCCGCCTTCAGCTACGACCTGACGCTCTACGACAGCGCCGCCACTTTCGAGGTCAGCACCGGCGTGTCGCACAACCAGCGCGAAGCGACGTATTTCGAGGGCGGCGCAGCGTTCACCTTCACGCGGTTTGCCGATGTCTCGCGGGCGGGCACCGCCGGCGACGGCGCGATCCTCGCGCCTATGCCGGGCCGCGTCACGGCGGTGGAAATCGCCGCCGGCAACGCGGTTACCAAGGGCCAGCGCCTCGTCACCCTCGAAGCGATGAAGATGGAGCACGGCCTTACCGCCCCGTTCGACGGCATCGTTGCCCAGCTCAACGCCGAACCCGGCGCGCAAGTCACCGAGGGCACGCTGCTCGTCCGTATCGAGAAATCCGAATGAGCGACCTGCTGATTCGCGAAGCCATCCCCGACGACCTCCCCGCAATCCTCGCGATGCTCGCCGAGGACACCATCCCCGCCGATCGCGAAACCAACCCTGCCGATCCGCGCTACCGCGCCGCCTTCGCGGCGATCGCCGCCGACCCGAACCAGTTGCTCGTCGCCGCCGAAGTCGATGGCCGCGTGGTAGGGACGCTCCAGCTCAGCTTCCTTCCCGGCCTGTCGTTCCGCGGCGCCTGGCGCGGGCAGATCGAGGCGGTGCGCATCGCCAGCGATGTGCGCGGCCGCCGCTATGGCGAGCAGCTGATCGCCTGGGCGGTCGAGCGCTGCCGCGAGCGCGATTGCTTCCTCGTCCAGCTCACTTCGTCCAACCCGCGCATTGACGCGCACCGTTTCTACGAGCGGCTCGGCTGGGCGAAGAGCCATACCGGGTTCAAGCTCAAGCTTCGGGAGCCGAATTGATGGCGGGCCGCTTCTACGACGAATGGCAGGTTGGCGATCGGATCGAGCATGATCTGCGCCGCACCGTGACGGAGACGGACAACCTGCTCTTCTCCGCCCTCACTCACAACACCCAGCCGCTGCATATCGATGCCGAGGCGGCGCGGGCCAGCGAGTTCGGCCAAATCCTCGTCAACGGCACCTTCACCTTCAGCCTGATGGTCGGGATCACCGTGGGCGACACGACGGCGGGCACGCTCGTCGCCAATCTGGGGTATGACAAGCTGGTGATGCCGAAACCCGTGTTCCTCGGCGACACGCTGCGCGCTTCGTCCGAGGTGAGCGAGATGCGGCCGAGCAAGTCGCGCCCCGGCCAGGGGATCGTCACCTGGCGGCATCAGATGCATAACCAGCGCGGCGAGCTGGTCTGCGAATGCTTCCGCTCGGCCTTGCTGCGGAGCCGCGCAGGCTGAGGCGCGTTAGGGCCGCCGAGGAGATGGCATGGACGAGATCGAAGTCGCGGTAATTGGTGGGGGCGCGGCGGGCGTGGCGGCGCTGAGGACCCTGGCCGATGCGGGCGTGGACGCAGTGTTGCTCGAAGCCAAGGATCGGCTCGGCGGCCGCGCCCACACCGTCCACCATGCCGGCATGCCGCTCGATCTCGGTGCCGGCTGGCTCCATTCGGCGCCGAACAATCCGTGGGTCGCGATCGCCGAAGCGCGCGGCTTCGCGATCGATCGCAGCCTGCCGCGCTGGCGCGAGCAATGGCGCGAACTCGGCTTTACCAAGGCCGAGCAGCAGGCTGCAGGAGTTGAATTCGAGCGCTTCGACCAGCGGCTGCGAACGCTCGAGGGCGACTGCGCTGCCGATGCCCTCGATCCGCGGAGCCCCTGGAATCCGTATCTCGAGGCACTCAGCGGCTATATCAACAGCGCCGGTTGGCGCAGCGTCTCGGCAAGCGACTATCTCGCTTATGAAGACGCCGCGGTCCAGACCGATTGGCGAGTCGAAAGCGGCTATGGCGCGCTCATAGCCTCGCACGCCGCGCAATTGCGGACTGCGCTTGCAACCCCAGTCAGCGCGATCGACGGCAGCGGCAGAGAGCTGCGGATCGAGACGCCGCGCGGAACGCTCCACGCCGCACGCGCGATCGTCACCGTCTCGACCAATGTGCTGGCCAGCGGCGCAATCCGCTTCGATCCCGCGTTGGACGCAACGCTCCACGCCGCGGTCAGCCTGCCGCTCGGCTTGGCCGACAAGTTCTTCCTCGCGCTTGACGGAGCGGAGCAAGTCCCCGCCAACGCCCATCTGATCGGCAATCCGCGCTCCGCCACCACGGCCACTTACACGCTGCGCCCGTTCGGCCGCCCGGTGATCGAGGCGATGGTCGGCGGCGATGGTGCTGCTGCACTACGGGACGAAGGGCTGGACGGCGCTGCAGCGTTCGCAATCGGCGAACTGTGCACGCTGATAGGCAATGATTGGCGCAAGCGGCTGCGACTGGTCGCCGGTTCGGGCTGGGGTCGCGATCAGCATGTCCTGGGTGCGTACAGCCATGCGTTGCCGGGCGAAGCCGATGCCCGCAAGACGCTCGCCACGCCGATCGACGAACGCATTCGCTTTGCCGGCGAGGCCTGTTCGCCGGGCAATTTCTCCACTGCCCACGGCGCTTACGAAACCGGCGTCGCCGCGGCCCGGGCGCTTCTCGCGGCGCGCTAGGCTACACGATCACGCACGGGATTGGAGAATTCCATTTCCTCGTCGATCCCGCCATATTTCAGCGCCATCAGGTCACGCGCGTAGCTCTGATGGACGCGCCACGGCTTGCGGGTCGCCTGTTTGGGGAGCCGGTCGGCGGCGCGCTGGACATAGCCCGAAGTGAATTCGAGAAAAGGGGCCTCCTCCACCGGGCGTGCCAGCCGCGGCGTCACCTGGCGCATACCGCGCTTGCGCATCGCGTTGAGCAGCCGCGTGACATAGTTGGCGGTAAGGTCGGCCTTCAGCGTCCAGGAGGCGTTGGTGTAGCCGAAAGCAATCGCGAAATTGGGCACGTCCGACAGCATCATGCCCTTGTACATCAGGTGCTGCGCCGGATCGAAGCGCACCCCATCGACCGCGACTTCAATATCGCCCATCAGCTTAATCACCAGCCCAGTGGCGGTCACCACCAGGTCAGCCTCGATCTCGCGACCCGAGGCTAGGCGAATGCCCGTCTGCGTAAAGCGGTCGATCGTGTCGGTGACCACCTCGGCGCTCCCGTTGCGGATCGCGGCGAACAGGTCGGCGTCGGGCACCAGGCACAGTCGCTGGTCCCAAGGATTGTACCGCGGTGTGAAGTGGGTCGCGACGTCATAGTCCCGTCCAAGCTCGGCGCGGACCATGTCGATCAGCCGTTCCTTGGCCTTTGCGGGATGCCTGCGCATCAGCCGGAAAAAATATTGCTGGAGCAGCACGTTCTTCCACCGCGTCACCGCATAGGCCGCCCTCGCCGGAAGCACCCGGCGCAGGGCATTGGCAACGACGTCCGCGGAAGGGCGCGCCACGATGTAGCTGGGCGAGCGCTGAAGCATCGTGACGTGCGCCGCCTGCTTGGCGAGTTCGGGGACCAGCGTCACCGCCGTCGCGCCGCTGCCGATCACCACGACGCGCTTCCCGGCATAGTCGATATCATCGGCCCATAATTGCGGGTGGACGATCCGGCCGGTAAACGTCTCGGCGCCGGCAAAGTCCGGCGAATAGCCCTTCGCATAGTCATAATAGCCAGTGCCGAGATACAGGAAGCTGCAGGTGAAGCGCAGCTCCGCCCCGTCATGCTCGGCCACGACGTTCCACAGCGCCTCAGCGCTGGACCAGTCGGCGCGCTTGACTCGGTGCCCGGTGCGGATGTTCCGATCGATGCCGTAATGCTTCGCGGTGCTCACCAGATAATCGAGGATCGCGCCGCCATCCGCGATCGCCTTGGCATCCGTCCACGGCCGGAAGCCGAAACCCAGCGTATACATGTCCGAGTCCGATCGGATGCCGGGATAGCGGAAAAGGTCCCAGGTCCCGCCCAGCCGGGCGCGGCCTTCGAGGATCACATAGCTGCGATCGGGGCTGTTCGCCTGCAGGTGATAGGCCGCGCCGATCCCCGAGATACCGGCGCCCACGACGACGACGTCGAAATGCTCTGTCATTATCCTCTCCGCACCACCGTGTTTACAGCAATGTAAGTAGCGGAGCCAGGCCCATCCTGGCCTAGGCGCAGAGAGGCTTCAATAGTCGCGCGAGTAGCGCAGGCTCACACTCGACCCCCCGAACGACCCGGTCTGCGAGAGCAGGCTGAGCGCGCGAGTCAGCGAGATTTCGAGCTGGGTCGCGGTGAACCCGCGGGCGTCGGTGATGATCTCGATATAGATGTCGTTGGTGATGTATTTTCCGGCGGCCAGCGAGGTGCCGCGGCCGGTGGTGTCGTCGGCGCCGAGGATCCGCAGCCGATCGATGCCGGTGGCCGATTTGAGCTGGCCGAGCGGATTGAGCCCGCCGCCCGAACCGCTCAGCGAATTGATCGCCGCGGCCAGCTGGATCGCCTCGGTCGCGGAGAGGTTGGTGACGTTGGTGCCGAAGAAGATGCGCGACAGCACTTCCTCCTGCGGCAGCGACGGGTTCGAACTGAAAGCGATCTGCGGCCGCTGCGCGGTGCCCGAGACGTCGAGGATCGCCGTCACGCCCTCGGCTGTGGTCGTCGCCTCGAGGTCGATCGTCGGGTTGGTGAGTTGCGCGCCCTGGAAGCGGATATTGCCGCGAAGTCACTTCGAACCGGCGGCTGGCGAAGCTGTAGGTGCCGCGCACGATCTCCATCTGGCCGCGGATCACCGGCGCCGCGCTGGTGCCGCCCACAGTGACGCGCGCGCTCCATTCGGATTCCAGTCCCATGCCCGATACGAACAGCCGGTTGTCGGCATTCACGCGGATATCGAGGTCAAAGACGTTGTTGCTCACTCGCTTAGGCGCAGGCTTGTTGTCGTTCGCGGCAAGCTGGCTCTTGCGACGGATGCCGGTAAGTTCGGGCACTTCCGCGGCGCCCTGGCGGATGATTTCGTAATGCGCCTCGGGGATGGTGAGACGTCCGGTGATCTTCAACTCCTGATCGTTCTTGACCACCGAGATCGCGCCCGTGGCCGACGCGCCGAGCGCTTCGCTCCGCGCCAGCCGGGCATTGTTAAGCTTCGCCTCCAGCGTCATTGGATAGCCATTCGCGGCCGACAGGCCGAGCCGCCCCTGCGCGCTGATCGTGCCGTCGCCCGCCTTCGCGCTAAGCTGGTCGAGGACGAGCTCGTCGTCGGAGAAATGGCCGTCGATCCGCATGTTGGTCAATTGCGTGCCGAAGGTCTCGTGGCCATAGGTCAGGTTGGTCGCGCGGACCACGCCGGTGAAGTCCGGATTGGTCATCGTCCCCGAGAAATCGGCGGCGATACCGATCGGCCCCGAGAGATGCTGGTCGCTGAGCCCGGCGAGCGAGAACGGCACTTCGGCAGGACCATTGTAGCGGATGCCGCCGGCGAGCGGCGCGCCCATCAGTCGCTCCATCCAGCTTCCCGCACGCGGCCCGAGCGGACGCATCGTCGCGACGATACGGCCCACGGTGGTGGTGCCACGCTTGATCATCGCACGAAGGTCGCCGCCATCGGGCAGCAGCTTGCCGACAAAGGTGACGTCGACCGGCGCCGACACCGTGGCGAGGCTCGACCGCGTGAAATCGTCGACATTGATCCGCACATCCGCGCTGGGGAAAGCCGCGGGATTAGGCTGGGCAAAGTCGACGCTGCCGGTAGCCGAGCCGCCGACCCCGATACCGGGAACGAAGGCGTTGACGATTGCCAAGTCGAGCTTGTCGAGCCGTGCCTGGAGCGCCATGCCGTCGCCATAGCTGCCGGCGAGTCGCAGGCTGCCCTGGTCGAAATCGATCTGCGTCGGCAATAAGCGATAGCTGCCGCCCTTGATCGACACGCGCGCCGGCTGCGCGGTATGGAACGGAATACCGCTGCCCTGCCCCTGCAACGCCACCAGCCATTGCTCGGGCGCAAGCTTGGCGTTGGCGGCGATCTGGAAAGGCACGCCGCTCGATCCATTGGCAAAGAGCTGCGCAGTGCCGTTGCCGCCCTGATAATCGATCTTGGCCCGCGCGGCCTTGAGCACGAAATTGCCGTTGCGGAAACTCGCCACCTGCGCGTCGGCGACGATTTGCGGCGTATCGGCCAGCACCACGCTGGCCTTTACCAGCGCTCGGCCGATGGTCAGCCCGGCCTGTCCGGGGATTTGCGCATTGAGCGCACTGGCGTTGACATCGGCGCGCTGGAGGTCGCCCTGCGCGCTCAGATCGGCGCGACCGTTCACGCCCGATCCCTGGAAGGTCAATTGCCCGGCAAACGGCCCGGCGCGAGTCTGTTCTAGCTTGCCGGCGATATCCATGCCCGCAAAGCGCGCCCGTTCGATATCCACCGCGAGCATATTGCCGGTGCGCACCAGTACATCGGCGTTAAACGGCCCGTAATTGGTGTCGCCGGTGGCAGTCACCGCATAGGCGTTGCCGCGCCCGCGGATGCGCGCCTCGAGATCGACCAGCCCGACGCCCAGCCCCGGCTTGGCCGCGCGCAACAGCACCTGCGGGGCGTTGAGCGTGCCGGTCACGCGCGCAGTGATCGGGCCATATTGAGTCGACACGGCATCGGCATCGAGCAGGATTGCCCCGGCCGGATCGTAGCGCCCCGATCCGCGCAGCACGCGGAACTTGGGCGCGCGCAGCCGCACGTCGCTGAACGCGATGATGCCCTTGGTATCGAGCCCGACGCGCGCCGAGGCGACGGTCTTCCCGCCGAGGAAGTTGCGCAGGCCTTCGTTGGTGATCTTCTGGCTCTCGGCTGCGACGGTCCCGCGAATGCCCCAGCCGCCCCCCTTGGGGGCATAGAGCTGCGCATCGGTCTTCAGATTGACCACGCCGATGCCGTTGACTGCATAATCGTTGATCCGGCCCTTGAGCGCACCCGTGTAGCGCCCAGCGCTCATGTCGGCCGCGATGATCGCCGTCGCATCGACCCGGTTCGAGCGCAGACGAAGGTTGTCCGAGAGGATCTGATCGCCCGCGATCGCCAGGTCGCCCGCGACGCTGAGATTGGTGACGAGCCCGCCCATTGCGGCGTTGAGCCCGGTGACGCGCGCCGCCTTGGCGCGGACGGGTAAGAGGATGCGATCACTATCGACCCGGGCGCGCCCCTCCGCATAGAGCCGCTCGACGCCCATCTCGCCAAAGCTGAGCGAAGCGGCGCTGACCTTGTAATCGACCACCGGCCGATTGAACGCGCCATCGAGCGCAAGCTGCGCGCGAACGTCGCGCCCGCGCAGGTTGGGAGCGATCGCGCCGGGGGTACGCAGCACCGCGTCGATCTTGAGATTGCCGAAACGATTATGCGCCAAATCGATCAGGCCCTTGCCCTCGACCGCGAGCGCATTCGACTTGATCTTGAGCAGCCCGTCGATCGTCCGATCGCGCCAGACGCCATCGAAGTCGATGTCGAGCTGCGGCGAAGCGAGCCGTTCGACCGGGCCCTGCATATAGACGCCGGGATGCGTCGGGCCGCGCACCTGGAAGCGGCCGTTGGTCGCGGTGATGGCGAGGTCGGCAAGCTGCTGGCCGCCGAGCGCGCCCTGCGCCCGGCCGCGCCAGCTCGCCCAGCTGCCCTGGCCGCCGACGCGCAGCGACAGCGGCTTGGCGAGCCCGGCGAGATTGGTGATCAGCCCCTTGACCGGGGCATCGACCCGCGCATCGATATCGAGCTTGTTGCGCGCAGGGTCGGCGTCGAGCTTGACGGCAACCTTGTCGCCGCCGGCAACGCCCGCCGCCGCGATCGTGCCACCGTCCGCTGTGATCTGCGCGCGGCCGCCGGCGAGGTGCGCAGTGCCGCGCAGCGCGCCGAGATGGCGCGTGCCGTCAACCGCGGGGGCGATGTCGATCCGCGCTACATCGATCCGGCCGATATCGAGGTTGATATCCGGGATTAGCGGCCCGCTTGGATCGGTCGAGGGCTTGAGCGCCGGCAGCCGCAGCAGCCGAACCTCCGGGCTGGTCAGGCTGCGGATGTCGATCTGTTTGCGCAGATAGGCGAAGGGCCGCCAGTCGACTGAAATCTCTTTGGCGGTGGCGAACGTGCCCTTGGTGTCGCGCACCTGGACGTTGCGCAGCACCATCGCGCCGTACAGCGAGCCCTCGATCTTGCCGATGCGGAAGTTCAATCCCGAGGCGAGTGAGAATTTGGCGAGCTGGTGCGCGACGAAATCGCGGCCCGGCTGGGTGTTGACGCCCAGGATCGCCGCGGCGGCGAGCGCGGCGAGCGACACCAGGCCGATGCCGACCCATTTGAGCACGCGCTGCCACAACGGCGCGCGCGCGACGACCACCGTCTCGGCGGGCGCGTCCTCGATGGGCGGTTCGCTGGCCATCAGAAAGCTTGCCCGATCGAGATGTAGAGCGCGATCTTGGACTCGCCCGGCTTGCGCTTGATCGGCGTCGCGACGTCGATCCGCAGCGGCCCGAAATTGGTGTAGAGCCGCCCGCCGATCCCTGCGCCGAAGCGCATATTCTGCGCGGTGGGGTAGATTCCTTCATAGACCTGGCCGGCGTCGACGAAGGGCACGATGCCGTAATTGCCGAAGCGATAGCGCGCCTCGAGCGCGAATTCGTTGAGCGCGCGGCCGCCCACCGGCTTGCCGTCGGGCGAGCGCGGGCCGAGCTCCTGATAGCCGAAGCCACGCACCGATCCGCCGCCGCCTGCATAATAGCGCCGCGAAGGGGGCAGATCGTCGCGGGCGATGCCGGGGATCGATCCGGCGCGCGCGCGCGCGGCGATGACGATGTTGCTCGTCACAGGCTTGTAGTAGGTGCCCTCGAGCATCAGCCGCGCATAGGGTCGCGCCGATCCGCGCACCGAGGTCTCGGGGCTTACATTGGCCTTGAGCCGGAAGCCCCGCGTCGGATTCAGCAGATTGTCCGACGTGTCATAGCCGACAAAGGTCGGCAACGCGGCGATCAACCAAGTGCCGCGATCGCGACCGCCGATGTTGTAGTTGTAGCGATCTTCGTTCGAACCGACGAGCTCGGCGCCGTAGAAATAGGTCCAGTGCTTCTGCCAGATCGGCGTCGAATTGCGCGACCAGCGCACCGCGAGCGTGCCGGTGTACGATTCATAAGCGTCATAGTCGCTGTGGTTGACCGAAGCCGTCGCCTGGAAGGTGCGGTCGCGCTGGCCGGCATTCGAGCGGCGGAAGGTGGCGGACAGCCCCTGTTCCTGCGTACCCAGCACCGCGCTGCCGATCAGCGCACCTTCATAAGGAAACAGGTTGCGGTGCGTCCAGCTTCCCTCGGCACGCAGCCCCTGGCCGGTGCTGTAGCCAATTTCCCCCGCCAGCGTGCGCGGGCGCCCGCGATTCTGGCGGACGCGCAGATTGACCACCTGGGTGCCATCTTCCGCGACCTGATCGGTGCGCTCGGGTTCGACCGAGACGGTCGAAAACAGGCTTGTCGCAATCAGCGCCGCACGCAGATCGTCCACGGCGCGCGCATCGTAGATCTGGCCAGGCTTGTAGCGGCGCAGGAGATTGATGTGCTCGACGTCGAACACCGGGCGGCGCCCTTCGGTGACGATCTCGCCGAAGCTCGATCGCGGCCCCGTCTCGACGGGCAGCGTATAGTCGCCAAGATGGGTCTGCTCGTCGAGCAGGATGTCGCGGTCGCCGACCTTGGCGAAGGGATAGCCCTGTTGCGGAAGCCGCAGCGCGACGTTGGCCTCGGCACCCTGTATGCGATCGGCCTGGATCGGGTCGCCGGGATTGAGGTTGAGTTCCCGGTCGATCAGCCCGACCGGGACGGTGGGACCGGTTGCGACGGCAATCGTGCCCAGCCGATAAAGCGCGCCCGGGGTCGCCGTTACGGTGACCTTGACGTTGCCCGAATTTTTGGGGGTTTGCTCGACCGAGGAAACGGCAGTGCCGTCATAATAGCCGATTGAGTTCATCAGCCGTATCGCCAACGCCTCGTCCTCGCGGGCGCGGGCGCTGACCATCGCAGCATTGGCCGCTTTGCCGTCGCCGTCCTCGAGTGCCGAAAGCGAGTCGAAGCGGTCGTTGAGACCGACCTTTTCGAGTCCTTCGACGACGGTGGTATAGTGTATCTGACTCTTCTTTTCGTTCTCTATGCCTTCGATCTTGACCGGCTCGACCTTGAAATCGGCAAGCGGCGCGAGCGGCTGAGCAAGTTCCGCAGCCTCGGGCGCCGGCGCGGCAAAGCTTTCCTCGACCTGCTGGGTCACCGTACCCGGCGTCGGCGCGGGCTTGCCCTCCAATCCTTTCACCGGCTCCAGCGGGGCGTTGATGTCGTCGCTCAGCTTGGGAAGCGAGGCTTCGAATTCGGCATCGGGGACGATAACTTCGTCTTGCGGCACGCTGGTATCGGGTGCTGGCGGCGTGGCAGGCGGCGGCGCCCCCTGCCCCGGCTTGGGGTCAGAAATCTGGGCATGCGCAATCCCGGGCAGGAACGCCGTCCCAGCCAGCGCGGCAAGCCAAACCGCCTTAACCCCTTTACGCACGCGCCTCCTTTGGAGCCACGATTCTCCCCGGCCCACTCGCTTGCGTAACGATCGATTGCGCAATTGGCTCCCTTAAACCGTTGCGGTGTGGGGATATCTCCACTCAGGCGCGCGCCGCGGGCCCCGGATCGAGCGCCGCCGCGGCCGCTTCCAGCCGTTCAAGCATCGCGTGGAGCTGCGTGCGTTCCAGATCGCTGAACCCCTCGAATATGCGCTTCTCCAGGTCGATCGCCTTGGGTGCGATCTGCTCGTAGAGCGTCCAGCCGGCGTCCGACAGCGCGATGAGGTGCGAGCGCTGGTCGCCGGGATTGGCGGCGCGCGCGATCAGCCCGCGATCGGCCAGCGCGATCGCCGCGCGGCTCACCGTGACCTTGTCCATCCGGGTGCGCCCGCACAGCGCCTGCTGGCTCATCGGCCCGTCCTCGGCGAGCACGGTAATCAGTCGCCATTCGGGAATGCGCAGACCGAACAGCGTGCGGTAAGCGGTCGCCACCGCATCGGAGACCGCATTCGAGGCGATCGACAGCCGATAGGGCAGGAACGCGTCTAGTTTGAGCGAGCTAGGCATAACCCCTCCTGACGTCCAACGTCAGCCAAACGCAACTGACAACGTTGGCTGATTGCATTTTTTGCAATGTTACCGGTAGCATTTCGCACTTGCAACATAGCTCGTTGCAACGCAAATAGAGCAGGCCTTTCAGGCATCCTCTCCTAAGACTTAAACGGCCGTCCTTCGGGGCGGCCTTTTTTTTGCTCACCGCATCTGGCGGCGGATCGTCGCTCGGATCGCCTTGCCATAAGGCGGCTTCATACCCGCAAACCTGGCAACGTCCAGTCCGGGCTGCCGGTAGATGCTCTTGGCATGGCTGAACGTGCGGAACCCTGACTCACCATGATAGGCGCCCATTCCCGAGGGGCCGATGCCGCCAAACGGCAACCCCTCCTGGCTGACATGGAAGATCACGTCATTCAGCGTGACGCCGCCCGAGATGGTGCGGTCGAGCACGCGGCGGCGCTCGCCGGCATCGCTGCCGAAATAGTAGAGCGCGAGCGGCCGGTCCCGCCGGTTCACTTCGGCGATCGCGTCGTCGATCGACGCATAGCGCCCCACCGGCAGCACCGGCCCGAAAATCTCTTCCTGCATCACCTTCATGTCGTCTGTGACGCCGCGCAGGATATGGAGCGGCATTTTCCGGCTGTTCGACGTGGCGAAATCCTCGTTCGCCGGATTGACCACGACCACCTCGGCGCCCTTGCGACTCGCGTCGTCCACCCATTCGGCGAGCCGCTGGTGGTGGCGATCGTTGATCACGGAGGTGTAATCCGGATTGGCGAGCACGCTCGGGTACATCCGCGAAGCCGCCGCAACGAGCCCATCGAGCACCGCTGCCTCCTTTTCCTCGGGGACCAGCAGATAGTCCGGCGCGAGGCAGATCTGCCCGGCGTTGAGCATCTTGCCCATCACCACGCGCTCGGTCGCCTGCGCGACATCGGCGGACCGCCCGAGCAGCACCGGAGACTTGCCGCCGAGCTCGAGCGTCACCGGGGTGAGATTGTCGGCCGCGGCATGGAGGATGTGGCGGCCAATTCCCGTCGCGCCGGTGAACAGCAGATGGTCGAAGGGAAGCGCGGCAAAGGCCTTGCTCACCTCTGGCCCGCCGCTGACAAAGGCGAGCTCCTCCGGCGCGAAATGGCGCGGGGCCAGTTCCTCGAACAGCGCTGCGACTGCGGGGGTGAACTCGCTGGTCTTGACCATCGCGCGATTGCCCGCCGCCAGGATGCCGGCAAGCGGGCTCATCACCAGATTGACCGGAAAATTCCACGGCGCGATCACCCCGACCACGCCCTTGGGCTGATATTCGATCCACGCCCGCCCGCCGAGCAGCCCCAGGGGAAACATCGTCGGCTTGCGCTCCGGTTTCGACCAGCGCTTGAGATGCTTGAGCGCGTGGCGGAGCGGCGCCACCGAAGCGGCGATGTCGGTCAACATCGATTGCTCGCGGCTGCGATGGCCGAAATCGGCACTGAGCGCGTCGCAGAAGCGCGAGTCATTCTCGGCGATCATCGCAATCGCGCGGCGCAGCCGATCGCGTCGCACCTCGAGCGACACCGGCAATTCGGCCATGAAGGCAGCGCGCTGGCGCTCGAGCAGGTCGCGCAATTCTATCTCCCGCTTTGTTCGATCTTGAGCTCTATCACGCTTCCATAGGTAAGCGGTGGCGGCGCCAGCGTCATCGCGAGCCAGATCCCGAACGCGCCGATCGCCAGCATCGCCCCGAACGGCAGCCGCACCGTGCCGTGCACGCGATGCCGCAGCAGCGCCATCCCCAGGACACTCACCAGCCCGACCAGGCATGCCGCAAGCAGAACAATCGGCAGTGCCTTCCAGCCGAGCCAGAGCCCGATGCCGCCGAACATCTTGGGGTCTCCCCCGCCGAGCCCGTGGCGCCCGCGCACCCGCCGATAGAGCATCGCGACCAGCCACAGGCTTGCAAAACCCGCCGCGCCTCCGATCAGCCGCTCGACCAGATCGGGCTTCAGGCCGCTGAACGCGTCGAACCCGATCCCCTCCGGTGAGGGCGGCACCCATCCGGAAAGTCCCACCGCCAGTCCGGCCAGCGCAAGCGCGCCGGTCAGGATGTTCGGCAACCAGAACGCCGCTAGATCGAGCGCCGCGAGCGCGAGCAGCAGCCAGCCGAACACCGCGCCTGCAACCCCTTCGATGCCGGGCGCTGCCAGCCCCGCCGCGACGCCTATCGCGATCGCGGCCAGCTCGGTCAGCACATGGCTCGGCCGGATCGCCGCGCCGCAGCTGCGGCAGCGCCCGCGCTGAACAATGTAGCTCAGCACCGGCACCAGTTCGCCCGCGCCCAGCGCTTTGCCGCAGCCATCGCAATGCGATCGCCCGCGCGCCACGGATCGCCCCTCGGGCCAGCGGATCGCGAGCGTCGCGATGAAGCTTCCCAGCGCGGCGCCGAGCAGCCCGAGCAGCGCCGGCCAGAACCAGGTCGCTTCGCTCATCCGCCAGGCGCGCGCTTGCGAAGAAGATAGCGATAGACGCCGAAGCAATTGATCCCGAACAGCACGAGATTCTGCGTCCAGAGCGGCTCGTCGCCCGACATCACGGCCCCGGTGATCCACGCGATGCTGGACGTGACGAACAGCGCAAATCCCCAGCCGGTGATCCGCCGGCCATTATCCAGCGAGACCATGAAACACGCGATGATCCCGCTGATCGAGGCATACCATTTGAAAATGTCGATAACACCCATGCCGAACCCTTCCTGACGCGGCCCCCGCGCTTTTGCAAACCGCGTCCGGGAGCACTAGATCGGCGCAAACACCCGAGAGGATCCAATATGTCCGCCGACGATGTCGTCATCGCTTCCTATGCCCGCACCCCCATGGGCAGCTTCCAGGGCTGCCTGTCCGATGCCAGCGCCACCGATCTCGGCGCTACGGCAGTCGGTGCCGCAGTCGAGCGCGCCGGACTGAAGGGCGATGCGATCGAAAGCATCTATATGGGCTGCGTGCTTCCCGCCGGGCTGGGCCAGGCGCCCGCGCGCCAAGCCGCGCTCAACGCCGGCCTGCCCAACCATATCGAGGCGACGACGATCAACAAGATGTGCGGATCGGGCATGCAGGCCGCGATCATGGCGGCCGAAGCGCTTGCTGCGGGATCGGTGGAGCTGATCGTCGCAGGCGGCATGGAGAGCATGACCAACGCCCCCTATCTCTCGCTGCGCCACCGCGCCGGCGCGCGGATCGGCCATGACGTGCTCAAGGATCACATGTATCTCGACGGGCTGGAGGACGCCTATGAGCCCGGCAAGCTGATGGGTAATTTCGCCGAGGAAGTGGCGCAGGAATATCAGTTCACTCGTCAGGCGCAGGACGATTTCGCAATCGCCTCGCTGGAGCGCGCCAAGAAGGCGCAGGCCTCGGGCGCGTTCGATCGCGAGATCACCCCCGTCGAGGTCAAGGGCCGAAAGGGCGTGACCACGATCAGCCTCGACGAGCAGCCGGCGCGCGGCGACATCGCCAAGATCCCGACGCTCAAGCCGGCTTTCTCGAAGGACGGCACGATCACCGCAGCCAACGCCTCGTCGATCTCGGACGGCGCCGCGGCACTGGTGATGACGCGGACCAGCGTAGCGGACCGGCTGGGGCTGACGCCGCGCGCGCGGATCGTCGCCCATGCCGCGCATGCCCATGCCCCTTCCCGCTTCACCACCGCCCCGGTGTTCGCGATGCAGAAGGCGCTGGAAAAGGCCGGCTGGTCGGTGAGCGATGTCGACCTGTTCGAAGTCAACGAGGCGTTTGCCTGCGTCGCGATGATCGCGATGAAGGAACTCGGCATCAGCCATGACGTGCTCAACGTGCACGGCGGCGCCTGCGCGCTCGGCCATCCGATCGGCGCCAGCGGCGCGCGCGTGCTCGCCACGCTGATCTCCGCGCTGGAGACGACCGGCCAGAGGCGCGGCCTGGCCTCGCTGTGCATCGGCGGCGGCGAAGCGACCGCAGTGGCCGTGGAGTTGATCGATTGAGCAAGCACTGGCTCCTCGCCGCGGCGGCCTGTATCGTCGCACCGGCGCAGGCCGCGCCGGACGCCTGGCCCGCGCTCGCGCCGATCCGACTGCACGCCGGCGAAAATAGCGTCCCGGACATCGCCGGCGACGGCAAGGCCGGCACGATCACGCTCGATTGGCGCGAGAACGGCAATGCCTGGAGCTATGACATCTACACGGTGAAGGTCGGCGGATCGATCGCCACGGTGAACGATAAGGACCGCTTTACCGACAGCCCGCACACCGGCGAGGACGTCATCACCTCGGTCCGCTTCGCCCGCGGCAAGCGTGGCGGCCATACCACCACCTTCGCGCTCGTCGCCCATCGCAACTGGACCGAGAGCGTGCCCGATCCCGCCCCGACGACGATCACGCTCTACGCGCTACAGCGCAACGACGACGGCATCGGCACGCCCTATGCCTTTGCGAAGATCGCCGAACGTACCACCACCCGGCGCTATTGCCACGCCGACATGGCACTGAAGACCGAACTCGGCTTCCCCCTGACCAAGGGCTATGACGGACTGCCCTCGATCGACGGCTGCTAGCACCGGCCCGATCTCAGCCCAACGTCTCGCCCGGATCGGTGCCCCAGATATGGCTCTGCTCGACATAGCCGCCGCGTCCGCCGACCTCGAACCAGCACCAGCCGCCGCCGCAGTTGCGGATCGCGCCAACCACGCCGGGCGCCGCGCGCCAATTGATGTGCGCCGTGAAATTGGCGGCCGAGCGCATCTCGGTGATGCCGCCCATCACGATCGCGGTGCGCTTGCCGTCGAGCAGGTTCGCCTGCATCCACCCCTGCGCGCCGTCCGGATCCTCGATCTTGCGCCACTCGCCGTACGCATCGATCACCTTCACCGGCAGATCGCGGCGCTGATACAGCCAGCTCGCCGGATAATTGCGCCCCGGCCCCGTGCGCATCCGCGCCTTGCCGGCCTTGATCGACATGAAGCTGGGCGGTTTCTGCTGCGCGTCCGCCGCTCCGCCCAGCCCGAGCGCCGCCGCGCCGAGCACCAGCCAACCCAAGTGCATATGCTTTCTCATCGTCACCGGCTCTACCGCGAGCGCCCCATAGCCATCAACCGTTGACTGGCGCCGCGGCTCCAGCCAAGCCGCCCGCTATGGCACAGGCAATCGCACAGGCGCCGCGCCCCTCGCGCCCCCGCGTGGCAGTCACCCGCACGCTTCCGCAGCCGGTCGAGGCGCGGATGGCCGAGCTGTTCGACGCCGCGTTCCACCCCGATGACGTCGCGATGGATCGCACCGCGCTCGCCGCGGCGATGGCGGATGCGGATGTGCTCGTCCCCACCGTCACCGATCGGATCGATGCCGCGCTGATCGAGGCCGCGCCCGAACGGCTGCGCCTCATCGCCAATTACGGCGCCGGGGTCGGCCATATCGACCTCAAGGCAGCCCGCGCCCGCGGCATCACCGTGACCAACACCCCGGGCGTACTCACCGAAGACACGGCCGACATGGCGATGGCGCTGATCCTCGCCACCCCGCGCCGGCTGGTCGAAGGCGACAAGCTGGTCCGCGCCGGGCAATGGACCGGCTGGCGCCCCACCGGCATGCGCGGCACCCGGATCGGCGGCAAGAAGCTCGGCATCCTCGGCATGGGCCGGATCGGCCAGGCCGTCGCCCAGCGCGCCCGCGCCTTCGGGCTGCAGATCCATTACCATAATCGCCACCGCATCCCCGAAGTCGCCGAGGCCCAGCTGGGCGCGACTTTCCATGCCGATCTCGATGCGATGCTGGCGGCGGTGGACATATTGACGATCCACACTCCGCACACCGAAGGCACCGCCGGGCTGATCGATGCACGCCGGCTCGATCTGCTCGGGCCCCAGGGTTGGCTGATCAACACCGCGCGTGGCGAGATCGTCGATCCGCAGGCGCTGGTCGAGGCGCTCGAAATGCAGCGCATCGCCGGCGCCGGGCTCGACGTCTATGTGGGCGAACCCGCGGTCGACCCGCGCCTGTTCGTGCTGGATAATGCGATCGTGCTGCCGCACCTCGGCTCGGCGACCTTCGAGGGCCGCGAGGCGATGGGCGCCAAGGTGATCACCAACATCCGATCCTGGTCCGACGGGCATCGGCCGCCCGACCAGGTGCTCGATGGCTGGCTGTAGCGATCAGTCGCCGGTCAGGATCCGATCGACGAGCTGCTTTACCGTCGGCACGAACCCGTTCGAATAGAAGGGATCGCGCTTGAAATTGTAGGCGCCATGGCCTGCGAACATCAGATTGTCATCCACCGGGCCGCCATGCGCGATGTCCTGCAGCGTCTTCTGAATGCAGAAGCTGCGCGGATCGGCAAGCCGCCCGGTCGAATTGGTCTCGCTGTCCGCCCAGCTCGAAAAGGCGCATTGGCTCAGGCAGCCCATGCAATCGGCCTGATCCTTGCGGATCACCGATTGCTCCTCGGGCGTGACGAACACCAGCGTGTTATCGGGCGTCTTGAGCGCCGAGGTGAAGCCGAGGCCGAACCATTCCCGCGCGCGCAGCAGGTCGTTGCGAGTCACCCAGAAATTCTTGCCCTTCACGCCCACGTCGAGCTGGAAGGTGTGATCGCCGGCATGCTCGGTCGAATAGGCGATCTGGCGCTCGGAGCGCGCCTCGAGCAGGCGCAGGAACGGATTGCGCACCGCTGAGGAATAGAAGCCGGTCGGCGAGAAGCGGTGGAGCAGGATGTCGCCCTGTTCGAGCTTCATCAGCTCGTTCTTCCAGCCTTCGGGAATCGGGCTTTCCTGAGTCAGCAGCGGCCGCGTGCCGAACTGGAAGGCGATCTTGCCGAGCTCGGGATTGTCGATCCAGTCGCTCCAGTCGCGCAGGAACCACACGCCGCCGGCCATCACGATCGGCACGTCGTCGGAGATGCCGCCCTCGCGCATCGTCGCGCGCAGGTCGCGAACGCGCGGATAGGGATCCTGCGGCACCAGCGGGTCTTCGGCGTTGGACAGGCCGTTATGCCCGCCGGCGAGCCAGGGGTCTTCGTAGACGACCGCCGCCAGCCACTCGCTCGCCTTCGAATAGGCGCGCTTCCACAGCGCACGGAAGGCGCGGCCCGAGCTGACGATCGGCAGATAGCTCACGCCGTAAGAGGCGGTGATCTCGCTGAGCTTGTAGGGCATGCCCGCGCCGCAGGTAACGCCGGCCACCATGCCCTTGGTACGTTCGAGCACGCCGTGGAGGATGCGCTGGGCGCCGCCCATTTCCCACAGCACGTTGATGTTGATCGCGCCCTTGCCGCCGGCGATGTCGAAGGCCTTCTTGACCTGTTGGACCGCGCCTTCGATCGCGTACTGGATCAGTTCCTCATGCCGCTCGCGCCGCGTCAGCGCGCGGTAGATTTGCGGGATGATCTTGCCCTCGGCGTCATAGCTGTCGGCATTGACCGCGCTCACCGTGCCGATGCCGCCGGCCGCCGCCCAGGCGCCCGCACTGGCATGGTTGGTGGCGGCGACGCCCTTACCCCCTTCGATCAGCGGCCAGACTTCATGGCCGTTATAAGTGATGGGGGACAGACCCTTGAACAACGATACCTCCGAAAAAATTGCAGCGCTCTGCTAGCGGGTACGGCCACAACAAGCGAGTAACATTCGTTACTGCAGTGCGGCAGGCCGACCCATCGCCTCGCCATAGAGCCGCGCATAGGCCGCGACCATCTGTGCCTCGTCGAACAACGCACGGGCACGCAGTCGGTTCGCTTCGCCGATCTGCCGGCGCGAATCCGGATGTTTGGCGAGGGTATCGATGCGATCGCGCAGATCGACTTCGTTGTGTCGCGGGGCGAGGAACGGCTCGTTCTCCGGCGAGACCATCGCGGGCACGTCGCCGACCCGGGTCGACACCACCGGCAGACCCGCCGCCATCGCCTCGATCACCGAGATCGGCGCCTGCTCGCTCTTCGACGACATCGCGAAAATATCGAACAATCCCATATATTTGTGCGGCTCGGGCAGGAAGCCGGGCAGGATCACCTGGTCCTCGATCGCCATCGCCTCCGCGGCGTCGAGAATGTTCTGCCGCTCGGGCCCCTCGCCCAGGATCACCAGCTTGAAGCGCGCATTGAGCCCGCCGCACGCCCGCACCAGCAGCGGCAGGTCCTTGACCGGGCGCAGCCCGGCGACGCAGCCGATGAAGATCTCGCCCTCGCGGCGCTTGGCCAGCGCCGGGATCAGCCTGGGATCGGGCTTTTGCGCATAAAGCATCGTCGGCACGCCATTGGCGATACGGTGCACCCGCGCGGCCGGCTGGTGCCAATGCTTGCGCGCGATCCGCTCGAGGATCTGGCTCGGCACCACCAGCGCATTGGCGGCGGGCAGCGCGATGCGGCGATACATGTTGCGCACCGGGCTCAGCCGCTGTGCCTCGTCGGCATTGAACCCATCCTCGTGATGGACGATCGGCGGCAGCCCCTTGCCGAAGACGCGCGCCGCCATCACTCCGTCGATCGCGCCCCAATTATAGGTAAGCACCAGATCGAAGCGCCGCATGAACCGCGCGATCTCCTCATAGCGCCGAGCCGAGGGCCTGCCGGAGAGCGGCGGCGGGTTCTGCGCGATCTCGTACTTGATCCCCTTGGCGATCGCCGCACGCGCGCCGAGCTGATCGGGCACGGCAGAGACGATGGTGTGCCGCGCCTTGTCGCCAAACGCGTTCATCAGCCGAACGGCACGCGCCTCCTTGCCGCCAAGGTCGAAGGTCGAATGGAGATGGAGGATATGGATGGGCATGGCGCAGCGGCTTAGCCAACTCGTCACCCCGGCGGAAGCCGCGATGCCGATCGCTAGCCGAGCTTCTCCAGCAGCCGCGCGATGCCCGCCACGGCCTCGGGCTCGTCGAGCGTGGGCGCATGGCCGACGCGCGGCACGGTCACCAGCTCGGCGCCGGGCAACCGCGCCGCCATCTTCTCCGCGGTATCGGCCGCAAGGATGTCCGAACGTTCGCCGCGGACCACCAGCACCGGCTTGCTCTGCATCGCATCGATCGTCGGCCACATGTCCGGCCCAGCCTCGTTGCCCGGCACGCGGAACGGCTCGGCGATCTTCATGTCGTAATCGAGCACGATCCGCCCCGAGCTGTTCACCCGGTAGAGGCGCTTGGCCACGCGCAGCCAGTCCTCGATGCCGTAATCGGGATAGACGTCGCCATTGCCCTCGGCGACGGCGCGCGCGGCGTGCATCCAGGTCGGGTGCCACACCGACTTGCCGACATAGCTGCGGATCCGCGCCAGGCCGGCCGGATTGAGCTCGGGCCCGACATCGTTGAGCACCACGCCGGCCAGCTTGCCGCCATCGGTGGCGGCCAGCAGCATCGTCACGATTCCCCCCAGGGACGTCCCCACCGCGACGAACTTGTCGATGCCGAGCTCGGCAAGCAGCGCCTCGACATCCTGGAGGTAGACGAGCGGGACATAGCTCATCGGATCCTTGGCATAGGCGCTCTCGCCCCGCCCGCGGAACTCGACGCAGAGCACCCGCCACTCGCCCGCCAGCCGCTCGGCAAGCGCCACATAGTCGCGCGCGTTGCGGGTGAGGCCCGGCAAGCACAGGATCGGCGGCTTGTCGGCAGGGCCGGCATAGTCGCGATAATGGAGCCGCAGGCCGTCCTTCGACCACCAATAGCCATCGGTGTAGTTGCGCCGCTCGCCCATCCTCCCCCATATCGCCGCATGGCCTTCGCTCCGCAACAGGCGATCCTCGAACTCGGGGACACCTTCTACGACCCGGTCCAGCCGGCAAGCTTCCCCAAGACGGTGCTGCGCTATCGCAACGATCGCGCCGCGGCCTCGGTCGGGCTAGACCGATTGTCGGACGCCGAATGGCTCGCGCATTTCGGCCGGTTCGCGCCGCTGACCGACAGCCTGACCCAGCCGCTGGCGCTGCGTTACCACGGCCACCAGTTCCGCGTGTACAATCCCGAGATCGGCGACGGCCGGGGCTTCCTGTTCGCGCAGATGAAGGACATCAAGGGCCGGCTGCTCGATCTCGGCACCAAGGGGTCGGGCCAGACGCCGTGGAGCCGCTTCGGTGACGGCCGACTCACTTTGAAGGGCGGCGTCCGCGAGATCCTCGCCACCGAGATGCTCGAAGCGTTGGGCGTCGAGACCTCAAAGACCTTCTCGCTGATCGAGACCGGCGAGGAACTCCACCGCACCGACGAGCCCTCGCCCACCCGTTCCTCAGTGTTGGTGCGCCTGAGCCATGGCCATATCCGCATCGGCACCTTCCAGCGCCTCGCTTATGCGCAGGACGGCGAGGCGATGGCGAAACTCGTCGCCTATGTGCTGCGCCGTTATTATGGCGAGGAAGCGGGCGAGGACGGGCCGCAGCGGCTGCTCGCCCATGTCGCCGCGCGCACCGCGCGGCTCGCAGCGCAATATATGGCGGCCGGCTTCGTCCACGGCGTGCTCAACAGCGACAATATCAACGTCACCGGCGAGAGTTTCGACTACGGCCCTTGGCGCTTTGCGCCGACCTGGGAGCCGGGGTTCACCGCCGCCTATTTCGACCAGAGCGGCCTCTATGCGTTCGGCCGCCAGCCCGAGGCGATCTATTGGGACGCGATGCAGCTCGCGGTGTCGCTGCGCACCCTCGTCACCGAAGAGCCGCTGATCGAGGCGCTGCAGACTTTTCCCGAAGCCTATCCGCGCGAGGCGGCCAAGGCGCTGGTATGGCGGCTGGGGCTGGAACCGCGTGGCTTCGAAGAGGATCGCGCGCTGATCGAGGCGCTCGAACCCGCGCTCGTCGCCTCGCAAGTGAGCCTCGATCGCTTCTTCTTCGATGCGTTCGGCGGCAAGCTTCCCAAGAGCTACGACGCCCCGTTCGAGGGCCTGCGCGCCCAACTCGCGCTCTATCGCCCGCGCAAGCGCCGCGAGCACGATTATTGGTCGGCAAGGCCGTGCTCGATGCTGATCGACGAAGTCGAGGCGATCTGGTCGCGGATCGCCGAGGCCGATGACTGGGCGCCGCTATATGCCAAGGTTGCCGCTATCCGCCGCATGGGCGAGGCGCTGGCTTGATGGGGCGACGCGTGCGCCGGGGGTTGGCAAGCCTCGGCAAATTCGGGCAAGAGCAACGCATTCTTCCGGGGACTACAGCCAGATAATGCCGGAAACGGAAATCATCTCGACCGAGCCGGCAACGGGTGCCGTGCTCTGGCGGCAGAAAGTCGGCGACGTCGATGCCGAGGTTGCGCTCGCACGGGCCAGCTGGGCAGGTTGGGCCGCGCGCCCGCTCGCCTATCGCATCGAAGCGCTGCGCCGCTTCGCCAATGTCGTCCGCCAAAAGGCCGATGCCTTCACCGATCTGCTCGCCCGCGAGACCGGCAAGCCGCTGTGGGAAGCGCGCACCGAAGTCGAGACGGTGATCGCCAAGGTCGACGTCTCGGTCAGTGCCTATTCCGAGCGCACCGGCCAGCGCCGTATCGAAGCGCCGATGAACACCCGGCTTGCGCTGCGCCACAAGCCCCACGGCGTGCTCGCGGTGCTCGGCCCCTATAATTTCCCGGCGCATCTGCCCAACGGGCATATCGTCCCCGCGCTGCTGGCCGGCAATGCGGTGGTGTTCAAGCCGTCGGAAAAGACGCCGGCGAGCGGCGCCTTCCTGGTCGATTGTTTCCACCAGGCGGGCATCCCCGAAGGCTGCATCCGCCTGCTGATCGGCGGCGTCGAGCAGGGCAAGGCGCTTGCCGGCCATGCCGATATCGACGGACTGCTGTTCACCGGATCGGCCAATACCGGGATCGCGCTCAACCGTCAGTTCGCTACCCGGCCCGAGAAGATCCTGGCGCTCGAAATGGGCGGCAACAATCCGATCCTCGTCTGGGACACGCCCGATCTCTATTCCGCTGCGGTGCTCGTCATCCAGTCGGCCTTCACCACTGCCGGCCAGCGCTGCACCGCGGCGCGGCGGCTGATCGTCGACGAAGCGCTCGCCGATCCGCTGCTGGCGGAGATCAACAAGCTGATCGGTCGGCTGATCATCGGCGAGCCGCATGCCGATCCCGCGCCGTTCATGGGCCCGGTGATCGACAACGACACGGCGGACATGCTCACCGAGAGCTTCCTCGCGCTCTCCACGATGGGCGGCCGCCCGCTGCGCCACATGGAGCGCCCGATCGAGGGCCGCCCGTTCCTCACCCCCGGCCTGATCGACATGACCCAGGCCAACGACAAGCCCGATGTCGAGCTGTTCGGTCCGATCCTGCAGATCTATCGCAAGTCCAGTTTCGAGGATGCGATCACCGAAGCGAACAACACCCGCTATGGCCTCTCCGCGTCGCTGGTGAGCCAGAGCCCCAAGCTCTACGACCAGTTCTGGGCGAACATCCGCGCCGGCATCGTCAATTGGAACCGGCCGACCAACGGGGCAAGCTCCTCGGCACCGTTCGGCGGCGTCGGCTGGTCGGGCAATCATCGGCCCAGCGCCTATTACGCCGCCGATTATTGCGCCTATCCGGTGGTCTCCTCCGAATCCGAACAGGCCCGCGCCTCGATCGGGCTGGGATTGCGCGACGCCTGAACGGCGCGGCTGGACACGCCACGCCCCCACTGGCTATCGGCTGGCGATGCCTGTCATCGCCACCATCATGAATTCGACCACCGGCCAGCCGATCCAGCGGATGAGCTTCGGCCGCATGCCCAAGCCCTGGGCGTCGTTCACGCTCGAAAGCGGCGAGCTCGTTACGGCCGACCGTGTCGATGTCGGCAAGCCCGCGCCGGGCAAGGTCGTGGTGCCTGTGTCGGTCTGGGTCACGCCCAAGAAATAGCCCCGCGCTCTCAGCAACAATTCGTTACACTCCGGGCGGCCGCTTTGCATTGAAGTGCCGCCCCCGCCCGCCTAGATTCCTCGCGCGGGACCGGGCCCCTCTGGCGGCGGCTTCACCAGCTGAAGCCCCGTGATGTCGGACCGCATCGAGCATGCTCGGTGCAGGTTGGCTGTTTGCCTTATCCTCCCCCGGGCTCCTCGATCGACACTAGATCGCAAGGAGTGGCGTAATGAACGAATTGATCCAGCGGCTGATCGCAGCGCACCGCATCCTGAACCGTGAGATCCGGCGCGAAGTCGCCCGGCGCTTCCCGGACCAGCTGCGCCTCGCGCGGCTGAAAAAGGAGCGGCTCGCGATCAAGGACCGCCTCTTCCGTCACTTTCCGGACGCCGCCGAGATGCGCCGCGTCGCCCGCGTTGCGCTTCGCAGCGCCCGCCACGCCTAGGAACCCAAAATGGACAATCTGACTAGCTTCAACCGCACTGCCGCCGCCGGCGCGCAGGCCCGTTTCGACGAGGGTCTGCGCCGCCACATGCTCGGCATCTATCGCAACATGGGACTCGGCCTCGCGCTGACCGGCCTGGTCGCGCTGGCCGTCGCCAGTACGCCGGCGCTGGTCGCGCTGATCTTCGGCACCCCGCTCAAATGGGTCGCGATGTTCGCGCCGCTGGCGTTCGTGTTCTTCTTCCAGTTCCGCTTCGATCGGATGACCACCGCCGGCGCGCGCACCGCGTTCTTCGCCTTTGCCGGCATCATGGGTGTGTCGATGGCCAGCATATTCCTGGTCTTCACCGGCCAGAGCATCGCGATGGCGTTCTTCACCGCCGCGGCGATGTTCGCCGGGCTGAGCCTGTGGGGCTACACCACCGGCCGCGATTTGACGGGCATGGGCTCGTTCCTGATCGTCGGGCTGTTCGCAGTGATCGGCGCCAGCCTGATCAATCTGTTCCTGGGTTCCAGCCTGCTCCAGATGGGCCTGTCGGCCGTCGGCGTGCTGGTCTTTGCCGGTCTCACCGCCTGGGACACCCAGCGCCTCAAGAGCGAGTATCTTGCTTATGCCGGCACCGGGATGACCGAGAAGCTCGCCGTGATGGGCGCGCTGTCGCTTTATCTCAACCTCATCAACATGTTCCAGCTGCTGCTGGGGCTGATGGGCCAGCGGGAGGAATAAGCATGAGCTTCGTCTGCCCCGTCGACGGCACCACATTGGTGCCGCACGAGCGCTCCGGAATCGAGATCGATCACTGCCCGAGCTGCCGCGGCGTCTGGCTCGATCGCGGCGAGCTCGACAAGATAATCGAGCGAAGCGCCGCCCAGCCAGCCCCTCAATATCGCGACGAGCGCCCACGCTACGACGAGCATCGCGGCCAGCCGCCTAAGCGGCGCAAGTCGTTTCTCGAAGACCTGTTCGACTGATCGCTTCGCGGCTAGACCCTCCCGAATAAGCAAATTCGGGAGGGTTATTCATGCTCACGCGCCGCGACATACTCGGGACGAGCGCCGCACTCGTTGCGACCCTCAGCTTCCCCGCCGCGGCGAACAGCGACGTCTTTGTCCGCCGCCGGGGCACCGGCTTCACGCGGGGCGGCAAGCCCTATCGCTATGCGGGTGGCAACATCTGGTACGGCGCCTATCTCGGCGCCGACGCCCCTTATGGTGACCGCGATCGCCTGCGCCGCGAGCTCGACGCGCTCGCCGCCACCGGCATCACCAATCTGCGCCTGCTCGCCTCGTCCGAAGTCTCGCCGCTCAAGAACGCGGTCAGCCCGTCGTTCCGCGACAAGACCGGCCCCGCTAACCGCGCCCTGCTCGCCGGGCTCGACTATTGCCTCGCCGAAATGGCCAAGCGCGACATCACCGCTGTGCTCTACCTCACCAATTTCTGGGAATGGTCGGGCGGGATGATGACCTATCTCAGCTATGTGAATGACGGCCGCTACATCGATGTCGGCGATCCCGCGCATCCCTGGCCCGACTTTCCCGACGCGACTTCCGAATTCTACGAGAACGCCCCCGCGGTCGCGCTGTATCACGACTGGATCCGCACGCTGGTCGGCCGCACCAATTCGGTCACCGGCACGCGCTATCGCGAAGATCCCACGATCATGGCCTGGCAGCTCGCCAACGAACCGCGCCCCGGCGGCCGCGAGGCAGTGGTCGCCCGGCGCCTCCCCGCTTTCTATCGCTGGACCCAGGGCACCGCGAAACTCATCAAGTCGCTCGACAGGAACCATCTCGTCTCGACCGGCAATGAGGGGCTGAAGGGCTCAGGCGAGCGCGCCGATATCTATCGCACCGCCCATGCCTTTCCCGAGATCGATTATTGCACCGCGCATATCTGGCCGCTCAACTGGAGCTGGATCGACGCGAAGGACATCGCCGGCACCCACGCAGCCGGCACCGCCAAGGTTGCCGAATACCTCACCCAGCACATCGCCTTGGCCAAGGAACTTGGCAAGCCGCTGGTGATCGAGGAATTCGGCTACCCGCGCGACGGCGGCGGCTACGATCCCGAAGCCTCGACCCACTTCCGCGACCTTTACTACGGCCAGATCTACGACGCGGTGCTGACCAGCGCGCGCACCGGCGGGCCGGTTGCCGGATCGAATTTCTGGGCCTGGAATGGCGAGGGCCGCGCGGTGCACGGCGATCACCGCTTCCGGAAGGGCGACACCGCCTGGCTCGGCGATCCGCCGCACGAGCCCCAGGGCTGGTACGGCGTGTTCGATAGCGACGCCTCGACGCGGGCGCTGATCAAGGCCCATGCCGCTGCGATCGCTACCGCAGGCGCGCCGATCGCGGGATGAGGCTGGGCGAACAAAGTTCACCTTCCGCCCACCCAAACCATCCTCCGTTGCCGAGAAGCGCGCGCAGGACCATGTGCTGATCATGGCATCTCTGCTTGATCCTTCCGCGCGCGGGCGCGTGATTCTCGTTGGTGCGGGTCCTGGCGATCCGGGCCTGCTGACCGTCCGTGCGGTCGAGGCGCTCGCCCAAGCCGACGTGCTCGTCCATGACGGGCTGGTCGATCCGCGCGTGCTCGATCTCGCGCCGCAAGCGCACCGCATCTCGGTCGCCAAGCAGCGCTCGAAGCACACGCTGTCGCAGGACGCGATCAACGCGCTGATCGTCGCGCATGTGAAGACCGGCGCGATCGTCGTCCGCCTGAAGGGCGGCGATCCGTTCATCTTCGGTCGCGGCGGCGAGGAAGTCGAAGCCGTGCGCGCCGCCGGCCTGCCGGTCGAAGTCATTCCCGGCATCTCCGCCGCGCTCGGCGCCGCCGCGGAGGCGATGCTGCCGCTCACCCATCGTGACTGGTCAAGTGCAGTCAGCTTTGTTGCCGGCCAGTGCAAGGGGCTCACCGATCAGGATTGGTCCGGCCTCGCCGGCAAGGGCCGCACGCTCGTCATTTATATGGGCGTCGCCACTGCCAACGCCATCGCCGACAAGCTGATGGCCGATGGCGTCGCCCCGGACATGCCCGTTGCGGTGCTCGAACGCGGCACGCTGGAGGGCAGCCGCGCGCTGCGCACCCTGCTCGCCGATCTCGGCCCGATGGTCGCGCGCGAGACGGTCAAGAGCCCGGCGATCATCGTCGTCGGCGAAGTCGTGACGCTCGCCGATGCGCAGGACAAGCTCGCCGCCTGGGCCAGCGCCGCGGAGGCGCTGGCATGAAGCTGCTCACCGGCAATGATCTCGCCACTGGCGATGTCACCTGGTGGACCGGCAGCGGCTGGTCGCGCCATGTCGAGGATGCCGCCGACGTCGCCGAACAGGGCGAGGCGATCGCCCATGTCGAAGAGGCCGCACGCCGCGTCAACGGCCCCTATGTGATCGATGCGACCGCTACCCCCGAAGGCCCTCGCCCCGCGCACATCAAGGACCGCATCCGCGCGCTCGGGCCCACGGTGCGCCCCGACCTCACATTGAAGCCCGCCGATCCCAATGCCGGCAGCTGGGTGATCTGAGATGTACAAATACGACCAATATGACCAGTCGATCGTCGATGCCCGCGTCGAGGAGTTTCGCGATCAGGTGAATTGCCGCCTCGCCGGCCAGATCACCGAGGACCAGTTCAAGCCGCTGCGGCTGATGAACGGCCTGTATCTCCAGCTCCACGCCTATATGCTGCGCGTCGCAGTGCCCTATGGCACGCTCGACAGCCGCCAGGTGCGGATGCTCGCCCATATCGCCCGCAAATATGACCGCGATTACGGCCATTTCACCACGCGCCAGAATCTCCAGTTCAACTGGATCAAGCTCGAGGACGCGCCGGACATCCTGGCAGAGCTCGCCACGGTCGAGATGCATGCCATCCAGACCAGCGGCAATTGCATCCGCAACATCAGCTCGGATCAATATGCCGGCGCCGCCGCCGACGAAGTCACCGATCCGCGCCCCTGGGCCGAGCTGCTGCGCCAGTGGAGCACCTTCCATCCCGAATTCACCTACCTGCCGCGCAAGTTCAAGATCGCGGTGATCGCCGCGGACGAAGACCGCGCCGCAATGCGCCTCCACGATATCGGCATCCAGCTGGTGAAGAAGGACGGCCAGCTCGGCGGCCGCGTCTTCGTGGGCGGCGGCATGGGCCGCACCCCGATGATCGCTTCCGAAATCCGCGACTTCGTCACCGCCGACGATCTGCTCAGCTATCTGGAAGCGTGCCTGCGCGTCTACAATCGCTATGGCCGGCGCGACAATATCTACAAGGCGCGGATCAAGATCCTGCTCCACGAGATCGGCGCCGACGAATATCGCCGTCAGGTCGAGGCCGAGTTCCTCGACGTGAAGAAGCTCGGGCTCGATCCGCCCCAGGCCGAATTCGATCGCATCGCCGCCTTCTTCGCGCCGCCGCCGTTCGAGGCGGATGCGTCCGACGAACTCGATCGCAGCGATCCCGATTTCGCGGTGTGGCTCGATCAGAACGTGATCGCCCACAAGGCGCCGGGCCATGCCATCGTCAATATCAGCCTCAAGCCGCAGGGCGGCATCCCGGGCGACGCCTCCTCGGCCCAGATCGACCTGATGGCCGATCTCGCCGAGAAGTTCAGTCACGACGAGCTGCGCGTCACCCATGCGCAGAACATCGTCCTGCCGCATGTCCGCAAGGCCGATCTCCATGCGATCTGGCAGCAACTCGCCGAGGCCGGGCTGGCCGAAGCCAATCTCGACCTGATCAGCGACATCATCGCCTGCCCCGGTCTCGATTATTGCAGCCTTGCCAATGCGCGCTCGATCCCGCTCGCGCAAAAGATCTCGTCGCGCTTCGCCGATCTCGGCCGCCAGCGCGAGCTGGGCGAATTGAAGCTCAAGATCTCGGGCTGCATCAATGCCTGCGGCCACCATCATGCCGGTCATATCGGCATCCTCGGCGTCGATCGGAAAGGCACCGAGAATTATCAGCTGCTGCTCGGCGGCTCGGGCGCGGAGGACGTATCCCTCGCCAAGATCACCGGCCCCGGCTTCTCGGAGGACGGCATCGTCGACGCGATCGAAAAGGCGACCGACGTCTATCTCGCCCAGCGCGAGAGCGGCGAGCGCTTCGTCGATACCTATCGCCGCATCGGTATGGATCCGTTCAAGGAGGCGATCTATGGGTGATATCGATTTGTCTTCCCGCGCCGACGGTCTCCTGCGTTTTCGCGACGACGAGACGCATGAGGAGCCCGCAGTCACGCTCGAACTCGTTCCTCGGCCAGTCGAACGCCACTGCCGTCCGCATCGAGGCTGGTGAGGATGCGCGCGTCCTCCTGCCCCATCTGGAACGACTCGCGCTCGTCGAAGTCAGTTTCCCTAAATTCCGCGACGGCCGCGGCTACTCCGTCGGCCGCATCCTGCGCGAAGCAGGATATACCGGCGAGCTGCGCGCCCAGGGCGACGTGCTGGTCGATCAGATTCCGCTGATGCGACGCTGCGGCTTCGACAGCTTCGCGCCCGAGGCGCCGGTCGACGAAGCTGTGCTCGAAGCCAGCCTGGCGCGCTACGATCACGTCTATCAGGGCGCTGCCGATGGGCGCGTGCCCGTGTGGAAGCTGCGTCATGGCTGAGACGGCCGCGCGCCGGATCGATCGCCTGGATGTCGCGCCGCGCTTCACCCAGCAGGATGCGATCCGGCTCAACAATCTGTTCCGCGGCAGCTCGACCGACGAGGTGCTGCGCACGGTGCTGGGCGAGCATATGGTCGGCGATGTCGGCGTGGTCTCGTCGTTCGGCGCCGAATCCGCGGTGCTGCTCCATCTCGTCGCCTCGGTCGATCCCTCGGTGCCGGTGCTTTTCCTCGATACCGGTCGCCACTTCGCCGAGACGCTGGCCTATCGCGATACGCTCGCCGCGCGGCTCGGCCTCACCGATTTGTGCATCTTGTCTCCCGATGCGGAAGTGCTGGCCAAGCGCGATCCCAGCGAGTTGCGCTGGTCGTTCGATCCCGATGGCTGTTGCGAGATCCGCAAGGTCGTCCCGCTCGCCAAGGGGTTGGCGGGCTTCGATGCGACGATCACCGGGCGCAAGGCGTTCCAGGCGAGCACGCGCAACGCGCTGCCACGCTTCGAGATCGACACGTCGGATCCCGCCAGCCGGCTCAAGGTCAATCCGCTCGCCGACTGGACCCGCGCCGATCTGGACGCCTATTTCGAGCGCCACGCGCTGCCGCGCCACCCGCTGATCGACCAGGGCTATCTGTCGATCGGCTGCGCGCCATGCACCAGCGTGGTCAAGCCCGGCGAAGACCCGCGGGCGGGCCGCTGGCGCGGCTGGGACAAGACCGAATGCGGCATCCACACCCCCGTGGACGACGGCGACCCCAATTTACCGGTGTTCTGATCGATTCCGCCTCTTTCGTGCCGGTCCTGTGCCGGATGACAGGGCATAAAAACCGCTGTCCTACATCCGCCCGGGTCCGGTATGTCGAAACCATGCACGCGGTCTGCGCACTGCCGTCGACTCTCACCAGTCTCCAACATCGAATTCGCCGCTGTAGGAAATTTCCCTGCGCGCCCGCGCAACGGAATTTCACGATTCGCATGCAAACTGTGCCGCTAAGCCTGGATTTCCCTACACGCGCGGCCTTCTTGCCGGCCCTCTTTGCGCCGCGTTTCTTATGCACTAGACGTGCCCAACCAAGGGTTTCCGAGTGGGGAAGTTGATGCGTTTCGTTGCCGCCGCCATGGGTGTCGCCGCCCTGTTGATTGCCCTGCCCGCCGCCGCGCAAAAGGGGCCCGCGTCCAAGCCCGAGATCGTGCCGTTCAAGGGCGTCGCCACCGATCCCACCGCCGTCGTGCCGGTCAACGTCGCCGCCGACCCCGAAAATACCTGGGTGCTCGATCTCTCGACCGGCGGCCGCGTGACGATCCGCCTGCGTCCCGATGTCGCCCCCAAGATGGTCGCGCAGGTCAAGACGCTCACCCGTCGCAAATTCTACGACGGCGTCGTCTTCCACCGCGTGATCGATGCGCCTGAGAATATGGCGCAGGGCGGCGATCCCACCGGCACCGGCACCGGCGAGTCGGACCTTCCCGATGTTCCGGCCGAATTCAACAACCTGCCCCACGTTCGCGGCGCGGTTTCGGCAGCGCGCACTCAGGATCCGAACAGCGCGAACAGCCAGTTCTTCATCATGTTCGGCCCGCATCTCGGCTTTGACCATGATTACACCGTGTTCGGCCGGGTGACCGGGGGCATGGAGTGGGTCGACAAGATCGAGCGCGGCGAGCCGCCAGCGAACCCCACCAAAATCCTCCACGCCTATATCGGCGCGGACAATCCCCCGGCCTATCAGCCTGCGCCGGCTCCCGCGCCCGCAGCGCCCGCCGCCGGTGGCGCAGCGCCGGTACTGATCCCGAAATAAGCCGCCCCAATTACGTGAACGTCGACCTTTTCGATTTCGAGCTCCCGCCCGAGCGGATCGCGCTGCGCCCGGCGGCCCCGCGCGATTCCGCTCGGCTGCTGCTGCTCGACGGCCCCGCGACGCGTGATGCACATGTCGGCGATCTTCCCGCGTTGCTGCGCCGCAGAGACCTGCTCGTCTTCAACGATACCCGGGTCATCCCCGCCCAGCTCGAGGGGCTGCGCGGCAATGCCAAGATCGGTGCTACGCTCCACAAGCGCGAAGGACCGCGGCGCTGGCGCGCCTTCATCCGCAACGCCAAGCGCTTGTCCGATGGCGACGCGATCGACTTCGGCGCCGGCGTCACCGCGGTCGCCTCCGATCGTGCCGAGGACGGCAGCTTCGCGCTGAGCTTCGCCGGCGACGAGCCGGTCGAACTGCTACTCGAACGCTGCGGCCGGATGCCGCTGCCGCCCTATATCGCCTCGAAGCGCCCCACCGACGCCCGCGACGCCGACGATTACCAGACGATGTTCGCCGCCGAGCCCGGCGCCGTCGCCGCGCCGACCGCCGCGCTCCACTTCACCCCCGAGCTCCTCGCCGCGCTCGACGATGCCGGGATCGCTCATGCGACGCTGACGCTGCATGTCGGCGCCGGGACCTTCCTGCCGGTAAAGGCCAACGACACCGACGCGCACAAGATGCACGCCGAATGGGGCCGCATCGACGAAGCGACCGCCGCGCGTCTGAACGCAGTCCGCGCCGCCGGCGGCCGAGTCATCGCGGTGGGCACCACCAGCCTGCGCCTGATCGAGAGCGCCACCGGCGGCGACGACGTGATCCGCCCGTTCGAAGGCGACACCGCGATCTTCATCACGCCGGGCTATCGCTTCAAGGGCGTGGACGGCCTCGTCACCAATTTCCACTTGCCGCGGTCGACGCTATTCATGCTGGTATCGGCGCTGATGGGGCTCGACCGGATGCAGGCGGCCTACGCACATGCGATTGCCAGCGGCTACCGCTTCTATAGCTATGGGGACGCCAGCTTGCTGCTGCCTGGCCCGAAGGAGTGACCATGCGCCATTTGCCGATCGCTGCCGCGTTGCTCGCCTCGCCCGCCATGGCTCAGGAGCAGCCTGCGCTGCCCAACCCGATCGCACCGATCCAGCGCCCCGTCCAGCCGCCCGCCACCGTGATCGCCGAGCCGGTGGCGATGATGATCGCGGCGTTCGATGCGGACGGCGACGCGCGCGTCACGCGCGCCGAGTTCGAAGCCGGCGTGCGGCGCAGCTTCGACAGCGCTGATCCCGATCACAAGGGCAGCATCGGCTATATCGCCTTTTCTGACTGGTCCGAACGCTGGCTTGGCGACCGCAACACGCTGCCCAGCCCGTTCGAGGTCGATCGCGACGGCGACAATCGGATCTCGCTCGACGAACTCAAGCAACGCTTCGCGCTTTTCTTCACGCGCTTCGACGTCAACAAGGACGGCGTGATCGTCCGCAGCGAGCTCGTCGCCATTCGCCCGCAGCCCTTTGCGCCCAATCGCCGCAAGGGCAGCAAGCGCGGCGACGGGCCGGGCAATTGACCGGCTGGCCTTTCGTGCGCTCCCGCGGCTAAGTCGCCCTATGGCCGCGCATCACGACCACCATAACCGCAGTCATGGCCACAGCCACGCGCCCGCTGATTTCGGCCGGGCGTTTCTGATCGGCACGGTGCTCAACCTGGCGTTTGTGCTGATCGAGGGCGGCGCCGGCTTCGTCACCAATTCGGTCGCACTGCTCGCGGATGCCGGCCACAATCTGTCCGACGTGCTCGGCCTGCTCGTCGCCTGGGCGGGCGCCGAACTTGCCAAGCGCCCCGCTTCGCCCCGTTTCACTTATGGTTTGCGCGGCAGCTCGATCCTCGCCGCGCTGACCAACGCGGTGCTGCTGCTCATCGCGATCGGTGCGATTGGCTGGGAGGCAATCAGCCGCCTCGGCGATGCGCCGGCGGTTGCAGGCGGCCCCGTGATGATCGTCGCGGCGGTGGGAATTGCCGTGAACCTGGGCACCGCGCTGCTCTTCGCCCGCGGCCGAAAGGGCGACATCAACATCCGCGGCGCCTATCTCCACATGGCGACCGATGCCGCGGTCTCGGCCGGCGTCGTCGTCGGCGGAGCGCTGATCCTGTGGACCGGCTTGCGCTGGATCGATCCGGTGATCAGCTTAGTCATCGTCGCGGTGATTCTGTGGAGCAGTTGGGGGCTGCTGACCGAATCGCTCAACATGGTGCTGCAGGCAGTGCCCGAGGGGATCGACGCCGTGGCAGTCGAGCGCGCGCTCACCTCGCTGCCGGGCGTAAGCCGCGTCCACGATCTCCACATCTGGCCGATGAGCACCACCGAGTCGGCACTGACCGCGCATCTCGTGATGCCTGGCGGCCATCCCGGCGACGCCTTCCTTGTCGCACTGCAACATCGGCTGGCGCACGACTTCCGGATCGATCATACCACGGTCCAGATCGAACTGGGCGATGGAGCAGAGTGCCGGATGCACGGACATTCGCATGGCTGAGGCGAGCGACACGCGCGGGAGCGATGCGCGCATTCGCCTGGTGATCTTCGATTTCGACGGCACGCTTTCAGACAGCGGCGACTGGTTTCTCTCAGTGGTCGACCAGATCGCCCGCCGCTTCCGCTTCCGCACCGTACAGCCCGACGAAGTCGAGATGCTGCGCCATCGCAGCTCCCGCGAAGTGATCGACTTTCTCGGCATCTCGCGCTGGAAGCTACCCCTGATCGCGCGCCATACGCGCAAGCTGGTTGGCCTCAACGCCCACCGGATTGCGCTTTTCCCGGGCACGCCCGACCTGCTCGAGCGCCTTTCCGGCACCGGCGTTAGGATCGCGCTGGTCACGTCCAACTCCGAGTCCAACGCCCGGAAGATACTTAGACCCGACCTTGCCGCGCGGATCGATTTCTACGCCTGTGGCTCATCGCTGTTCGGCAAGGCCCCCAAGTTCCGCAAAGTCCTAAAAAAAATGGGCATCCCCGCCAGCGAGGCCTTGGCGATAGGCGACGAAACCCGCGATATCGACGCCGCCCGCGAAGTCGGCATGCGCGCCGGGTCGGTGCTATGGGGGTATGCCAGCGAGGCGGTGCTCCGCGCGCTCAATCCCGATGCGCTGTTCCGCAGCCCACAGGAAATCCTTGACTACGTCGCAGCGCATCGTTCCTGACGCCTTGGCCGCCGCCGGGATCGGTGGCTGCTGCCATGGCGCGCTCCTTCAATCGAAATGGATCGCCAGCCAGACCGTCGGGCGGTCCTTCGCAGTCCATGTCACCCAATGCTTTTGTCCGCGCGCGATCCAGAGATGGTCGCCGGGGCCGAGCTGCGCCTCGTCCGAATCCTCGATCCGGATGCCCGCCGCGCCTGTGAGCAGCACCACCCATTCGTCGCTATCCTGGACCATCGCCGCGCCCGGCGGCGTCGCCTGGCCAAACGAGACGATGCGCTCGATTCGGATACCGGGCCGCGCGAGCAGTTCGGTGAACGCCTCGGCGCGCTTGGCGGCCGGGAGCTTGGCGAGCAAGTTCTCGACCTTCACCTTGTAGCGCGGCTTTGGCTTAGGCTTAGGCTTAGGCTTAGGCTTAGGCTTAGGCTTAGGCTTAGGCTTAGGCTTAGGCTTAGGCTTAGGCTTAGGCTTAGGCTTAGGCTTGGGCTTGGGCTTCGGAACCGGCTTGGGCCGGGCTTTCGCCGATCCTGCAGACTTGCCCCAAGCGCTGCTCGCCGCGTCGCGCAAATAGGCCTCGATGGCCTCGGCCGAGCTCGTCAAAGCCTCGTCGCCGAAGCCGAACACTGGATCGCCCGAGGCGTCCCTCAGACCATAGAGCCCGAAGTCACCGCCCGGCTTGCGCCGCCGCGACTTGGCGAGCTTCAGCCCGCGATGCGCCGCCATTTCGCGCAGTTGATCGTCGCGCTCGCTCACACGCCCTCCCTCGACTTGGCGCCGACAAGGCGGCAAAGGCATCGCCCATGTCAACGTCAACGCCCATTCCATCACCCCGTTTCGAGTTCACCATCCACGCCACCGACGGCAAGGCGCGCCTCGGCACCATTGCGATGCGCCGCGGCGAGATCCGGACGCCGGCGTTCATGCCCGTCGGCACCGCCGCGACGGTGAAGGCGATGAAGCCCGCGGACGTCCGTGCAAGCGGCGCCGACATCCTGCTGGGCAACACCTATCACCTGATGCTTCGCCCCGGCGCCGAGCGCGTCCACCGGCTGGGCGGGCTGCACAAGTTCATGGGCTGGGGCAGGCCGATCCTCACCGATTCGGGCGGATACCAGGTGATGAGCCTGTCCGAACTGACCAAGCGCAGCGAGGAAGGCGTCGCGTTCAAATCGCATCTCGATGGATCGAAGCATCTGCTCAGCCCGGAGCGATCAATGGAGATCCAGCGGCTGCTCGGCTCCGACATCGTTATGGCGTTCGACGAACTTGTGCCCACCACCTCGACGCGCGAGGTCCAGGCCGCGGCGATGGAGCGATCGATGCGCTGGGCCAGACGCAGCCGCGCCGGCTTTGATGCAGGCGGTGTGCATGCCCAGAATGCCGCCCTGTTCGGCATCCAGCAGGGCGCGCTGGACGAGGGCTTCCGCAAAGCCTCCGCCGACGCCCTGCTCGACATCGGATTCGACGGCTATGCCGTGGGCGGGCTCGCAGTCGGCGAAGGCCAGGAGGCGATGTTCGGTGTGCTCGACTATGCGCCGGCGCAGCTCGACACCGCCAAGCCTCGCTACCTCATGGGCGTAGGCAAGCCGGACGATATCGTCGGCGCCGTCGAGCGCGGGATCGACATGTTCGATTGTGTGCTGCCCACGCGCTCGGGCCGCACCGGTCAGGCCTTCACCCGCACGGGCCCGATCAACATCCGCAACGCCAGGTTCGCGGAAGATCAGGGCCCGCTCGATCCCAATTGCGGCTGCCCGAGCTGCGCGACCTGGAGCCGCGCCTATCTCCACCATCTCGTTCGCGCCGGCGAGATCCTCGGCGCGATGCTGATGACCGAGCATAATCTCTGGTTCTACCAGCAGCTGATGGCAGATCTGCGTGACGCGATCGGCGCAGGCCGGCTCAGCGACTTCGCCGACGACTTCCGCCGCCACTATCACGGCAAGGAATTTGCTTAACCATCTTCCGTTTCGTGCTGGGACGCCGCCAAATCAGGGGGCGCTTGTTAAGACGATCGGCGATATATGGTTCAGCCATGTTCTGGCGGCGGTTCACTCAGATGCAGGCTCGTGGGATCGCCGCGGCGGGGTTCGTCTCGCTGATCGGCGCGGGTTTCTCGGCGCACGCGCTGGCGCCCGAGCCCGCCGCCGCAATTGCTCCCACAGCGACCGGATATGACGCCCAGGATCATTTCCCGGGCGCGGCCTATTACACCGCGCTCGATGACGATGCGCCGATCGCCGCAAGCGCAGGCACCACCGGGACGATCGCGCTTCCCAATCTGCCTGTGCCCGAAAATGCCGTGATCGACACCTCGATCCAGCCTGCCCAGCCCTTCCGCCTCACCGGCTCGCCGCTCGACAAGGCACGGGCGCTCGAATGCCTGACCGACGCCATCTATTACGAGGCGGCTAACGAGCCGACCGACGGGCAGCGCGCGGTGGCGCAAGTGGTGCTCAACCGGGTTCGCCATCCCGCCTTCCCAGCAACCGTCTGCGGCGTGGTGTTCCAGGGATCGGAGCGCCGCGGCTGCCAGTTCAGCTTCGCCTGTGACGGCGCAATGGCGCGTATTCCGGCGCGGGCCGCCTGGGTGCGCGCGAGCCGCGTCGCCGCCGAGGCACTGTCGGGCAGTGTCTTCGCCGCGGTCGGCGAGGCAACGCATTACCATACCTATGCGGTCACGCCGGTGTGGAACCGTGGGCTGGTGATGACCGGCGCGTTCGGCGCACATTTCTTCCACCGCTGGAAAGGCTGGTGGGGCACCGCCGCCGCGTTCCGGCAATCCTATCAGGGCGGCGAGCCGATGCCTGGGCCGCACGCGGCGATCGCCCCCGAAATCGCTGCTCTGCCGATAGCGATGCCAGCGGCGCCGGCGAGCGCAAAGCCGGTAACGCCGACTCCGACCGCGGCGGTGCAGCCAGCTTATGTAGAAAGCGGTGCGCCGACGGCGGCCTATGCAGCGCCCTTGCTTCCCAACTCGCAGATCCTCGACAAATGGAAGGACAGCGGCAAGCCGATCCTCTGAGCGTTACGCCGCGAGCAGCCGTTCGGCCTGGGCGCGAGCCTCGGGGGTGATCTCGGCGCCCGACAGCATCCGGGCGATTTCTTCGCGCCGCTCATCGGTGTCGAGCGGGGTTACGCCGGTGCGGGTGACCAACCCGTCGTGGCTCTTGGCGATGAGCAGATGCTGCGTCCCGCGCGCTGCGACTTGCGGACTGTGGGTAACCACCAGCAATTGCGCGGTGCCGGAGAGACGCGCGAGGCGTTCCCCGATCGCGCTCGCCACTGCGCCGCCGACGCCGCGATCGATCTCGTCGAAGATCAAGGTGCGCGCACCGCCCTCTTCGGCAAGCGCGACCTTCAGCGCAAGGATGAAGCGCGATAGCTCGCCGCCCGAGGCGATCTTGATCAGCGGCGCGAACGGTGCGCCAGGATTGGTCGAGACCTCGAATTCGACGCGGTCCATGCCCGTGCTGCTCCACTGCGCCTCGTCGAGCGGCTCGACGACGGTGCGGAAGCGCGCCGCATCGAGCTTGAGCGGCGCAAGTTCGGTGGCGACGGCGATGTCGAGCCGTGTCGCGGCCTCGGCGCGTGCCGCCGAAAGCCCACGCGCTGCCTCGCGATAGGTTCGGTGCGCTTCCTCGACGGCAAGCTCTAGCCGGGCGATCCCGGCGCCGCCGCTCTCCACACGATCGAGCCGTTCGGACAGCGTCTCAAGCAAGCCGGCGAGATCGTCGGGCTGGACGCGGTGCTTGCGGGCGATCCCGCGCAGTTCGAACAGGCGAGTCTCGTCGGCCTCGAGCGCGGCGGGATCATAAGCCAGCGCATCGGCCGCCGAATTGATCGATTCCTGCGCGGCGGTGCCTTCGGCCAGCGCACGATCGATCGCGGCGAGCGCTTCGCCCAGCGCGCTGTGATCCGCGGCGATGCGCTCGAGCACGCGCGCGGCCTGGCGGAGCTGGCTGAGCCCGCCTTCGGAGCCTTCGAGCAACTGGGCGATCGCCTGGAGTTCGCCGGCGATCTTCTCGCCGCGCTGCATGCCCGCGCGACGTTCGGCGAGCCGCTCCTCCTCGCCCGGTTCCGGCGCGAGCTTGCGCAGCTCGGTAACGGCGTGGTCGAGCCATTCGCGGTCGCGCTCGGCGACATCCTGTTCGGCGCGCGCGGTCGCGAGCAGATCCTCAGCCTCGCGCCAGCTGCGATGCGCAATCGCGATCGGGCCGCAATCGAGCCGGCCATAGATATCGAGCAGCGCGCGATGACCGCGCGGATTGAGCAGCCCGCGATCGTCATGCTGGCCGTGGATCTCGACGAGATGCGGCGCGAGTTCGCGCAACAGCCCGGCAGACGCGGCCTGGTCGTTGACGAAGGCGCGGCTGCCGCCATCGGCCTTGACGATGCGGCGGATAATCAGCGGTTCGCCGGGCTCGAGCTCGAGCCCGTTCTGCGCAATCAGATTGGCGATGGCATGGCCCTGCCCCAACTCGAAGCTGGCGGTGACCAGCGCTTGCGCTGCGCCGTTGCGCACCAGCCCGCTATCGGCGCGCGCGCCGAGCGCGAGGCCCAGCGCATCGAGCAGGATCGACTTGCCCGCCCCGGTTTCGCCGGTGAGCACGCCGAGCCCGGCACCGAATTCGAGGTCGAGCGCCTCGATCAGCACCACGTCGCGGATGGAAAGCGCAGTCAGCATGCGCAGCGGTTTATTGCAGGAACGGAGGATGAACGGAAGGCAGGAAACGCACTCCCATCCTCCCCAAAATGGCTCGGGGAGGAATCTGGAGCGGGCCTCAGCTCGCCGGCGAAGGGACCTTGGCGAGCTTGTCCTTATTGTCCTGCATCAGCGCATAGGCGCGTTTGTACCAATCGCTGCCCGGATAGTTGGCGCCGAGCACCGCGGCCGCCTTGTTCGCCTCGGTCGGCAAGCCGAGCGCGAGATAGCTCTCGGTCAGGCGGAGCAGGGCCTCGGGCGCATGGGTGGTGGTCTGATACTGGTCGACCACCGCCCGGAAGCGCATCGACGCGGCGAGCCACTGGCCGCGGCTCTGATAGAAGCGGCCGATCTCCATTTCCTTGCCGGCAAGGTGATCGCGGACGAGATCGATCTTCAGGCGCGCGTCGGAGGCATATTTGGTGTTCGGATAGCGGCGCGTCAGTTCGCCGAGCGAATCGAGCGCCTGCTGGGTGATCTTCTGGTCGCGCGTAACGTCGGCGATCTGCTCGTAATAGCTCAGGCCGATCAGATAATAGGCATAGGGCGCATCGCGGTTGCCCGGGTGGACGGCGAGGAAACGCTGCGCCGAGGCGATCGATTCCGAATAATCCTGGTTCAGATAATAGCTGAACGCGCTCATCAGCTGCGCGCGGCGCGCCCAGATCGAATAGGGATGCTGGCGCTCGACTTCGTCGAACAATGCCGCCGCCAGCTTGTACTGATGGCTGTCGAGCCGGGCCCGCGCAGCCGTGTAGAGCGTGCTGACGTCGCGCGCGACATAGGGAAGATCGCTCTTTGCACTGCGCTTGGCGCAGCCGGAGACCGAAATGGCGAGGACCGGGATGAGCGCAAGAGCGAGCGCGCGGGGCATGGGGATACGCATAGGAGTGGGGTCTTAGCCGAGCCCGGTGGCGTCAAACAATCCTTTTCGCGGCGGCTTTGTGTCAGCCGCGAAACCATCGCGGTTTGCCGCGGATCGATTCACGCGGCAAAGACGTTGCGCTCTTCGAAGCGCACTCACCGATCCGGGAAGGAACCCAAGTTTTGACCGCCACGCTGCTTGCCACCCATCGCGTCGAAAAGCCCTGGGGACGCCACAAGCTGTGGCCCGGTTTCGCCGATCCTGCCGCCGACGGCGATCCGGTGGGCGAGGTCTGGTACCAGTCGCCGGGCGACAGCACGCCCGACCTGCTGATCAAATATCTGTTCACCTCTGAGAAGCTCTCGGTCCAGGTCCATCCCGACGACGCGCAGGCGCATGCCCGCGGGCTGCCGCGCGGCAAGGACGAATGCTGGGTAATCCTAGACGCCGAACCCCATTCGACGATCGCGCTGGGTACCAAGCGCCCGCTGACCCACGAGGAACTGCGCGCAGCGGCGCTGGACGGCTCGATCGAGCATCTTCTCGACTGGAAGCCGGTAAAGGCAGGCGACTTCTTCTATTCGGCCTCCGGCGTGATCCACGCGATCGGCGCGGGCATCACGCTGATCGAAGTCCAGCAGAACAGCGAAACCACCTATCGCCTCTATGATTATGGCCGTCCGCGCGAGCTCCACCTCGACGACGGCGTGGACGTGTCCGATCCGGTGCCGTTCGTGCCGCATCCGATGCCGGGCAAGGTGGCGGACGATCGCACGATCCTGGTCGAAGGCCCGAAGTTCGTGCTTGAGCGCTGGGAAGGGGGCAACCGCACGGTCACCCTGCCCGAAGGCGTGACCGGCTGGCTGATCCCGATCACCGGCGAAGGCGTGGTCGACGGCGTGGCCTTCCACGCCGGCGAGTGCGTCACGGTGCGGGGCGAAGCGCAACTCCATGCGACAATGGGCAGCGACCTGCTCTTCGCTTATCCCGGCGACACGCGGATCTGATCGCGGGCACGCGCCGTTCGCCAGGATGAACGGCGCGTAGTTCTACGTTCACGCAACCCCCACAGGTCTGCGGCGTTTTGAACTGCACTCGAAACAATCAGAAAGCTGTTTCTCATGCGAATCATACTCGCTGCCACCCTCGCTGCGGTGGCGCTTCCGGCTATCCCCGCCGCCGTCGCGGCGAGCGCCCCCGCTGCCCATGTCGCCGTCGCCCAGGATCGCGAATGGCGTGACCGCCAGGACCGCCGCGATGACCGCATGGACCGCCATGATCGCCGCCAGGACCGTCGCGATTGGCGCCGCTATCGCAACTACGACTATAACCGCCTTCCGCCGGGCGAGCGCAACTATTATGCCGAAAACTACTATCGCGACGGCCGCTATTATCGCGAGCGCCGCCTGACCCGCAACGACCGCATCTATCGCGGCAATAACGGCCAATATTATTGCCGCCGCTCGGACGGCACGACCGGCCTGATCGTCGGCGGCGTAGCCGGTGGCCTGTTCGGCAACGCGCTGTCCAATGGCCGCAACGCGACGCTGGGCACGCTGCTCGGCGCGGCCGCCGGCGCGGCGCTGGGCTCGTCGGTCGACCGCGGCAACGTGCGCTGCCGCTAACACACGCTCTGCCACGCAGGCGAAAGAGGGGCTCGGCACTTCGTGCCGGGCCTTTTTCGGGCGGTCAGAAGATGAAGCCGCCCATCCACAGCCGGATGCTGCCGATCACCAGCACGACGATGTTGAGCTTGCGACCGGTATTGCTTCCGGAAAGCGCGCCTGCGGCTAGCCCCATCGCGCCGAGCGGCAGCACAAGATAGTTGAGCCAGCCAAGCAGCGGGATCAGCGCCACCAGCATGATCGGGAAGGCAATGATGCCGAACAGGAGCGAGATCAGGTTGAACATGGGCGTTATATTAGGCCGCGCTGGTGTGTTGACAAGATAAGACAGGCAGGGTTGAGCAAAGAGCGAACGCTTCCTTAACCGTGGCAGCGCGATAAGCGGATACCCAAGGAGCGTCTTATGGTCCGCTTGCCTCTCTTCCTGCTGCTTCCGATCGCCCTTGCCAGCTGCGGCAAGGATCCCGAAGCCGTCGCCGATGTGAACCTGAGCGGCAACATCGCCGATCCGGCGCTGGCCAGCGCGCTCCAGGACCAGATCATGGTCGACCCGCAACTCGGCCAGCAAGCCAATCGCGATGCCGTGCGCCCCGCTTCGCAGCCCTATTCGGGCGGCGTGCCGAGCGACGCGGTCGCGGCGAACAGCAATCCCGTCGATGCGTCCAAGCTGCTCCACGCCCCTGCCCCCACTACGGCGGGCAAGGATTGCGCGCAGTGCAAGGCGGGTCGCGAGGCGATCACGCTCGGCGGACTCGCCCAGCGCCAGAAGAATGTCCGCACCAGCGGCTGCGCCGGCTCGCTGCGCTATTCGGCGGCATGGGCGCAGCGCCTGCCCGCAGACCTGCCGCTCTTTCCCCAGGCCCGCGTCACCGAGGCAGCCGGCAGCGAGGGCGGCAAGTGCGCGCTGCGCGTGGTCAGCTTCTCGGCCGCCCAGCCGATGCAAGTGCTGGTCGACTGGTATTACACAAAGGCCGTCCGCGCCGGCTATACCGCCGAACACCAGCTTGACGGCGCCGAACATATCCTGGGCGGCACGCGCGCGCGCGACGACGGCGCTTATGTGCTGTTCCTTACCGCGCGGCCCGATGGCGGCACGGATATCGACCTGGTCGCAAATAACGGGATCTGACGCCGCGGCGGCCATGGCGGTTCCCCTCGGCGCGATAAAGCGCTAGGCGCTCCGCCATGCATCTTCTTCTCGTCATGCTCGGCGGGGCCGTGGGCAGCGCCGGGCGCTACCTCACGGGCCGCGCGACGCTCTTGCTGTTCGGCCCCGATTATCCCTGGGGTACGCTCGCGGTGAACCTGATCGGCGGGCTGCTGATGGGCGTGCTGGCCGGCACCCTGGCGCGGATCGGCGAAGGCGGCGAACCGTGGCGCGTTCTGCTCGGCGTCGGCGTGCTCGGCGGTTTCACCACCTTCTCGGCGTTCTCGCTGGATACGATGCTGATGCTCCAGCGCGGCGATTGGGCGCCGGCGCTCGGCTATGTGCTCGTGTCGGTGGTCGGCGCGGTGGCCGCCGTCGGCGCAGGACTTGCGATTACAAGGGCCGTGGCATGAGCGAAAGCAAGGACATCCGCGAGTTCACCGTCGGCGCCGATGACGACGGCATCCGGCTCGATCGCTGGTTCAAGCGACATCTTCCCGATGCGAACTTCAACCTCGTCTCGCGCTGGGCGCGCACCGGGCAGCTTCGCGTCGATGGCGCGCGCGCGGAGCCGGGGGACCGGCTTGCCGCGGGCCAGGTACTGCGCGTGCCGCCGGCCGAGCCGCCCAAGGCCGCCAAGCCCAAGCGCGACCGACCGCCGCTCAGCGACGAGCAGACCCAGTTCGCCCAGAACATGGTGATCCACAAGGACGCCCAGGCGATCGTCATCAACAAGCCGCCGGGCCTCGCCACGCAGGGCGGCACCAAGATGACCGAGCATGTCGACGGGCTGCTCGACGCGCTCCAATATGACGCTGAAGGGCGCCCCAAGCTCGTCCATCGTCTCGACAAGGATACGTCGGGGGCGCTGCTGCTCGCGCGCACCGCCCGCGCCGCCGCCTTCTTCTCCAAGGCGTTTTCAGGACGCACCGCCAAGAAGGTCTATTGGGCGCTCGTCGTCGGCGTGCCTGATATCGCCAATGGCGAGATCGACCTGCCGATCGGCAAGCAGCCGGGCACCGGCGGCGAGAAGATGCAGATCGACGAGAAGGAGGGCCAGCCGAGCCGCTCGCGCTATCGCATCATCGAGCGCGCCGGGAATCGCGCCGCATGGGTCGAGCTTCAGCCGTTCACCGGCCGTACGCATCAGTTGCGCGTCCATATGGCAGCGATCGGCCATCCGATCGTCGGCGACGGCAAATATGGCGGTCCGGAAGCCTTCCTCCCCGGCTCGGTCTCGCGCAAAATGCACCTCCATGCCCGGCGCATCCGCATCGATCATCCCGATGGCGGCAAGATAGACGTCACTGCCGAGCTGCCGCGCCACTTCGCCGAATTGATGACGACGATGGCCTTCGATCTGGCGCTCGGCGACGCGATGGCCGCCGATGACGGCCCGCCCCCGCCGAGCCGCGAGATGCAGAAGGCCAATGCCCGCGCGCACGCCAAGACGGTCCGCAAGGAACGCCGCGGCGAGCGGCGCGGCCGTGGCGAGACCGATGCCAAAATGCCCAAGCGCAGCGGCGGCAAGCCGAGCACGCGCAAACCGGCGGCAGCCAAGCCGGCTCCGAAGCCCGGCGCACCCCGGCAAGGCGCCGCCAAGCCCGGCGCGCCGACGCCGGGTACTAAGCCCAGTGGCCGTCCCGGCGCCAGGCCCGCACCGCGCGGCGGCGCCCCGAAGCCCGGCGGCCCGCGGAGCCGCTAATGCCGAGGGCGAAGTGAAGCGCGCCGTTTTCCTCGCTGTGGTCGCACTCGCTGGCTGTTCGCGTCCGGCACCGGCGCTGCAGCCCCAGACGGTGCTTGCCGCGCCGACCCACTATGAAGGCAAGCGCGTCATGGTGCGCGGCTATCTCCGCTATGGCGACGACAGCCGGGGTTTATGGCAGTCGGTCGCGGCTATCGCACTTTCCGGCTCACTGCCCCGCCCGCGTGCCTCACCGTATTCAACGCCGATGCCTTTCATACTCGGTTGCGCCAATTCGCGGATTCGACGGTCACGCTCACCGGCACCGTCCGCACCATCCACCTCGCACCCGACCAAGTCGCACTTGGCTGGTGCAACAACACTGGCTTGATGATGGAGAGAATCGAATGAACCGTCTCGCCGTGTTCGATTGCGACGGTACGCTGGTCGACAGCCAGGCGAGCATCTGCCTGGCGATGGAGCATTGTTTCGAGGCGCAGAAGCTCGTCCCGCCCAGCCGCGAGGCGATCCGTCGGATCGTCGGTCTCAGCCTGGTCGAGGCAGTCGCCCGGCTGCACCCGGAAGCCGAGCCAGGTTTTCACCAACTGCTCGCCGACGATTACAAGAAAGCCTATTTCAGCCTGCGCAGCGAGGGCCGGATTGAGGACGAGCCGCTCTATGACGGCATTGCCGAGGCGATCGAGACGCTCGACGCGAATGGCTGGCTGCTCGGCGTCGCGACCGGCAAATCCGATCGCGGGCTGCTGCGCGTGCTCGACGCGCATGGCCTTCGCCATCGCTTCGTGACGCTGCAGACCGCGGACCGCCACCCGTCCAAGCCGCATCCCTCGATGCTCGAATTGGCGATCGCGGAGGCCGGTGCCGCGCCTGAGACCACCGCGATGATCGGCGACACCAGCTTCGACATGGCGATGGCGGTCAACGCCGGCGCGCATGCCATAGGTGTTGCATGGGGATACCACACCCGGCATGAGTTGCTCGATGCCGGCGCGCGGCACGTCGCCGATCATGCGGATGCGCTCGCTGGGCAGCTGGAGGCCCTATGAACGACGCCGATCGCCTGGCGCGCAAGCGCTATTATGTGATGACCGGAATCAATCTGGCCGGCGCGGCAGGAGCGTTTCTCGGTCTGCTCATCGCCGGCCGCGCTGTGACCACGCCGCAGCAGATTCTGGGCGGCGCGCTGATCCTGACCTCGCTCTACATCATGGCCGTGGTGCCGCGCGCGCTGGCCCAACGCTGGAAGACCCCGGAGCAGCAATGAAGCGTTTCTGGAAGGACGTGACCGTCGCCGATCGCAAGATCGCGCTCGACGCAAAGCCCGTGCGCACCCCGGGCCGCGCGCCGCTGTCGCTGCCGACCGACGCGCTGGCCGAGGCGGTGGCCGAGGAATGGCGCGCGGTGGGCGAGACGCTCGATCCGCGGGCGATGCCGCTCACCGGGCTCGCCAACGCCGCGATCGACCGGATCGCGCCCGACACTGCCGCTTTCGCCGAGGGCCTGGCGCGCTACGGCGAGAGCGACCTGCTCTATTATCGCGCCGACGAGCCCGCGCTGCTCGCCGAGCGCCAGGCCGCGGCATGGGATCCGCTGCTCGACTGGGCGCGCACGCGCTACGACGTCCATTTCGAGACCGTGGCTGGGGTGATGCACCGCGCCCAGCCGGAAGCGACAGTTGCGCGGCTGCGCGAAGCCGTTGCCGCGCTCGACGCCTTTCGCCTGGCGGCGCTGTCGCCGCTGGTGACGGTGACCGGATCGCTGGTCGCGGCGCTCGCGCTGCTCGAAGGCGCCACCGATGCCGACGCGGCGTGGCGCGCGGCGCAGCTCGACGAAGACTGGCAGACAGAGCAATGGGGCGTCGACCCCCTCGCGGCGCAGGCGACAGCGGCGCATCGCGCGGATTTCGACGCCGGCGCCCGGTTGCTCGCGCTGCTCTAGGCAATCCCGCCCTGGCCAGGGCCCGGGGAGAAAGGGCTTATTTGTTGAGACCGCGAATGAAGCCGATAAGCCCGGTCTGGCGCGAGCGGCGAACGCGCTCTGCCTTCAGAATGGTGTGCACCGTCTCGTAGCATTGATCGACATGGTCGTTGACCAGCACATAGTCATAGCCGTCCCAGTGGCTGACCTCGGCGGTGGCGCGCGCCATGCGGGCGTCGATCACCGCCGTCGAATCGGTGGCGCGCTTGATCAGCCGCTCGTGCAGGATCTTAAGGCTGGGCGGCAGGATGAAGACGCGGACAACGTCGCCGCCGGCAAGCTGGAACAGCTGCTGCGCACCCTGCCAGTCGATGTCGAACAGCACGTCGCGTCCCGAGGCGAGGATCTTCTCCACGGTCGCGCGTGGCGTGCCATAGCGGTGATCGAAGACATGCGCCCATTCGAGGAACTCGTTGTTCGAGACCATCTCGCGGAAGCGTTCGAGATCGACGAAGTGGTAATCGACCCCGTCGACTTCGCCCGGGCGCATCGGACGCGTGGTGTACGACACCGACATTTCGAGAAACGAATTGGCAGCCAGCAGCTTGCGAGCGATCGTCGACTTGCCGGCGCCTGAAGGCGAGGACAGCACGAACAGCACCCCGCGGCGGCGGAATTTGTGCGGATCGTTCTCGGTACGGTGAGGCATGGGCGCCTTTGGCGTGGCAGGGGCGCTGCCGTCAAGTCACGGCACGCCCTGCAATGCGTCCCAGATTACATCGGCGGAGTGGAGTTTTGGGAGAATCGGTGCACCCCATAGGCAACCGCCCCGAGCACGATGGCAGCGGGCACGATGCGCTTCGCCGCCTTCCATGCGAGCACGCCGGTGAGCGCGCCAAGCGTCCCGCCTTCGCCGTCGCGGCGATCGATTCGGTTGCCGACCCATCCTGCAATTGCGTCGCCGATCATGATTGCTCCTTCGAATTGGGTTTCGAGGGGGCAAGCGATTGAACGCGCGCGAGGTTCCCTTCGCGCGCCGAGGCATCGAACGCAGGCGCGGTGTCGGCGCAGCGATTTTCCATCAGCGGCGTTTGCATGACGATGAAGCGCTTTTTGCCTTTCTTGCTCGCGGTCGCGGTCCATGCGCAGCCATCGCCGGCTCAGACCGTAGCCCGTATTGCCGAGCTACCTGACCTGCTCATCCTCGGTTCGCCACACCTCGCGAACAACAACAAGGATGCGGTGAAAACTCGTCTTGAGGACATCCGCACGCCGCAGCGTCAGCGAGAGATCGAAGAGATCGTGGACGCGCTTGCCCGCTATCGTCCCACCCGTGTCGCGGTCGAGCGGCAAGTGAAGGACCAGGCCGAACTCGATGCGCGCTATGCCGCGTGGCGGGCGGGCAAGGCCGAACTGGCGCCAAACGAGATCGAGCAGATCGGCTTCCGGCTCGCGAGCAAGCTCGGTCTGGCGCGGCTCGATGCGGTCGACTGGAATGGCACCGCGCCGATGGCGGAGAAGGACTGGGACTATGCCGGCTGGGCGGAAGCGCATGGCCAGGGTCCGCGACTGGCGTCGCGGCAGGCGCGATTACAGCGCGACTATGATGCGCTCGAAGCCAGGATGCGCTGCACCAATGTCGCCGAATGGTATCGCTTGCGGAACACCGCCCAATTCCGCGCTGACGACAACGCCGGCTATTTCGACATCGCCGCGCTCGGCGAGCCCGGCGCCAACTGGCTCGGGGGCTATTGGTACATGCGCAACCTGCGGATCATCGCGCGATCCGGCGGATCGCGGGGCCGCACGATCGCGTCCTCGTGCTGTATGGCGCGGGCCACGGCTATCTGCTCGATCGCTATGCACGCGAGAGCCGCGGCTTCACGCTGAGCGATACGTTGCGCTATCTGCCGCCGGCGAAACGCGAGCCCGGGTGCTGACCGGGCCCGCTTTCCGGTTCAGCGCCCGATCATCGTCTCGGGGCGGACATATTGGTCGAAGGTCGCCTCATCGACCAAACCGAGCGCCAAACCGCTTTCCTTGAGCGTCAGGCCCTTTTCATGCGCGTTCTTGGCGATCTTGGCGGCGGCATCATAGCCGATCGCCGGCGCCAGCGCGGTCACCAGCATCAGCGAGCGGTCGACCAGCGCCTTGATCTGCGGCTCATTCGCCTCGATCCCATCGACGCAGCGCTCGGCGAAGCTGGTCATGCCGATGGACAGCAGCGAAATCGAGCGCAGCACGTTCGCGCCGATCAGCGGCATGAACACGTTGAGCTCGAAATGGCCCTGCATGCCACCGACCGTGACCGCCTGGTTGTTGCCGATCACCTGCGCCGCAACCATCGTCAGCGATTCGCACTGGGTCGGGTTGACCTTGCCCGGCATGATCGAGCTGCCGGGCTCGTTCGCCGGCAGCGACAGCTCGCCCAGCCCCGAGCGCGGGCCCGAACCGAGGAAGCGGATGTCGTTGGCGATCTTGTTGAGCGCCACCGCCAGCGTATTCAGCGCCCCCGAGAAGAAGACCAGGCCATCCTTGGCCGCCAGCTGCTCGAACTTGTTCGGAGCGGGCTCGAACGCCTGACCGGAAATGTCCGAAATTGCCGCCGACATGTCCTCGGCCCAGCCTTCCGGCGCGTTGAGCCCGGTGCCCACCGCGGTGCCGCCGATCGCCAGCTTGCGGAGGTTACCGTTCAGCGCGCCTTCGATCCGCGCCTTGCAGCTGATCAGCTGCGCCGCATAGCCGCCGAATTCCTGGCCGAGCGTCAGCGGGGTCGCATCCTGGGTGTGGGTGCGGCCGATCTTGATGATGTGGTCCCAGGCCTCGGCCTTGGCGGTTAGCGAGCCGGTCAGCTGGTCGAGCGCCGGGATCAGCGTCTTGTAGGTCGCGATCACCGCGGCGACGTGCAGCGCGGTCGGGAAGCTGTCGTTCGACGACTGGCTCATGTTGACGTGATCGTTCGGGTGCACCGGCGACTTGCCGCCCTTGGTGCCGGCGAGAACGAAATTGGCGCGGCCGGCGATGACCTCGTTGACGTTCATATTGGTCTGGGTGCCCGAGCCGGTCTGCCAGATCACCAGTGGGAACTGGTCGTCGAGATCCCCCGCGACGATCTCCTGCGCCGCCGCTTCGATCGCGTCGGCGATCTTCGCATCCATGCCATGCTTGCGGTTCACCCGCGCCGCGGCCTGCTTCACGATCGCCTGGGCATGGACGATGCCCAGCGGCATCCGCTCCATCGCGCCGAAGGGAAAATTCTCGATCGAGCGCTGGGTCTGCGCGCCCCAATAGGCGTCGGCGGGAACTTCGATCGCGCCGATCGAGTTGGTTTCGGTACGGGTCGTCACGCTATTCTCCTCAGTCCGCACGCGGCGTCGCGCGCGACTTAGCGCCGCTCGGCGCCCGATGCCAGCGCGAGCGGGCTCAATATTGCTCGTGCGCGAGATCGCTGAACTTGGTAAACTGCCGGTCGAAGCGCATGTGCACCGATCCGGTGGCGCCATGGCGCTGCTTGGCGATGATCACCGTCGCCTTGCCCGAAACCTCGAGCTGCTTGGCTTGCCATTCCTCATAGGCGATGCGCTCCTCGGCCGTCTCAGTACCGTCAGGCGTCTTCGTTGGTGCCTTGAAGTCGTGATAATATTCGTCGCGATAGACGAACAGCACGATGTCGGCGTCCTGCTCGATCGATCCCAATTCGCGAAGGTCGGAGAGTTGCGGGCGCTTGTCCTCGCGGCTTTCGACGCCGCGGCTGAGCTGCGAGAGCGCGAGCACCGGCAGGTTGAGCTCCTTGGCCAGCGTCTTCAGGCCGCGGCTGATCTCCGAGATTTCCTGGACGCGCCCGTCGCCCGACGCCTTGGCGCTGCCGGTCAGCAGCTGGAGATAGTCGACAACGACCATGCCGATCTTGTGCTGGCGCTTCATCCGGCGGGCGCGGGTGCGCAGCGCGGCGATGGTCAGGCCCGGCGTATCGTCGATGAACAAAGGCAGCCGCTCGAGATCGCCCGCGGCGCGCGCGAATTTCTGGAACTCGCTATGGCTGATCTGGCCGGTGCGCAGTTTTTCAGAGACGACTTCGGCCTGTTCGGACAGAATACGCATCGCCAGCTGGTCGGCCGACATTTCGAGGCTGAAGAACGCCACCGGCGCGCCGATCGATTTGTCCTCGGGAATGCCCGCTTCGAGATCGTCGGCCCAGCGCTTGGCGGCGTTGAACGCGATGTTGGTGGCAAGCGAGGTCTTGCCCATGCCCGGGCGTCCGGCGAGGATCAGCAGATCGGATCGGTTGAAGCCGCCGGTCGACGCGTTGAGATCGGTCAGCCCGGTGGTGACGCCGGAGATGCCGCCGCCCGAGTTCATCGCCTTTTCGGCCTGGCGCACTGCCATCGTCGCGGCACGCGTGAAGGATTTGAGGCCGGCGTCGCTGTCGCCTTTCTCGGCGACTTCGTAGAGCTTGAGTTCGGCTTGCTCGATCTGCTTGGACGGATTGATGTCCTGGCTGGTGTCGAGCGCGCCCTCCACCAGATCGCGGCCCACCGTGACCAGCGCGCGCAGCATCGCCAGGTCATAGATCTGGTCGGCGAACGAGCGCGCACCGATCAGGCTGGCCGGATTGCCGGTGAGCTGCGCCAGATAGGCAGGACCGCCCAATTCCTTCATCGCCACGTCGGTGGCGAAGAGCGGGCGCAGCGTCACCGGGGTAGCCAGCCGGTTGTCGCCCACCATCGTCGCAATCGCGTCGTAGATGCGGCCGTGCAGCGGCTCGAAAAAATGCTCGGGGCGAATCTTCTGGAGCACGTCTTCGGCGACGCGGTTGTCGATCATCATCGCGCCCAACAGCGCGGCCTCGGCCTCGACATTCTGCGGAAGGGAGACGCCCTCGGGAGTCTCCGGGGCGGGAAAGGGTATCGGCTGGGCCATAGCCGTCCCTCATCGCCCAGTCGCGAGATTCGGGCAACCGCGCTCCCTTGTGGAAAACGGTGATTGCCCGCAAAGCATCGCCAACATGGCCGATCCGCGCATCATAGACGTCACGCTCGACGAGCGCACGATCCTGTGGCGCTCGGCCGATGTCGAGCAGGAGCGCCGGATCGCGATCTTCGACCTGCTCGAGGAGAATCACTTCGCGCCGCAGCGCCGCTATCCCGATGGCTATGCGGGCCCTTATCGGCTCGCGCTCAGCGTCCAGGAGGGCCGGCTGGGGATCGAGATCCGCCGTGAGGACGGATCGCATCTTGAAACGATCATCCTCGGCCTCGCCCGCTTCCGCCGCCCGGTGCGCGACTATTTCGCGATCTGCGACAGCTATTACCAGGCGATCCGCAGCGCCACGCCGCAGCAGATCGAGACCGTCGACATGGCGCGGCGCGCCACTCACAACGAAGCCGCCGAGCTGCTTATGGAGCGGCTAGAAGGCAAGATCGACGTCGATTTCGACACTGCACGGCGGCTTTTCACGCTGCTCTGCGTCCTCCACATCAAGGGCTGACATTTTGCACTTCTCGTTCCCCGCCCGGCCGCTGCGCTTGGCGGTCCCACTCCTGTTGCTCACCGCGCTGCTTGGTTTTCTCGGCTGGATGTACGCCGCCAACTGGCGCCCGCGCGTCAGCGACTTCCCCATCCAGGGCGTTGACGTCAGCGCAGATGACGGCGCGATCGACTGGTGGGCCAGCAAGAAGAGCGGAGTCAGCTTCGTCTATGCCCGCGCAACCAGCGGAGCGAGCTACCGCGACCCCCAATTCGCCGAGAGCTGGCGGCTCGCCGGCGAGGCCGGGCTCAAGCGCGGCGCACTCCATGTCTATTCGCTATGTCAGAGCGCGCTCGCCCAGGCGGGTAATTTCGTCTCGACCGTGCCGCGGGTCGACGATCAACTGCCCCCCGCCCTCCTTTTGGATTTCGACTCCGCTTGCGCCGCCCGCCCCGGCCGTAACCAGGTGCTTGCCGAGATCGAGGCGCTGGCCAAAGCGATCGAGACGCACAGCGAGAGAAAGGTCGTGCTGAAGGTCAGCAAGGCATTCGAGGCCGAATATCGCGTCAGCGAGGGCACGACGCGGCCGCTATGGAGCCGGCAAGCGTTTTTCCCGCCCTGGTATCTGGCCCGTAACTGGACGATGTGGCAGGCCTCGGGCTTCCGCCGTATCGAAGGGGCCGACAGGCCGGTGAATTGGGACGTAATGGCAAAATGACCGAACACAGCGCCTCGGCGCTCATCCTGGCCGCACGAGCCGCAGCGGGCAATGCCCATGCCCCTTATTCCAACTTCGCGGTCGGAGCCGCGGTGCTGCTCACCGACGGCAGCGTGGTCACAGGTGCAAATTTCGAAAATGCCAGCTACGGCCTGTCGCTCTGCGCCGAGACCGTGGCGCTGGCGACGGTCAACGCCCAGGGCAAGCTGCGCGATGTCGTCGCGATCGGCGTGATCGGCGGAAGGATCGGCCATGGCGACACTGCGACGGTGCGCCCCTGCGGTCGCTGCCGCCAGATCATCAACGAAGCCGCGCAACTCGGCGGCCGCGACATCCTGGTCCATTGCGGCGGCGCCACTGGAGACGCGATCGCCACGCACCGGCTCTCCGAACTGCTCCCCGACGCGTTCGGTCCGGCGGACCTGGGGATCGGATGACCCCAAATCTTGCCACGCGGGCGATCCGCCCCGTCGTCCCCGGCGGCAAGGACTTCGCGCTGTCGAAGCGTTTCTACACCGCGCTGGGCTTCCGCATCGAGTTCGAGGCCGACAAGATCGCCGGTTTCATCTGCGACAGCGGCAGCTTCCTGCTCCAGGACCACTACGCCAAGGACTGGGCCGAGAATTTCATGATGCAGCTGCTCGTCGAGGATCTGGACGCGTGGTGGGCACATATCGAGTCACTTGATCTCGCCGGCAGCTTCGCCGTCCCGCCCCCGCGCGCGCCGGCGATCCAGCCCTGGGGCCTGCGCGTCGCCTATCTGTTCGGCCCCTGCGGCGAACTCTGGCACGTCGCCCAGGCCTGAATCTCCACACCCCAGCCCCCTTGCCGCATGCGCGCTTAGCCGCGACAGTGCCGGCCCAATCACGGAGCGCCAATGTCCATCCTTTCCGACCGCTGGATTCGCGAGCAGGCCCTGGCCACCGGCATGATCGAGCCCTTTGTCGAGGCGCAGCGCCGCGAGGGGTGCATCAGCTATGGCCTCTCCTCCTATGGCTATGACGCCCGCGTCGCCGACGAGTTCAAGATCTTCACCAATGTCGACAGCGCGGTGGTCGATCCCAAGGATTTCGCCGCGAACAGCTTCGTCGATCGCAAGACCGATGTCTGCATCATTCCGCCCAACAGCTTCGCGCTGGCGCGCACGGTCGAGTATTTCCGCATCCCGCGCGACACGCTGGTGATCTGCCTGGGCAAATCGACCTATGCGCGCTGCGGGATCATCGTCAACGTGACGCCGCTCGAGCCCGAATGGGAGGGGCATGTCACGCTCGAATTCTCGAACACGACGCCGCTGCCCGCCAAGATCTACGCTAATGAAGGCGCTTGCCAGTTCCTGTTCCTCAAGGGCGACCAGCCTTGCGAGACGAGCTATGCCGATCGCGCGGGCAAATATATGGGCCAGCGCGGCGTGACGCTGCCGCGGCTCTGACCTGGCCGGGGATGTCGATGCGAGGCAGGATCGATACGGGCGCTCTGCCCTATGGGGTCGGCGCGATCGGCCTGGGGCTGGTCACGATCCACTTCCACCGCTTCGCCCTGCAATGGCAGCCGGTGCCCGCGTCGGTCCCGGCCAATTTCGCCTGGATCAGCGGCTTGGTCCTCCTCGCCGGCGGGATTGCGGCGCTGACTCGCGGCGCCGGCGCTGCGCGCTTGCTGTTGCCGGCATATTATTTCCTGTGGGTGGTGGCGCTCCATGCGCCGGCGGTTGCCAGGGCGCCGAGCGTCGGATCGCTGCTCGGCCTTGCCGAGATCCTCGCGCTGGCCAGCGGCGGCACCGCGCTAGTCGCCAGCGGGCGCGGCGCGCGCGGCTGGCTCGGCCCGGCGGCACGGATGGCGTTCGGGCTGAGTGCGCTGGTCTTTGGCCTAAGCCATTTCGTCTATACCGATCTCACCGCGGCGATGGTGCCCGGCTGGATCCCGCACAAGCTGTATTGGGCCTATGCCACCGGCGCCGCGCATGCCGCGGCCGGGCTGGCGATCCTCAGCGGCATCGCCGGGCGCCTTGCCGCGACGCTGCTCGCGGTGATGGCGGGTGGATTCGTCGTGCTGCTCCACATACCTCGTGTCGCAGCGGCGCCTTCCAGCCAGCTCGAATGGACGATGCTTTTCATCGCAACCTCGATCGCCGGCGCGGCGCTGCTCGTCCGCCGCTGGCTGCGCTAATACGCAGCCGACGGCGTCTCAGTCTCTCAGCGTGCGGTGAACTGAACGGCTTCGATCCGGCGCAGGCCGGTGCGCGCAACTGCGTGCGAGCCGGCGGTGCGATCGGCGCTCAGGTCCATCAGCACGTCGTCCTGGTCGAGCACGCGGGTGTAGAGCGCGCGCGCCTCCGAGGTGCGACCGGTCTGGGCGTAGACCGCAGCCAAGTTGAGCAGCAATTCGGGAAGGTCCGGATGAGCGCGTAGCTGCGCCTGCAGCTTGGTTTCGGCCTGGGCGTAGGCGCCGGTGCTGATCTCGGTGCTGGCGACGGCGCGGTCCTGCGCCTGGGCGGGAAGCGCGGCGGCAATCAGCGGCGCTGCGGCGAGAATGGCGAAACCAAGACGCATGGCACTCTCCTGTTAGATTACGTCGCGGCGACAGTTCCGTGACACTTCTGTTACTCTCTTATGACTCTTTCATTGCACCGTTTCAAGCGAAGCACAAAAAAGAGGCGACCCGAAGGCCGCCTCTTCCTGTTCCGAACTCGGACCCGCCGGGGCAGATCAGAAATCGTTGCGATACTGCTCGTTGCCGACGAAACCGAGCTTAGTCACGTTCGAGCGCTTGACGATCGCCAGCACCTTGTCGACCACGTCGTACCGGGCGTTGGGATCGGGCTGGAAGTGCAGTTCCGGCTCCGGATTGCGCTGGAGCGAAGCATCGAGATACTGGCGCAGCGTCACTTCGTCGATCTGTGCGCTGTTCCAGAAGATGTTGCCGTTCGCGTCGATATAGAGCTTGTTCTTCTCAGGTTCGACCGGCGACGTCGGGTTGTTGCTGTTCTGAGGAAGATCAACCTTCACCGCGTGCGTCTGGATCGGGATGGTGATGATGAACATGATGAGGAGCACGAGCAGCACGTCGATCAACGGCGTGGTGTTCAGTTCCATCATCGGCTCGCCGTCGTCGCGGCCACCGCTCATTGCCATGGGTGTAACTCCTTAAACGGTGCGCGTCACTGACGGACGGTCGCCGAGCCCGCGGGGGGTTCGGAAATGAAGCCGACCTTGGCAAAGCCCGCCATCTGCATGGTGTAGATCGTGCCGCCGATGCAGCGATATGGCGTGTTCACGTCGCCGCGGATGTGCACTTCGGGAAGCTCGAGCCCGGCCGCATTCGGCCCGCCCTGCTTGTCGATCTCCGACTTCAGCTTCGCAACCGCCTTGTCGAGCAGTTCCTGGTGACCGACCGGAGTCATGCCCCAATAGACCTTGCACTGACCGCCCTGGCCGGTGACCGAGAGCGAGACGTTCTCGGGCTTGGTCTGGGTGATCTCGAACGCCACCTTCGGAAGCTGCAGATCGATCGTTTGAATCACAACGGGAACGGCGATCAGGAAGATGATCAGGAGCACCAGCATCACGTCCACCAAAGGCGTGGTGTTGATGTCCGATATCGCGTCCGAGCCGCCGCTGTCGCCTACGCTCATCGCCATTGGGCGTTATCCTATCCTTATGTCACCGCCGGCGGACCCGCGGCGGTTCCGCGCGGAGCGTCGACGCTCCGCGCGGTAGTCTTGGTTCAGCTGCGGGTCGGCACGCCACCGGTCTGACCGGCAGTGGTGGTCGAAGCGACCGGCTTGACCGGCGCGCCTGCGACAACCTTCTTCGCCGGACGGACGCGGCCGTCCGAAGCGAGGTAGCCGAGCACGTCGTTCGAGAAGGTGTTGAGGCCTTCCGCGATCGACTTGTTGCGGCGCTGCAGGAAGTTGTAGCCGAGCACCGCGGGAACCGCGACGACGAGGCCGAGCGCGGTCATGATCAGTGCTTCACCGACCGGGCCGGCGACGGCGTCGATCGAGGCCTGGCCCGAGGCACCGATCTTGATCAGTGCGCGGTAGATGCCGATAACCGTACCGAACAGACCGATGAACGGCGCGGTAGCGCCGACGGTGGCGAGGAACGCCAGGCCGCCGTTGAGCGCCGAGTTGATCACGCCTTCCGAGCGCGCAAGCGAGCCGTGCAGCCAGTCATGCGCTTCGACGGGATCGGTCAGTTCCTTATACTGCTCCTGCGCCTGCACGCCGTCGTCGACGATCTGGCGATAGGCCGAGTTCTTCTCGAGCTTGGCTGCGCCTTCGCGCAGGCTGTTCGACGACCAGAAGCTGGCACGGACGCGCTTCGCCTGGTTGATGATCTTCTGCTGCTCGAAGATCTTCGTGAAGAAGATGTAGAGCGACACGAAGAGCATCAGGACGAGGATGGCGAAAACGGTCTGCGAGATCAGGCCGCCTTCCTTCAGCGCCTGCATGAGGCCGTACGGATTTTCGCCCTTGGGCGCCGCAGCGGCGAGAATGGTGGTGAGCATCGTTGTGTCTTTCCTCTTGAAAGTTGCTGCCTAAGCCCCGGCCCCAAGGCCGGCAGGGATCAGTTCGGAATTTGCCACTTCACGCGGCGGGACGCAGAAGAGCGGATCGGATTGCCGCCCTGATCGAGTGCAGGCGAATACCGGCCCTTGCGCTTGAGTGCGCTGCAGGCTGCCTGATCGAGCGCGGGATGCCCGCTCGATGCAGTCACGCGGCAATTCTCGACGCGGCCCTGCTCGTTGATGTCCCACGCGATACCCGTGGTGCCTTCTTCCTCGTTGCGGAGCGAAGACGCGGGATAATCGTCGTTGGTGATCCACTGCGAAGGATCGCCCTTGGCACCGGCAGCCTTGCTGACCACGCGCGCAGGCGGAGCCGGCGGCGCAGGCGGCGCAGGCGGAGCCGGCGGGGTGAGCGGCGGCGGCGGCGGGATGATGTTCGTCGTCTGCATCGGCGGCGATGGCGTCACCGTCTGCACGATGGCAGGCGGCGTCACGACCTGCGTCGGCGGCGGCGGCACAGGCGTGTCCGGCGGCGGCGGCGGCGGGGGAACCTCCTCGGGCGGGGGCGGCGGCTCCTCGACCTCGAAGGTCTTAAGCTCTTCCGCCTTCTTCTTGATATATTGGTATGCCAGACCTGTGACGAAGGCATAACCCATGCCAGCCACGATCACTGCGACCAGGATGATCGCAACGAACCGGCTGCCACTTACATTCCGGTCAGCGTAAGCCATTCGGCAACGTCACTCCTCTAAAACCCTGCGACCCTGGGCTACGGAATGATCCGCGCACAAGCCCGTCCGCCGTACGCTTGAGTGCGTTCGGTGCGGCAGGGGCGAGTCTGTATCGTGCCCTCCGGGGCTACGCAAACGCTTTGTCGGACAAACCACGCCTATCGCCGCCGAGTCCTCGAATTATTTCTGTATAAGAACGGCACATTGCGGTAACGAAGCAGCATGATCCGCGTGTCACTAATGGCGTTTTGTTGCGTCGCATCATTAACCGGTTTTAGCCAAGCCGCTCCGCAAACCCCGCAAATTACGGCACAAGCCGGAACTGTATTACCTGGATATGCCACTGTTGCTGGGCAGGTGATCGGCTCTCCGATCGTGATCGATGCGCGTATTCGCAGCGCGGTGAAGATCAAGGGGGCCGAGGCACAGAATCTCGCTGCCGGAAAGTCGCGCTTCTACGTCGAGGCCGATGTCCTGGCACTGATTCGGGGCCCTGGCGGCATGTCGGCGCGAATCGGCTATGTCGTTGACGTCGCACTGGATTCGCGCGGGAAGCCGCCCAAGCTCAAGAAGCAACGCGTGCTGCTTTTCGCCCGCCCCGTCCCAGCCCGTGCCGATCAGGTGCAACTCAGCGGCGTCGATGGCCAGCGTTTCTGGTCGCCCGAGCTCGATGCACTGGTCCGCACGATCACGCGCGACGTCGTCGCCGCCGATGCCCCTCCGGCGATCACCGGGGTCGGCAATGCCTTTCACGTCCCCGGATCGCTACCCGGCGAGGGCGAGACCCAGGTTTTCCTGCGCACTGCGAACAACGCCCCGATCTCGCTGCAGGTGCTCCGCCGCCCCGGCGAGCAGCCGCGCTGGGCCGTGGCGCTGGGTGACATCGTCGACGAATCAGCCGGGCCGCCAGCGCCTAACACGCTGCTCTGGTATCGCTTGGCCTGCGGGCTGCCGGGCAGCCTGCCGACGGGCGCGGTCGAATCGGACGATCCGGCCAATGCCCAGATCGCCGCCGAGGATTATGCAATCGTGCTCAAGGCGCTCGGCCCCTGCCAATAAGGCCGCGCGTCGTCAGGGACGGTGGCGGACCAGGGTGATGCCGATCGATTCGTCCTGCTCGGCGATCGCCAGCTTGACGATCCGCACCTCGACCCGGCGCACGCGCGCGTCCGAGACGAACAGCGTCTCGCAGATATGGTCGGCAACCGCCTCGATCAGCGTGAAGTGCACGTCCTTGGGCAGCGCGCCGGTCGCGGCGTGCTTGAGATCGATATAGCTTTTTGAGGCGCTGAGTGGCGTGTCCGGGGCGAACCGCTCGGGCAGGTCGATATCGGCGGTGACCGAGATGCGCAGCGGCTGCGGCAGATGCGTCTCCTCGGAATAGATCCCGGTCAGCACTTCGACTTCGAGATCGTGGACCTGGAGCTGGAGCGAGTTGCGCAAGGAAACGGCCTTTCTTGGGAAAGCGCGGCCCATAGCAGAAGGCGCGGGACTGGGAAGTGCCGCGCCGGATCCCCATTCTAGCTTGCATCGCGCGCCACCGCGTCTAAAGCGCGCCGCCCCGGCCGACGTGCCGGTGCCGCTTTTCAAGGAAGGAACGAAGTGATCGCATTGGTGCCGCTCGCGAATGTGGAATCGGCCGCCGTCGAGGCGCTGCTCGATCGCGCCTTCGGTCCGGATCGCCATTTGCGAACCGCCTATCGGGTGCGCGCCGGCACCATGGCGATTGCCGAACTGAGCTTCGCTGCCCTAGCCGAAGACGGCGCGCTTCTCGGCACGATCCAGTGCTGGCCGGTGACGCTCGCCTGCGATTCGGGCGCGCTGGTGCCGATGGTGATGGTCGGCCCTGTCGCTGTCTCGCCCGAGCATCAGCAGCAGGGCATCGGCCGGATGCTGATGGAGCGCATGCTGGACGCCGTGCCCGGCTGCGCCAGCGAAGGCTGCCAGACGCTGATGCTGGTCGGCGATCCCGAATATTATGGTCGCTTCTTCGGCTTCACCCCCGATCGTACCGGGCAGTGGCGCCTGCCCGGCTCGTTCGAGCCGCGCCGCCTGCTCGCGCGCGGCGATGTCGTGCCCGATTGCGCCGGCATGCTCGGCGCCCGCGTCCGCCAGGCGGCATGAGCGGCGAAACCCGGCGTCCGGCCTTTCCCATTCGCACTACGCGGCGCTAGGGAGAGACGATGCCGACGCCCCCTCCCCCGATTTCGCCAGCCTCTCGCTCGCCGAGATCGCGCGGCTCGCGGAGGCGAATCGCCTGCCGCCGGTCGAGAGCTGGGCGCCCGAGCATTGCGGCGACAGCGAGATGCGCATCGCCCGCGACGGCTGCTGGTTCCATCAGGGCTCGCCGATCGGTCGGCTGGCGATGGTCAAATTGTTCGCGACGATCCTGCGCCGCGAGCCCGACGGCCGCTTCGTCCTGGTCACGCCAGTCGAGAAGCTCGACATCGCCGTCGAGGACGCGCCCTTCGTCGCGGTGGAGATGAAGGCCGAGGGGGAAGGCGCGGCGATGAAGCTCGCCTTCCGGCTCAACACCGACGAGCTTATCGCCGCTGACGCCGACCACGCGTTGCGCTTCGAGGATCATCCCGAGGGGCCCCGCCCCTATCTCCACGTTCGCCGCGGGCTCGAGGCGCTGGTGTCGCGGCCGGTGTATTACGAATTGGCCCAGATCGCGCTCGCCAATGGCAGCAGCCCGCCAGGCGTGTGGAGCAACGGCGCCTTCTTCGCGCTGGAGGCCCAGCAATGACGCTCGCCGAGCGGCTGCGCGCCGCGCTCGAAGCCGCGCATGACGAGGGCCCGATCCTGCTCGCGGGCGACCATTTCGATTTCGATCCCGACGTCGCCGGCAATCCCGCCGCGGTCCTCGTCGCCGTCACCAACCGCGAATCGCCCGGGGTGATCCTTACGCAGCGTACCGAGACGCTGCGCCGCCATGCCGGACAGATCGCCTTTCCCGGCGGCCGTATCGATCCCGAAGACGACGGCCCGGTCGCTGCCGCGCTGCGCGAGGCCGAGGAGGAGATCGCGCTGCCCCGCGGCGTGGTCGAAGTCGTCGGCACCGCCGATCTCTACCGCACGGTGACCGGCTATGAAGTGACCCCCGTGGTCGGCGTGGTTCCCCCGATCTGCTGCTCAGCCCGTCCGAAGCCGAAGTCGCCAATGTCTTCGAGGTTCCGCTCGCCTTCCTGCTCGATCACGCCAATCACGTGCAGGGGGTAGCGCAATATCAGGGGCATGAGCGGCGTTATTACGAGATCCTCTGGGGCGATCGTCGGATCTGGGGCGCCACTGCGGCGATGATCGTCAACCTCTCCCGGCGGCTCAAATGGACGTTCTGACTCTCCCCGACGCCGAATGGCGCCACCGCGACGGGCTCGATCGGTTGGTCGAGGTGCTCGGCGATGCGCGCTATGTCGGTGGGTCGGTGCGCGATACGCTGCTCGGTATTCCCGTCGCCGATATCGATCTGGCGACGCCGCTGCCGCCCGAGCGCGTGATCGCGCTGCTCAAGGACGCGGGCATCCGCGCGGTGCCGACCGGGCTCGACCACGGCACGATCACTGCGGTGCTGCCGGGCGGCCCGGTCGAAGTAACCACATTGCGCCGCGACGTCTCGACCGATGGCCGCCACGCCACCGTTGCCTTCACGGACGATTGGCGCGAGGACGCCGCGCGGCGCGATTTCACGATCAACGCGCTCTATGCCGATCCGCGCACTGGCACGATCCACGATTATTTCGAGGGCCGCAAGGATCTGGCGGCGCGCCACATCCGCTTCATCGGCGATCCGTTCCAGCGGATTGCCGAGGATCATCTGCGGATCCTGCGGTTCTTTCGGTTTCTCGCACGGTTCGGCGATGTCGCCGATCCTGCCGCCCTCGATGCCTGCACTACGCGGGCCAACGACCTGATGGCGCTGTCGCGCGAGCGGATCGCCGACGAACTGCTCAAGCTGCTCGTCTCGCGTGATGCGGTCGGCGTGGTCGGGCTGATGATCGATCGCGGAATCTTCGTGCCGGTGCTTCCTGAAATCACTCGCGCCGAGCGCTTCGCTCGCCTCGCCGCGACCGAGGCGGCGGCCGGAGTGTCTCCCGACGCGATCCGCCGCCTAGCCGCGCTACTGCCGGCCGACGCCAAGGTCGCCGAGGCCGTCGGCGCGCGGCTCAAATTGTCCAAGCTCCAGCGCCGCCGGCTGATCGCCGCCGCGACACCGCCGGCTGCCGAGAAACCGGCAGTGCTCGCATACCGTGCCGGGACCGAGACAGCGCTCGACCTGCTGCTGATCGCCGGCCAAAGCGAAGCGGCGGCGGCGATCCGCGATGCCGAGGTGCCGCGCCTGCCGATCGCCGGCGGCGCGCTGGTCACGCGCGGCTTGTCGAAAGGTCCCGAAGTCGCCCGGGTGCTTCGCTTTATCGAGGAAGCTTGGATCGCCGAGGGGTTCCCGGCTGCAGAACGCGTCGACCAGATCGCCGACGCTGCGGTCGATCAGGCGTTGCGCTCACTCAGATAGAGGAAGGCGTCGTCGGCTTCGAGCGGGCGTGCATAGAGGAAACCCTGGCCGAAGGAGCAGCCGAGCGCAGCAAGCGTCTGGCTGAGTTCGTTGGTCTCGACGCCCTCGGCCGTGGTCCGCATCCCCAGTGCCTGGGCCAGGCTGAGCACCGCGCGGACGATCGCGATCTTGTCGCGGTCAGCGAGCATCCCCGAGATGAAGCTGCGATCGATCTTGAGCACGTCGATCGGCAGCTTCTGCAGATAGGCCAAGTTCGAATAGCCGGTGCCGAAATCGTCCATTGCCAGCGTCGTGCCGAGGCCCTTCAGCGCATTCATCGTCTGGGCGATGCGATCCGGATCGGTGACGATCGCGCTCTCGGTCAGTTCCAGCGTGAAGCGCGATCCGGCGATGCCATGGCGATCGAGCGCGGCGGCGACCATCTGCGGAACGTGATCCCGCTGGAGCTGGATCGCCGAAAGGTTGACCGCAAGGGAGACGCCACAATTGCCCCCGGATGCCGAGTCCCAGGCCGCAAGCGTGCGCGCTGCCTCTTCCATCGCCCAGCGGCCGAGCGGGACGATCAGCCCCAATTCTTCGGCGACCGGGATAAACGTGTCCGGCGAAAACTTGGTGCCGTCCTCGCGCGTCCAGCGCGCCAGCGCCTCGAACGAAACAATTCGGCCCGATGCGAGATCGTGGATCGGCTGATAGTGCAGCGTCATGCTGCCATTCTCGATCGCGCGGCGCAGCTCGGTTTCCATGCCGAACTGCTCGCGAGCGATGTCGAAGGCGCGCATATGATAGATTTCGGTGCGCCCGCTCTTCTTAGCGCGCTTCACCGCGAACTGGGCGTTGCGGATCAGATCCTCGGGATCGCCGTCATTGTCGGCGCCCATCGCGACGCCGATCGAGCAATCGACCCGGATTTCGAAGGCGGAGAGGCGGAACGGCGTCCCAAGTGCCGCATGAACACGCTTGGCGACATGGAGCGCGTCGTTCGGGCCGTCATCGAGCGTCAGCAGCACGCCGAACTCGTCACCGCCCATCCGCGCCAAGATGTCGCGGCTGCGCAGCGCACCTTTCAGGCGCCGGGCGACCGAGATCAGCAGTTCGTCGCCGGCGAGCCCGCCTAGACAGGCATTGACGCGGCTGAATCGGTCTAGATTGATCACCAGTACCGCGAAGTCTGCGGCGTTCTCCGGCTGGATCGTGGCTTCGAGCTCGTCGCTGAACCCGGCGCGGTTGGGCAGCCCGGTAAGGCTGTCGGTCGCCATCTCGCGGCGCAGGCTATATTCGGTGCGCAGCTCGGAGGTCTGGTCGACCAGGGTGACGAGGCACCGGTGCAGCGCGCGGGTTGCGGCGCGGCGCGCGAACAGCACCCGGAAATGGCGGCAATCGACTTCGTCACCGAACTGCCAGGCAAATTCGCAATGCGTCTCGCCCAATTCGAGGAAGCGGCGAAGGCGGCCGCCGAGGAGCCGGATCAGCGGTAAATCAGCTGCAACCGCTCCCAATCCGGCGAGCCGGAAGGTCTTGTTGATCGCCTCGAAATGGAATTTTCCATCCTGGTGCTCGACGATCGCGGCTGGCACCGGCAGCAGGTCGAGCATGACGCTCGAATGCCGCGGGCCGAAGGCATAGGCTTCCGATGGCTGCGACGACACGTCGGCAGCTGTAACGAGATCTGGCCGGGACCTTCGAAACGCCATTGCTTTCCTAGCCTAACCGCAATTGGTTAAAGCCCGCTGAAGCGGAGGATCTGTGGCCGCTAGAAGCGGTTGTCGCGCGGGAAGCCGGTCGGCGGCATTCGTCCGGCGGCGCCGCGCGCGGCGCGCCAAACCGTCAGATCGCCCTCGCTGCGTGTGCGCCCGGTCTCGCCGCCCATTGTCCAGCTCAACCCTTCGGCCATTATAAAGGTCCGCGCATCCGAAAGTCCGCCATCGCGATAGCGCTGAAGCTGCACCCCCTGCCCGCGCGCCAGTTCGGCGACCTCGGAAAGCGGGAAGACCAGCATCTTGCGGTTGTCGCCGATCACCGCAACAGCATCGTCGGCGGCGCCGACCGGGCGAAGCAGCTTGAGCTGCGCGCCGGCCCGCGGGGTCATCACTTGCTTGCCCTTGCGCGTCTCGGCGACGACATCGGCCGAATTGACGATGAAGCCGCGCCCGTCGCTCGCCGCGACCAGCAGCTTGGCCGCGGCGCTCGCCGGCAGCAGCGCGATGATCTGCCGCTCGCCCTCGAGATCGACCATCAGCCGCACCGGCTCGCCAAAGCCGCGGCCGCCGGGTAGCTTGTCCGCCGGCAGCGTATAGAAGCGGCCATTGTCCGTCGCGAGCAGCAGCTTGTCGGTAGTCTGCGCGTGAAAGGCGAAGAGCGGGCCGTCGCCTTCCTTGAACTTCATCGTCTCGGCCGAGGCGAGATCGCCATGCCCCTTCATCGCGCGAATCCAGCCGCGCTGCGACAGGATCACGGTGATCGGCTCGCGCTCGATCATCGCCTCCAGCGGGATCTCGCGGGTCGGCCCGGCTTCCTTTACCTCGGTGCGGCGCTTGCCCAGCGCGGTCTCGGGGCCATAGCGCTCGATCATCTTGGCGAGATCGCGCTTCATCCGAGTGCGCTGGCGCGCGTCCGACGACAACAGGGTCTCGAGATCGGCCTGCTCCTTGCGGAGCCCGTCCTGCTCGCGCTTGAGCTCCATTTCCTCCAGCCGGCGCAGCGAGCGCAGCCGCATGTTGAGGATCGCCTCGGCCTGGCGGTCGGTCAGTTCGAACTCGGCCATCATCACGGCCTTGGGCTCGTCCTCGGTGCGGATGATCTCGATCACCCGGTCGAGATTGAGAAACGCTATGATATAGCCACCGACCAGTTCGAGCCGGTCGGCGATCTTGGCCAGCCGATGCTCGGACTTGCGGCGCAGCACGACGAACAGGTGTTCGAGCCATGCCGCCAGCGCCTCGCCCAGGCTCATCACCCGCGGCGTGCGGTTCTTGTCGAGCACGTTGAGGTTCAGGGGCACGCGCACTTCGAGATCGGTCAGCCGGTAGAGGCTGTTGATCAGATCCTCGGAGCTCACCGTCCGGCTGCGGGGCTCCAGCACGATGCGGACATCGTCGGCGCTCTCGTCGCGCACATCGCCGAGGATGGGCAGCCTCTTCTCGTTGATGAGGTCGGCAATCCCCTCGATCAGCTTGCCCTTCTGCACGCCATAGGGAATTTCGGAGACGATAAGATGCCAGCCTCCGCCCTTTTCGGCGACGCGATCGATCTTGGCGCGAACGCGGAACGATCCGCGGCCGGTGGCATAGGCCTCGGCAATCGCGGCCGGCGTATCGGCGACGATTCCGCCGGTGGGGAAATCGGGGCCCTGGACATAATCGAGCACGTTGGCGCCCGGATTGTCGATCAGCGCCACGGCGGCGTGCATGAGCTCGGCGGCATTATGCGGCGGCACCGAGGTCGCCATGCCCACGGCGATACCCGCCGCGCCATTGGCGAGAAGATTGGGGAACAGGCCAGGGAAAAGCTCGGGCTCTTCCTCTTCCCCATTGTAGGTCGGGCGGAAATCGGTGGCGTTCTCGTCGAGCCCGTCCATCAGGTCGATCGCGACCTGAGTCAGCCGGGCCTCGGTATAGCGATAGGCCGCGGCGTTATCGCCGTCGATATTGCCGAAATTGCCCTGCCCGTCGACCAGCGGATATCTGAGTGCGAACGTCTGGGCGAGGCGGACCATCGCGTCATAGACCGACTGGTCGCCATGCGGATGGTATTTGCCGATCACGTCGCCGACGACGCGCGCACACTTCTTGTAGCCCGAGGCGGGATCGAGCCGCAGCAGCCGCATCGCCCACAGCAGGCGGCGGTGGACCGGCTTCAGCCCGTCGCGGACGTCGGGTAGCGAGCGAGCGGTGATCGTCGACAGCGCATAGACGAGGTAACGCTCGGAAAGCGCACTGTCGAAGGGGACGTCGGAAGCGCCGGACGGTTCGGTGGTGTCGGTGTCGAGGCTCATATTCGCACCTCGGATAGCAGGCGCCGGGCCGCGCCGCCAACCCTATGCACGTGCAGCTTCCAACGGCACCAACGCGCCATGCGGATCGTCGCGTAGCGAGGCCTTGACCTCGGCGAGCAGCCAGTCGCGAAAGGCGCGGATCTTGGGCTGGTTGCGCTTGGCCTCAGCATACATCAGCCAGAAGCCGTTGCGATAGCGCGCGAGCTGCGGCAGCGGCTGTACAAGCAGCCCGGCGTCGATCGCAGGCTGCCACATCGGCGGGCTCAGGATCGCCAGTCCATGCCCGGCGATCGCGGCATTGCCGTCGAGGATCTGCGAATCGAATCGAATCCCGGCAGGCGGGCTGGTCGCCGGCGCCTCGCCCATCGCCGCCGCGAACCATAAGTCCCACCAATCGTCGTGGTTGGAGACGCGGGGCAGCGCAAGCAGGTCGGCCGGGCTTCGTATCGGCGGATGCTGCGCCAGAAAGGCGGGGTTGGCGAGCGGCGTCACCGGCATCCGCATCAGGAAATGGCAGCAATGCCCCGGCAGCGGACCGGGCGCGCCCCGCACCCCGACATCGGCCTCGCCGCCGAGCAGATCGACCATCTCGTCGCCGACATGGAGCCGCACCGCCAGATCGGGATGCGCCAGCTGAAACGAACCGAGCCGCCCGGCCAGCCAATTGGTGGCAAGGGTGCGCGGCGCCGTGATTGCCAGCACGCTTTCGGATTCGGTCTGCACCGTGGCGAAGGCCTCGCCCATCGCGTCGAACGCACCGCTGACTTGCGGCGCGATGCGGCGGCCCAGATCGGTCAACGCGATACCCCGCCCGCTGCGCACGAACAGCGGCGCGCCAAGCCGCTCCTCGAGCAATTTCATCTGATAGCTCACTGCCGCCTGAGTCATTCCCAGCTCGTCGGCGGCGCGGGTGAAATTGCCATGGCGCGCGGCCGCCTCGAACACGCGGACGGCGGCGAGCGGAGGCAGTTTACGCATGCCGGAAATAATAAGGACTACTTATCACTCCTGTCCAACGATTTGTTGGCCTGGGCGCCGGTTCGGGCCCAGATCACCGGGGCTGCCGCTTCCGGCAACAAGGAGACGGACCATGATCAACGCCCTGATCGCCGCGACGCTCTTAAGCGCCGGCGCAACCCCCGCATTCCAGACTGCCTCGCCCGATGCTGCGCCGATCGCCCGCGTCCAGGTGCGCGACCTCGACCTCGCGCACGAATCGGGCCGCCATACCCTTGATCGACGCATCGCCCGCGCGATCGATACGCTCTGCCCCGCCACCCCGCCGACCGGCCAGATCGTCCGCTCGCTCGCCAGCCAGCGCTGCCGGTTCGAGGCCAAGGCGCAGTTCGACCAGCACCGCGCCCGCCTGCTCGCGCGGGCAAGCGCACCCCAACTCGCCGCCGGCTCCCGTTAACCTCGCCCGGCGGCCCCTGCGAGTGGCCGCATGCCGCTCGCCTTTTTATAAGTCGTGCTGATTGAACGACATTTCCATCCGACGGGGCGGGCCAGACCGCTTGAAGGAGAAATATCATGTCGAACGATTTTGAAGGCTCCGCCTGGGCGGACCATCACCACCATGTCAGCCATGCCATCGCTCATCTGATCGACACGCTGCTCGAAGCGTTCGAGGCGCTTGTCGCGATCGAATATGACGCGCCCTGGGACGCCTGCCGCCACTGACCCAAGACGGCACACTTCCCGAAACGGCACAGCGCCGGCGACGCTGCCGGTTGGGGCAGCCGAACAAACTGCCTATTTCCTGCGTGGTTGCAGGGAGAACTCGATGCGCGCCTTGTGGCCCGCCGCCGCGCTGATGCTGCTTTCCGGGTGCCAGGACGATTACGCGCCCAAGCCAGATGACACTGCCGATGCCCCCGCCGCGTCGGACGGCTTCGCCTATCGCTATGCGTTCGCCCTCCCCGCCGCGCGGCTGAAGAGCGCAGCCCAAGTCCATGCCGATGCCTGCACCCGGCTTGGCCCCGATCGCTGCCGGATCACCGGCCTGCGCTATCGCCTGGGCGACGACAATCGCGCGCATGCCAGCCTTACGGTGCGGATCGATCCTGCGCTCGCCCGCCCCTTTGCCGATGCCATCGTAAAAAGCGTGACCGACGCCAGCGGCACGCTCGCCGCGTTCGAGATCGCCGCGCCCGAGATGCGCAGCGCTGCCGACACCGCGCTGATCCGCCAGCTCCGCGAGGCAAAGCGCACTGCGCGCGCCGCAGGCCGCGACGGCGCCGCCCGGGCCACGCGGCTCCAGGCCGCGCTCGACACCATCGCCGATGTCGAGGCCGAACAGCCGGGCATTTCGGTGGCGTTCGACTATCGCTCGACCCAGCCGCTCAGCCGCTTCGGCTCGAGCGGGCTATTCCGCAACGCGGGCGAGGCCTTTGTCAATTCTTCGGGACGGCTGCTCGAGTTCCTCGCCACGATCGGCCCCTGGCTGCTCGGCTTGGTGGTCCTGCTGCTCGGCCTGAACTGGCTCGGCCGCCGCGGCAAGCGCGCCCCGCAGCTCACGCCGGCGGTGCCGGTGTCCGAGAGCGCACCTCGCAAATCGCCCAGCGAACGCGAGAATGTGATGCGCCGCTGGTTCGCCGCGGAGCGCGAAGATGGCGAAATTGTCCATATTTAAGCGCGCAGGCGCCATCGGCGCTTCTGAATATACCGTAATCTGAGATACTTGGGGGCGGCGGCGAAACCGTCGCGAGGGGTCCGCCCTATTTTGGCCGCAAATGTGGCAACAATGTGTCTTGACTATGTCCTAGCGCCATGATGGATATTGCCTTCGTCAACCACGGGAGACGAAGCCATGCGCCTTTTCACCATTCTCGCCGCCACAACGTTGCTCGCAGGATGTTCGGCAGCACAGGATCCGGGCCAGTCCACCCCTGTGCAAGAAGCGCTCGATACCCAGCAGGTCGTGCCCGACACAGCCAAGGGCCCGGCGACCTCGAAGCTCCCCGTCGCGCTGCCCCAGTTGGCGTATTCCTATGCGGTCGGCTTCCTGCTGCCGGGCGACAAGATCGCCGCCGCGCAGGACGCGCATCGCAACCAGTGCGACGCCATGGGCCCGGCGCGCTGCCAGCTGCTGTCGCTCGAGCGAGATGGCTCGGAGAGCAATACCGGCGCGACGCTCAAGCTGCGCGTGGTCACCAGCGAGGCAAAGGCCTTTGCCGACGCCGCATCGCAGATCGTGTCGCGCGCAGGCGGCCGCGCTACCGAGACCAAGGTCGGTACCGACGACGTCTCCAAGGCGATCGTCGATACCGAGGCGCGGATCCGCCAGCGCGAGCTGCTCGTCGCGCGGCTTACCGAGGTACTGCGCACCCGCTCGGGCAAGGTCTCCGAACTGGTCGAGGCCGAGCGCAGTGTCGCCGCGTCGCAGGAGGAACTCGATCAGGCGCGCGGCTGGCTGCGCGAGCTGCGCGGCCGCGTCGCCATGTCGGACATCGCTATCCGCTACACCGCGATCGCCCCCAGCGCCGATGCTGATACGATCGGGACCCAATTGGGCGAAGCGGGCCAGGGGTCGGCCGCGACGTTCATGCTGGCGCTGCGCACGATGCTGACGCTGGCCATCTATTTGCTGCCCTGGGGGCTGGTGATCCTCCCCACCCTGCTCCTCCTCCGCCGCCGCAAGCAGCAAGCGCAAGGCTGATTGCACGCCCCTTCCCCTTTCGGTATAGGCCCAACCTTCTTCCAGCCCCGGCTGCATGCGGGTATCCCGCGCCGCCGGGGCGACGCATTTCAAGGACAACAGCCGACATGGCACGTCGCCGCCAGATCTACGAAGGCAAGGCCAAGATCCTTTATGAGGGTCCCGAACCCGGCACGCTGATCCAGTATTTCAAGGACGACGCGACGGCGTTTAATGCCCAGAAAAAGGGTACGATCAATGGCAAGGGCGTGCTCAACAATCGGATTTCCGAGCACATCTTCACGCTGCTCGGCGGGATCGGCATCCCCACCCACTTCATCCGCCGGCTCAACATGCGCGAGCAGCTGATCCGCCAGGTCGAGATCGTCCCGATCGAGGTGGTCGTGCGCAACGTCGTCGCCGGCAGCCTCGCCAAGAAGCTCGGCATCGAGGAAGGCACGCCGCTGCCGCGCACGATCGTCGAATATTATTACAAGGACGATGCGCTCGGCGATCCGATGGTCACCGACGAGCATATCCTCTGCTTCGGCTGGGCCGCGCAGGAAGAATTGCACGACATGGCAGACATGGCGATCCGCGTGAATGACTTCCTTTCGGGGCTGTTCGCGGGAATCGGCATCCGCCTGGTCGACTTCAAGCTCGAATTCGGGCGGATCTGGGACAATGACTATGCCCGGATCATCCTTGCCGACGAGATCAGCCCCGATGGCTGCCGGTTGTGGGACATGGCGACCAACGAGAAGCTCGACAAGGATCGCTTCCGCCGCGATCTCGGCGGCGAAGTCGAGGCCTATCAGGAAGTCGCGCGGCGGCTCGGCCTGTTCCCCGAAGGCGCAGATTCGGCGGTTCTCGACCTCGAAAGCCACCGCAAGCGCCGCGGCAAGTAACCAAGGCGCTTCGCTGAAGATCAATCGGCCGGAATCGTTGGCGATTCCGGCCGATTTCGTCTTCGTCTAAACAGCTTCTTAACCATGCAGCCCCTAGGACTTGGCCGAAATCGGCCCAAGGGGACATTTGCATGCGTTCGTTCCGCTTCATTCTGGCGCTGTCGGGTGCCGCCACGCTGGCCGCCTGCGGTGGCAGCACCCAGCCGCAGACCGTCGGCAGCACGCCGCCGGGGGTGACGCCCACGCCGACGCCGACCAATTTCCTCGACGTCACCGCGACCACTTCGTTCGACGTCATCGGCGGCTTCCAGGCGCTCAGCAAGCAGACCAACGCCAACACCGGTGCAGTCTCGACGCTGTATACCGCCAACGCGTCGACGGTGAACGCGCCCAACGGCACGATCAGCTACAGCCCGCGCGACGGCGTCTTCACTCTCACCGTCGCCGATGCGACTGCCAGCGTGAACCGTGAGATCCGCTTCCAGGATCCAGCGCACCGCGTGCAGTATAGCGCAGCCGGTTTCGCCGCGCAGCAGATCCCCAATCTGCCCAACTTCAACTATCTCGAAATCTTCGATGGCACGACGACGCCGGTGTTCTTCTATGAACGTCCCGGCACCCGCACCGCCTATGTATCACTCGGTGGATATTCGCGTACCACGGAAGACACGACCGCAGGCAGCTTCAGCGGTGAGCGCGGCGTGTTCGTCTTCGGTCAGAAGACCGCCAACAACCAGATCCCGACCTCGGGCAGCGGCAGCTATGCCGGCGGCTTCCTTGCTTCGATGATCGTCGATCCCTCGGGCGGCGGCTCGACCTATCTCCAGTGGATCAACGGCACCAGCAACATCGGCGTCGATTTCGGCACCGGCAAGGTCAGCCTTGCGGTCAACGGGACCGTCGGCGATGCCTATTCGCAGGGAGGCACGGTCAATCCGAACGCCCTGTTCGTGCCCGCCGGCTCGACCTTCAAGGCAGCCGGCACCGCGCAGGTCGATCTCACGCGCAGCGGCGGCTTCACCGGGGTATTCACCCAGAACACCGCAACCGCCAACAACGTCGGCTTCACCAATGGCGGCGCCTTCACCGGCATCGACTTCGCCAGCGTCGCCGCCGGCGGCGCGACGGCGGGCGCCAGCTCGATCGACGGCGCCTTTTACGGCCCGAACGCGGTCAATGTCGGCGGCAATTTCCGCATCGTCGGCGGCGTGCCCAATCAGCGCGTCGACATTCTCGGCGCGTTCACCGGCGGCAAGCAGTAACCCGCCCGCACACCGGAGCAGCCTTGTGCGCCTTGCCCTTATCGCCGCCCTGCTCCTTGCCGGAGCGGGATCGGCGGCCCATGCCCAGACGCGGCACTGCGCCGAGGGAAGCTGTCAGGTGCAGCTCACCCCGGCGCAGCTGCTCGCCGGCGCCGAGAAGCTCGTCGCCGCGCACCGCTTCGACGAGGCCAAGCCGCTGATCGAGGCGCTCCAGCAAGCGCCGGGCTATACGATGCAGATCCGCTTCCTCACCGGCTATATCGCCGCGGAGAAAGGCGATTATCGCGCTGCTGCAGAGCAGTATAAGGCGATCCTGGCAGACGATCCGAGCCAGACCCGCGTCCGGCTCGAGCTCGGCAAGGCGATGATCGCGCTGGGCAAGCCGCAAAGCGCCGACAAGCAATTCCGCCTTGCCGGCCAGGATCGCGAGCTGCCGCCCGAGATCGCCAAGCAGCTGCGCGGCGTCCGCGCCGTGATCCGCCAGCAACGCGCCTGGCGGCTCGATATGGATTTCGGCATCGCCCCGGACAGCAACATCAACAACGCCACCGCCGCCGATCAGGTGACGGTCAATCTCGGCGGCTATTCGCTGCCGCTGACGCTGGACGACACGGCCAAGGCTCGCTCGGGCACCGGCCAGACTGCGACGGTTTCGGGCGGGATGCGCCTGCCGGTCAGTCCCAAGGCTTCGCTGCTCTTCGATTTGGACGGCAGCGGCAGCAACTATGCCGGCAGCGCCTATGACGACTATCTCGTCCAGCTCGCCGCCGGTCCCGAACTTCGCCTCTCACAAACCTCGAGCATCTCGGTCGAGGCGGTCGGCGCGCAGCGCTGGTATGGCGGGCAGCTCGCCACGCGCCAGGGTGGGGTCAAGCTCGGCGGTCAGGCGTCGCTAGGCCGCACCGACCGGATCGGTGTCCAGCTCGATGCGCGGCATACCGATGCGGTGTTCAACCATGGCTATGACGGCTGGCAGACCGGGCTTTACGCCACGCTCGAGCACGCCCTTTCGCGCAGCCTGGTCGGATCGTTCGGCCTGTTCGGCCGGCGCGACTGGCTTGCTGCCGATGCCTATTCGAACAAGGAAGTCGGCGGCAGTCTCGCCGTCGGCGGCGAACTCCCCCATGGCATCAACTTCAGCCTCAGCGGGACGGCGTCGCGCGCGCTTTTCGATGCGCCGATGACGTTTTTCTCGGCTGACACGAGGCGCGATTGGCGCTGGAGCGCCCGCGCCACGTTGGGCAATCGCGGCATCCGCGTGTTCGGCTTCTCGCCCGAACTCAGCCTTACCTATGCCCGCACCAATTCCAACATCGCCTTCTACAGCACCGATCGTATCCGCTTCCGTGCGGCGCTCGCCCGTTATTTCTGAGCAACGACGCGCGACCGCGCCCTATTTCTGATTGCGGGACTCGCCCCGCGTCGCCATAGGGCGGGGCCATGAAGCTCCGCATCATCGTGACGCTCAAGAACGGCGTCCTCGACCCCCAGGGCAAGGCCATCCAGCACGCGCTTTCGGGCCTTGGTTTCGAAGGCGTCGACGACGTCCGCGCCGGCAAGATCTTCGAGCTCGAGCTTGCCGATGGCACCAGCGACGCGGCCATCGACGAGATGTGCCGCAAGCTGCTCGCCAACACCGTGATCGAGAATTACCGGGTCGAAAAGCAATGAAGACCGCGGTCATCGTCTTCCCCGGCTCCAATTGCGATCGCGACATCGCGACTGCGCTCGAGGACGTGACCGGCACCAAGCCGCACATGGTGTGGCATGGCGAGACCAGCCTGCCCGACGGCATTGGCCTCGTCGCGCTGCCCGGCGGTTTTTCCTATGGCGATTATCTGCGCTGCGGCGCGATTGCGGCACGCTCGCCGATCGTCCGCGCGGTGATAGACGCAGCCGAGCGCGGCCTGCCGGTGATCGGCATCTGCAACGGTTTCCAGGTGCTCACCGAGACCGGGCTGCTCCCCGGCGCACTGATGCGCAATTCAGGGCTCAACTTCGTCTGCCGCAACGTTGCGCTCACCGTCGACAACAGCCAGTCGATCTTCACCTCGGGCTATCAGTCGGGAGAGACGATCACCGTCCCCGTCGCGCACCATGACGGCAATTACTTCGCCAACTCTGCGACGCTCGACGCGCTAGAAGGCGAAGGCCGCGTCGCCTTCCGCTATGCCGAGGACGTCAACGGCTCTGCCCGCAACATCGCCGGCGTGCTCAACAAGGTCGGCAATGTGCTGGGCATGATGCCCCATCCCGAGCGCCGCATCGAGTCCGCGCACGGCGGCACCGACGGCCGCCGGATGTTCGAAGGGCTGCTCGAAGCCGTCGCCTGACGCGGCACCGGCTGCCGGCCGGCACGCATTACTAGACGTCGTCGCGCATCTCCATCGCCCGCTGCGTGTAGGCGAGCCGCTCCGGCATCGCCCGCAGCAGCTCGCCCGCGCGCGCGGTATCGGCCAGATCGACGAACAGCCGCCCGGCCGATGCATGTCGCAGCGCGACCCGCGTGCCGAACGGCATCCACGGCGCATCGACTTCGACGATGTCCGAAAACGCCCAATAGTCCTGCTTGAAGATTTTGAACCGCAGCCCGTCCGCGACCAGTTCCAGCCTTGGGCTGATGCTGTTCGCCGACTTGCTGAAGAAGGAATAGCGCTTGAGGTTGCGCACCGGGATAACCGTCGCCCCCGTCATGTCGTGTGATAAGGGCTGGTCGGACCTGCGCCGCAGCCGCAGGACCACCCACAGCGCCAATATCAACGACGCGGGCACCACCAGGGTCAGGAGCCTGATCACGAAGACCCCGATTTCCTTGTCGTCCATGCCTCGCCCCCCGGTTCGCCGCCACCGCAGGATCGCGGGCCGGCGTCTGCAGGTCAATCCATTGCGTTGGAGCGACGCGCTTAGCGATCGAGGAAAGCCGCCAACGTCTCGGCTTCGCCACAAGGAAGCGCCTCTTTGAGCAGATCGAGAAACGCCCAGCCGCGCGCTCAGCAGCCGGCGCGACCGGTTGAGGCGCGGGCCGAGCCGGTGCGGATCGACAGGGAGGAAAAGGGCGATCGCGCCGCGCTACTCCCGACACTGAGGCGCATTCGCGAACTCGCGGCGGAGAGCTGGCTCTGATCGAGTCGCCTTCGCACAAGGCCTCCGCGGGGCGCGGATCCGCGCCCGGCACCCCGCCCCTGCCTTAGAGATGCGCCTCCAGCCAGGCGACGATATCGCCCATCACTTCTTCCTTGCCGAGATCGGCGAGAAGATCGTGGTAATGATCGGGATAGAGGTGGATCGCCTTGTCGGGCGAGCCGACCGTCTCGAAGAAGAATTCGCTGCCCGCGCAAACCGTCGCCTTGTCGGCGGTGCCGTGCAGGATCAGCACCGGGAGCGTGATCGTCGGGAAGTCCTCGCGAAGCCGTTCATCGGCACGGACCAGTGCCGCCACCGTCGCCGCGGGCTGGACCTCGTCCTTGATCAGTGGATCGGCGTTGAGCGTCGCCACCCAGGCCGGATCGCGCGAGAAGTCCTCGTTCTTAAGCTTGAGCACGCCGAGCCGCGGCGCGAGGTGGCTCAACCCCTTGATCGCCGCGAGCGCGAAGCCAGGCGCGGGCACTTGGAAGGCGAAGCTCTCGCAGATGAAGCCATCGATCTCGGCCTGGTGATCGAGCGCATAGCTTGCCGCGGTCACCCCGCCCGCGCTGTGGCCGAGGAGGAACAGTTTGAGCCCCGGATGCGTCCCCTTGGCGAGGGCGATCGTGCCCGCGACGTCGGCGACATAATCGGCAATGTCCTCGACATAGAAGCGCTCGCCCTCGGAGCGCCCGCGCCCCCGCAGATCGAGCGCGAACACCGCATAGCCTTGACCGACCAACTGTTCGGCGGCCCAGACATATTGCCCACCATGCGAATTTACCCCGTGGCAGATCACGACCACAGCGCGCGGCGTGCCCTCCGGCTCCCAGCGACGATAGAAGATGGTTACGTCACCAGCACTGTCGAACGTTCGTTCCTCGACTTCCATCGCGCGCTCCATTCAAGAATAGCCGACCGCGATCAGAATGTTCTGAAAGTGCAACGGTGCGCAAGTGCGCGATGTGCAAATAATCAGTGCCGCGCGCGCGCGGCTATCCATCCGCCGAACAGCAGCAACACCGTCGGAATCAGCATCGTCAGCCACAGATCGTGAAACGAGGCCGCGAGTCGATCTTCTCCGCTCGCGGGATTGAGCATGTCATAGGTCTCGTTGAGCAATTCGAGCACGAGTACCGCCAACCATGGCCGCCAATGCCACAGCGAACGACGGAATAGCGCCGCCGCGACGACCAGCAGCAATGTGCCGGTGACGGCATGAAGCGTCGAATCGGGAAGGCCCGTGGTCGTGCCGAGCCACGCCTTGCACAGCTGCCAGGAATTCATACTCGGGTGGCGAACGGCGTGAAATTGGTGCCTTCATCGTACACGTCTATGCCCTCGCGCCGTTTCAGAAAGCCGACGACGAGATAAGTCATCGGGGTCAGCAGAACTTCCCATGCGACCTTTAGGGCCCATTGCGTGAACAGTACCTGCACCACCAGCGCGCCGGTCCAGCCCGCCGCGCCGAGAAAGGCGAGCGGATAGAAGATCAGGCTGTCAATTCCCTCGCCTGCGATCGTCGATCCGATCGTCCGGCTCCACAGCATCCGGCCCCGGGTGAGCAGTTTCATCCGCGCGAGGACATAGGAATTGACGAACTCGCCCGCCCAGAAGGCGCAGACCGACGCGAGCACGATCCGCGGCACCTGCCCGAAGATCGTCTCGTAAGCAGCCTGGTTGCTCCAATCGGGCGCCGGCGGCAGCTCGACCACCACCCAGGCCATCAGCGCCATGAACAGCACCGCGCCGGTGCCAGCCCAGATCACCCGCCGCGCGCGGGCATAGCCATAGACTTCGGTCAGCACATCGCCGATGACATAGGAGATCGGGAAGAACAGGATGCCCGCGCCGAACGGCCAGTATCCGATGCCGGGCAGCCAGATCTGCGCGACCTTGCCCGCGCCGAGCACGTTGGAGAGCAGTAGGATGGCGACGAACGCCGCCATCACGAAGTCGTAATAGCGAAACTGCCCGCCCGACACGTCGCGCGCGGAAACCGCCGCCGGTGATGCCCCTTCGGTCATCGCGGCGTTATGATCCCGGTTCCGCTGCGGCGCAATCCGCGCTAGGCGCTTTCCCGCGCGCGCCCGTAGCTCAGTTGGATAGAGCACGAGCCTTCTAAGCTTGGGGCCGCTGGTTCGAATCCAGCCGGGCGCGCCATTCCCGTTTAATGTCCGTGGGGCACGCCAACCGCGGCCTTTTTGCAAGGTTATAACGGCCGTCCGCGACTCAAAGTGCGGCCGCGAATCCACCGAAGTGGGCGCCAACGCGTCTCGCCTGATCGCCATTCCTCCTCCAGCTCCGAATCGTCTCGCATCCCCTCGGACAAGGGGCGCCACATGATACCGGGCGAAGACCGGATCCGCTCGCGCGAGCGCCCGGCGAAGCCCCGCGGCGGTCAGCCAAGCCAAAGAATGCCTGATTGAGGGGCTCTCAGCGCTCCATCGTATGACCCTCCAGAACTCATTCAGATCGTTCCGTGTTGAGATCCTTATGCATTTCAACGGGATGACATCAGCTCTTGACAGCGGCCCCATCGCTGTATCGTATTCGGTATACAATTCTCACAAGAAAGAGATATTATGCGGGGTAGCGTAAAGGGATTTCGAACATCGTTGCTGGTCGGTGCCATGATCTGGCCGTGCGTTGCCTTCGCACAATCGGCGACGGACCTGGCGGAGCCGGCACAGGAACAGACGCGGGGAGCGGACCCGATCGATACACCGGAAGCTTCCGGCGACATCATCGTTACCGGATCGCGCATCCGCCGTTCCGCAGCGGACAGCCCTGCGCCGATGACCATCCTTGATACCGCTCAGATCAGGTCTGCAGGGACGCAGCAGATCGCGGATGTCGTCAATCAATTGCCCAGCCTGGCGGTCACCCAGACCAACCAGACCAGCAACCTGAACGGCAATGCCGGCATCAACGCACTCGATCTGCGCGGGATGGGCACTCAGCGTACGCTGGTGCTGGTCGATTCTCGGCGTCAGGTGCCGGCGATCCCTGGCACGTCGGCGGTGGATGTGTCCAATATCCCGTCCAGCCTGGTGGAGCGCGTTGAAATTGTCACTGGCGGCGCCTCGGCGTTATACGGGGCCGATGCCGTTGCCGGCGTCGCCAACTTCATCCTGAAGCGCGACTATAACGGCGTGGATTCCAACTTCCGTTACAGCCAGTCGACGCGCGGCGACATGAATACCTACAGCTTCGACTTGCTCGCCGGTGCGAACTTCGGCGGCGGCCGCGGCAACGTCACCGCTTATGGCTTTTATGAAGCACAGCCCGGTCTAGTTTCGGGTTCGGACCGTCCCTGGACCGCGCGCGGTTATCCCTTCTACACCCGTCCCGCCGGCAGCACCGGCAAATATTACATCTCCGACGGCAATTACAACATCAACACTGCCGATGCAGCGCAGGTGATTCTGAACGGTCAGCTCTATTCGGTGAACAATGACGGATCAGTTCGCAATCCGATCCTGGGGCCCAGTGGATTCACTAATGCTTCGACCGTGGCACTGCGTAACGACGGCCAGACCTTGGGCACGTTGCTTACCGATGGCGGCGAATATAACGGCCGGTACGATGGCTGGCTCCTCAGCGTGCCTTCGGAGCGCCTCAGCGGCCGCATCTCGGCCAATTATGATTTCAGCGATGCCTTCAAGGTCTTCGCTACCGGCACCTATGCGTTCAACACGTCCAAGGCCGGTTTTCTCCAGATGACGTCGTTCGGCAGCGAAGTGGTGCCGGAGGACAGCCCGTTCATCACGCCCGCGATTATTGCGGCGAACGGCGGAACGGTACCTGCCGGCGGCTTGTATTTCGCCCGTCGCTTCATGGAATTACCCCAGCCGCTTACCGAATATCGGCGCAAGATGTTCCAGGCAACTGTCGGTGCGGAAGGCGATTTCTCTCTGCTGGGCAAGAGCTGGAACTATTCGGCTTATTATTCCTACGGCCGTACCCAGCAGAGGGTCCGCGACGTCAATTCGACTGCCTATGATCGCTGGTATCTCGGCCTCGATTCGACCACCGCCCCCGACGGCACCGCAGTCTGCCGCTCGACGCTGACCGATCCGGGCAATGGCTGCGTCGCGATCAATCCGCTGGCGGTGCTTACCCAGCCGATGATCGACTATATCACCTACACCTCGGACTTCTCGACCTCGACGATGACCCAGCAGGTCGCTTCGGGCTATGTTTCGGGCGGGCTGTTCGATCTACCTGGCGGCACGGTGCAGGCGGTGATCGGTGGCGAATATCGCCATGAGGAAAACGATATTGGCGCGATTCCGCAATATGACCCCGCCAACCCAGCCTACGATCCGACGATCGGCATCACGCAGACGGCGCTGGTGGGCAAGTATAGCGTGAAGGAAGCCTATGGCGAGTTGCACGTGCCATTGCTCAAGAACGCGCCATTTTTCGATACGCTGTCGGTGGACGGAGCGCTGCGCTTCTCCGACTATAGCACGGCAGGCACGACGACGACCTGGAAGTTCGGCGGCGAATGGGCACCGATCCGCGACATCCGCTTCCGCGGCACCTATGGTCAGGCAGTGCGCGCGCCCAATATCGGCGAACTATACACCGCCAGCAGCATATCTGGCCTTTGGGTCACCGACCCCTGCAACACCTATAATGTCGCGAACCGAATTGACCGCACCCAATATACTGCGGCCAATTGTGCCGTGCTCAATCCATCCGACAAGACGACGTATTGGCGCTATCAGGACATCATCTCGCGCGGCAATCTGGATCTGGAACCCGAAACCGCCAAGACGCTGACGTTGGGCGCAGTGTTCCAACCACGCTTCATTCCACGCCTGTCGATCGCGGTAGACTATTATAGTATCGATCTGCGCAATGCGATTGACGCTTTTGGTGCGCAGACGATCATCAACAAGTGCGTCGACCAGCCGACGCTCGACAATATCTTCTGTCCGCTAGTGAGCCGCGATGCCGGTGGAAATATCAACACCGTCGTCACCCAAAAGCTGAACCTTTCAAAATATGTCACGCGCGGCATCGATATCGCGGTGAACTACAGCGTGCCGCTGGAGAATTTCGGACTTGGGGCGAAATCGGGGACGATCTCGATCGACGCCAATTATTCGCGTCTGCTGAAGCGCGAATATACGCTGGATCCCGCCGATCCGACCACGATCACCGACTACACCGGTGTGTTCGGTTCGCCGAAGTGGAAAGGCGTGGTTCGGACCAGCTATACCAACGAGAATTACGGCCTCACCTGGACGCTGCGCCACTTCTCGCCGATGCGGCCCACAACAACGACAACGAGCGACCGCTATGAGCACATCTATACGCCAAATGTCTTCTACAACGACTTCTTCGGCTACGTGAAATTGACCAAGAATATCGAGCTTTCAGGCGGCCTCACCAACGCCTTTGATCGCTCGCCGCCACGCATTCCAGGCGCCGAAGCGGGGGGCGCCAATTTTGAAACCAGCTACACCGCAGGGGTCTATGACGTGATCGGTCGGACCATTTTTGTTGGAGTGCGTTTCCAGCGCTGACACAGCGGGTGAGGCCTTTTCCTTTTGAGTAAAGGCCTCACTGAAACGCCTTCAATTTGAGCTAGAGCCCTCCAGCAAGGAGGGCGAAAGCGAGACCGTGCGCTTGAAGCGATTGCTGCCCGATGCGATGCTCGACAATGCGGTGAGGTTGCCTCAATAGCTGGCCAAGCCTGCCGCTCGCCGAAGGGCTGTCGAGGATGTTTTGCGTCAGCAAGCGTGGGGTCTGCGCCACGCTTGGCGTGGATCGATCGACGCACTATGCGCAAAGCGTGGTGATGGTGGCGACCTGCGGTCGCGTCCTCGCGAGATCGCGCTTGAGCGTCGCCGGTTCGGCTACCGGCCGCCTGAGATCATCCTGTCCCGCGAGGGCAGGAATCAGGTTCGCGTCCTGGGCCCTTCCGGGGTTTTCCGGCACCCGTCCAGCTGCCTGCCTCCAGACTGGCACGATCGGCATGCGTTGGCGTCGGCCAAACAGTGCTCTCTCCTGTGACAATATTGGCGCTAATGACGTGCGACCGGCAAAGCGGCCCAACCCATATAAGGAAGTCCTTATATCTTGCTCCCGGGACGGCACGCGCCTACGGGGCGTTCGAGGATTGGGAGATGATCCCAAACTCATGATCGCGCCGGTGCCCGCAAGGGCTTAATTCGGGAACAAGGTGAGGATGGCTTTGCCATCCGAATCCAAGGCTGTCCCTGCAACTGTGAGCGGCGAGCGAGATGTACAGCACGGCGGATTCGCCGGGCGGCCACTGGGGGAACCTGGGAAGGCGTGCATCGAGCCCTGACCCGCGAGCCAGGAGACCTGCCGGCGCAACGGTCGCTCTTGCCTTGTCCAGGGGATGGCACAGGCACGGTATCTCCGTCTGAGCGACGACCAAGCGGCCGGGGCCGCTACGGTGCTGCGTGACAGGCGACCAAGCGCCCGTCGTCACGTTGCGCCGGTCGCTCGCGTGTCGCAGGCGGCAGGACCCGGCCCTCGTTGCAGGTGCGCAGGGGGAATACCCAGAATGAAGACCCGTTTTGTTTCTTTGCTCGCGATCGCCGCTGCTACGCCGGCCTTTGCGCAGACCGACACCCAGGCCGTCAATGACGCGCAAGACGAGATCATCGTCACGGCGTCGCGTTCAGGCGAAGGCGTCGAGGTGAAGAATCTGCCCGCGTCCGTCACCGTGATCGACAGCGCGGCGCTCGATCAGCGTCAGACCCGTATCGTCTCCGATGTGTTGCGCGACGTACCGGGCGTCGCCGTCAGCCGCACCGGCGCCATCGGCAGCCCCACCCAGATTTGCCTGCGCGGCAGCGAGGGCAATCATGTCCTCGTGCTGATCGACGGCATCGAAGCGGCGGACCCCTATCAGGGCGAATATGACTTCGGCACGCTGATCGCCGATCCGTCTGCGCGCATCGAAGTGCTGCGCGGACAGCAGAGTTCGCTCTATGGTTCCGACGCGATCGGCGGCGTGATCAACTATATCACGCTCTCGGGGCGCGAGGCACCCGGCTTCACCGCGCGCGCAGAGGGTGGCTCGTTCGGCACGATCAGCACCGCCGCACGTGCGGCCGGCGTCTCCGGCGACTTTGATTACGCCGTTTCGGGCAGCTGGTATCACACCGATGGCTATCCGACGGCGCGGGGCGGCAGCCGCAACATCGGATCGGAGAGCGTCGGCGCCACCGCCAAGATGAACTGGGCGGCCGCGGCTAATCTCAAGGTAAGCGGCGTGCTGCGTTACAGCTACACTGACGCAGACGCTAACGACAGCGACAGCGACTTCGCCACTCCCAACGACTATCCGTTGTTCGGCTACACCGTCGACAGCCCCGGAGTGCACTTCGTCAACGAAGCGTTCTACGGCCTGCTCAGCGCGGAATTGACCGCGCTGGAAGGCCGCTGGACCAACACGGTCTCGGGCCAGTTCAGCGACACCGATCGCAAGGGCTACCGCGCTGGAGGCATCGATTACGGCGATCAGGGCCAGCGCTATAAGGGCTCGTTCGTGTCGAGCTTCCGCTTCGGCACCGACACGATCGTCCATCGCCTGACTGGCGCAGTGGACTGGGAACGCGAGCAGTTTCAGAACACCACGCCTGGCACCGGATCGCCCTTTGACGCATATCGCGGTCGCCGCAGCACGGATAACCTCGGGTTGGTCGGCCAATATGAGCTGACCGCCGGCGCCTTCACCGGCGGCGCGTCGATCCGCTATGACGACAATAATCGCTTCGCTGACACCACCACCTGGCGCGTCCAGGCAGGCTATCGTCTCCCGACGAACACCCGCGTGCATGCGGCCTATGGCACCGGCGTGAAGAACCCGGGCTATTACGAACTCTTCGGCTATTCGGACGGCAATTATATCGGCAACCCGAACCTCAAGCCGGAGAAGTCGCAAGGCTGGGAAGCCGGCATCGACCAGACCTTCCTGGGCGGCGCGGCCAATATCGGGGCGACCTATTTCGATTCGACGCTGAAGGACGAGATCTACACGACCTATCCGGCGCCGCTCTTCGTCGCCACACCCGCCAACCGCGTGACCGATTCCAGGCAGCATGGCATCGAAGTGTCCGCGAACATCCGGCCGATCCCGCAGGTCCGGCTCGATGCTGCCTATACCCACCTTACTGCCAAGGAGGACAATGTTACCGAGGTGCGTCGCCCGGGCGACATCGCCAGCTTCAATGCGACCTTTGCCAGCAAGGACGAACGCTTCTCGACCACGCTGACGGTGCGCTACAATGGCCGCATGGACGATGTCGCCTTTACCGATCCGAGCTTCACGCCGGTGCGCGTCTCGATGAAGCCCTTCACGCTGGTCAATCTCAACGCCCAATATGCGCTGACCAAGGGCATCTCGGTGTTCGGCCGCGTGGAGAACCTGTTCGATGTCGATTACGAGGAGGTGTTCAGCTTCGCCACGCCCGGCCGGGCGGCCTATGGCGGCGTGCGCGTCTCTTTTTGATGCAAAGGCTCGGCCTGGCTCTCGCGCTGCTGGCCGTAACCGCGCTACCGGATAGCTCCGGTAGCGCGGCGCCGCGCGTTCCGGCCGGCGTCGCCACGCGGAAGCCGCTTCGGGTAATGTCGGTCAATGTATGTACCGACCAACTGGTGCTGGCGTTGTTGCCCCCCGAACGCATCACTTCGGTCACCTGGTTGTCGCGCGATCGCGGCACGTCGCTGATGGCGGCCGAAGCCGGGCGCGTGGGCGTGAACTATGGAATGGCCGAAGAGGTCATCCGCGAGAAGCCCGACCTGGTGATCGCCAGCCCGTTCTCCGCGCCGGCGCTGCGCGGCATGCTGAAGCGCCTCGGTTATCCGATGATCGAGATCGGCGCGGCAAACAGTTTCGACGAGATCCGCGCCTTCACCCGCCAGGTGGCCGCCGCGGTGGGCGAACCCGCACGCGGCGAAGCGCTGATCGCCGAGATGGACCGCAAGCTCGCCGCGCTGGCGCGCGCGCCGCACGCCACCTACCGCGTCGCCGCATGGGATCGGCTCGGCTTCGGCGCAGGCAAGGGCACCTTGCAAGGCGCGATCTTTGAGGCAGCCGGCGCCTACAACATCGCCGCCGATCCGCCCACTTCGGGCTATGGTCACCCGGATGCCGAGGTACTGCTCGAAGCAGCGCCGCCACTGCTCATCCAGGGTGCTCCTGACGTGCCGCAGCCCAGCCTTGGCGACGATATCGAGCAGCATCGCGTCATCCGCCGCTTCTGGACGCGGCAAGGCCGTCTGCTGAACATCCCCCAGGCCTATTATGTTTGCGGCGCGCCGCAGGTCGCGGACGTCGTCGAACAACTTCGCGACCAGATGCACACCGCCGCCGCGCGGACGCACGCCCCCCTTCCCTTTGCAGGAGTGCGGCAATGAACCGCTGGCTGATCCCGGCGCTGCTCGCGACCCTCGCGCTCGCCTCGTCGATTTCGCTGATCTGCGGCACCGTCTGGCTCACGCCGGGTGCGCTATTCGCCGGCATCGCCGATCCCCATCCCAACCTTGCCGCCCTGCTGGTGAACGAGATCCGCCTGCCGCGCCTGGTGCTCGCAATCCTGGTCGGCGCAATCCTCGGCTTGTCGGGCGCCGTGCTCCAAGGCCTGCTGCGCAACCCGCTGGCCGAGCCCGGGCTGCTGGGCGTGACCGGCGGCGCGAGCTTGGGCGCGGTGATAGCCATCTATTTCGGCTTCAGTGCCAGCTTCGTGCTGGCCTCCCCGATCTTCGCCCTGATCGGCGCGATGCTCACGGCGGGCCTTGCCTTTATGGTGGCACGCGGCAGCGGCACGCTGGCGCTGATCCTGGCGGGCGCGGCGATCTCGAGCGTCGCCTATTCGGGCGTCTATCTGGCGCTCAACTTCGCGCCCAATCCCTATGCCGCCTATGAGATCGTCACCTGGCTGATGGGCTCGCTGCAGGATCGCAGCTGGGACCATGTCCAGCTCGCAGGCCCATTCATCCTGTTTGGCGGCGCGCTCCTCCTGCTGACCGGGCGCGCGCTCGACGCGATGGCACTCGGCGAGGCGCAGGCGGAGAGCCTCGGCGTCGATGTCGTCCGAACGCGACTGCTCGCGCTGGTCGGCATCGCATTCGGGGTCGGCGCGGCCACCGCGGTGACGGGCGCGGTGGGGTTTGTCGGGCTGGTCGCGCCGCACCTCGTGCGGCCGCTGGTGGGGTACCGGCCGGGCGGGACGCTCATCCCCGCGGCACTGGCCGGCGCACTGCTCGTCGTCGTCGCCGACATTTGCACGCGGGTCATCCACTTCGGCCCTCCGATCCAGCTCGGGGTGTTCATCTCGATCGTGGGCGCCCCCTTCTTCCTCTGGCTGGTGCTGCACGTCCACAGGAGGACCGCATGAGCGCGCTTCGCTTCGCCAACATCACCGTCGAGCGTGGCGGAAGGCGTATCCTCGATCGCGTCAGCGGCAGTTTCGCCGGCGGCAAGCTGACGGCGGTGATCGGCCCCAACGGCGCCGGCAAGAGCACGCTGCTCCAAGTCGCCGCCGGGCTGCTCAAGCCTGGCACGGGCAGCTTGCACTTCGGCGATCTCGACTTGGCCAGGCTGAGCCGCGCGGCGATGGCGCGCAAGCGCGCCTATCTGCCGCAGCGCGCCGCCGTCGACTGGCCAATCAGCGTCGAGCGCGTGGTCGGGCTTGGCCTCCTGCCGCAGCTTCCGGCGTTCGGCGGACTGCCCGCCACGCTACAGCCGGCGATCGCCCAGGCACTGGAGGAATGCGACATCGCCCATCTGCGCGACCGCCAGGCGACCTCGCTCTCGGGCGGGGAGCTCGCACGGGTCATGCTCGCGCGCGCGATCGTCAGCGATCCCGAGCTCCTCATCATCGACGAGCCGACTTCGGATCTCGATCCGCGCCACGGCATCGATGCCGCCCGGCGGCTGCGCGCGCGCGCCGATGCGGGGCGCACGGTGGTGATGGCGATCCACGATCTGGGCATGGCGCTGCGCTTCTCGGACGAGATCGTTGCGATCCGAGATGGCGCGCTGGTCGCGGCCGGGCCAACCGAGACGGCGATGACCGAAGCGATGCTGGCAGATCTCTACCAGGTCCGGGTTCGCATCGTCCGCGATGCCGATGGCGCGGCGATCCGCTTCCTCGATTGAAGCGCCGGTCGCAGCTAAGTTTACACTAGGTTGACACTGTCCGCACCGCCTCCGCGGTGCCGTATCCCCAGAACAGGTCACGACGGCGGAAACAGGGCGCTGGCAAGACAAGCAGACCAAATCCTACATTGCAAGCCGGCATAAGCGACCGCAGTGTCGCAATCGATTTCGCGATTGTCACGCTGCCGCAACAGAATCGTCGCGGGATTGGAATTATCTTCGCCCACAGCCGCCCCGTTCCGCGTGCAGCAACGCACGCACCAGGGGGGCCATTGTGATACGATTTACTTCCAGCGTGCTCGCGCTCGCCAGCGCACTTCTCGTCGCCAATTCCGCTTATGCGCAAACGGCCGAGACCGAGGTCCGTGACGACGCCGCCGATGAAAGCACCGCGATCGTCGTCAACGCCAAGTCGACGCGGTCCGCAACGGCGATCCCGCAGAGCGAGATCCAGAAGATCCTGCCCGGCGTGTCGCCGCTCAAGGCGATCCAGACGCTGCCCGGCGTGCTCTACATCACTGCCGACCCTTGGGGCTATAACGAGCAGAACGCGCAGATCTTCATCCACGGCTTCGCTGCCAACCAGCTCGGCTACACGATGGACGGGGTGCCGCTGGGCGACCAGAGCTATGGCAATTACAACGGCCTCTCGCCGCAGCGCGCGGTGATCTCGGAGAATGTCGGCCGCGTCGTGGTGGCTGCAGGCGCCGGCGATCTCGCCACGGCGTCCAACAGCAATCTCGGCGGCACGGTCGAGACCTTCTCGTCGAACCCGCTCGACCATTTCGGCATCCAGGCTTCGCAGGCCATCGGGAGCTACGAGACAGCGCGCAGCTTCGTCCGCATCGACAGCGGCACCTTTGGCGGCACCAACTCGGCCTATATCTCGGCGGCGCGCCAGCATGCGCGCGCCTGGGATTTCGAGGGCATCCAGGGCGGCTGGCAGGCCAATGCCAAGTTTGTCCACGACAGCGCGATCGGCAAGCTGACGCTCTATTTCGACTATAACGACATGACCCAGCCGAACGAGGACGCCACCGTCTTCTTCAAGCCGTCGGCGGGCGGCACGGCGACGCCGGTCCAGCTCTACACGCCCTACACCAAGCCGTTCTTCTATCCCGATTTCAGCGGCTATCGGTCCGGATATCTGAGCCCGCTCGGCAATTCGCCGGCGAGCGTGGGCAGCAATTATCGCAACTATTATTCCGATGCGCAGCGCACCGATTATCTCGGCTATGCGCGCTTCGACGCGCATCTCTCTGATCGGATCAACTGGGCGACCACGGCCTATTATCACCATAATGACGGCGCCGGCGTCGTCGCCGGGCCGCTGGGCCAGTCGATCACGACCGCCCAGCCCTATCTCGACCCCAACTATGCCAGCCTGCCGACCAATTGCCGCTTCACCGCCAATAACAACGGCGTCCGTCCGGCCGCCTGCACCGCGTTGACCGACGCCCAGGCGGCGGCTGCCGGCGCGGCGCTGGTAGCAGCGACCGGCGGATCGGGGCTGATCACTCGCACCACCGAATATCGCATCGACCGCGGCGGCGTGGTCTCCGCGATCACCGCCGAATTGGGCAACCACAAGATCGAGTTCGGCGGCTGGTTCGAGCATAACAGCACGACCCAGTGGCGCCGCTGGTATGGCGTCAACGTCAACGATCCGGCATCGAGCACGCCCTATATCCGCCCGCTCGAGGCCGCGCAGCCGCTGTTCACCCAATATCAGGGCGACGCGACGATCAACCAGCTCCAGCTCCACCTGCAGGATACCTGGCAGATCTTCGACAAGCTGACCGTCCAGGGCGGGTTCAAGACCAGCGCGCAATGGGCCGATGGGCGCTATCCCGTCCAGCCCAAGGCAGGCTCGTTGTCCGGCCTCGCCGGCGGACTGCCGCAGGGCAAGATCGACACCAAGAACTGGTTCCTGCCGGCGATCGGCGCAACCTATGACTTCAACGGCAACGAGCAGGTCTATTTCAACGTCCAGAAGAACCTGCGCCAGTATCAGGCCTATCTGGCCGGCGGTGGTGGTCCCTGGTTCACCGGCAGTCAGGCGGCGTTCGATGCCTTTGCCGATCAGGGCAAGCCCGAGACGAGCTGGACCTATGAAGGCGGCCTGCGCACGCGCCGCACCTTCGCGAACGACATCGGGCTCGAGGCGCAGATCAACTATTACCATGTCGTATTCAACGATCGCCTGCTGGCGATCTCGACCAACCCCGGCGGCATCGCCGGCGGCGGGATCACCGGCGGCACCTCGATCCTGGTCAATGTCGGCGACGTGCACACAGACGGCGTAGACGCCGCGTTCACGCTGCGCGTCGGCCGTGGCTTCTCGCTGTACAACGCCACGTCGTACAACCTCTCGAAATATCAGAGCGACTATAACACGGCGGCGATCGGCATCGGCAACGCCACCGACACCTGCATCGGCGGCTATCTCGTCACCGGCGGCGTCGTGCCGACCTGCGGCAAGCAGCTGCCCGGCACGCCCAAATGGATGAACAAGACGGTCGCGACGCTGTCGGTGGGCCCGTTCGAGACGCAGCTGATCGGCGACTATGTCGGCAGCCGCTTCGCCACCTTCACCAATGACGCCAGCGTGAAATCCTATTTCCTGACATCGCTGCGCGTCGCGGCGCGGCTTCCCGAGAACGTCCTGCCGGTGCGCAAGGCCGAGCTCGCCTTCAACGTCACCAACCTCGCCAACAAGAGGGGCGTATCGACCCTGTCGGTTGGATCGGCGACCAACGGCTATTCGGCCTATCCGATCGCGCCGCGCCAGTGGTTCCTGACCCTGTCCGCCGCCTATTGACCTGCCGATATGGTTGCACGCACCCGCCGGCGCTCGAATTCGCGCCGGCGGGTCAGCGCCCTGTCACAATCACATCGCGCCTGAATGACGCAAATAGCTGAGTAAAAAGCCAACATCATCTTCCTCCTTTTCAGCAACTAAGCTGAAATTGGAAAATACAATCTCGCTATTGCGCGTCTCTGCGAAATAGATCAGTTTCATATTTACCTGATGCCTTGGCCCTTGGCCTCAAAGCGTCAGCAGGGTCGCCGTCTTATTCCCTTCGATGGAGTATTCGATGCGCGATTGCGGCCCGGCGATCTTGTTCAACGATGAATCAACGGCGCGACGGCGTGATGCGCCGCTGCACGATACGCGCATTTTAGCCACGGCCTTTGGCGCTTCGTCGGCGTCAACCGACTGCTCCGCCAGCGGAAAATCCCGCCGAGTATGTAGGTACGTTACTACCTTGTTGCCTCGTCGCAACAAACCGCAGGTTCGGCGCCAAAATCGCGATGGGACGCGAAGATTGGCGCTTGCCAGCGTTGTCGGAATCTCCGCATCCTTTGCCTCGACCCGAGCATATCGGGCGGAGGGGGATGCCGAATGAAGGGATATTGGAGCCCGCTTTTTAGCGGACTGTCGCTGCTCGCCTTGATCGCGGCTCCGGCCTTTGCGCAGTCGAACGAGGGGCCGGCTGAAGCCGCTGCGCACAGCGCGCCGGACAGTCCGGAGGACATTGTGGTGACCGCGCGAAAGCGTGCGGAGACGCTCCAGGACGTTCCCATGGCGATCACTGCGGTGACCGGCGCCGACCTCGACACGCGCAACGTGCAGGACGTCAACGGTCTCTACGCCGATGTGCCCGGACTGTTCAGCGCGCCGGGCAGCGTCAACAACAGCGCCGACTACGCCTATCTGACGATGCGCGGCGTGGGCTTCAATGCCGGGCTCGAGCCGGCGGTCGGCGTGTTTCTCGACGGCATGTATCTGCCCCAGCTTGGCTTCGACGCCGCCTTTCTCGATCTGGAGCGCGTCGAGGTGTTGCGTGGTCCGCAGGGCACCTTGTTCGGCCGCAATACCCAGGGCGGCGCGCTCAATCTGGTCAGCCGTCGACCGGGACCCGAGTTTCGCGGCCGCGCGCAACTCGAGGCGGCGGAGCTCGGAACCTTTCGCGGCAATCTCTCGATGAGCGGCCCGATCACCGACGGACTCTACGTTGGCTATAGCGTCGAGCATCGCCGCACCGGCGGCTATCTCCACAATATCGTGCTGGGCGGGATGCAGGACTGGTCCGAACAGACGGCGCTGCGCGGCACGCTGCGCTGGGTTCCGTCCGACGCCATCGAAGTGATGCTGATCGGCGATTACAGCAAGCGGAACTATAATGAGGCCATTCGCGGCGTGCGGCTGGCGACGCACCGATACGAGAGCGTCGTCGATCAGGACGAACCGGACAGCAAGGCGAACCATGGGCTGCAACTGAACGTCACCGCCGAGCTGGGCAGCGGCATCACGCTGACCTCGATCAGCGGCTATCGCGAGTTGAGTTCGGACATCTTTACCGACATGGACAGCCGGATCAGCGTCCAGATCCCGGTCACGCTGCCGGCCTATCCGCCGGTATCACAGACGCCGCAGAGCTTTGCGGGCGCGACGCTCGACATCGACATTCGGCAGCAGTTCAAGAGCCAGGAGCTGCGCCTGAGCGGCAGTGCGGGCCCGGTCGACTGGCTGGTCGGCGGCTATTATTTCGACCAGCACCAGCTTTTCGACCGCTATCGGCGTGTCGGGCCGGGCACCCGCCCCCTGCCCGCCGCACTGTATATCTATGAAAACCACGTCGACGATCGCGACGGCTATGCCGCGTTCGGCCAGGCAAGCTGGCACGTCACCGATGCGCTCGAGCTGACCGGCGGCGGACGCTGGTCGCACGAGGGGGTCGTCGGCACGGGCGATCGCGGCCAGGTGTTCGGTCCGCCGATCAACCAGTTCCAGCCGGTGCCGCGCAACGCGCGCGATACGTTCGAGAACTTCTCGTGGATGGGCTCGGCCTCCTACAAGCCTGCAACGAGCGTGATGGTCTATGCGACCTATGCCGAAGGCTGGAAGGCCGGCGGGATCAATCGCTCGGGCAGCGCCGCGGCCAATGCGCCTTATGGCGACGAAGCTTCCCAGAATTACGAATTGGGGCTGAAGGCCAGCACACACGATCAAGCGCTCGCCCTCAATTTGGCGCTGTATCGCATCGAGATCCACGACGAGCAGGTAACAAACGTCATCCCCGATCCGGGCGGCGGACCGACGCCGGTCACCGTCGTCGAAAATGCGGCGGGCAGTCATGTCAGCGGTGTCGAGGCGGAGCTGTCGGTGCGCCCGATCGACGGACTCAAGCTGCGGAGCTCGGTGTCGTTCTCGCGCTCGCGGTTCGACAGCTTCGTGCGGATGTTCAGCCCGGCGGACAAGACCGACTTTTCCGGTACGCCGTTCGAGAATGTGCCCGAGACAACGGTGTTTGCGGCGGCGGATTACCGGCTTCCGCTGGGCGGCGCGAACGCCCTCGATCTGCACGCCGAATATCAGTTCATCGACTCGATCCTCATCCAGGACAACACCCGCGCCTCGCGCTCCGGCGACCAACTCACTGCGCCGGCCTATGACCGGATCAACCTGAGCGCGAGCATCGACCTGGCCAACGGCCTGCGCCTGACCGGCTATGTCAACAATCTGCTCGACAGCTTCGATTACGCATTTCCGTCCAGCGATCCGCTGATCGGTGGCGATGTGTTCGTGGCCCCGCTGCCGCCGCGCCAATTCGGCGTGCGCGCTTCGGCCAGCTTCTGAGGAGAATCCGATGGCACGCCGTGAACCGCGGACCTACACGCCCTCTCCCCAGGTCCAGGCCGCCTGGCCGGACGCGTCGGGCAATACGATCAACGGGCTGGGCGAGCGGACGCCGCGGCGCGCCTCGCCCTTCTTCTGGCATCCGGCGGACCAACATCCCTTCGGCGCGCTCCAGGCGATCGCAAGCGCCGGCTGCCGGGTCAGCCAGGAAGCCACCGAAGCCTTTGCCGCCGCCAATGCCTATCCGGAACTCGAACCGATCAACCCCGATCGCGTCGAGCGGACGCCCGAAGCCTGGACCACGCTGGCGCGGGATTTCGCCCTCACCCACGAATCGGATTTGTTCGGCGTCACGCCCTTGCAGGACCATTATATCGTCGAGGACTATTCGGTGGACGAGCCGAACGTCATCGTCCTGGGGATCGCGCACGACTATGAAGAGTTGCGCCACGTGCCCAGCAGCCCGGAGAATGCGCGCGGGATCACCGAGGTCGGCCGGCAATATGCGCGCGGGACGCGGACCAGCTACGCACTGGCGAACTGGATCCGGCGCCAGGGCTATACCGCGAAACCCTTTCCCGGGCCCCGCGCATCCTCGCTGCTGCTGATCCCGGCCGCGATCGACGCCGGGCTGGGCGAATTGGGCAAGCACGGCTCGCTGATCAATCGCAGCTTCGGATCGAACCTGCGGCTGGCGGGGATCACCACCGACATGCCGCTGTCGTTCGACCGCCCCGATGATTTCGGCGCCGAGGGCTTCTGCACCAATTGCCAGGTCTGCATCGATGCGTGCCCACCGAGCGCGATCGCCGATACCAAGCAATGGGTGCGCGGGGTCGAGCGATGGTATGTCGATTTCGACAAATGCATCCCCTATTTCGCGGACAATGCGGGATGCGCGATCTGCATCGCGGTCTGCCCCTGGGCCAGGCCGGGCGTGGCGGACAATCTGCTGCTGAAGATGGCGCGCCGACGCGATGCGCAAGCGCCGCAGCACGCCGGTGGAGAGGGGCGTTGAGCCCGCGCCCTGTGCCCGCCGGACGGGTCTTCGGCCTCTGTTTTGTGGCCGGGATGTGCGAGGGGTACGACATGATGGTGGCCGGGGTTGCCGCGCCGCGCTTCGCACCGCTGCTTGGCCTCCAACCGCAACAGATCGGCTGGATATTCGGCGCGGCCGGGATAGGCCTGCTGCTGGGGGCGCTGATCGGCGGCCGGTTGGCCGATCGGATCGGGCGCCGGCCGGTCCTGGTTCTGTCGCTGCTCGTGCTCGGCGTGTTCAGCATCGCCAGTGCGCTGGCGGGCGGTTTGCCGCAGCTGCTCGCCATGCGGTTCATCACAGGGCTCGGGCTTGGCGGCGCGCTTCCCAACATCCTGGCGCTGGTCAACGAGACGAGCCCTCCAGGCAAGACCGCCACCAGGGTGACGATGCTGGGATCGGCGATGCCCTTTGGCGGCGCGTGCCTCGGACTGATGACCGTCCTGGTGCCGGGAATGTCGTGGAAGCTGATGTTCTGGCTGGGCGGGGTCGCGCCGATCTTGGTGGCCGCCGCGTGCCAGCGGTTGCTGCCGACATTTTCGGTGGACGCGACGCGCGGGAACTCGACACCGCGAACGATCGGGTTCGCCCTGGCCGGCGACGCGCGCGGGCTTCCGACCGCGCTGCTGTGGGTCACAACGATCTGCGTGTCGATCGCGGTATCGATACTGGTTAACTGGCTGCCGTCGCTGATGATCGCGCGCGATTTTGCCGGCCCGGCGACGGGCCGGATCGTGATGATGCTGACGCTCGGTGGCGCGGCAAGCGGCTTCGCCTTCGGCGCGCTGGCGCGTCGGCTCGAGGCGGGAATTGTCTATGGCGCGGCCTGGATGGGGATGATCGGCAGCGCGTTGCTGATGCTGGCAGCGGGCCGGTCCGAAATCGCAGCGGGCATCGCTGCGTTCGGCCTCGGCTTCTTCCTCAGCGGCGGGCAGTTTCTGCTCTATGGACTGGTGACGGACCTGTACCCGCATGCGGTGCGGGGTACCGGCACAGGCTTTTTCGTCGGGATTGGCAGGCTGGGCGCCGTGCTCGGTCCGGTACTCGCGGGCGTTTTGCTCGCGCGCAGTGGCGTCGCCAGCGACGCGATCCTCACGCTGCTGCCACTGCTTTTGATCTCCTTCGCGACGATCTGGTGGCTGTTGCGGCGTCGGACGACGGCAACGCGGGCCGCGGGCGCGATCTAACACCTTCAGATGGTGCCCATCGGGCGTTTACGGCGTTAGGAGGACGCCCCGCCTCGGAAAAGGACCACCATAATGAACATTGCCGAACTGATCGCGGCTACCTTGTCCAGCGCGGGCGTGAAGCGGATCTGGGGCGTGACCGGCGACAGTTTGAACGGTCTCAACGAGGCGCTCCGGCACCATGAAGAGATTGCGTGGATGATGACGCGGCACGAGGAGGTGGCAGCCTTCGCCGCGGGCGCTGAAGCAGCGATTACCGGCGAGCTGGCGGTCTGCGCGGGGAGCTGCGGCCCCGGCAATCTCCACTTGATCAACGGTCTGTTCGATTGCCACCGCAACCACGTTCCGGTGCTGGCCATCGCCGCGCACATCCCTTCCTCTGAGATCGGCCTGGGCTATTTCCAGGAGACGCATCCCCAGGAACTGTTCCGCGAATGCAGCCACTTCGTCGAGCTGGTAACCAATCCCCTCCAGATGCCCGAAGTGATGCATCGCGCGATGCGAGCAGCCATCGGCAAGCGCGGCGTGGCGGTGATCGTCGTTCCGGGCGATGTCGCACTGCTGGACGCGCCCGCGGGGGCAACCGCCAACTTCCCGGCGCTGGTGCCGCCGCGCATCGTGCCCGCGGACAGCGAGATCGATCAGCTCGTCCAGCTGCTGGACGATGCCGGCGCCATCACCCTGCTGTGCGGCAGCGGCTGTGCCGGCCAGCACGACGCCGTGGTGGCGCTGGCAGACCGCCTTGGCGCGCCGGTCGTCCACGCCCTGCGCGGGAAAGAACATGTCGAATGGGATAATCCCTTCGACGTCGGCATGACCGGCCTGATCGGCTTTTCGTCGGGCTATCACGCGATGGAAAATTGCGACACGCTGCTGATGCTGGGCACCGATTTCCCCTATCGCAACTTCTATCCGAAAGACGCCCGGATCGTCCAAGTCGATCGCGATCCTTCGCAGCTTGGCAAGCGCGCGCCCCTAGCCCTGGGCGTCGTCGGAGATGTCGGTGAGACGATCGGTGCGCTGCTGCACCGTCTGGAACGCAGGCCCGATCGCCGCTTCCTCGAAAGCGCACGCGCGCATTATCGCAAGACCCGTGAGGGACTGAACGGCCTCGAGCGGGAGAGCCAGCCGGGGCGGCCGATCCATCCGCAATATCTGGCGCATCTGGTCAGCGAACTTGCGCAGGAGGATGCTATCATTACGGCCGATGTCGGCACGCCGACTGTGTGGGCGGCACGGCACATAGCCGTGAATGGCAGCCGCCGATTGCTGTTCTCGGGCAATCACGGATCGATGGCGAACGCGCTCGCCCAGGCGATCGGCGCCCAGGCGGCGTCACCCGGCCGACAGGTCATCTCGCTCTCCGGCGATGGCGGATTCAGCATGTCGATGGGTGACCTGCTCACGCTGCGCCAACTCAAATTGCCGGTGAAGATCGTCATCGTCGACAATGGCGAACTGGGCTTCGTCGCACTGGAGCAAAAGGCAGGCGGCTTCCTCGATCGCAACGTCAAATTCGACAACCCCGATTTCGCCGCGATTGCCACCGCCGCGGGAATCTTCGGCGTGCGCGTCGAGAATGCGGGGGATCTCCAGGCGGCGCTGCGGGCAGCGTTCGAGCATGACGGTCCCGCGCTCGTCGACGTGAAGACCGCATCGCAGGAACTGGTGCTGCCGCCGGCGATCAAGCTGGAACAGGTCAAGGGTTTCAGCCTCTACATGATGAAGGCCATTCTCAACGGCCGCGCCGACGAAGTCGTCGAGCTCGCGCGGACCAATTTGCGGTAGGTGCGCGCCGCTCGGTTTGCGATGCTGCGCCCGGCCCTGGCACTAACGGGATCGGGCGGCCCAGCGCTGCGATATCGCGACGCGATCGAAAATATGCGCGCCCAGCGTCGTGAACAGCGCACCAGGACTGAGGCAGGCCAGCCCCAGCGCCGCCAATGCGAACTCGCCGGGCGTGCAATCATGGGCAGGAACTGCATGCACGCAGTGGACGAGCCTGCTCAGCGCAAGCGCGCCCAGCACGAGCAGGGCCAAGCCGGACAGGCGAAGGGCGATGTCGCGGGTTCGCGATGGGGAAAAACTGGGCATGCCGCGCTCCGTGATTGCGGCACTCCATCTATCCCTCGAACCATAGCGAAACGAGCCAAAGACCGGCAGCGCACCATAGCATTTTCATAGCAATCAGGCCGAAACTCGCTCCGGATCAGGCATCAGCCGATAGCCGACGCCGAGCTCGTTCACGATGATCGAGGGCCGCGCGGGATCAGGCTCCAGCTTCTGGCGGAGATTGCGCACGACGATGCGCAGATAGTCCACCCGCTTGTCATGGTCATAGGGCCAGGCGGCTTCGAGGATGCGCTGGTGCGTCACCACGCGCCCGGGGCTGAGCGCCAGCTGGCGGAGCACTTCGAACTCCTTGCGCGTGACATGCACCTCGGCGCCCTCGCGGGTGATCGCGCGATTGGTGAGATCGATTGCGACGCCCTGTGCCCGGACTATCGGCGACGCGCCCTGGGCGACCAGGCTGTGGCGGAGCGACGCACGCAAGCGGGCGAGCACTTCCTCGCTGTCGAACGGCTTGGTGACGTAATCGTCGGCGCCGAGATCGAGCGCGGCGACCTTTTGATCGGTGGCATCGCGCGCCGAGACGATCAGGATCGGCGCCGGGCTCTGTTTCTTCAGCAAGGGGACAATCTCCAGCCCATCGCGATCGGGCAGGCCGAGATCGAGCAGGATCGCATCGAGACTCGTCGCCTTGGCCTGGGCGAGCGCCTCGGCAGCCGTGGTCGCCTCGATCGGCTGATAGCCGCCCCGCACCAGCGTTGCCTGGAGCAGCCGCCGGATATGCAGATCGTCGTCGACGACCAGGATGCGCTGGCCATTCATAGTTCGATTTCCTGATGCGACCCGCGCACCAGCAGGCGCTCGGGAAAGTGAATGCTGAACCGCGCGCCGGGCAGGTCGCCGCGATTGGCAGCCTCCACGCTCATCCCCATCGCCTCGGCGAACGCCTTGACGATCGCCAACCCGAGACCCGTGCCGCTGACCGAGCGATCGGAGCCCTCCAGCCGGCGGAAGGTTTCGAACACCTCCGCCTCGCGGCCGACGGGCAGCCCGGGCCCCTGATCGATCACCGACAGGATCATTTCGCCGGGGAGACGCTGCGCGCGCACGAGCACCGGCGTGCCGGGCTCGCCATAGCGGCCGGCATTGTCGAGCAGGTTGAGCAGGCAATGGTGGAAGAGTTGCGGATCGAGCCGGACCAGCGGCAGATCGGGCAGCACGTCGAGCTGGATGGCATGGTCTTCGAGCGCATGCTTGGTGTCGTGGACGGCAGCGGCGACCGCATCGGTGAGATCCACCGGCTCGAGGTTGAGCCGCAGCGCCCCCGCCTCGACGCGCGCCATGTCAAGCAGATTGGCGACGAAGCGGTTGAGCCGCATCGCCTCGCTTTCGATCGTATCGATCAGCGGATCGTCGCTGCGCCGGCGAAGCTCGCCCGCCGCCGCCAGCACCGAGGTCAGCGGCGTACGCAGATCGTGGCTAACCGAGGAGAGCAGCGCGGCGCGCAGTCGATCGCGTTCGCGCACGGCGTCGACATCGCGCATCTCGGACTCGAGCCGCAGCCGTTCGAGCGCCAGCGAAGTCTGGTCGAGCAAGCTGCCCAGCAACCCGAGCTGATCCGATCGGATCGGATCGCTGCCGTCGTCATGCGCCACGCCAAGCACCGCAAGCACGCGCTCGCCGGCGCGCAGCGGGTGGAATTGCCAGTCGGACGCCGTCAGTGTGCCCGTTCCGCGACCCGCGGGCTGGGCGGTGTCCCACGCCCATTGCGCCGCGGCGAGCTCCATCGTCTCGAGCCGCGTATCGGGCTCGCTCGCCGCCTGGACCGACAGGCCGGTGGCGGTCTGCTCGATCAACGCGACGCGGACGCCGAGCAGCTCGGCAATCTCGCGGCAGGCTGCACGCGCAACTTCGATCGGGTCGCCAAGCGCAGTGAGCTGGCGCAGATAGCCCGCCAGCGCCGCATTGGTGCGCGCGCTCGCCGTGGCGAGGTCCGCCTGCGCGCGCACTCGCGCGGTGAGCTGGCTGGTGACCACCGCAACGCCCAGCAGCACGAAGATCGAGATGATGTTCTCTGGATTGTTGACCGTCAGCGTGTGGGTGGGCGGCAGGAAGAAATAGTTATAGCCCAGGCTCGACAGCAGGCCGGCATAGAGCCCGGTGCGCAGCCCGAACAGGCTCGCCGCCGCCATCACCGGCAGCAGATAGAGCAGCGCGACATTGCCGAGATCCAGGATGTGGAGGAGCGCCGATCCTGCGGCCGTCACGCCCGCCACCATCAGGCTGGCCCAGCCATAGCCGGCGCGGCTTCCCCATCCGCCCAGCGGCGCGCGGACACGCCGCGCCGGAACCGCCTCCTCGGGGACGGGAGGACGTGCACTGCGACACCGGGTGTCTCGCGAATAAGGCGATCGACCACCGAGCCGTGGCGCAGCTCGAACCAACGCGAGCGCGCGGACTTGCCGACGACGAGCTGCGTCGCCCGCGCATCGCTGGCAAAGCTCTTGAGGCCCTCTACTACCGTCGTCGCCGGCACGCTCGCCACCGCGGCGCCGAGCCGCGAAGCCAGGTTCAGCGTCGCGGCGATGCGGCGAAGCTCGGGCTCGGCCAGCAAGCGGCTGCGCGGCGTTTCAACATGGACAGCGGTCCAGCTGGCATGCGCCGCATCGGCGATGCGCTTGGCGGCGCGGACGAGTTCCTCCGAACCGGGCAGTTCGCTGACTGCGACCAGGATCCGCTCGCCGCCGGCCCAGGTGCCGCCCAGTGCATGGGCGCGAAGATGATCGAGCATCTGCGCATCGACCGCCTGCGCCGCGCGACGCAGCGCCAGCTCGCGCAGCGCCGAGAGGTTGGACTTGGAGAAGAAATGCGAGAGCGCGCGCGACGCCTCCTGCGGCAGATAAACCTTGCCGTCCTTCAGCCGCTCGATCAGCTCGTCGGGCGGGATATCGACGACTTCGATCTCGGCGGATTCGAGGATGCTGTCGGGCACCGTCTCGCGAACGCGGACATGGGTGAACGACGCGACGACGTCGTTGAGGCTCTCGACATGCTGGATGTTGATCGTCGAATAGACGTCGATCCCGGCATCGAGCAGTTCCTCGACATCCTGATAGCGCTTGGGATGGCGGCTCCCCGGCGCATTGGTGTGCGCCAGCTCGTCGACCAGCGCGAGCGCGGGGCGGCGTTCGAGCAGCGCGTCGAGATCCATTTCGCTGAGCGTCCGGCCCTCATAGTCGATCGCGCGCCGCGGCAGGATTTCCAAGCCGCGGGTGAGCGCTTCGGTCTCGGCGCGGCCATGCGTTTCGACAACGGCAATGACGACGTCCGTTCCCGAACGTCGCCGCGCCGCGCCTTCCGACAGCATCTCATAGGTCTTACCGACCCCCGGCGCCGCGCCGAGGAATATCTTCAGGCGCCCCCTGCCCTCCTGCGCCGCCGCGCGCAGAAAGGCTTCGGGTGCGGGGCGCCCGTCGCTGTCGGCGCGATCGCTCAACGTTGGCCGAGCCGATCGAGCTGGCGATTGAGCGCGAGCACATTGATATGGGGCTCGCCCAGGATACCGAGCAGCGGACGTTCGACGGCGCGATCGACCAGCGCGCGCACTTGCGCCTCGGCAAGCCCGCGCACGCGCGCCACCCGCGCGACCTGCGCCTGCGCCGCCTCGGGCGACAGATCGGGATCGAGCCCCGATCCGCTCGCGGTGACGAGGTCGGCGGGCACCGGCCCGGCGACGCCCTCGGCGCGGCGCTTCGCCACGTCGGACTTCACCCGATCGACCAGCGCCTGCGACGCCGGCCCGAGGTTCGAGCCCGACGAGGCCAGCCCGTCATACCCCTTGCCCGCCGCGGACGGCCGAGTCTGAAAATAGCGGTCGGAAGCGAACGCCTGGCCGACAATCGAAGAACCGATCACCCGGCCGCCGGCATCGCGGACCAGGCTGCCATTGGCCTGGGAAGGGAAGAGAGTTTGTCCGATGCCGGTCATCGCCATCGGATATACCAGCCCGAGCAGGATCGCGAACAGGATCGTCAGCACGATCGCCGGACGCAGCGACGAAATGAAGTCTTTGCCCATGGTTTCCTCCTCAGGCGAGACCGAGGCCGTTGACGGCCAGGTCGATGATCTTGATGCCGATGAACGGCGCGACGAGCCCGCCCAGGCCATAGATTGCGAGGTTGCGTGCAAGCAGCGGCCCCGCCCCCATCGGCTTGTAGGCCACGCCCTTGAGCGCGAGCGGCACGAGGAAAGGGATGATCAGCGCGTTGAAGATGATCGCCGACAGGATCGCGCTTTGCGGCGTTCCCAAGCCCATTACGTTGAGGATGCCCAAGCCCGGATAGAGCGCAACGAACATCGCCGGGATGATCGCGAAATACTTCGCGACGTCATTGGCGACCGAAAAGGTCGTCAGCGCGCCGCGGGTCATCAGCAATTGCTTGCCGAGGCCCACGACTTCGATGAGCTTGGTCGGATCGCTGTCGAGATCGACCATGTTGCCCGCCTCGCGCGCGGCCTGCGTCCCCGTGTTCATCGCGACGCCGACATCGGCCTGGGCAAGCGCGGGCGCATCGTTGGTGCCGTCGCCGCACATCGCCACCAGCCGCCCCCCCTGCTGTTCCTTGCGGATCAGCGCGAGCTTGTCCTCCGGAGTCGCCTGCGCAAGGAAATCGTCGACGCCCGCCTCCGCAGCGATCGCCGCGGCGGTGAGCGGGTTGTCGCCAGTGATCATCACCGTGCGGATGCCCATCGCGCGCAATTCGCCGAAGCGTTCGCGGATGCCGGCCTTGACCACGTCCTTGAGGAAGATCGCGCCCAGGAGCCGACCGTCCTGCGCCACGGCCAGAGGGGTGCCGCCGGCGCGGGCGATCTCGTCGGTGACGCGGCGCAGTTCGGTGGCGGCGGCGGTTTCGCCGAGCCCCGGATTGGCCTTGAGCACCGAATCGACGGCTCCCTTCTGGATCAGCGATCCGCCGATCCTCACGCCGGAGATGCGCGTCTGCGCGGTGAAGGGCACCACTTCCGCCCCCGCAGGCAACGCCGCAGTGACAACGCGGAACTTGTCGCGCGCCAGCACGACGATCGATCGGCCCTCGGGCGTCTCGTCGGCCAGGCTGGCGAGCAGCGCGGCTTCGGCCAGTTCCTGCTGCGATGCGCCGGCCACGGCGCGGAACTCGCTGGCCTGGCGGTCGCCGATCGTGATCGTGCCGGTCTTGTCGAGCAGCAGCACGTCGATATCGCCCGCCGCCTCGACGGCGCGGCCCGACTTGGCGAGCACGTTGAATTGCACCAGCCGATCCATACCCGCAATGCCGATCGCCGAAAGCAATGCCGCGATCGTGGTCGGGATCAGCGTGATCAGCAGCGCGGCGAGGATCGCCACCGGAATGCTGCCGCCGGCATAGCGGGCGAAGCCCGGGATCGTGCCCACGGCGATCAGGAAGATGATCGTCAGCCCGACGAGCAGGATCGTGAGCGCGATCTCGTTGGGGGTCTTCTGGCGCTCGGCGCCCTCGACCAGCGCGATCATCCGGTCGAGAAAGCCCTGGCCGGGATCGGCGGTGACGCGGACCTTGATCGAATTGGAGATCACGCGGGTGCCCGCAGTCACTGCCGAACGGTCGCCGCCCGCCTCGCGGATCACCGGCGCGCTTTCGCCGGTGATTGCCGCTTCGTTGACCGAGGCGACGCCCTCGATTACTTCGCCGTCGGCCGGGATCAGGTCGCCCGTCTCGACCAACACGATGTCGCCGGCCCGCAGCTGGCTGGCGGGCACGTTTTGGGAGCGTCCGTCCTTGAGCTTCTTCGCGGTCAGCTCGGCCTTGGCGGCGCGCAGGCTCGCCGCCTGCGCCTTGCCGCGGCCCTCCGCCAGCGCTTCGGCAAAGGTGCCGAACAAGACGGTAAGCCACAGCCAGACGACCAGTTGCAGCTTGAACCCGACCGACAGACCGTCGCCGCCGACATTGATCAGGATCGTCAGCAGCAACGCCACGACCGCGGTGGTGAACATCACCGGATTGCGGACGAGTTCGCGGGGATTGAGTTTCTTGAACGCGTCGCCGATCGCCGGAACGATCAGGTCAGCGGTGAACAACGACTTTGTCGATGCGCGAGCCATGTCTGGCGTCCTCGCTTAGAAGAGTTGGCCGCGGATCATCGCGAGATGATCGGCGATGGGACCGAGCGCGAGGCTCGGCAGGAAGGTAAGGCCACCCAGGATCAGCACGATGCCGACGAGGAGGCCGACCCACAGGCCGCCGGTCGTCGGGAACGAGCCGGCACTTTCGGGGGTATGCCGCTTCGCCGCGAGGCTGCCGGCGATCGCCAGCATCGGCACGATGATGAAGAAGCGTCCCAGCCACATCGCGACGCCCAGCATGGCGTTGTAATAGGGCGTGTTCGCGGTCAGTCCGGCAAAGGCCGAGCCGTTGTTCCCCACCGCGCTGGTGAAGGCGTAGAGGATCTCGCTGAACCCGTGCGGCCCCTTGTTGAGCGGCCCGGCGAGCCCCTGCTGGAGCACTGACGACAGCGCGGTGAAGCCGAGGATGATCAGCGGCAGGATCGCGATCGCGAGCACCGCCAGCTTGACTTCGCGCGCCTCGATCTTCTTGCCGACATATTCGGGCGTCCGCCCCACCATCAGCCCAGCGACGAACACCGCGAGGATGGCGAACAGCAGGAAGCCGTAAATGCCTGCGCCGACGCCGCCGATCACGACCTCTCCGAGCTGCATGTTGAACAGCGGGATCATCCCGCCCAGCGCGGTGAAGCTGTCGTGCATCGCATTGACCGCGCCGCACGAAGCCGCGGTGGTGATGACCGAGAAGAGCGCGCTTGCGGCGATGCCGAAGCGGACTTCCTTGCCCTCCATATTGCCCCCGGCGACGCCGAGATGGTGCAGCACCGGGTTGCCCGCGGCTTCTTGCCAATAGGTCACCGTAACGCCTGCGACGAAGAGGATCACCATCGCCGACAAAATCGCCCAGCCCTGGCGGGTGTTGCCGACGGCCTTGCCGAAGGTCCAGGTGAGGCCGAAGCCGATCAGGAAGATCGAAAGCATCTGCACCAGATTGGTCAGCGCGGTCGGGTTTTCGAACGGATGCGCCGAATTGGCGTTGAAGAAGCCGCCGCCATTGGTGCCGAGCATCTTGATCGCTTCCTGCGAGGCAACCGGGCCGAGCAGCAGCGACTGTTTCGCGCCTTCCAGCGTCGTGACGTCGACGACGCCCGCCAGAGTCTGTGGAACCCCGCTTGCGATGTAGAACAGCGTCAGGACCACGCAGAGCGGCAGCAGCAAATAGAGCGTGATGCGCGTCACGTCCGCCCAGAAATTGCCGATCGACCCCACCTGCCGCCGGGCGAATCCGCGAAACAGCGCGAAGGCCAGCGCGATTCCGGTCGCCGCCGAGAGGAAGTTGTGGATCGTCAGCCCGAGCATCTGGCTGAGGTTCGACATGGTCGATTCCCCGCCATAGCTCTGCCAATTGGTGTTCGCCGTGAAGCTTATCGCGGTGTTGAACGACAGATGGTCGCCCACACCGGCGAGCCCCTGCGGATTGCCCGGCAGCACGCCCTGCAACCGCAGCACGCCGTAGGTGAACAGCATCAGCGTCGCATTGAAGATCAGCATATGCACCGCATAGCGGCGCCAGCTCTGCTCGGCGTTCGGATCGATCCCCGCAAGCTTGTAGAAGCCGCGCTCGACGGGCCCGAGCACCGTGTGGAGCGGCGTACGGCGGCCCTCGTAGAGCGCGAACAGCCAGGCGCCCACCGGTTTGGTGAGCGCCAGCAAAATGCCGATAAAGGCGAGGATCAGGATCCAGCCCTGGAGTGTCATGGGTTCCGCTCCTTCAGAAGCGTTCGGGGCGGATCAGCACCGCCACCAGGTATAGCAAAAGGCCCAGCGCCGTGACGGCTGCCAGCCAGAGGTCGAGCGTCATCTCCGCCCCCTCACGCGTTGTCGCACAGGTGGACATAGGCCAGCGTCGCCGCCAACAGTCCGCCCATTGCGGCTATCCAGAGCAGGTCCTGCATGGGTATTTCCTTTCCTCAGAAGGCCGCGGTCAGCGAGACCAGCCCGGTGCCGCGCGCGATCGCGCCGGTGCCGTCCTGTCCGTTGCTGAAGCTGGGCTGCAGATACGCCGCGTCGCGATCGCGGATGTCGGTGCCGACATAAGCGACGCCGAGCGTCAGGTTCTTCCAGCTGGTGTCGACGCCGACAGACCAGTCCCAATAATGGCCGGTGGGCGCGACGCTGGTTGCGTTCGGGCCTAGCCCCGGATTGCCGTCCGAATGGCCGATATGTGCCTTGGCAGTGAACGGCGTGCCTTTGAGTGCAACCGCCGCGTCGCCCCACAGATAGAGATTGTCGTCCTTGGCGCCCGGGTGGTTGTAGACGCCGGCGGCCGCATCGGCGCCGCTGTCGTACCAGCGGCCGAGCGCCTGCTGCTTGGGGGCATAGGCGACGCCGGCGAGCAGCGAGACCGGGCCTGCGCTTCCCGAAAGCTTGGCATAGGGCTCGGCGAAATCGGTCTTGTCGGCGCCGCCGGGATAGACATACCAGGTCACGCCGACATCGATCGCGGCATGATCGCCCAGCGCGCGCTTATAGCCCGCGATCAGATCGAGCTCCATGTTCGCGCCGCCGAAGGTTCCCCAGCCCGCGAGGTTCGACGCCCAGGTGCCGAGATAGAGACCGCTATCGTGCGACAGGGTGATCCCGCCCTGTACCGCCATCTCATTGTTGGTCTGCGAGACGCCGCGAAAGCGATAATCCGACGCGATCGTGGCCGAGCCCGTGACAGTGATCGCGGGCGCCTCCGCAGCCGGCTGCGTCTCCTGCGCAAAGGCCGGCGCTGTTGACACGAAAACAGTTAGTGCGGCCGCAACGGCCGGTACGCGCTTCATCTTGACTTCCCCATGACAAGGCGGCCGCGCAGGCGCTGCGGGCCGGGATCAGAGGGCTGCCTATTAGGATCGCCGCGCGTTGCTTATCGAGAGCGAGGAAGCGGGCTTCGCATAGTATTTGCGTAGGGTTGGGAGGCGACGGCTATCGATGCGCTTCCTGATCGCGCGCGTTGAGCAGCATTGCGTTCGCCATGCGCAGGAACGATGCTTGCATCTGCGCACCCACCGCGGGATCGACGCGGCTCTCGGCCATCGCCCGGCTCATGGCGTGCACCCATTGCGCCGCGGTCTGGCGAGAGATGCCCATGCCGCGATGCGCCGACATGATGCACGCACCCGGTCGCACGTCGAACCACGTGCGTGGTCCCCCAAGCCAGGCGGCGAGGAACTGGGTGAGCGAGACGCGCATCGGGAACAGGTTGGAGTCATGCATCGCGCGCAGCTGCGCATAATCGGGATGATCGTCCATCAGATCGTAGAAGCGATCGACGAGCGCGCGAACACCATCTTCGCCGCCGATGCGGTCAAAGAGCGAGGGAACGGGGCTCTCGGGCATCAATGCTGCATCAGCAATCGGCTGACGCCATGGCGGACCTGCGGCAACTGTGCCCCCAGTCGCAGCACCGCGTGTCTTGCCACCCGCGCCGCGGGACGTTCATCGGTGTAGAGCGCAACGAGCAGATTGGTCGCGGTGAACAGCGGGCGCGCGGCCATCCGATGCGCCGCCTCATAACGCCGCAAAAGCAGCGGAGCGGCTATATTTCCTCCCCGCGCCGCCGCCTCGGCAATCAGCCGGGCAAGCGTGGCCTGGCCCTGCAGCCCGAGATTGAAGCCATGGGCCGTGACCGGATGCATGCCGACTGCGGCATCGCCGATCAGTGCGGCGCGCGTGGCGGCAAAATGCTCGGCCCAGCTTGTCGCTAGGGGATAGACATGTGGCCCCTCGGTCACGCGCATGGCGCCGAGCCGCGCGCCATAGCGCCGCGTGAGCTCCACACCGAGCAGATCGGCGTCGAGATCTGCCAGACGGCGTACGGCGTCGCTCGGCAGCGTCAGCACCGCCGAGGATTGGTGGCCGACCAGCGGCAGCATCGCGATGGTGTGGCCATGCTCGAACCATTCGGTGGCGACGCCGCCATGGTCGCGCTCGTGCGAAACGCGACAGACCAACATCGAGCGCCCGAGCCGATCGATCCGGGCCTCGATGCCGAGCTGCTCGCGGACCGCGGAAAAGCGCGAATCCGCGGCGACGAGCAGCCTCGCGGTGAGCAGGCGCCCGTCCGCGAGCGTGATCTCGGCGCGCTTCCGGGTGGTCTGCACAGTGGCAACACCCGTGCCGGAGAGAATATCCAGGCCGGCCTGATCCTGGATCGCGGCAAACAGCGTACGGCGAATGGCCTGATTGGAAACGAGGTGGCCCAGTTTTTCGTCGCCCTGCCCTTGCGCATCGAATGCGAGCGCGAAGTGCGAGCCGCCATTCAGCACGCGCGCAGCCCGCAGCGGCGCGATGTCGCCCGGGGCGAGCCGCTCCCAGGCGCCGAGCCTCTGCAGCGTCGCGACGGAGCGATGGGTGAGCGCAATCTCGCGGCCGTCGCAAGGGGGATCGGCGAGGGCATCGCGCGGCTCCCGCTCGACTACCGCAAGGCGCAGCCCGCTCGCGGCAAGCGATCGCGCGAAGGCAAGGCCGGCCGGACCGCCACCGACGACAACAACGTCATAATTCATCGCGCAGATCCTAAATCGTCTCGGCGGGATTGGCACGCCCGGCGCGCTTGCGAATTGATGCTGGTCAATGCGCGCCTGCGCCGCCTCGAAGACATCTGCGGCAAAGGAGAGCCTCCGTGACCGAATCCCGCAGGTCCGCCGATATCGTGTTGCCGCGGCGCTGGTGGATGATCGACGAGATCGACCTGGCCCGGCTTATTGCCGAGCAGGAAGACCTTGCCGGGCTATGCGACATGCTCGAAGCCTGCGCCGATGCGCTGCCGATCCGGCCGGCGCCGGAATCGGCCTCCCAGCTGTGCGCGTCGCTGCATGAACTCGTCGCGCGCGAAGCCGAGGGAGACACAACGTTCGCCGCGCTGTTCGGTCGCGACGCCGGCGATGTGCTGACCCTTGCGCTGCTCGACCAGTCTCGGCGGCGGCGCGCTGACGACGCGCTGCACGCCCAGGACCTGATCGCGATGCTGCAGGCCGATCCATCGGTCTGCGTCGCCTCGACCGACGCGCTGGGCTATATGCTGCGTTGCTTCTTCAACGGCTGCCGCGCGGCGATGGATATCGAACTGCTCGCGATCCTGACGCTTGCGAGGCATCGCCTGACCAGCGCGGCACGGTCGCTGATCGTGGAAAGCATCGTTCGGCGCTGGAGCTAAAGCCTAAGCGACCTCAGCGCGCAGCGCGAGCCCGGCCTGGTCAGCGATGGTGATCGCCCGCCCGCCCGGAAGCCCGATCACGCCGGCGCTGCGCAGTTTGGTCATCTGGCGGCTGACCGTCTCGATCGTCAGTCCAAGCACATCGGCAATCTGACCGCGGCTGAGCGGCAAATCGAAGGTGAGCGGTCCATCGGGCGAGGCCCTGCACCCAGTCGATCCTGCGCGCGCCGCCATGTCGAGCAAAAAGCCGGCGATCTTTTCCTCGGCCGACTTGCGTGCCAGTGCGAGCATGCGTCCGCGCGCCTCGTTCAGCGCGCGCAACGTCCGCTGAAGCAGCAGATGCTCCATGCGGCCATGATTTTCGAGTACCCGCGCGAAGGGCCTTCTCGGAAAGACGCAAAGCTCCGCATCGGTAAGCGCCGTAATCGTGAAATCGGCGTGCTCGCCAAAGGGTTGGCCGACGAAATCCGCGGGATAGAGCAGGCCAACGATCTGCTCGCGCCCGTCCGCAGTCGACGCGACCAGCTTGAGCACCCCCGACAGCAGGTTCGCGCATATGAGGTTCTCGTCGCCTGCCCAGATCACTGACTCGCCGCGCGCGACTTTGCGACGCTGGCCGAGACGATTGAGCGCTTCAAGTTCCTGATCGCTGAGGCTGCCGCACAAGGCCCGATCGCGGACGGCGCAATCAGTGCAAAGATCACTCAGGGCCATATTTCCCCCATAGAGAGTACGGGCCGGCTTGTCGCCTTCTTTCCCTGACAATGGGCCATGTCCAGCAGGTGCGCCAACCTTTATCATTCAACCCGCGATCCGCGCCAGTGCCGCACGATCGAGCAGGCAAACCCGGCGCAAGCCCGGCAAGGCGATCAGTCCCGCGCGCTTCATTGCGGTCATTTGCCGGCTGACCGTCTCTATCGTAAGCCCCAGCACTTCGCCGATCGCGGCGCGCCCCATCGGCAGTTCGTAGCTTTCGTCCCCTTCCGCGCGATCCAGCCGGCGATCCATGTCGAGCAGGAAGGCAGCGAGCTTCTCGGGCGCGTGTCGGCGGCCGAGCATCAGCATCCATCGCCGCGTTTCGGCGAGCGTTGCGAGCGCACGGCGCAGCAGCAGGTTTTCCGCCGCCGGATGGCGCGCCAGCACGGCTTCGAGCGCGCGCCGCGGATAGACGCAGAGCTCGACCGCGGAGAGCGCGACGACGGTATCGTTCGCCTCTTCGACGAACAACTCGCCGACCATGTCGCCGGGAAACAGCAGGCCGACGATCTGGGCACGACCATCGGCCTCCTCGCGGACGACCTTAAGCACGCCCGCGACCAGATTTGCGCAGATGGCCGCGGAATCGCCCGCCGAGATCACCACCTGCCCAGGCGGGAGCAAACGCTTGCGGCCAATCGCGTGGAGCGCGCCGAGCTCTTCGTCGGCGAAGCTCGCGCAGACCCCGGACTCCCGCGCCGCACAGGCGATGCAGCGCCCGGGCGGACAGCCGTCGTTCGCCGCGAGCCAGCGCGTGCTCATACCGCGTTGCTAAACTGCGCTGAGCCGGCGCCGCGATAGGCGTCGAGCGTGGCGGCGATAGCGCGGGCATAGGGTCGCGCCGCCTCCGCCAGCACCAGCCGGTCGCCTTGCCAAGACACCAGCTGCCGGGCTTCGAAGGGCCGCAGTCGCTCGCGCAGGGCTGGCGCGTGGGCGAAACCGGACAGATCGGCACCTCCCATGGCGAGGATCGCCTCGATCGCCCGTCCGCGCAGGCGATCTTCTCCGGAGCGGTGCAAGCCGCGGGCCGTGGCAAAGCGGCCCGCGCCGACCGCGAGATGGTAGCGTCCAGTGTTCTTTTCGTTCTGGAGCAGTCTATCGGGGAACGCGCTGATCGCGCTGGCGCCCAAGCCTATCAAGGTCTCGGCAGGATCCTCGGTGAAGCCCTGGAAGTTGCGCCGGAGGCTGCCGTTCGCCGCTGCACGCGCGAGCGCGTCTCCGGGCAGTGCGAAATGGTCGAAACCAATCGCCCGATAGCCTGCGCCGCGCAGCACGCCATGGGCGAGTTCGGCCTGGCCGAAGCGCGCCTCGGCATCGGGCAAGGCGCTCGCATCGATCCGCTTCTGGCGAGGAATAACCGCAGGTACATGCGCATAACCAAACACTGAGAAGCGATCCGGCGCCATCGTCAACGCCGTTCCCAGTGTTGCCGCCAGGCTCGTCTCGTCCTGGCCGGGCAGCCCGTACATCAGGTCGAAATTGACCAAATCAACGCCGGCCTCGCGCAACAGCGCAACGGTGCGCCGTATGTCGCTTTCTGGCTGGACCCGGCCAATCGCCGCCTGGATCTCGGCGTCGAAGGTCTGCACGCCCAGACTTACCCGCGATGTCCCGGTATCGCGCAGCACCCGCGCCCATGCGGAATCGAAGCCGCGCGGATCGATTTCGACCGACAGCACAGAATCCGCACAGCGGAAGCGCGTGACGACATGCTCGACCAGCTTCGCGAAGGCCGTCGGCGCGATCGCGTTGGGACTGCCACCGCCAAAGGCGATCCGCCCGACCCGTCCGCGGCCACCGAGCCGATCGGCCACCAGGTCGATCTCCTCATGGAGCCGCTCGAGATACGCGGTCAGCCGGGTCATGCGATTGGCCGCGCCGGTATTGCAACCGCAATACCAGCATATCTCACGGCAATAGGGGATGTGCAGATAGAGCGAAATCGGCGCCTCGAGCCCGACCAGATCGAGCGCGCGCGCCATGTCGTCGCCAGAGACCGCGTCCCCAAACTCGGCGGCGGTAGGATAGCTGGTGTAGCGCGGCACCGCGCGCGCCAGCAGATCGGGATGATAGGTCCACATGCCGGCCTGCGTGCCTCCACGGGCCACATCCAACCTTGATCTTCGTCAAATCGCCGCTTGGCCGCGATCAATGTAGCCCCGCCCGAACGCGCTTAGCCGGACTGCGAACCGAATGAAGGAGTGCAGTGATGAAAGCGACGACGATGAGCGGTCTGGGCCTGGCGGCACTCGCGCTGGGAGCGGCGATGCCCGCCGCCGCGCAGACCGAGACGCACACGGGCCTGGAGGCCGGTGACGTCCTGCTGCGGGCACGAACGATCCTGGTCGCGCCCAACGAGAAATCAGGCAGCATCCTGCCAGCCTTTCCTGGCGAGAAGGCGAGCGTCGACAACAGCGTGATGCCGGAAGTCGACCTTACCTATATGGCGACCGACCATATCGGCTTCGAACTGATCGCCGCGACCACCAAGCACCATGCCGATGGCGTAAGCGGAACGACGGGATCGATCGGTCGGCTGACCTCGACCTGGGTGCTGCCGCCGACGCTGACCGCGCAATATCACTTTGCACCCAAAGGTAAGATCCGGCCCTATGTCGGCGCCGGTATCAACTATACCCTGTTCTGGAACGAGAAGGCGTCGGCCGGGCTGGAAGCAGCCGTTGGGCCGACCCGCGTGCACATGGACGACAGCTTCGGCTGGGCAGCGCAGGCAGGCATCGACATTGATTTGACCCGCAAGGTATTTCTCAATCTCGACGTCAAATATATCGACATCGATACCACCGTCCAGTTGCACACCAGCGCGGCGAGGACGCAGAAGCTCGATCTCGGGCTTGATCCTCTGGTGTTCGGCGTTGGCTTGGGCATCCGCCTCTGAGCGCTTCGTGGCCGCCTCGGCACATCGGTTCGACGAGGCGGTCGAGCATTGCGAACGCTACATTGCTGACCGCGGAAATGGGCGGAGGATTATTCGAACTCCAGGATCGCGGCATCGACGGCCAGGCTGTCGCCGGCGCTGAAGTTCGCGGCCTTGACCACCCCTGCCCGCTCGGCGCGCAGGATATTCTCCATCTTCATCGCCTCGACAACTGCCAGTGCCTGCCCCGCCTCGACCTTGTCGCCGGGCGCAACATGGAGCCGGGTGAGTAGCCCCGGCATTGGCGCGAGCAGGAAGCGCGAGAGATCGGGCGCCACCTTCTCGATCATATGGTGGCGATATTGCGCGATATGCGGCGGCAGCACTTCGACCCGTTGCGTCGCGCCATGCGCGGTCAGCCGCCAGGCATAGCCGCTCCGCTCGACCGCGACAGTGAGCGGCTCGTCGTCGATCCGCGCGGCGAATAGCGGCTCGCCGAGCCGCCAGTGCCCGACGAGCTCGATCGGCGCGCCGGCGCCCTCGATCAGATACACGCCCGGCTGTTCGCGCACGGTCAACGTGAAGTGCTCGCCATCCAGCGTCACGACGCGCTCGCCCGCCGAAGGCGGCGTGCCGTTGAGCTGGCCCGATATGGCGCCGGCCCGATCGGCGCGGACGAGATCGAGCACCGCCGCGGCCGCAGCCAGCTTGCGCTTGAGCGCAGGCGAAGCCGGCGCGCCTTCGAAGCCTTCGGGATATTCCTCGGCGATGAAGCCGGTGGTGATTGCGCCCGAGCGGAAGCGCGGATGCTGCATCAGCGCGGAAAGGAAATCGATATTATGTCCGATTCCCTGGATGCGGAAGCGATCGAGCGCCGCGACCTGCTTGTCCGCCGCCTCGTCGCGGGTCGCGCCATAGGTAACCAGCTTGGCGATCATCGGATCGTAGAACATCGAGATCTCGCTGCCCTCGGTCACGCCGTCGTCGACGCGCACGCCATTGCCCTCGGCGGGCGGGCGATAGCGCACCAGCCGGCCAGTCGAAGGCAGGAAGCCGCGATAGGGATCCTCGGCATAGACTCGGTTCTCGATCGCCCAGCCGGTGAGCGTCACATCCTCCTGGCCGAAGGCGAGCTTCTCGCCCGCCGCCACCCGGATCATCTGCTCGACGAGATCGAGCCCGGTGACTTCCTCGGTCACCGGATGCTCGACCTGGAGGCGGGTGTTCATCTCGAGAAAGTAGAAGCCCGCACCGGTCTTGTCGGCGCCGGAGACGATCAGCTCGACCGTGCCGGCGGAATAATAGCCCACCGCCCGCGCGAGCGCGACGGCCTGCTCACCCATCGCCTTGCGCATCGCCGGAGTGACGAAGGGCGACGGCGCCTCTTCGACCACCTTCTGGTGGCGCCGCTGGATCGAGCATTCGCGCTCGCCGAGATAGAGGATGGTGCCATGCTGATCGCCTAGCACCTGGATCTCGATATGGCGCGGCTGTTCGATGAACTTCTCGATGAACACCCGGTCGTCGCCGAAGCTCGCCAGCCCTTCGCGCTTGGTCGCCTCGAAGCCGTCGCGGACGTCCTGCTCGCCATAGGCCAGCCGCATCCCCTTGCCGCCGCCGCCGGCGCTGGCCTTCATCATCACCGGATAGCCGATCTCGCCGGCGATCTTCACCGCCTCGTCGGTATCGGCGATCTCGCCCAGGAAGCCGGGAACCACGTTCACGCCCGCTGCCTTGGCGAGCTTCTTCGATTCGATCTTGTCGCCCATCGCCGCGATCGCGTTCGGCGGCGGCCCGATGAACGCCACCCCCGCCTCGGCACAGGCCTTGGCGAAGCTCTCGCGCTCGGAAAGGAAGCCATAGCCCGGATGGATCGCATCGGCCCCGGTCTCCTCGGCGGCGAGCAGGATCAGCTCGGCCTTGAGATAGCTTTCCGCTGCCGGCGCCGGCCCCAGCCGCACGCTCTCGTCCGCCATCAGCACATGCGGCGCCCGTGCGTCAGCATCCGAATAGACTGCGACGGTGGCGATCCCCATCTTCTTGGCGGTGCGCATCACCCGGCATGCGATCTCGCCGCGATTGGCGACCAGGATCTTCTTAAACATCAATGGTTCTCGATCAGCGCGGCGAGCTGCTTGGTGCGTGCGCGGGTCAGCGCGGCGCGGCATCCGGCGACCAGCATCGGCTCGGCGCTGCCACCGCGCATCCGATACCCGTCGCTGCGACAATGCTCGTCGCGATAGACGATCCAGGCGCGCTGGGCCTTGAGGAGCTGGTCGCCATAGCTCGGCCGGCCATCCTTGGCGACGCGCGCGTCGGCGCTGCGCTCCGAGGCCAGCGTCGCCTTCCACTGCGTGTTGAGCGCAGCGTCGGCCGCCTCGAAGTCGCGGATCGCGCAGCGCGTCATATCCGACTGGGTCACCGCATTGCGGCAGTCCTGCGCACTCGCCGCCGCGAGCATCATCGCCAGCATCATCATTCCGCTGCCTCCAGTTCCGCCTTCACTTCCGCCGCCATCGGCACGATCCCCAGCCGCGCGAACAGCGCCGCGTCCTTGTCGTCGCCGGCATTGCCCGCGGTCAGCAGCTTGTCGCCAGTGAAAATCGAATTGGCGCCGGCGAGGAAGCACAATGCCTGGGTCGAATCGCTCATGCTTTCGCGCCCGGCCGAGAGCCTGACCATGCTCTGCGGCATGGTGATCCGTGCCACCGCGACGGTCCGCACGAATTCGATCTCGTCGATCTTGGCGAGCGGCGTGTCCGCCAGCATGTCGCCCAGCACCGTGCCCTTCACCGGCACCAGCGCATTGACCGGCACGCTCTCGGGATGGTGGGGCAGCGTCGCCAGTGCATGGATGAAGCCGACGCGGTCCTGCCGCGTCTCGCCCATGCCGACGATCCCGCCGCAGCACACGTTGATCCCTGCATCGCGGACATGCTCGAGCGTATCGAGCCGATCCTCGAACGTCCGTGTGGAGATCACGTCGCCATAGCGCTCGGGCGAAGTGTCGATATTGTGGTTGTAATAATCGAGCCCGGCATCGGCGAGCATGTCGGCCTGCGCGGGCGTCAGCATGCCCAGCGTCATGCAAGTCTCCATCCCCATGCCCCGCACGCCGCGGACCATCTCGGCGATGGCGGGCATGTCGCGATCCTTGGGATTGCGCCAGGCCGCACCCATGCAGAAGCGCGACGAGCCATTGTCCTTGGCCTGCGCCGCCGCCTGGAGCACGGCGCGCACGTCCATCAGCTTGGTCGCCTTGAGCCCGGTCTCGGCGTGGGTCGACTGGCTGCAATAGCCGCAATCCTCGGGGCAGCCGCCGGTTTTGATCGAGAGCAAGGTGGAGAGCTGCACTTCGTTCGCCGCATGATGCGCGCGATGCACTTCGCCGGCGCGGAAGACGAGTTCAGTGAACGGAAGGTCGAACAGCGCGGCAATCTCTTCGCGTGTCCAGTCGGTACGAGTTATTCTGCAGCCTCTCCCATCGGGGGCATGTTGTGTCCGAGCAGGCGCAGCACGTCTTCAGCCGCCTTCACCAAATTGGTGCCCGGGCCGAAGATCGCCTGCACGCCGGCTTCGCGGAGGAACTCATAGTCCTGCGCGGGGATCACGCCACCCGCAATCACCTTGATATCGGCGCGCCCCGCCTCGCGCAGCGCGTGGATCAGCTCGGGAATCAGCGTCTTGTGCCCCGCCGCCAGGCTCGAGGCGCCGACCACATCGACATCGGAATCGATCGCCAGCGTGGCCGCCTCTTGCGGAGTCTGGAACAGCGGACCCGGCACCACTTCGAAGCCGAGATCGCCGAATGCCGAGGACACCAGGTTCGCGCCGCGGTCATGCCCGTCCTGCCCCATCTTGGCAACGAGCATGCGCGGCCGGCGGCCGAGGCGGCGCTCGGTCGCGGCAACCCCCTCCTTCAGCGCCTCCCAGCGGGTGTCCCCCGCATAGGCGCCGCCATAGATGCCCGAAACCGGCGTCGGCACGGTCGCGTGGCGGCCGAAGCCCGCCTCCATTGCCGCGCTGATTTCGCCAAGGGTAGCGCGCCTGCGTGCCGCCTCGACCGCAAGCTCGAGCAAATTCTCGGTGCCCGCAGCGGCGTTCTGCAGTGCCATCAGCGCCCGCATGCATGCCGCCTCGTCTCGGTTGGCACGGAGTTGCTTCAGCCGTGCGACCTGGGCCTCGCGCACGGCGTGATTGTCGACATCGAGGATGTCGATCGGGTCCTCGCCATCTTTGCGGTATTTGTTGACCCCGACGATCACCTGCTCGCCGCGATCGATCCGCGCCTGGGTCGCCGCCGCCGCCTGCTCGATCATCGCCTTGGGCCAGCCGGCCGCCACCGCCTTGGCCATGCCGCCCTCGGCTTCGACCCGCTCGATGATCTCCCAGGCCTTGTCGACCAGTTCCTGGGTCAGGCTCTCGACATAATAGCTGCCGCCCAGCGGATCGACGACCTTGGTCATCCCAGTCTCTTCCTGCAGGACGATCTGGGTGTTGCGCGCGATCCGGGCGGAAAAATCGGTGGGCAGCGCGATCGCCTCGTCGAGCGCATTGGTGTGCAGGCTCTGCGTCCCGCCCAGCATCGCTGCCATCGCCTCGATCGTGGTGCGGATGACGTTGTTGTACGGATCCTGCTCGGTCAGCGAGACGCCCGAGGTCTGGCAATGCGTGCGCAGCATCTTGGAGCGTTCGTCCTGCGCGCCGAGCTGGGTCATCACGCGGTGCCACAACACCCGCGCCGCGCGCAGCTTCGCGATCTCCATGAAAAAGTTCATGCCGATTGCGAAGAAGAAGCTCAAACGTCCTGCGAACTTGTCGATATCCAGACCGCTGGCAACGCCGTATTTCACATATTCCATGCCGTCGGCGATGGTGAAGGCAAGCTCCTGCACCTGCGTCGCCCCGGCCTCCTGCATATGATAGCCGGAAATCGAAATGCTGTTGAATTTCGGCATGTTGGCCGAGGTATATGCAAAAATGTCGGAGATGATCCGCATGCTCGGCTCGGGCGGGTAGATATAGGTATTGCGGACCATGAACTCCTTGAGGATATCGTTCTGGATGGTCCCGTCGAGCAGGCTCTTGTTGACGCCCTGCTCCTCGCCCGCGACGATGAAGAAGGCCAGGATCGGGATCACCGCACCGTTCATCGTCATCGAGACCGACATCTGATCGAGCGGAATCCCGTCGAACAGGATCTTCATGTCCTCGACGCTGTCGATCGCCACGCCGGCCTTGCCGACATCGCCGGTGACGCGCGGATGATCGCTGTCATAGCCGCGATGCGTGGCGAGGTCGAAGGCGACGCTCAATCCCTTCTGCCCGGCAGCCAGGTTGCGGCGATAAAAGGCGTTCGATTCCTCGGCGGTCGAAAAGCCGGCATATTGGCGGATCGTCCACGGCCGCCCGGCATACATCGACGCACGCACCCCGCGGGTGAACGGCGCAAAGCCCGGCAAGCCGGGATCGATGCCCTCCACATCCTCCTTCGTATACAGTGGCTTGACGTCGATACCTTCTGGCGTGTGCCAGGTGAGGTCTCGGCCCTTCACTTCCTTGCCGGCGAGCGCTTCCCACGCATCCAGGCTGGGCTTGTCGGTCACCGTCCCTTGAACTCCGGCTTGCGCTTCTGGAGAAACGCCATCCCGCCTTCGACCGCATCGGCCGTGCTGCGCGCGGCGCGCTGGTTGTCGGCTTCGCGGGCCATCGCCTCGGCATAGGTCGAGGCAGCGCCGGCATGGAGCTGGCGGCGGATCATGCCCAGCGCCAGCGTCGGTCCCGAAGCAAGCCGCTCGGCCAGCCGCCAGCCTTCGCTGTCGACAACGTCGTCATGGACGACTTCGTAGACCATGCCCCAGTCGCGCGCCTTGTCGGCGGGAATTTTTTCCCCGAGCAACATCATCTCGAGCGCCCGCGCGCGGCCGACGATCCGCGGCAGCATCCAGCTCGCCCCGCCATCGGGCACCAGCCCGATATTGACGAAGGCCTGGAGGAAATAGGCGGTGCTGCTTGCCACACAGAAATCGGCAGCGAGCGCGAGGCTGCAGCCGATGCCGGCCGCGGGCCCGCGCACAGCGCTCACCACCGGCACGCCAAGCTCGGCTATCGCCGCCAGCGTCGGATTATAATGGTCGGTCAGCGCCGCATGGGTGGCCGCGCCCGGATCGGCGGCACCCAGCGCCCCGCTCATGACATCGGCGCCCGAGCAAAAGGCGCGACCGGCGCCGAGGAGGAGCACGGCACGCGCACCGGCGAGGTCGGCGAGCGCCGCGCGGATCTCGTCGAACATCGCCGGCGGCGCGGCGTTGAGTCGATCGGGCCGGTTGAGCGTGATCGCCAGCACGTCGCCGCGCCGCTCGGTGAGGATATGTTCGAAACTCATGCCAATTTCCCGTCGTCACCCCGGAAGTAAATCAATGCCCGTCTCCCTTGGGCGTCTCCATGATCTCGGTGAGCACCCCGCCCATGTCGCGCGGATGGAGGAAGAAGATCGGCGTGCCATGCGCCCCGATACGCGGCTCGCCGAGCACCAAGGCCCCCTTCGCCTCGAACCAGGCCTTGGCCTCGTGGATGTCGGGCACCTCATAGCATAGATGATGCTGCCCTCCGCCCGGGTTCTTGGCGAGGAAGCTGTGGATCGGCGAACCCTCGCCGAGCGGCTCGATCAGCTCGATCTGGGTGTTGGGCGTGTCAACGAAGCATACCTTCACGCCCTGCGCGGGCAGGTCGAACGGTTCGCGGATCACCTCCGCGCCCATCACGTCGCGGTAGAACGCAATCGATGCTTCGATCGAAGGCGTCGCGACGCCGACATGATTGAGGCGACCGAGCTTCATGGACGATACCCCGGAGGTAAGGGCGTTGTGGGCGCGTCGGAACCGCGCGCGGGTGCGGGTACGTTGGGATAGCCCGCGCTAAGCAAGACGAAGGGCCGTCCCTTGCACCACACTACTGAGGCCCAGCGCGTCAGGCTTTTTTCCCCCACGACCCGCGCATAGACATAATTACGGCAAGCTGGGTCGAGCGACGGGACTGGCTCGAAGTCGATCTCGGCCATCGCCTTGCGAAGTGCGGCGGCGTCGCGAGCGTGCAATTCAAGCCAATCTGCAACCTTCTCCCGATCGTCGAGCGGCCCCAATACCAGTCGCTCAAGTTCGTTGCGCGCGGGCGCGGTCGCGGGCCCGACGAGCGTTGTTTGCGCCACGTTGGTGAACGCAAGCAACGCCAGCTTAAAGTGGAATATTGTCATGCTTCTTCCACGGGTTCTCGAGCTGCTTGCCCCGCAGTTTCCGTAGTCCCAGCGCGACCCGCTTGCGCGTGGCATGCGGCGTGATCACTTCGTCGATAAACCCCTTGCTCGCCGCCACGAACGGATTGGCGAAGCGCGCCTCATATTCGGCGGTGCGCTCGGCGATCTCCTCGCGGGTACGCCCACGGAAGATGATCTCCACCGCCCCCTTCGCCCCCATCACCGCGATCTCGGCGGTCGGCCAGGCATAGTTCAGGTCGCCGCGCAGATGCTTCGACGCCATCACGTCATACGCCCCGCCATAGGCTTTGCGCGTGATCACGGTGATCTTGGGCACCGTCGCCTCGGCATAGGCGAAGAGCAGCTTGGCGCCGTGCTTGATGATCCCCGAATGCTCCTGGCCCACGCCCGGCAGGAAGCCCGGCACGTCGACGAACGTCACGATCGGGATCTCGAACGCGTCGCAGAAGCGCACGAACCGCGCCGCCTTCTTCGAGGAATTGATGTCGAGCACGCCGGCCAGCACCATCGGCTGGTTGGCGACAACGCCCACGGTGCGGCCCTCGATCCGGCCGAAGCCGATCAGGATGTTGCCGGCATGGCTCGGCTGCAGCTCGAAGAACGCGCCTTCGTCGAGCACCTTCCGGATGAGCTCGTGCATATCATAGGGCTGGTTGGCGCTCGGCGGGATGAGCGTGTCGAGGCTCTCCTCGATCCGGTCCCAGGGGTCGTCGCACGGCCGCTCGGGAACCGCTTCCCGATTGGACGCGGGCAAGAAGTCCACGAAGTCGCGGGCTGCGAGCAGCGCCTCGATATCGTTATCGAAGGCCACGTCAGCGACCCCCGACTTCGTGGTATGCGTCACCGCTCCACCCAGTTCCTCCTGCGTGACGATCTCGTTGGTAACGGTCTTCACTACATCTGGGCCGGTGACGAACATGTACGACGAATCCTTCACCATGAAGATGAAGTCGGTCATCGCGGGAGAATAGACGGCCCCGCCTGCGCAGGGCCCCATGATAAGCGAGAGCTGCGGCACCACGCCGCTGGCCAGCACGTTGCGCTGGAACACCTCGGCATAGCCGCCAAGCGAGGCGACGCCCTCCTGGATGCGCGCGCCGCCGCTGTCGTTGAGGCCGATCACCGGAGCGCCGACCTTCATCGCCATGTCCATGATCTTGCAGATCTGCTGGGCGTGGCGCTCCGAAAGCGAGCCGCCGAACACAGTGAAGTCCTGGCTGAACACGAAGACGAGACGGCCGTTGATCGTCCCCGATCCCGTAACCACGCCGTCGCCGGGGATGATCTGGTTCTCCATCCCGAAATCGACGCAATTATGCTCGACGAACATGTCGAGCTCCTCGAACGAGTCCGGATCGAGCAGCACTTCGACGCGCTCGCGCGCGGTCAGCTTGCCCTTGGCATGCTGGGCATCGATGCGCTTCTGCCCCCGCCCAGACGGGCAGCGGCACGGCGGCGCTCCAGTTCCTCGATCGTCGACGACATAGGCTCTCCCAAGGCGCGGGCCTTCTGCACAGGGCACGCTCCCCCGCGCAAATGCAATGTTGTAAAGTTGCAGCTGACAGGTTTGCAGACTATGGCGATGCGATGCCCACGCCTCGCCGCCGCCTGTTCGAGGGCTTCCGCCTGCGCGACCTGCGCCGCCGCCTTGGGCTCAGCCAGGCGGCGATGGCGGCGCGGCTCGGCATCTCGGTGCCCTATCTCTCGCAGATCGAGAATAACGACCGCCCGATCACCGATCTCGTGCTCGTCGCGCTCGCCCGAAGCTTTCCCGGCGAGGAAGCCGCATTCGGCAGTGGCGGCGAGGCGGCGGCGCTGCTCCGCACGCTCGATGCCTCGGGCGACACCAGCGTGCCGCAAGACCGGCTCGACGAGGCGCATGTCCGCCGCGCCGTCGAGCAGCAGCCGTTGCTCGCGCGCCGCCTCGTCGCAGTGCACGACGCCTATCGCCGCAGCCTCGAGCAGCTTCGCGTCCTCGACGACCGCTTCGACACCGGCTCGAGCGAAGCGGCGCCGCTGCCCTGGGAGGAAGTGCGCGACTGGTTTCAGGCCGAGGGCAATTATATCGACGCGATCGACTGCGCCGCCGAGGCGCTTGCCGTCACGCTGGACGGCGCGCCCGCGCTAGAAGCGCGCCTGCACGACCGCCACGGCATCCGCACCCAGGCGCTTGATGGCGACGGCAGCGAGCTCAGCCGCTTCGATGCGTCCGCGCGCACGCTCGCGCTGCACCGCGGCCTGCCGCCCGAAAGCCGTGCCTTCCTGCTCGCCCACCGCCTCGTTCGCCACGAATTCGCCGAAGAGATGCGCGCGGTGATCGCCGGCGCGGGGCTGGCGAGCGCCGCCTCGCGCGAGCTGCTGTCGGTCGGCCTCGCCAATTATGCCGCCGGCGCGCTGCTGATGCCGTACGAGGCGTTCCGCGCCGCCGCCCGCGCCGTGCGTCATGACGTCGATCGCCTGCGCCAGCGCTTCGGGGTGAGCTTCGAGCAGGCGTGCCATCGGCTCTCCACGCTCCAGCGCCCCGGCGCGGCGGGCCTGCCGCTGTTCTTCTGCCGCGTCGACATGGCCGGCAACATCACCAAGCGGCACTCGGCCACGCGGCTCCAGTTCGCCGCGCTGGGCGGCGCCTGCCCGCTCTGGGTGGTGCATGAGGCAGTGGCGATCCCCGATCGCATCCTCGTCCAGCTCGCCGAGATGCCCGACGGCACGCGCTACGTCTCGATGGCGAAGGGGCTGGTCAAGCCCTCGGGCAGCTATGCCCGCCCGCCGCGACGCTATGCCGTGGCCCTGGGTTGCGAAGAGGCGCACGCCGCCGACTTCGTCTACGCCGACGATCTCCGCCTCGGCGGCGCCGCCACGCCGATCGGGGCATCGTGCCGGATCTGCCCGCGTGCCGATTGCGACCAGCGCGCCTTCCCGCCCGCCGGATCGGTCATCGCGATCGATTCGGATCGCCGCAGCGTGGTGCCCTACGCGTTCAGCTGAGCGGCTCAGCCAGCGTCGGCATCGCCTTCTCCTTCGATATTGCGCGAACGCGTGCCGACATGTCCGCCCAGCGCGCTGTCCTGCGCGCGATCGGCCATGCTCGGCACCTCGTCGCCTTCGCGAAGATGGTCCGCGACCCCGAAGACTTCGTCGGGGAGCTCCTTATGCGGGCCGCGGCCATCCAGGCTGCGCGAGCGGCCTTCGTGCATGCGGCGATCGTCATGGGCCATGGTCTTTCTCCTTTGCGCATCAACCGCCGAAGCCGCGGCCGGTTGCCCGAAACCGCGCATGCGTGGCATATTGCAACCAAAGCATAAGGAGAGGACCAATGGCCACCGCGCTCCAGCAGGACAGCAACAGCCTCGGCGTGTCCGCCGCCGAATGGGAGGCGCGCCAGCAGCTCGCCGCCTGCTACCGCGTGTTCGATCACCTCGGCTGGTCGGAGATGATCTACAACCACATCACGCTCAAGGTGCCGGGCGAGGAAGGCGCCTTCCTGATCAACCCGTTCGGGCTGCATTTCAGCGAAGTGAAGGCGTCGAACCTCGTCAAGATCGATATCGACGGCAACAAGCTTTCCGAGAGCCCGTACGGCGTCAACCGCGCCGGGTTCGTCCAGCATGCGCTGTTCCATCGCCATTTGCCCGACGCGCACTGCATTGCCCACACCCACACCACCGCCGGCATGGCGGTTTCGTCGGTCCAGGGCGGTCTGCTCCCGGTGAATTTCTACGCCTGCAATTTCGCCGGCCAAATCGCCTATCACGATTTCGAGGGCGTCACCGTGCGCGATGAGGAAGGCGAGCGTCTGCTCGCCAATCTCGGCGACAAGCGCATCATGCTGCTCCGCAACCACGGCATCCTGGTGATGGGCCGCACCGTGCCGGAAGCGTTCATCAAGCACTGGGCGCTCCAGCGCGCCTGCGAGATCCAGATCGCCACCGCGAGCATGGGCGAACCGCTGCTCGTTCCCGACGAAGTCGTCGCCGTCCACCAACGCGATCTTCACATCGCGCAGGTGCCCGGCGGTCCCGGCGCTGCGGACTTCGCCGCCATGGTCCGGCTGGTCGATCGCACCGACCGGAGCTGGCGGGACTAGGGCCGGGTGGAGACGGCGGCCCTGTATCCCAATGCGCCGCCCAAGCCGGGATGCGGCCCGCGCAGCAGCCTTACCCGAAGCGGAACCCGCTCACCGCCCAGCCCATCACATAGTCGCGATAGTCGCATACGGCCGGCCCCTCCCCGCCCGCGCCGAGCGCCACCATCAGCGGCAGCAGATGCTCCTCGCGCGGGTGGGCGAAATGGGCATGCGGCAGCGCGTCCCATGCCGCCACGCGCTCGGCACGCCGTGCCGGATCGGCGTCGGTGACCGCGTCGACCAGCGCCGCGTCCCATTCGTCCGCCACCGGCGTCACCTGCGGCCCGCGGGCACGCAGATTGTGGAAGCTCATGCCCGATCCGACGATGAGCACGCCTTCGTCACGCAGCGGCGCCAAAGCGCGGCCGATCGCGATATGTGCGGCCGGATCGAGGTCCTTGCGCAGCGACAGCTGGACCAGCGGGATGTCCGCGCCCGGCACTGCGACCATCATCGGAATGAACACGCCGTGATCCCAGCCGCGCGCGTGCTCCTCGCCCACCGGGAAGCCGGCGCCTTCGAGCAGCGCCTTCGTCCGCGCCGCGATCTCGGGCGACCCCGGCGCGTCCCAACGCAGCTTGTAGGTGTGCTCGGGAAAGCCATAATAGTCGAACAGCAGCGGCTGGCCGTTTCCGGCATGGACCGTCACCTCGTCCTCCTCCCAATGGCCGGAAATGAGCAGGACTGCCTTGGGCCGCTCGGGAAGCGTGTCGATCCGGCCGGCGAGATAGGCCTGCATGCTCCGCCACATCGGATCGGCAGGGCCGCCTTTGGGATCCATGAAGAAGCAGGGGCCGCCGCCGTGCGGGATGAAGAGTGCGGGAAGTGTCATGCGACGAATGTCGTGCCGGTTCTGCGACGGCGCAACGTCCGTTTTGGGAAACGCCGTGTTTCATCCACGGAGCCCGGGGTGACGGAAGCCGCAAATTCTCGCTAAGCTGGCGCGATGACTCGCTTCACCGTCAACAATCAGCCGGTCGAGTATAAGATGGATCCGCGTACCCCGCTGCTATGGGCGCTGCGCGATGCCTCGAACCTCACCGGCACCAAATATGGCTGCGGCACCGGCGATTGCGGCGCGTGCACGGTCGATGTCGATGGCGGGGTCCGCCTCGCCTGCCAGGAGACGATCGGCGCGCTGGAGGGCACCTTCGTCACCACGATCGAGGGCTTGCCCAAGGACCGCAGCAATCCGGTCCAGCAGGCGCTGCTCGCCGCCAACGTGCCGCAATGCGGCTATTGCATCCCCGGAATCGTGATGGCCGCCACCGTGCTGCTGCGGACCAATCGCAATCCTTCCGAAGACGATATCAAGGCAGGGATCCCCAATATCTGCCGCTGCGGCATCTATCCGCGGCTACTCGGTGCGATCACCGAGGCGGCACGCCTCGCACGGGGAGATGCCGGACTTATTCCGCAAACACCCGACGAAGCACCCGAGCCGGCAGCCGCTGCCGACACGGCCGCACCTCAAGGCCAAAACTGAATCCTTTCAATCGGCTGTCACCCGAATTCAGCATGCGGACAGACGGGCCGGACTAAAAGCGAGACCATCGGAGAGCCGGCGTCTTGCCGGTGTCCCCGCGGAGAGTGTGGGAAATGAAGAAGACCTTGCTCGTGGCAGTGATCGCCGCAACGGCCCTGATCCCGCCGGCAGCACTTGCGCAGGAGCGCGGCGGTCGCTGGGGCGGTCGCGGTGGCCAGTCGGACGGCGCCAGCCAGCAGCGCCAATCCGCGCCCCAGGATCGCGGGTCGTGGCGCCAGTCGAACGGCGGCCAGCAGACCCAGTCGGTCCCTGCCCCGCAGCAGCAGCCGCAGCGCCAGTGGAATGGCGGGAATCGCGGCGGCGGCCAATGGAACGGCGGCAATCGCGGGGGCCAGTGGAATGGCGGCCAGCAGTCGCGCGGCGATTGGGGCCAGCGCGGCCAGGGTCAGCTGCCACAGGCGCAGCAGGCCCAGGCGGTTCCGCAGCAGTCGCGCGGCGATTGGAACGGCAATCGCGGCCAGCAATTCCGTGGCGACCGTAACCAATGGAATGGCGGTCAGGGTGCGCAGCGGCCGCGTGGCGATCGTAACCAGTGGAATAGCGGCAGCCAGAGCCCGCAGCAGTTCCGCGGCGACCGCAGCCCGTATCGTGGCGATGCAAACCGCGGCGATCGAGGCGGCCAGTGGAACCGCGGCAATCGCGACTGGAACGGCAGTTCGGGCTGGAATTGCGACAACGGCTATCGCGGCGACCGCGGCGGCCAGTGGAACAACCGCTGGCGCAACGACGGCCGCTATGACTGGCGGGGCTACCGCAACGGCAATCGCAGCCTCTATCGCCTGCCGCGTTATTACGCGCCGTCGGGCTGGGGCTATGGCTATCGCCGCTTCGGGATCGGCTACACGCTGAGCGAGATGCTGTTCGCTCCGCAATATTGGATCAACGATCCGTTCTACTACCGCCTGCCCGAAGCCTATGGGCCGTATCGCTGGGTGCGCTACTATAACGACGCGCTTCTCGTCGATGTGGACACCGGCGAAGTGGTCGATGTGATCAACGACATTTTCTGGTAAGCAAGTCAGGGGCTCGGCGGAAACGCTGGGCCCCTTGCTTTTCGCCGCCGTGCGCGCGATTTCGCCGGAGGTGAGCAAGCAAACAGGCAAGATTTCGGGCGGCCCCTCGCCGCTACGCGCAAAGATCGGCCGCGACGTCGCGGCGCGGCTCGACGCCAACCCGGGCGTCAAGCGCGCCAGGGTCGATGCAGCGCAGATGTACACTTACGAAAACTTTCTCAGCGACACCGAGTGCGACGCATTGATGGCGCTGGTCGACGCAAACTCGCGTCCCTCGACACTGCTCGCGATGAGCGACGATCCCGAATACCGCACCAGCGACAGCTCGGACCTCCATCGCTGGTCCGCCGAGGTGCTGGCGATCGACACGCGCATCGCCGACCTGCTCGGCATGCCGCATGAAAATGCCGAGACGCTCCAGGGCCAGCGCTACGCCGTCGACCAGCAATTCCGCGCCCATTGTGACTATTTCCACGAAAGCAGCGCCTATTGGCCGCGGATGAAGGAAACCGGCGGCCAGCGCACCTGGACCGCGATGGCGTATCTCAACAATGTTCCCGAAGGCGGCGCCACCTGGTTCCCGCGCGCCGGCATCCGCTTCAAGCCCAAGCGCGGGATGCTGGTGATCTGGAACAACATGCTCCCAGACGGCACGCCCAATTACGATACGATCCACGAGGGCATGCGCGTGCTCGAAGGCACCAAATACATTGTCACCAAATGGTTTCGCGAAGGCGCCTGGCTGCGCGAGGCGATCACCACTTATGTGTCCCAGGGCAAGGACGCGCCGGCCGCCTGAGGCTCGACTTCCGTCTTCGTCGCGGCCAAGGTCGCCCGATGTCCTCCTTGCTCAATATCGATCGGTCGATCCTCGGCCAGCCCTGGCGCTGGCGCGGGCTGGCGGCGGATGCGCGCGATCCCGGCTTCGCGCCGGACGATCTCGTCACCCAGCTCCTGCTCACTCGCGGCTGCCCCCGCGAAGCGCTCGACGACCATCGCGCGCCCAGCATCCGCGCGTTCATGCCCGACCCCTCGATCTTCAACGATATGGACAAGGCCGCCGATCGCATGGCCGACGCCGTCGAGCAGCGCCAGAACGTGGCGATCTTCGGCGACTATGACGTCGACGGTGCCACCTCCGCCGCGCTGCTGATCCTGCTGCTGCGCGATCTCGGGGTCGAGGCGCGTCCCTATATTCCCGATCGCCTGATGGAGGGCTATGGTCCTTCGGGCGAGGCGCTGGTCCGCCTCCATGCCGAGGGCGCGCAGCTCATCGTCACCGTCGATTGCGGCGCCCAGGCGTTCGAGGCGCTGGCAATGGCCAAGGCCGCCGGTGCCGAAGTCATCGTCTGCGATCACCATAAGTGCGCCGCCGAGCTTCCCGAGGCGCTCGCGCTGATCAATCCCAACCGGCTCGACGAAGGCGAAGGCGCGGCGCACGGCCATCTCGCCGCAGTCGGCGTCGCCTTCCTGCTCGGCGCCGCGCTGATCCGCACGCTGCGCGCCCGCGGCTATTTCGCGTCGCGGCCCGAGCCACGCCTGCTCGATCTGCTCGATCTCGTCGCGCTCGGCACCGTCGCGGATGTCGCTTCGCTCAAGGGCCTCAACCGAGCCTTTGTCGCTCAGGGCCTCAAGGTGATGGCACAGCGCCGCAACATCGGCATGAATGCGCTGATCGAGGCATCCCGCCTCACCCGCGCACCGAGCTGCACCGATCTCGGCTTCGCGCTGGGCCCGCGGATCAACGCCGGCGGCCGCGTCGGCCGTTCGGATCTCGGCGTGCGCCTGCTCACCACGCGCGATCCCGATGAGGCGCGCGCGATCGCTGCGGAGCTCGACCTGCTCAACGAAGAGCGCCGCGCGATCGAGGCCGAGGTTCAGCTCGCCGCCGAGGCGCTGTGCGAGCGCCAGGCCAATCGCGCCGTGACGATCGTCGCCCAGCGCGGCTGGCATGCCGGCGTGATCGGCATCGTCTCGGGCCGGCTCAAGGAGAAGTTCGGTCGCCCGGCAATCGTAATCGCGCTGGATGAGGACGGAATCGGCAAAGGCTCGGGCCGCTCGATCCCCGGCGTCGACCTAGGCGCAGCAATCCTCGCGGCAAAGGACGCCGGCCTGCTCCACGCGGGTGGAGGACACGCCATGGCCTGCGGCGTGACGATCGCCGAAGATCAATTGGACGCATTCGCCGCCTTCCTCGAGGAACGGCTGGCCGAGCGCATCGCGGTGGCGATGGGCGAGCGCGCCTTGCTGCTCGATGCGGTGCTCACCGCCGGCGGCGTCTCCCCCGACCTTGTCAACGCAATGGATGCGGGCGGTCCCTATGGCATGGGCTGGCCAGCGCCAAGGGTCGTCGCCGGCCCGGTCTCGGTGATCAAGGCCGATATCGTCGGCAAGGGCCATGTTCGTGCGATCGTCGCCGGCGATGACGGCCGCAGCCTCAAGGCCGTCGCCTTCCGCCAGGCCGAGACCGAACTCGGCGCCGCGCTCCTCTCCGCCCCGCGCCACCGCAAGCTGTGGCTTGCCGGCCGCGCCAGGATCGACGACTGGGGCGCCCGCCCCGCCGCCGAGCTCCACATCGAGGATGCGGCCTGGGCAGACTGATCTTTTTCGCGCTTGACAGCGAGTTTGCACGCAACCCGGGTTGACCGGCAGCCAAACCTTGCCTAACCGGCGCTTCCACGCTCCGGCATGGCCCCTTCGTCTAGCGGTTAGGACGCGGCCCTTTCACGGCTGAAGCACGGGTTCGATTCCCGTAGGGGTCACCAAGCATTGAAAATCCTCACTTTTTGATGCGGTGAGCCGGAGCGTTTGCCCCCGGCAATGAGATAATTTTGCCCCCGATCATGCGCTCGGCAGCGCCCCGAGCCACCATCAAGGCTCGCGCGCGCTTCCCGTAATCGCGCACGATCTCGGGAGACATGCCGAGCATTTCCCTGATTTGCTGGTCGTTCAGGCCGCATTCGACTAGATTGCAGCACGAATTCTTGCGCAGGCTGTGGACCGTGTCCTGGTGCGGGATATCGGCATGGACCGGCACTTCATATCCGGCGAGATCGTGGTTGACGAAGAAGCCGAAGCGCTTGTCGACCGCCAGTTCCTTTATCAATGCCGCGCCAGCGCGCATCACTATCCCGTCAATGATCTGGCTGCGCGCAGTGATCGCATTGAGGATGCGCCCGGCGTCGTACACCGCAAGCATGCGGCGGATGCGAACCTCACTGGTGTAGGCATCGACCGCAACTTCGCAGCAATGCGCGCCGAAGGTCTGGCGATCGGGCTTTTGCGCGAACTCGCCATATCCCATCTTGTCCTCGGCGGTAATCGGGCCGCGCCATAATATATTAACTTAGCTTCGTAATGCGTTCTCTGTTGAAGCCAAATGGGGGAATTCAATTGGTCGGTATTGCCAGCTCGTCTGCGATTAGCAGCGAGTCCAACGGTCGTTCGCATGGTCTCAATCGGCTGATCCGGCGCCATCTCTCGGCGACAGCACTGATCGGGGGCCTGGCCGCGACGATCCTTCTCGCGGTGCCAGCTGTAGCGCAGGACACGCATGGCGGTCGAGGCGGACAGGGCAATTCCGGCGGATCACCGGCGGGCGGCACGAGCAGTTCCACCGGCGCGGGCGGCGCGGGCGGCGTGACCAGCGAGAGCTATGAAGGCGCGGGCGGCGGCGGTGCCGGCGTGACCGGAGGTGCCGGCGGCAACGCCTCCGATGGCAGCGCGGGCGGCACCGGCGGCGCGACGGCGGGCGCATCGGGCGGCGACGGTGTCGGCGGCGGGATCGGCAGCCGGGCGAGCGGCGGAGGCGGCGGCGCGCATGGAGCCGTGCTGTCCGGCGCGCCGGGCACCGCGGTTACCGGCGGCAAGGGCGGCAATGGCGGTGGTTCGAGCGACGGCGATGGCGGCGGCGGCGGCGCTGGCGGCTATGGCGCAGTCTCGACCGGCACCGGGACGATCTTCTTCAACAACGCGATCACCGCCGGCAATGGCGGCAATGGCGGCTATGGCTATTTCTACGGCGGCAGCGGCGGCGATGGCGGCATCGGCCTGCTGCTCACAGGCACCGGCGCCACCGTCTCGATCAGCGGCGCAGTCACCGGCGGCAATGGCGGCGCGGCAGGCAACTTCGTCGCCTCCGGCTGCTGCGCCAATGGCAGCAACGGTGCCGGCGGTATCGGCCTGATCGGCAGCAACGTGGCCATCGTTCTCCACGCCACCGTCGGCGGCGGTCTAGGTGGCGATGGCGTGTCCCGCGCCCTCGCGATGCGACTGGGAGGCACCAACCAGATCGCGCTTGCCAGCGGCTGGGGCTTGGTCGGCGGGATCGAGATCGCCGGCACCAGCCTCGAATTCGTACAGGGTAACGACCAGGTGCTGTCCAACGACATTCTGGGTGTGGGCAGGCTGATCAAGAGCAGCATCGGCAACCTGACGCTAAGCGGCAATAACAGCTACGCGGGGGGCACGGAGATCCGCGGCGGCACGCTCACCATGGGCAGCGCCAATGCGCTGAGCACTGGCGACATTACGCTCAACGGCGGCACGCTCGACATTGGCAACCAGACCCTGAACCTGAGCCGCGCGATCAGAGGAACAGGGACGGTCAGTGCGTCCGGCAGCGGCGTGCTGGCCATCAGTCCCGGCGCGTCGGTCACCTTCGGCAGCGCCGGCGGCGCGATCACCTCCAACCTTCCCCTCAGTGTCGGCAGCACGAGCACACTGACCCTGTTAGGCAACAACAATCTGACCGGCGGCATCGCCCTCTCCGGCCGGATGACGATCGGCGAGAGCGGCGCGGCAGGTGGCTCGGGCAATACGATCACCAGTTCCGGCGCGGTGATCAACTATATCAGCAATGTGACCAGCGCGGCAGCGATACTGCTCTCCGCCGACCCTACCAGGCTCGCCGTGCTCGGCACCGGCGTCGCGACTCAGAGCGGAGTGATCTCGTCGAGCGCGGGCACGCACGGGATCGAAAAGATCGGCACAGGCGCGCTGATCCTGAGCGCGACCAATAGCTATACCGGGGCAACAATCGTCACTGCGGGTACGCTTGGCCTTGCTGTGGACGGCGCGGCGGGCACCGGGACGATCCAGCTGGCGAACGGCACGACGCTGCTCAACGCATCGTGCGGCTGCACGACGCTCACGCTCGCCAACGCGATCCAGATCGCGTCGGGCAGCACGGCAACGTTCGACACTGGTGGGTATCAGACGCTGCTCGCGGGCAACATCACCGGCGGCAACCTTGTCTTCGCCGACACCCTCGGTGGCAGCACCACCTATCTCACCGGCACCAACAGCTATGGCACCACGCGTGTCACCGGCGGCGCCACGCTGATGGTCGGCAACGGGGGCACAACCGGCACGCTGGGCTCCGGCACGATCACCGTGGATGCACTCGGCATGCTCGCCTTCAACCGCTCGGACACGGTGACGCTCGCCACCGCAGTTACCGGCGACGGCTTTCTCGGCCAGTTCGGCAGTGGCACGCTGATCCTCGCCGCGAATAACAGCTACACCGGCCGCACCATTCTCCAAAATCCCGCCGGCACGCTGCAGGTGGGCGCCGGCGGCACCACCGGATCGCTCGGCAGTGGTTCGGTCGTCATGGCCGGCGGCACGCTGGTCTTCAATCGTTCGGACGACCTCACCTTCGCCGGCAGCATTGCGGGCAACGGGACCGTCACCAAGCTCGGCGCGGGCACACTGACGCTGAGCGGCGACAGTCTCAACGGTGTCTCCGGCCCCTATACCGGCACCTTTTCCGTCCAGGCCGGCACGCTGGCCGTGAACCAGTTCGGCCTCGGCGCCAGCCAATTGGTCGAGATCGACAATGGCGCGGCGCTGAAGGCACTCGAGAACAGCTATGCCGGCGACGTCGCGATCCTGTCCGGCGGCGGCACGATCGATACCGACGGCTATACCTTCGATGTGATCGGCGCGCTCGACCTCCAGGGCGAACTGACCAAGACCGGATCGGGCACGCTGCTGCTCGAAGACCTCAACGGGGAAGGCAAAGGCGCCGGCGGGATCAACGTCACCGCGGGCACGCTCGGCCTGGGAAGCGACTTCGCCGCCGGTACCGGCCTGATCAAGCTGGCGAACGGGACCACGCTGCTCAATGCGAGTTGCGGCTGCTCCGGCACGCTCGCTATCGACAACGCCATTCAGGTCGCGCCGGGCGGCACGGCCACCTTCGACGGCGGCGGCAAGAACACCAACCTCAATGGCGCGATCAGCGGCGGCGCCGTCCACTTCACCACCAGCATCTCCGCGCCCTTCGCCGGCAGCATCTTCCGGCTCAACGGCGCGAACAGCTATGGCGAGACGCTGATCGGCCCGAATGTCGCGTTGATCGTTCATGACGGCACGCTGGGCACCGGCAATGTCACCTTCGACGCCGCCGCATCGGACCCGACCACGCCGGCCTCGCTCGTCTTCCAGAACGCCACCGATTACAGCTACGCTGGCCAGATCATCGGCGCCGGCCTCGTCAGCGTCGAATCCGATCCGGCCAGTTCGGTCACGCTGTCCAGCTCGAACAGCGCGACTGCCAATTTCACCGGCGCTGTGGACGTGATCAGCGGCAGGCTGGTGGTCAACGGCAGCTTCGGCGACGTGTTGGCTGACACCGCTAGGATGACGCTCGACGGCGGCACGCTGGGCGGGAGCGGGACCTTCCATGGCAGCGTGACCATCGGCAATGCCGCGCTCAATCCCGGCAACAGCCCGGGTACGCTCGCCATCGCCGGAAACCTGAGCCTCGGCAGCGGGACGATCCTCAATTACGAGCTCGGCGCGCCGGGCACGGTGGGCGGTGCCAGCAACGACCTGGTCACGGTCGGCGGCAATCTGACGCTCGACGGCACGCTCAACACGGTCGGGTCGGGGGCCGGCTATGGCCCGGGCTATTACCGCCTGCTCAACTATGGCGGGTCGCTGACCGATAACGGTCTCGACATCGGCTCGATCGCCGACGGCCTGTCGGCGCAGGTGCTTACCAATGTCGGGGGGCAGGTGAACCTGCGCCTGGGCGGCGCGCAGGCCGTGCAATACTGGGACGGCGCCGACATGGGCTCGACCGTCGGCGTTACCGGCGGCGCGGGCACCTGGAACGGCAGCGGCACCAACTGGACCAGCCCGACCGGCTACGCGATCAACGACAGCTGGGAGAGCCAGGTCGGTGTGTTCGCGGGAAACGCCGGCGGCACCGTAACCGTGGTGGGCACGCAGAGTTTCCAGGAACTGCGCTTCGAGACCGATGGCTATGTGCTGCGCCCGATCAATTCCAGCGCACGGCTGAATACGAGCGGTGGCTTTTCGATCGTCGACATCGCGAGCGGCATTACCGCCGATATCGGCGTGGTGATCCAGGGCGGCGCAGGGATCGACAAGACCGGCAACGGCACGCTGATCCTCTCGGCGCGCAACGCCTATAGTGGCGCGACGGATATCGCTGCGGGCACGCTGCGGCTGGGTATCGACAACGCGCTCGCCGACCCGACTGCCCTGACCATCTCGTCAGGCGCCACGCTCGACCTCAACGGTTTCTCAACTCATATCGGCTCGCTTGCCGGCACCGGCATCGTGACGCTCGGCAGCGGCCGGCTCGACACCGGCTACAATAACAGCTCTACCATCTTCGGCGGCACGATAACGGGCGCCGACGGCGGCACCTCCGCCTTCACCAAGAATGGCAGCGGCACGCTGACCGTGAGCGGCTCCATCGCCCTGGGCAATGGCGGCGGCGTCCCGAGTTCCTTCGCCCAGGTCAATGCCGGCACGCTGCAGGTCGGCGGCACCGGCAGCCTGAGCGCGGATCTGATCCAGAATTTCTCGACGATCGAGAATAGCGGCACGATCACCGCGTACTCCACGCTCCACAACTTCAGCACGCTGACCAACAACGTCAGCGGCGTGATCGAAGGCGGCATCCAGAATTTCAGCGTCCTCGGCAATTACGGCGCGATAGGGTCCCTGACATCGCTGGGCGGCACCGCGACCAATTACGGTACCGGCGTAATCAACGGCAACGTCCAGACCTTTGCCAACTTCATCAGCACCGGCATCATCAACGGTTCGATCAGCAACTTCTCCACGGCGCTGATCGAGAACCAGGTCAATGGCGAAGTGGGCAACTTCCAGAGCGGCGCGACCGTCACGCTTACCGGCACAGTGACCGGCATCACCAATTACCAGGGCGCGACAGGCTCGCTGCTCGACCTGGCCGGCTTCGACACGACGATCGGCGGGCTTAACGGCGGCGGCGACATCCAGTTGGGCGGCGCCACGCTTACCGTGGACAACGCCCTCGACGCCTCGTTCAACGGCGGGATATCGGGCAGCGGCGGGCTGACCAAGACCGGCGCGGGCACGCTCACGCTGGGCGGTGCCAGCACCTATGGCGGCACCACCGTCATCACCGGCGGCGCGCTGATACTTGCCGAAGGCGCGACGCTCGGCGGCGGCGCAATTTCGAACAGCGCAACGCTCGCCTTTGACAGCATTGCCGACCGCAGCTTCGGCAACATGATCACCGGCAATACCGGAATCGTCGTCAAGTCCGGGAGCGGCCTGCTCAGCCTGACCGGCACCAACAGCTATGGCGGCGGCACGCAGGTCCAGGCCGGTACGCTGGGCTTCGACAACAACTCCGCGCTGGGCAGCGGCCAGGTGCAGCTTGCCGACGGCACCGCGCTGCGCAACCACGGCGGCACGGTGGCATTGGCGAATGCCATCACGGTTATCGGTGACGCTGCCACGCTTGAAGGCGTTGGCGGATCGAGCACCGTGCTGAACGGCGCGATCAGTGGCGGCGATGTCCGCTTCGCGGTTTCGGGCCCGGGCACGGCGAGTTTCACGCTGGGCGGCGCCAACAGCTATGGCGCGACCGCGATCGGCAGCGGTGCTACGCTCAATATCGCAGAAGGAACGCCGGGAAGCGGCGCCGTGACGCTCGAATCCACAGGCTCGACGCTCAACTTCGCCAATGGCGGCAACTATACCTATGCTGGCGTGATCTCGGGCAATGGCCAGATCGGCGTGAACGTCTCCACAGGCGCTACGTTGACCCTGTCGGCCTCGAATAGCGCAACGCAGAACTTCACGGGCTCGGTGACCGTCAGCAGCGGCCGGCTCGCGCTTAACGGCGATTTCGGTGACGTTGTCGCAAACAATGCCAACCTGACGCTCGACGGTGGCGTGCTCGGTGGCAGCGGCACGTTCCATGGCAATGTCAGCTTCGGCAATGCCTCGCTCAATCCGGGCAACAGCCCCGGCACCCTCGACATCGCCGGCAACCTGACGCTGGGGGCGGCCACCACCCTCAACTATGAGCTGAGCCAGCCCGGTGTGGTTGGCGGCGGCGTCAACGATCTGGTCAATGTCGGCGGGGATCTGACGCTCGACGGCACGCTCAACGTGACTGCACTCGCCGGCTTCGGTGAAGGCTATTACCGGCTGTTCAACTATGGCGGATCGCTGACAAACAACGGTTTGAACCTCGGCGCGCTGCCCGCAGGCTATACGCCGACCTTGCGCACCAACATCGCGGGCCAGGTGAACATCCTATTCTCCAGCAGCCCCCAGGCGATCCAATATTGGGATGGCAGCGACCTGGCCGGCGGGTCCACCGCCACGGGCGGCGATGGGGGCGCTGGCATCTGGAGCGGCACCAGCACCAACTGGACCGCACCGACCGGCTATGGCGTCAACGACAGCTGGCGCAGCCAGGTCGCGGTGTTCGGCGGTGCCTCGGGTGGCGCGGTGACCGTGCAGGGAATACAGGCTTTCCAGGAGCTGCGCTTCACCACAGGCGGCTATACGATCACGGCGGCGGCCGCGGCTGACGGGTTGTCGACGACGGGCGGCTTCTCCGTGGTCGATGTCTCCACCGGCCTGGGCGCCACGATCAACGCTACTATCTCCGGCACTGGTGGACTGACCAAGACCGGCACCGGCACGCTCAGCCTGGGCGGGGGGAACAGCTATACCGGCACTACCACGGTCTCGGCAGGGGCGCTCAATCTGCTCGCCGGCGCCTCGATCGCCGGCAGCGTAGTCAACCAGGCGAGCTTCGCTAATGCCGGCACCGTGACCGGCGCGGTGCAGAACGACGGGACCTTCACCAATAGCGGCACCGTGGCCGGCGTGGTCCAGAACAACGCCACGCTCACCAGCACCGGTGCGCTTGCCGGCGGGCTGAACAACAACGGCACAGCATTGCTTGCAGGCACCGTCGGCACCGGCCTCGCCAATAACGGCGCTGTCACCTTCAGCGGTGCCGCGACGGTCACGACCCTGCAACAGGGCACCGGCGGCAGCTTCAACCTCGCCGGCTTCGGCGTGTCGCTCGGCGCGCTTAGCGGTTCGGGTGCGGTAACCCTGGGCAACGGCGCGCTCAGCGTGGGCGCGAGCAATGGCAATTCGTCCTTTGGCGGCACGATCGCGGGCGCCGGCAGCCTGACCAAGAACGGCACCGGCACGCTGATGCTCACCGGGGCAGCGACGCACACCGGCGGCACGACGATCGCTGGCGGGACATTACAAATCGGCAACGGCGGCACCACCGGCTCGCTCTCTGGCGCGCTCGCCAACAATGGCATCCTCGCGATCAGCCGCAGCGATGCGGTGACGCTTGCCAATGCAATCTCCGGCAACGGCGGCTTCGTCCAGGCGGGCACGGGCACCACCACGCTGACCGGCGCGAACAGCTATTCCGGCGGCACGCTGGTCTCGACCGGCCGCCTGCGCGGCGACACCGCGTCGCTCCAGGGCGATATCCGGATCGACGGTGCGCTGGAGTTCGCCCAGGCGGGCGCCGGGACCTATGCCGGCAGCCTCTCCGGCACGGGCCTGTTCGACAAGACCGGAACCGGCACGCTGAACGTCACCGGGAGCAGCGCGACCTTCGCCGGCGCCACCAATCTGCTCTCCGGCGGACTCGCGCTCAACGGCCTGCTTTCGCGCTCGGTCATCACGGTGGGCAACAGCGCGACGTTGAGCGGCACCGGCACGGCGGGCGGCGTCGTCCTGCAGAGCGGTGCGACGATCGCGCCGGGCAACAGCGTCGGCACCTTCAACGTCGCGGGCAATTTCCAGTTCATGACCGGCTCGCTCTACCTCTCCGAGGTCCAGGCCGGCGGCGCGGACCGGATCCAGGCCACCGGCACGGCCCAGCTGGCCGGCACGCTGCAGGTGATCAATCTGGGTGGCAATTACGGCATAAACAGCAGCTTCGTGCTCCTCCACGCCGATGGCGGGTTGAGCGGCACCTTTGCTACCACCGACCTTGCCAGCTTCGGCTTGGCCTATCGCCCGAAGATCATTTACACTGCGAACGAGGTGCAGTTGCTGCTCGCGGCCAATCAGCTCTCCGCCGTGCTCGGCACCGGCGTGCCGCTGACCTACAACCAGACAAGCACGATTGCGCGACTGGACGCCGCCGTCGTCACTGGCGGCTATGATCCGACGCCGCTCAGCGCGCTCTACAGCCTGGCGCCGACAGCGATCCCCGCGGCGCTCGATCAGCTCTCGGGCGAAATCTATGCCGATGCCACGCGTGCAGCGCTGGAAGACGAGCGGGTGGTGCGTGAAGCGGCGATCGGGCGGCTCGCCGAAGCTGCCGATCTTGGCCTTGTCGGTAATGGCAGCTGGGGCCAGGCGATCGGCAGTTGGGGGAGCGTCGACGCGGACGGAAACGTCGCCGGCTATGACGTGAACCGCACCGGCTTCCTGATGGGCATCGATGCGGGCGATGCGACCGAGGAAGGGTCGTGGCGCGCCGGCGTGCTGGGGCAATATACCCGCATCACCGTGCCCGCCTCCGCCCGCGGCAGCCGCGCGACGATCGACCGGACGGGCGGCGGCTTCTATGCCGGCGCGGCACTCGGCGGCCTGCGCATCCGCACCGGCGCGACGCTGTCGGTGCTCGACCTGAAGGCACGGCGCACGATCGCAGTGCCGGGGTTCGACACCAGCGAGCGCGGCAAGACGAGCGGCGTGATGCTCCAGACCTTCGCCGAGCTCAGCTATCGGATCGAGGCTGGTGCACATGGGTTCGTCGAGCCCTATCTGGCCGGCAGCGTCAGCCGGGTCAGCTTCGGCCGCTTCGCCGAGAAACCGGACCCCGTGGCGCTGATGGTCCACCGCCAGAAGAACGTGCTCGGCATCGCCGAACTGGGCGTGCGCGGCGAAGTTCCGCTGGTCGGCGGCGACAAGGGCGGTATCCTTCTGGGCGGCAATATCGGCCTGCGCACTGCCTTTGGCGACCGCATCGCAAACCCGCTCATCGCGCTGACGGCGGCGCCGGATCAGGCGTTCAACATGCATTCGGCGGAGATCGACCGGTTCGCCGCGGCGGCGAACCTCAACCTCAGCGCAGACCTTAGCGACACGCTGAGCCTGCGCATCGGTTACACCGGCGTGCTGGGCGGCAATGCCCGCGAACATGGCGCGCGCGCGACGTTTAAATTGAGTTTCTGAATTTCTCACCAGATTGCACCGCTCGGGTGGCTGACTCTCCAGATGGCTACCGCGCGAGGCCGCATCGGGGAGGCGGCATGGGATGTCTGAAATGGAGTCCGATTGATCGGCATCGCGCAACGACTGGTTTCAGGCGTCTGCGAAGGTCGCCGTTGTCCGAAATTGGCGCGCTTAACTGCCAGGAACGCACGCCGCCCGAATGGCGGCTGACGCCCGGCGGGTTCAGCGGGTCATCGCGACACCTTTAATGCGGGAGGATGGAGGTGAGCGATGGTGACGTCACGGACCTGGTCCGCGCCCGCCGATCGCGAACCACTAATCGGCGGGGTCTTGCCGTCCCGACCTCCTGTTCAAAGATCGGCCTCCAACAAAGCGCGGTCCGAGGTTTGCCTACGCGTTCGAAGCCGCGCGGCGCATCATGCGCAAAGGCGGACCACCGGCTCCCGCCCTGCCCGATCAAGCTCCGCTAGAAGGCGCGTCTCCGACGACGGAAAGCGAAACAGCTTCGCCACGTGTTCATTTCGGCTCGCCGCTTCCAGCGGAAGTGACTGATGCCTAAGAAGATCCAGCAAAATTGGGTCTTACTTGACTGCCCGGTGGTACGAACGGGACGCCGATCGTACGGCGAAGGCCCAGGCTCCTGCAACATGGAACAACCCGCTCCGGCGCCGGTATCCCAGCCGCGGTATCGCCTTAACAAGCACCCTGCGCTTCGCCCTCAAGCAGAGCGGCGATCGGCGCGTGGCGACGGCTGGCCACCGCTTCGCCGACCACAATTACCATCGGCTTTCCCGGCGCCGTCGATTGGGCGGCGAGCGGCAACAGGTCCAGGCGGGTTTGCACCAATTGCTCGTCGGCAAGGCTCACGTCACAGGCAAGCAGCACTGGGGTCTTGGGATCGAGACCGGCCCCGATCAACTCCCGGCTGATCTCGCCTGCTGCTGCGCGGCCCATATAAAAGACGGTCGTGCAGCCCGGGCCGACCAGCGCAGCCCAATCCATCTCCAGCGGCGCATCCGCCTGAGCATGCGCAGTGACGAACTGAACGCGCCGGGCAAGCCCGCGCAGCGACAGCGATATGGCCGCGGAAGCGGCAGCGGCACTGCCGGCAGTGACGCCGGGGCAAATGCGCGTCGCGAACCCCGCCGCGGCCAACGCCGCGACTTCTTCCATCGCGCGCGCGAAAATGCATGGGTCGCCGCCCTTCAGGCGCACCACGCGCTCGCCGGCACGCGCTGCCGAGATGAGCAGGGCGTTGATGCTGGCCTGATCTTGGGAATGCCGCCCGGAGCGTTTGCCAACGGCGACGCGGCGGGCGTGCGACGGGATCAGATCCAGCACACCGGGACCGACCAGCGCGTCATAGAAGACGATGCTGGCCTCGCCCAACAGCCGCTCGGCCTTGCGAGTCAGCAGATCGGGGTCGCCAGGCCCGGCGCCGACCAGCCAGACTTCGCCCGGCGCTATTACTTCAGCCATTCACGGCCTCCTTTGACTGTCCAATAAGCCGCTGGATGGCGGGGCGGCACGAGCCGCAATTGGTGCCCGCTGCGAGCGCGCAGCCGACCGCTTCGACGCTCGCGAGCTTTTGTTCGGTGATCGCGGCGAGGATCGTCTTCATCCCCACATCGAAACAGACACAGACGATCGGACCGCGATCGGGCGTTGGAGTCGCTGATCGGCCCGCCAGCAATTCGACCGGCATCGGCGTTGCCCCGTCTGAGAGTTGGGCGATCAGCCAGTCGCGCGACGGCAGGCTGCCGGTCCGCGAAAAATAGAGCGCAGCGACCAGGCGCCCATCGTCGATGACCGCGTGCCGCGCCTGGCCGCGCGCGGTGTCGATGCTTTCGATGCGCTCGCCCTTGGGAAGCAGCGCGCGGATCAGCCGCGTGACGTCGCCGTCGCCGGCGAGCTCGACAAGCCAGCCTTGCGCTACCCGGACCCGGGTGGCCCAAAGCGCATCGATCGCACTGGGCTCATCGCGCGCGATCAGGAAGCCGCGCCATTCGACCGCGATCCGTTCGAGCATCGCCGGGGTCGACTTGAAGCCGGGCTGACCCGAATGGGGATCCGCCAACGATCGCGGCAACAGGCCGGTGCGGCCGCCGCTCGACTGGCGATCGGTCCAGTGGATCGGCACGAAGACTTCGCCACGGCGTTGACCGTCGTTGAGCGCCGCGCGGAAGATGCTGCCCCCCTGCGGCGTCGATACCCGCGCCAGATCCCCCTCCGCAATACCCAGCGTCGCGGCGTCTGCGGGATGGATCTCGACCATTGGCTCGCGGCGATGGCTGCCCAGCTTCGGCGAGAGGCCGGTGCGGGTCATCGTGTGCCACTGGTCGCGATAGCGTCCGGTGTTGACGGTAAGCGGCCAGTTGGCGAGAGGTGCCGGCAGCGGCATTTGCGTCACGGGCACCAGCCGCGCCCGCCCGGTGGCCGTGGGGAAATGGCCGTCGGCAAAGGCAGCGCCGCCCCAGCGCCAAGGCGCCATTTCGTCATAGTCGGCGTTCGAAATCGCCGCGTGCCCGCCAATGTCGAACAGGCGCGCGCCATTGTTCTGATACGTCGAGAGGCGGGCATGTTCGCGATAGATATCGGCGGGTCTGCTATAGGCGAATTCGCCGACCCACTTCATGCGGCGGCCGACTTCCTTGATGATCCACCAGTCGGATCTGGCCTCTCCGGGCAGGCCGAACAGGCGACGCTGACGGCTGATCACCCGCTCCGAGTTGGTAACGGTTCCGTCCTTCTCGCCCCAGCCGGCCGCGGGCAGCTTCACATGCGCCAAGCGGCTGGTGTCCGTGTCGGCAACGCAGTCGGAGACGACGACGAACGGGCACTTGCCCAGCGCCTGGCGAACTGCCCCCGCGTCCGGCATCGAGACGGCGGGATTGGTCGCCATTACCCACAAGGCCTTGATCCGGCCTTCGCCGATGCTGCGGAACAGATCTACGGCCTTCAGGCCCGGCTTTGCCGCGACATTCGTAGCGCCCCAGAAGCGCGCCACGCGGGCGACATTGTCCGGCGCGAAGTCCATGTGCGCCGCAAGCGTCGTCGCGAGCCCTCCGACTTCACGCCCGCCCATCGCATTGGGCTGGCCGGTGATCGAGAAGGGCGCCGCGCCGGGCTTGCCGATCCGGCCGGTGGCGAGATGGAGGTTGGTGATCGCGTTGACCTGATCGGTGCCGCGCAGCGACTGGTTGATACCCTGGCTGAACAGAGTGACCGTGCGCGGATGACCCGCGAACAATTCGTAGAAGCGCCTGAGGTCGGCGGGCGGAACATCGCAGCTCCGCGCCACCGACCACAGGTCGCCCCCCTCTCCAACCTGCTCCCAAAAGCCGTCTGGGACGTCGACGTTTCGGGACAGGTAAGCAGAATCTACGATGCCGGCATCGCGACAATGCGCGAGCAGGCCGTTGAACAGCGCCACATCACTGCCCGGCCGGATCGCCAGGTGCAGGTCGGCGTCTTCACAGGTTTCGGTACGGCGCGGATCAATCACGACGATCCTGGTGCCGCGCGCGGCGCGGGCGGCGAGGATTCTTTGATAGGCCACCGGGTGGCACCAGGCCGTGTTGGACCCGACCAGCACGATCAGATCGGCGGCGTCGAGATCGTCATAGCTGGCCGGAACGACATCCTCGCCGAACGCGCGCATATGCCCTGCCACCGCGCTCGACATGCAAAGTCGCGAATTGGTGTCGATATTGGCCGAGCCGATGAACCCCTTCATCAGCTTGTTGGCGACGTAATAGTCTTCGGTCAGGAGCTGGCCCGAGACATAGAAAGCTACGCTGTTCGGCCCATGCTCGGCGATCGTGTCGCGGAAGCGTTTGGCCACGAGGTCGAGCGCCTTGTCCCAGCTGGCACGCTTGCCGTTGATCACGGGGTGCAGCAGGCGACCTTCGAGGCTGGTGGTTTCCCCGAGATGGGTGCCCTTGGAGCAGAGCTTGCCATGGTTGGCGGGATGCTCGGGGTCGCCCTTGATCTCGACCGTGCGCGCGCCGGTGACGGTCGCCGCGATCCCGCACCCAACCCCGCAATATGCGCAGGTGGTGCGGATCATTTCCCGCTCGCCTCAAAGGGAGAGGGTAGCCGAGCGTAGCGAGGCCGGGAGAGGGGCATGCGCGATACGCTACCGACAGGCCCCTCTCCCCGGCCCTCTCCCCGCAAGCGGAGAGAGGGAGAAGACGTGGCGTTGCTCACGCCGCCACCCGTAGCGCACTAGCCCGGCAAATTAGCACCCGCCCGCTGACCACTTTCACCGGCACCACCGGGGTACAGCCCTTGTCTTCCCCCTGCGCACTCCCTGTCGCCAGCGCGATGTTCCAATTGTGCAGCGGGCACGCCACACTATGCCCGTGCACGATGCCCTGGCTCAGCGGCCCGCCCTTGTGCGGGCACCGATTGGCCAAGGCGAACACCTGATTGTCGCCGGTGCGGAACACCGCGATCTCCTCGCCTCCAACGACCGGCACGGTGCGCGAACCGCGGACCGGGATCTGGTCGAGCCAGCCGATGTCGAGCCAATCCGGGGTCATGCAAAGGCTCCTTCGGGTCGGAATTCGGCGAGATGCGCGTGCTGGCGCGCATCGTCGGCGACGCGCTCGGCCCAGGGGTCTTCTTGGCTAAAGCTTTGCGAGAAGCGGAACCGCGCGGCCAACGCGTCGCGGCCCCCTTCATCCTCGGCGATCCGCTCGCGGATATACTCGACGCCGACCCGCTCGATCCACGGTGCGGTCCGCTCGAGGTACCGCGCTTCCTCGCGGTAAAGCTGCACGAAGGCGGCGCAATAGTGCATCGCCTCGGCCTCGGTCGCGACCTTGCACAGGAAATCGGTTGCGCGGACCTTGATCCCGCCATTGCCGCCGACCGACAGCTCGTAGCCGCTGTCGACGCAGACCACGCCGAAATCCTTGATCGTTGCCTCGGCGCAATTGCGCGGGCAGCCGGAGACCGCGATCTTGAACTTGTGCGGCATCCAGCTGCCCCAGGTCATCCGCTCGATCTTGACGCCGAGCCCAGTCGAATCCTGCGTGCCGAAGCGGCACCATTCGGAGCCGACACAGGTCTTCACCGTGCGCAGCGACTTGCCGTAAGCATGGCCCGAGACCATGCCGGCAGCGTTGAGATCGGCCCAGACCGCAGGCAGATCCTCTTTCTTGATCCCGAAGATGTCGAGCCGCTGGCCGCCGGTGACCTTGACCATCGGCGCGTTGAACTTCTCCACGACATCGGCGATCGCGCGCAGCTCGCGCGGACTGGTGATTCCGCCCCACATCCGCGGCACCACCGAATAAGTGCCGTCCTTCTGAATGTTGGCGTGCATCCGTTCGTTGACGAAGCGGCTCTGCTGGTCATCGACATAGTCGCCGGGCAACGCACACAGCAGGTAATAATTGAGCGCAGGGCGGCAGGACGAGCAACCGTCGGGGCTGGACCAGTGAAGACGCTGCATCACCTCGGGGATCGAGCGCATGCTTTGGGCGACGATCTCGCGGCGGACATCATCATGGCCGAAGCTGGTGCATTTGCACATCGTCCTGGCCGCTGCCTCGACATCGTCGCCGAGCGTCAGCGCCAGCAGCGTCTCCACCAATCCGGTGCACGAGCCGCACGACGCCGATGCCTTGCAGCCGGCGCGCACTGCATCGAGCGACTTGTGGCCCCTGACGATGCACGATACCACCTGCCCCTTGGAAACGCCGTTGCAGCCACAGACCTCGGCGGTGTCCGGGAGCGCCGCAACGGCCGCCTTAGGGTCCGCCTGCCCCCTCCCGAGGCGAAGGCCTGGCCGAAGATCAGCAGATCGCGGAGTTGGGAAATATCTTCCTGCCGCTTGAGCAGATCGAAATACCAGCCGCCATCGGCGGTGTCGCCATAGAGCACGGCGCCGACGATGCGGTCGTCCTTGACCACGACCCGCTTGTAGACCCCCCGCGCAGCGTCGCGCAGGACGATGTCCTCGGCGCCATCGCCACCCGAGAAATCGCCCGCCGAGAACACGTCGAGGCCCGCAACCTTGAGCTTGGTCGAGGTAACCGATCCGCGATAGCCGCTCGGCTTTTCCACCAGCCCGTCGGCGAGCGCGCGGCACATGTCGAACAGTGGTGCGACCAGGCCATAAACATTGCCGTCATGCTCGACGCATTCGCCGACTGCGAGCACCGCAGGGTCCGAGGTGACCATATGATCGTCCACCTGGATTCCGCGCCCGACCGCCAGCCCGGAATCGCGGGCGAGCTTTACGTTGGGGCGAATGCCGACCGCCATCACCACCAGGCTCGCCGGGATCAGCGTGCCATCCTTGAGCCGCACGCCCTTGACGTGCGTGTCGCCGACGATCTCGGCGGTGTCGGCGCCGGTCAGGATCGTCTGGCCGCGCGCTTCGAGCGCGGTCTTGAGAAGCCAGCCGGCGGCCTCGTCCAGCTGGCGCTCCATCAATGTCGGCATGATGTGGAGCACGGTGACCTTCATGCCGCGCAGCGTCAGGCCGTGCGCGGCCTCGAGCCCGAGCAGCCCGCCACCGATCACCACGGCGTCACCGCCCGCATCCGCGGCGGCGAGCATACGATCGACATCGGCCATGTCGCGGAAGCTGATCACGCCGTCGAGCTTGTGGCCGGGCACCGGAATGATGAACGGATCCGAGCCGGTGGCGATCAGCAGCCGGTCATAGTCGACCGAGCGGCCCGAAGCGGACAGGATCCGCTTCGCCCGCCGATCGATCGAAATCACCGGATCGCTCTTGATCAGTTCGATCGCATTGTCGCGATACCAGTCCTGGCCGTTGAGGATGATGTCCTCGAACGCCTTCTCGCCCGCCAGCACCGGCGAGAGCATGATCCGATTATAGTTCACATGGGGTTCGGCGCCGAAGATGGTGATGCGGTACCGCGCGGGATCGCGTTCCAGCAATTCCTCGACCGCGCGGCACCCAGCCATGCCGTTGCCGATCACCACCAGATGTTCTGGCGGATTTTCCCGCCGCGGCGGGCCCTCTGGCCATCCACCCGCTTCGCCACTCCAGTCGTTCCCCGAAAGCTCCATCTCGCCTGCTCCGAAACGCAAAAAAGCCGCCATGCGGGACACCTTCCGAAGAAGGCGCCCGCATGGCGGCTTTGCCAATCACCCTGGACGGTGGAACCGCCCGATGCACCGCCGTCTCCCGTCCCTGGAAGCCGCGGCTATGTCTTGCGCGGGCGGCACTGCCCGCTGAGTCGGATGATGCGGTCTGGCGACGTGCGATTCAAGCTCTTTTTGCGCCGCAACACGTTACCATGCCCAATCGAGCTGCAACCATGCCTTTCGTGTGTCGGTCGCGAAGCGATCCGCGCCATAGTCGGCATAGCGCGCCGCAAGCGTGTAGCGTCCCAGCTTGGCGCTCGCCAGCAAGTCGATCTCATTGCCATAATGACGACTCAGCCGATCGCTCTCGAAGCGGTGATATTGCGCCAGCAGGGTCAGCGCCTTGAACCGCCCGGCCGCCGGCTGATTGTAGCCCAGCGTACCGAACAGATCGCGGACGCCGTCTGGCGGATTGGGTGCGAACTTGCTCGCCCAGCCCTGGAAGCGGAAGCTGGTGCCCACCGGCATCTGAAACGAGGTCAACGCGACGCCGTTCGAGGCGCCGAGCACCTCATAGGTCGCGCCGATGCGGACGCGAGCGATGTCGAGCGCGGCATCGGCCTGATAATAGCGCGCCGCATAGTCATTGGGGTTGCGCCGATATGCGCTCTGGCGCGCGAAGCTTGCGGCGTAACTGAGCTTCACATGCGGCGCGAGCGGCCGGGTGCCGGCGAAGCGCACGCCATAGCTTTGGCTCGACAGTCGAAAACCCTGCACTGCCGCTTCGTCCTGGTCGATCAAATAGGCGAAGCCGGTGAGCGTGCCGATCGACGTGGCATATGCCAAGTTGGCGAAAACATTGTCGCCGGAGATCGCCGTCGGACGCGCGCCCTGGCCATCGACTCCCCAGACCGTCCGCACGCTCCAGGCATAGGTGATGTCGGCCTTGAGCTTTGGACTCGGAGTCCATTCGGCGCGCACCGCGTCGAACGCCTGTCCGTTCTGGCGAAAGGCCGAGCCTCCCACGAACCGCTCGTCGTCGAGCATGATTCGCTGCCGGCCGGCGGTCAGCACCAACTGCTTGTCGCGATATTGAAACTGCGCGCGGTAGAGGCCGATCGTCTCGGGATCGGCGATCAGGGGCCGAGTTGCCGCGCCGTGGAGCCCGTCATAATAATGGTCGCCGATCGCCACGGTGCCCTCCGCTTCGACCAGCGCGCCGATCCTGCCGCGGATTGCCGAAACCCCCGCGCGCACGCGCGCAGTGACGGCCTCTGAGCCCTGCGCCAGCCCGTCTTGCTCGGTATGTTCACCGCGCAGCCGCACTTCGGCCAGCGGCTTGACCCGGATTTCCTGCGCGGCTGCCGGCGTCACGCTCAGCAGCGCCAGCCCGGTACATAGAATGCGTTCCATCATTTCGCCCCCGTCCGTTTCCCGCGGGCCGTGCCCGCGGGAACACCCCAACATCAGATACGGACGGTGCCCGCCGCGTTCCAGTTTTTCCGCCAGTGCCCCTTGACGAAGCTCAGGCCGGCGAGCGCGACCACGGCCAGCCCGGCGAAGATCAGGAACCCCGCGCTGAAGCTGCCGGTGAGTTGCTTGGCAAAGCCCAGCGACGAAGCAAGATAGAAGCCGCCGATGCCTCCGGCCATGCCGACCAGCCCGGTCATTACGCCGATCTCCGCCTGGAAGCGCTGCGGGACGAGCTGGAACACCGAGCCGTTGCCGGTCCCGAGCGCCAGCATCGCAATCACGAACGCGGCAAGCGCCGCGCCCACCGTCGTGACGACGCTGACAGCAGCGAGCGCCAGGGCAGCGACAACATAGACGATCGACAATGCCTTCACGCCGCCGATCCGGTCCGCCAGCGCCCCCCCAGCGGCCGCACCAGCGAGCCGGCGAACACGCACGCCGCGGTGCAATAGCCCGCCGCGACCGGAGACAGCCCGAAGCGATCGGTGAAGTAGATCGGCAGCGAGGCCGCAAGCCCGACGAACCCGCCGAAGGTGACCGAATAGAAGCCCATCAGCCACCAGGCATCGGCGGTCTTGAGCAAGTGGATATATTCGACCAGCCGCTTTGGCGCCGGCGCGTTTGGCGCGTCCCTGGCGATCAGCATATAAACGACGAACACGATCGCGAGCGGGATGCAGGCGAGCCCCAGCACCGCGTTCCAGCCAAACATCTTGGCGAGCACCGGGGCAAAAAATGCGGCGAGCACGGTGCCCGAATTGCCCATCCCGGCAAGCCCCATCGCCTTGCCCTGATGCTGCGGCGGATACCACCGGCTGGCGAGCGGCAGCGCCACTGCGAAGCTGGCGCCGGCAAAACCGAGGATGCAGCCGAGCACAAGCGTGCCGGTGAAGCTATGGACGCCGAGTGCCCAAGCAGAGAACAGCCCTGCGATGACGATGATCTGGGTGATCGCTCCGGTGCGCTTCGGTCCTATGCGGTCGACGAGAAGGCCGACCACGAGCCGAAGGACGGCGCCCGCAAGAGTTGGGGTGGCGACCATCAGCCCTTTCTGTGCCGGGATCAGCTGCAGATCCTTGGCGATTTCGGGCGCGAGCGGCCCGAGCAGGACCCAGACCATGAAAGCCAGATCGAAATAGAGAAATGCCGCGAGCAACGTCGGCGAATGTCCGCTGCTCCAGAACGTTGAGTTCATCGCCCGAGCCGGCCTCGGATCGACGTCCGCGCCGCCGCCGGCATAAGCAAAGCCCTCCCGCATCACTTCCGCAATCTTCATGGTCGCTCTCCCCGGTGCCGCGCAGGCACGAAAAAGCCGCCTCCGACCCGCCGCCTGGAAGCGGTGATCGGACAGCGGCTTTGCTGTCGTCTGATGAAATGCCCTGCCTTCATCGGCAAAACATCTCGCTGACGCCACCCGTCCCCTGGGCGACGCTTATAGGCTGCGCGGATCGCGGTCGCTTCGCAAGTGCAAAATTGTTTAGCGAGAAATCGGGGTTTCGAGGCTCTTGAGATAAACCGAAATCGCCTCGGGATCAAAGGTCTTGCCATCAAAAAACCGGTCCGGTGCAAGGGTTAAGCTGCCGCTATGGCTACCCGCACGGAGCGGCTCGCTCAGCGCCCCCTCGACCTTCATGCTCGCCCCCGGCATCGGCGTTCCGGCGCCGGCGAGTGCCCTGCGATACAAGTCGGAACGGAACACGCCAGCTGCCGCGCGCTCCGAGTCGGGGCTTGCCGCGACCATCCCCCAGCGGACGAACTGTGAGTAGATCCACAGTGCCTGACTTCGCCAAGGGAAGTTTGCTGCGCCGCGGTTAAACACCATGAAATCGGGGATTTCGACGGGCTCCGAACCCTTTTGCAGCGGCATTCGGCCGGCAAGCGCCTGGGCGATTAGCGGCGCGGGCCGGCCGACGAATTCAGCCCGTGCCAGCAATGTCGCCAGCGCATCGCGATTGGCGGGATCGTCGCACCAGGAAGCGGCCTTGGCGAGCGCACGCACCAGTCGATCGAGCGCGTCGGGATTGGCCTGCGCCCAGTCCGCACGCGTCGCCAGGACCTTCTCGACGCCGCGTTTCCAGATCGTCGCGCCAGCGGCGGCGATCTCGCCCAGCCCCTCGTTAACCGCGACGCTGCTCCACGGTTCGCCGGCGATGAAGCCGTCGATCTCGCCGGCGCGCAGCGCCTCGGTCATCAGCGATGGCGGCAGCACGCGCAGCGTCACGTCGCGGTCGGGGTTCACCCCGGCATAGCCGAGCCAGTAGCGCAGCATCAGCGCATGGCTGGAGAAGCGATGGACGATGCCGATGATCGGCTTGCGATGGTGCAACCCGATCGCCGCCGCGAAATCGTGCGCGGTGGCTTCGGGGTCGTCGACCCGATTGCGCGGATCCGGGTCCAGCGCCGCCGCGAATTCTGCCGACAGCGTCAACGCATTGCCATTGTCGTTGAGCTTGAACGGGGCGGCGATCGCGCACGGCGTCTGGCTCAGGCCGAGCGTTACTGCCACTGCCAGCGGTGCCAGCAGGTGCGCGGCCTGGACCTGGCCGTAAACGAGCCTGTCGCGCACCGTCGCCCAGCTCGTGTCGCGCACCAGGGTGAGCGCCAGCCCCTCGGCCTCGGCAAAGCCCAGCTCTGCGGCGACCACGATGGGGGCGCTATCGGTCAGCGGCAGGAAGGCAATCGAAAGCGGCGTCATTCCTTGCCTCCCAGCAGTCCGGCGGCGGTGATCAGCGCGTCGGCAACCTCGGCGATCTTGCGGCCCTGGTTCATTGCGGTGGTCCGCAGCAGGGCATAGGCTTCGGCCTCGCCCAGCTTGCGGCTTTGCATCAGGATCGCCTTGGCGCGGTCGATCGTCTTGCGCTCGGCCAGTTCGCTGCGGGCATCATCCAGATCGGCTTGCAGCTTGGAAAAGGCATGAAAGCGCCGGATCGCCAGATCGAGGATCGGCTTCACCCGCTCCTTGCGCAGCCCATCGACGACATAGGCCGAAATTCCGGCGTCGATCGCCGCGCCGATCATGTCATCATCCGATTGGTCGACGAACATCGCAATCGGCCGCGCCAGCGCGCGGCTGATGGCAAGCATCTCCTCAAGCGAATCTCGGCTCGGGTTGCCGAGATTGATCAGCACCACGTCCGGCGCCATTCGTTCTAGCCGCGCGACAAACGCGCCTTGCGCCAGCACCACCTCAATATCGTCGAATCCAGCTTCGCGCAGCCCTTCCTCGAGAATGGTTGCCCGCAATCCGCTTTCGTCGATGATCGCAATGCGCAAATAGAGCCCTCCGAGTGCGGAGCAAACTATGCTGCAGGTGCGAGCGATCTACAAGGATGGCTTGGCAGCACGCGCGGCATTGCCGGCCGGCGGCGCTTTTGCCGAGTTGCTCGGGACATTCTTCGACTGGAGTTCACAAAGATCATGCCTGGCGGGAAGCGTGACGGCGGGTGCGTTCCACAGCGGCAAGTGACAGGGAGGCTATCGCGGTCGCCCGCGACTGGCATATCGAGCAAAACGCGCCTCGACATCGATATCGTAAGGACAATAACGTGACCGACCAGGCTTCCCGTGACCGCATTATCGAGGCACGCGCAGCGCTCGCCGAAGCGATGGCGCTGCACGAACAGGGCGATCTCGAGGCCGCGGAAGCGGGCTATCGGCAAGTGTTGGCGCGCGGCTACCGCACCACCGAAGTCCTGCCGTTGCTCGCGGGCCTGCTCGGGCACCTCTCGCGTGCCGAGGACGCGCTCGCCGCCTGGGATGCGCTTCTCGCGATTGAGCCCGATCATGCCGTGGCGCTGCATGAAAAGGGGCTGACGCTGCACTGGCTCGGCCGCACGCCCGAAGCGATCGCCGCGCTCCAAAGTGCCTGCGCCATTGATCCTGACAATCCGATCGCGATCGGCAATTTCGCGGTGGTCCTGGCCGATGCAGGACGAAGCCTCGAGGCGATCCGGCATTTTCGCCGCGCGCTCGCCCTGCAGCCCGACAACCTCCACCTGCGCCACCAAGTACGACGGCTCGGCTCGCGGTCGGTGCCCTTCTGGCACATCCCGATGATGAACGACGCGCCGCGCAACGATGCGTTCGAGGCAGCGATCAAGGCTGCGGTCGGCCTCGCAGGTCCCCAGGCGCTTGTGCTCGATATCGGCGCCGGCAGCGGCCTGCTGTCGTTAATGGCGGCGCGAGCCGGGGCACAGAAAGTGGTGGCATGCGAGATGGAGCCGATGATCGCAGAGATGGCGCAGCAGATCGTCGCCCAGAACGGGTATGCCGATCGCATCATCGTCCACGCCAAGCCTTCGACCGAGCTCGCGATCGGCGCGGAGCTCGATGCTCCGGCCGAAGTCCTCATATCCGAAATCCTCTCGAGCGATCTGCTGACCGAGAAAGTGCTCGACACATTCGAGGACGCCCATCGCCGCCTGCTAGCGGCGAACGCCGTGGTGATACCGCGCGCGGCAAGCGCGATGGGATGCCTGGTGACGAGCGAGAACTTAGCCGACTACACATTTGTCGGTCAGGTTTCGGGCTTTGACCTTTCCGCCTTCACCGCCTTCGCGCCGCAACGCTTGCCGATCCACGGCACGATGACTGGCTGGAAGCGGCTGTCGGACGATGTGGAACTAGTACGCCTCGACCTGCAGCAAAAGAAGCACGACGCCGTGCTCTCCCGGCTGCGCATTCCGGTTACCGCGAGCGGGCCCGCCATCGGCATCGTCCAGTGGATGCACATCGATCTGTGGGAAGGCGTGTCGTTCGACAATCACCCCGATCACTATGCCGATGGCGGCTGGCTCCAGGTGCTGCACAGCTTTCCCGAAGTGATCGACGTGGCGGCCGGGGAGACGCTCGACATCGCCGTCGGGCACGACCGGATCACGCTGATCCTGCTGCCGTTGGCCGAGGACCATGGGTAGCGCTTAGCTGGACTTCGGCATCAGCGTGAGATTGGCAATCTGGGATAAGTCGATCATCGGGATATGAAATAAGACAAATCTCATGTCAAATCGCGTTCAGACGGAGATTTTGTCATGAAGGAAGCTGTTATCGAGCGGGGTCAGGATTATCTCGCAACTATAAGATCTGAGCAATATGTAGAGCTTACTCCCGATCTTTTAGGAAAAGGTGCGAATCTATTCAGCGAATTCGTTACCTTGATCGGCGCGCCGTTGATCCCACCGGTCGGCAATGCGGACACGATCATGGAGCGCCTCGACGATGCCACGCCGGGCAAGCCCGTCCGGACGCGGATCGTCGCCTTCGCAAACGTCAGCGCCGCGCCCGTCCGGATCGAAGGCGATAGCGCGATCGCCGGATGGTACGATCTCTATGTGACGCTTTCGCCCACCAGGGATTCGACGGGAGAAACCGTATATACGCCGCACGACGAAGGCGGCGGCACCTTCGAAAGCAAGACCGAGTTCTGGCCGATGTTCGAATTGCGCCCGCTGGGCGGCGGGCCGTCGATCTTCATCGACAGCGGCAGCCAGAAGGTGCCCGGTTTTCCGATGAACATCGGAAGCTCGGGCGGCCGCTGGACGCGCCGGGCGCCCACCGAGCAGGCGGTCGCCGGCTTTCGGGCGCAGCCCTTCTTCTACGAGGACGAAGTCGTCATCACCGCGTCGAGCCGCGGGCAATTCTCTGCGCTGGTCCCGCTCACCTTTGACGGGCCGACCATCGCGAAATGCGCCAAGGCCCAGGCCGAGCTCGTCGATTCGGAACGGATCGGCACCTATGGGCGAAAGGATTTCGGGCTGACGAAGCTCGATGCCAATCGCGAGCAACGCTAGTCAGGTCTTCGCCTCCTCGTTCCGTGCCCTCGGCAACGCGCTGGGCACGGCGCGAAGAGGCTGCGCCCTGATCTTCTGGACGGTCACGGGGCTCCTTGCCTTTGCCGCGCGTAACGCGGCAAACGCGCGCCAAGCATATCGCAAACCTTCCAAAGTGATCGCCGCCGAAGAACTGGTCCTCTTCGCTCGGCGCGCAGGCGGCGCGTGGGCGAAGATTCTCCAGATTCTGTCGACGCGACGCGATGTCGTGTCGGAGGATGCTGCCGCAATTCTCGCCACCGTGACCCAGCAAGTCGGCGGCAGGGAGCCCCCCAACGTCCATCGTCGAATTGCCGACCACCTCCAATTTCGTGGCGTGGATGTACAACACCTCAGCATCCAGCCGATCGCCAGCGGGTCGATCGCGTTCGTTTACAAGATAACCGCCGCCGGTCTGGATTTTCCGCTCGCGCTGAAGCTGCGTCGGCCCGGAATCATACGAACGCTTGCCCGGGACTTCGCGCTCCTGGGACACGCGGCCAACTTGCTGCGGCGGTTCCCCGCCCTTGCGCACCTTCCCCTGCCCGCAATGGCCCGATCGTTTTCCGAGACGATCGAACGTCAATCCGATTTCTCTCTGGAAGCCGCCTATATCGCCCGTTTCGGCGATAAATTCGCCCGATCGAACTGCCGCATCGCGCGGGTGATCCCCGCCCTCTCCAGCGAGGACATGCTGTTCATGGCGTTCGAGGAGGAGCGCTTCGAAATCGACTCAGTCACGCCTCGCTTCGGGATCGGTGCGTACCAAAATCTCGTCCGCTGCGTGTACGAGATGATCTTCGTCCACGGCCTCTTCCACTGCGACGTGCATCCTGGGAACGTCTTTTTCGATGCCAGAGGAAACGCGCTCTTTCTCGATTTGGGGATCGTGAAGGAAATCACGGAAGACGAACGCGAAGACCTTGCCGACTTCTTCCTGTGCATCGCCCTGAACCGGGGCAAACGCGCCGCCGATACCTTGCTGGCCAAGGCGACAACCATCCCGCCCGGCATCGACAGGGCGCAATTCCGTCGCGAAATTGCGGATGTTGTCCGCCGCTCCTCCGGCCTCAAGGCCGGGCAGTTCAGCGCCGTTAGCTTCGTCGTGCAATTGTTCGATGTGATGCGAAGCCACGGCATCGTCGGAACCGCGGATTTCATCTGGATGATCGCGGTCCTCGTCACTCTGGAAGGACCGGTAAAGGCTGCCTATCCCGATCTCGATTTCCAGCGCATTGCAGTGGACGTGATCACTGCGTCGCGCGGCGTTCCCGTCGAGTAATCCTGGCGCAAAAAAGGCCCACCTTCCGAAGAAGGCGGGCCAGGAATTGCCGCATGGGGTGCGGACAGGTTTTAGAAGTTGAGCGTCGCCCCGACGGCGATCTGACGGCCGAGCGAGTTGTAGCGGGCCGAGATCGTGTTCGCGCGCGACAGGCCGATATCGTACGAATTCGGCATGATCGGCGGGGTCTTGTCGAGGATGTTGTTCGCAGAGATGCGGAACGAGAACCCCTTCTGGACGCGGAAGCTCGCGGCCAGATCGAAGTAGTCATAGGCGTCGATGCGGTAGAAGGTCGTACGGACCGTATCGGCAGACGCGCCGAGGCTTTCCTCGCCCGAATTCGACGTGCGGGTCAGCGGGCCAAGGTGACGCCAATTCGCCGAGAGGCTGAAGAAGTTGTCAGCCGTGGTGTAGGTGGCGCGCAGGTTGTGCGTCCACTTGGCGATGAACTGGCCGCAGCCAGCGCCGCCATAATAGCCCGCGCAGTTGCGCTGGGCGAAGAACGGCGCGTCCTGCGCGCCGGCCAGGGTGGTCAGCGAGCCCGAGAAGTCGAGGTCGAGGCCACCCGCAGCGCCCAGGCCAAGTGCGTACTGCGCCTGGAAATCCCAGCCGTGCGACTTGCTCTTATAGTAGTTGGTCGTGCCCTGGCGGATATAGCCCGTCGTCGGGTTGGTCGTCGGGCTGCTGAAGAGCGTGCCGTCAGCGTTGCGTACGAACATGCTGCAATAGAACGGGTCAGCGGTCTCGGCGCAGCCCTGAGCAAAATACTGATAGTTATTGTAGCCGATCGACTGGTTGAGATCGATCAGGAAGCGATCCGCCGAAACGACCAACCCCGGCAGGAAGCGTGGCTTCAGAACGACGCCAAAGGTCTTAGTGTAGGCCGTCTCCGGATCGACAGTAAATCCACCTGCACGATAGGTGCAGCCTTCCGCCGGGCATAGGAGCGTCGCGCTACCATAAAGATTGTCGGCCAACCCGGTTGCTCGGCATGCCTCAAGCGACGCGGCCGGGGCTCCAGGGATGGTGACGGGCTGCCCGGTTACCGGATTGATCGTTACGCTCGCGGAAGTTGGTGCGCAGATGTCGTTGAACGCAATATCGATGCGGCCGTAGCTGACGTTGCTGCCCTGGAACTGCTCGACGACGGTCGGTGCGCGCTGGGCGCGGTTGATCGAGCCGCGGAAGGTGATGTCCTTGATCGGCGACCAGATCGCCTCGGCCTTCCAGGTCGAGAAGGTGTCCGGATTGCTGCTGTACTTCGACAGGCGGTACGCGCCGTTGAACTGCACCAGTTCGGCGAACGCCTTGTGCTGCACGATCGGCACCTGAAGCTCGACGTTACCTTCCCAGACGTTCTGGGCGAGGTAGCGGTCGGCATCGTCGCTGACCGTCTCGCGCCAGATCGCGTCGGCATGGCTCTTGAGCTGGTCTTCGCGATATTCGGCGCCGAACGCGATCGCCACGCCTTCATCCGCGAACGGGCTCTGGATGCCGTAGGTGCCGAGATCGCCCTGAATGGTGACGATGCCGTTGTAGAGCGTGTTGGTCGTGGTCGAGGTGCCGTAGGTGCCGTCGATCAGATAGTTATATAGTGCGGTGTTGTTGACCGACGAAGCCGCGCTGAACGGATCGAAGGGCACGCAGCCATTGGCCACGTCGTTGACGCAGCTGATCACGCCGTTGTTGTTGACGACGTTGAGCGCGTTGTTGACCTTGTCATAGGTCGGGCCGGCCCAGCTCATCTGCATCTGGTTGCGCGCATAGACGCCGCCGACATCATAGTTCCAACCCTCGGCGAATTCGCCGCGGACGCCGCCAGTGATGCGGACGCCCTGGTTGAGGTAGCGGTCTTCGAGATCGGGCACGCCGGTCATGCGATAGCGCAGCTCGATCGGCACCTGCGTCGCAGTGCCGGCATTCGCGCCGCAGATCGTTGCCGACTGCGCAGCCGACATGAACGGATTGTTGCAGCGAATTTGATAGGCGCCGTCCGAATAGGCGGTCGAGCTGTAGACGCGTGCCGGATAGAGGTTCACCGACTTGTCGCGGAACCACATCGCATTGGCATAGACTTCGGCAGCGTCGGAGATCTTGAACGACGCGAAGCCGCCGGCATTCCAACGCTCGTCGGCGCGCTGGAACGAATAGCCATCATACGGATTCGCTGCGACCGCGGTCGAATAGGGCACGAAGGTGCGCGTGCCGTTGGGGTTGTTGACATAGGCGTTGCCGGCATTCGGGCCCGACTGCGGCGAGACGTAGCCGTTCTGCGTGTAGCTCGAGATGCTGCAGCTGAGCGGGCCATCCTTCGCGCCCTCCACGAGCTGGCAGCCCGAGGTCTCGCGCGCGCTATAGGGCACGAGGTCCGACTTGCGATAATTGACATAGGCCGAAACGTGCAGGCGATCGTCGAACAGCTTCTTGCCGGCGGTCAGCGACAGGTCGACGCGGCCGCCATCGGTGACGAAGCCGTGGCGCGGCTGGGCGAAGCCATATTGGCTGGCGACCTGCGAGACGAGGCCAGCCTTGTTCTCATGCGCGTAGAAATTGTAGTTCGCGTTCGCCTGGATACCTTCGAAATTGTTATCCATGATAAAGTTGACGACGCCGGCGACTGCGTCCGAACCGTAGACGGCCGAGGCGCCGCCGGTCAGCACGTCGACGCGCGAGATCAGCGCGGTCGGGATCATGTTGGCGTCGAGGCCGTTCATCGTGCCGAGGCGCTTGCCGTCGACCAGGACGAGCGTGCGCTCGAAGCCGAGGTTACGCAGCTTGATGCGCTGGCGGCCGTCCGAATCCTGGTAGTTCTGCTGGCTGTCCGGCGCGATCGACGGAATGCGGTTGAGCACTTCCTCGATGTTCACCGCGGCCTGGGCGCGGATCAATTCGGCGGTGACCGAGGTGATCGGCGACGCTGCAGCAGCGTTGGGGCGGGTGATGCGCGAGCCAGTGACAACGATCGCGGTATCTTCGGGCGCGGAATCGGCACTCTGCTCGGCCTGGTCCGCGGCGGTCTGGTCCTGTGCCATTGCAGGGACCGAGAACAGCCCCATCGCGCAGGTCGACGCCAGCAACAAACTATTCAACTTCTTCATCGGCTTTTCCCTTATTGAGTCCCTGATGCTCATTTCGTTCGGCGTGGCCCTTTTAGGCTTTCCGCTGCCCGAACTTCCGTACGCCCCTGCAGATCGGTGACTGCAAAGGTGAAACCTGGCTGGAGGGCATAGGCGCCCACTTCGCCGCGCGTGTTGATTGCCAGGAAGCCGACTTGCACATCCTTGATTGCATCGCCGCGCAGGCGCGCGATGTGCAACACGGCTTCGCGGCATGCCGCAAATGGCGTCATTCCGGCACGCATCGACGCGACGACGCGCGCGGTGCCTGCGATCCGGGTGACTTCCTCGCCCACGCCGGTCGCCGTCGCGCCGCCGACGCCCTTTTCGACGAACAGCCCGGAGCCGGCCTGCGGCGAATCGCCGATGCGGCCGCGCAGCTTGAACGCCATCCCCGAGGTCGTGCAGGCGCCCGCGAGCCGGCCATCGGGGCCACAGGCGAGCATGCCGATCGTATCGTGGTCGAGCGCCGATCCGCGCTGGTTCTCGCTATTGGCGATCGGCTGGTATTTCGCGGTCTTGAGCCATTCGCGCCACGCCGCCTCGGCCTCGGGCGTCAGCAGCTTGACCCGCTGGAACCCCTGCGACAGCGCGAACTGGCGTGCGCCCTCGCCCACCAGCAGCGTGTGCGGGGTCTTCTCCATGACGCGCCGCGCCACCGAGATCGGGTGCAGGATGTCTTCGAGCGCGCCGACCGCGCCGACATTGCCGGCATCGTCCATGATGATTGCGTCGAGCGTCACATGGCCGTCGCGGTCCGGATAGCCGCCATAGCCGACCGAATGGTTGGTCGGATCCGATTCGGGGACCTGCGCGCCGACTTCGAGCGCGTCGATCAGCGTGCCGCGCGCCTTCCAGCGGGCATAGGCCGCGTCATTGGCGGCAGCACCAAAATCCCAGGTGGAGACGAACAGCGCCCGCGCCGCCGGCTTGGCGCGCGCCACCGCAGGCGCCGCAACTGCGATCCCGCCCAGGCCCAGCGCCAATGCGCCACGTCGCGAAGTTTCCACCCTGTCATCTCCCCGTTCGACTCCCTTCCGGGGAGCCGTCCGTTCTGGCTGCAGCCGTTTTGCCACATTCCAGCAATAGAATTCTCACAGGTGAAATATCATTTCAATACCAAAAACGAAATTGGTTTTATGAAATCTGCCTGAGACATAGGACCAATCAGGGACCGCAGCGCCCTGTGGGCGTCCCGCCAGCGCAGCGCGAAGCACTCCGCACCGCAAGCTGCAGGTCGCCAGCGTGTTGGAACTGCAGCGCGCGTGCGGCTAGCGCGTGGCGATAAATCCGCCGATGCCGGCGATCGCCAGCCGCGCCGCGGCAACCGCCGTCTCGTCGAAGCGCAGACGCAGATAGCGCGCCTCGCGCGCGTCGGCGAAGGCGATGCGCTGGGTGGAGAGCGCATAGGCGATGTTGCTGAACTCGCCCGCTTCGGCCTGCGTCCAGTGGCTGCCATCGGTGCTGGTCTCGACCGCATAGCCCTTGGGCGGGGCGGCGTTGGACATCACGTGGCGCGAGGGCGTGAGGCTGAAGCCGGCGAGTCGCACCGGCGCGCCGAGGTCGATCGTGACGCTGGCCGGAGCCCCGCGCTTCGGGGCAGGCAGCGCCCATACCGTGCCGGCATCGTTGTCGAGCAGCTTCTCTGCCCCCGGCGCACTCGCGGCGACCACCTTCCACTGGGTGACGTCGAGCACCGAGGGATCGCTCGAGACGATCGCCGCGACCGGCACCGGCGCCACTGCGCGGAACAGGGCGAATTCGCTGATCGCCGGGCACGCCGGCGCCTCGAGGATGCGCAGCCGAACCCGCCGCGGCGCGATCGGCGCCGGCAGGCGGATCACCCGCTGCGCCGAGATGCATGCATGCTCGGCCAGCGTCTGCCAGGCGCCGCCGATCTCGGCATCGACCGCGAAGCGCGTCACGCGCACCCCCAGCGGCAGATATTCGCGCAGGCGGATCACATCGAACCGCGTGCCGGGCTTGAGATCGAGCGTCAGCACCGGCGTGGTCGCCGCATCTGGAGTCGACCAATAGCTTTCGGGATTGCCATCGAGCACGCGCGCAGGCTCGAAACCGGCGCCGCGGCTGGCGCTGGCATGGGCGACTGCGCCCTTGGCGAGATCGCGCGCGAAAGTCGCGCGGATCGCGTCGCCGAACGACTTGAGGATCTTGACGTCCTGATCGGGGATGCGGCCGCGGCGATCGGGCGGCAGATTGAGGTTGAGGTTGGTCCCCCGCCCCACCGACTCGTCATAGAGCCGCACCAGCCGCTCGGGGCTCTTCACCTTCGAATCCTCGTCGGCGTGATAGAACCAGCCCGGCCGGATCGAGACGTCGGTCTCCGCCGGCCACCACAAAGCGCCGCCGCGCACGCCAGAATTGCCTTCGCTCTGGACATAGGGATGATCCGGCATCGTCGGCCAGCACGGATCGCCGGCAACGCCGTCCTCATTGCCCACCCAGCGGATATCGGCGCCCAGCGGATCGAAGGTGCAGGCGTCCGGCTGGAGCTTGTGGACCAGCGCGACGATCGAGGGCCAGTTGTAATAGCGCGGCGCATCGATCTTCCGCGCCTCGCGCGCGCCGCCATAATAGCCGTCGCCGCCATTGGCGCCGTCGAACCACACTTCGAACAGCCGGCCGTAGCGCGTGCACAGTTCGGTCAGCTGCGCACGGTAATAGTCGACATAAGCGGGCCGGCCATAGTCGGCGTGATTGCGGTCCCAGGGCGAGAGATAGAGCCCGAACGGCAGGTTCGCGCGCCGGCACGCCTCGGCCATCTCGTGGACGATATCGCCCTTGCCGTTCTTGTAGGGCGTGTTGCGGATGCAATGTTCGGTCAGCATCGTCGGCCACAGGCAGAAGCCGTCATGATGCTTGGCGGTGAGGATCAGCCCGCGCAGCCCGCCCGCCTTGGCGGCGGAGACGATCTGGTCGGCATCGAAGTCCGACGGATCGAACAGCTTGGGATCCTCGTCGCCATAGCCCCATTCCTTGTCGGTGAAGGTGTTGATCGAGAAATGGACGAAGGCATATTGCTCGCGCGCATGCCAGCGCACCTGGCGCGGGCTGGGCAGCGCGCCGAACGGCTTGGGCGCAGCGGTCCGCGCCGAGGTGCGGGCCAGCGCCGGCGCGGCTGGAAGCGCGCTCGCGGCGAGCCCGGTTGCGATCAGCGTGCGCCGGGAAAGCTCGGTCATTCGATTCCTCTCAACTCGGGGCCCGGCCGAACGACGGCGGCCGATCGGCGGGTGCGCGGCCGAAGCCGCGATGGGGAGTGCGGGACATGGTGAAGCGCAGCGTGCCGCCCTTCACCAGCTCGCTATGCGCGATCCAGCTCTTGGTCCAGGGCCGCCCGTTCCAGGTCACCGCAGCGACATAAGGCGTATCCGGTCCATTACCCGGCGCCTCGATCGCCAGCGTTTTCTCGCCCAGCGCAACCTGGGCACGCGTGAACAGCGGCGATCCGAACACATAGGCCGCCTCGACCGGATCGACCGGATAGAAGCCGAGCGCACTCAGCACGAACCAGGCGCTCATTTGCCCGCAATCATCATTGCCGATGATCCCGTCGGGATCGTTTTTGTACATCTGCGTGCACAGCTGCCGGACCATCGCCTGCGTCTTCCACGGCGCGCCGACATAGGCATAGAGATAGGGCACGTGCTGATCGGGCTCGTTGCCATGCGCATATTGGCCGACCAGCCCGGAAATGTCGGGCGGCGCATTGTCCGGCAGCGTCGAAGGCGCGGTGAACAGCGCGTCGAGCTTCGCCTCAAACTTCGCATCACCGCCGATCTGCGCGATCAGGCCGTAAATGTCGTGCTGGTTGAGGAAGCTCGCCTGCCAGCCATTGGCCTCGGTATAGTCGCGCCAATCGGGCTTGGGCATGTGGCCGAGCTGGATCGGATCATAGGGCGTCCACCAGTTGCCATCGGCGAAGCGCGGCCGGGCAAAGCCGATGCGGCCGTCGATGACATTGCGCCAATTGCCCGAGCGCTTGATCAGCCGCTCGGCATCGGCCCCTGCCCCCGCCACCCGCGCGATCCGGGCCGAGGCCCAGTCGTCATAGGCATATTCCTGGGTGCGGCTGACGCTCTCGTTGATCTTGTCGGCAGGGACATAGCCGAGCCGATCGTAGAGATCGCGGCCCAGGCTGTTGTCCTTGTCGGGCGCGGCGAAATCGAAACTGCGCTTGCGGATCGCCGGCCAGGCCGCGGCATAATCGGCGGGGATGCCCTTGGCCTGCGCCTCGGCGAGCGGGACGACGCCGTGCCAGCCGATCATCGTCCCGGTTTCCTTGCCCTGGAGCGGCCAGACCAAAGGCCCGAAGGGCGATTGTGCGGTCTGGCGGATCAGGTCGTCGATCAGCTGCTTGGTCCGATCGGGCTGGATCAGCGTGAGCAGCGGATGCAGCGCGCGATAGGTGTCCCACAGCGAATAGCTGCTATAGGCCGCGCCATCGGCGGGGGCACGCTGCGCAATGCCGTCGAGCCCGGGATAGCGGCCATCGGCGTCCGAAACCAGCGTCGGCGCCACCTGGGCATGATAGAGCGCCGAGGCCAGGATCGTCCGCTGATCCGCGGTGCCGCCCTCGACTCGTATCGTGTCGAGCGCGCCACGCCAATATTCCGCCGCGACGCTGCGCACGTGATCGAAGTCCCACTGCGACAGCAGGGCGTCGAGATTGCCGCGCGCGCCGGCGGCATCGACCGCCGAGATGCCGCAGCGGATCATCACCGGCGCCGCGCCGGCATCGTCATAGTGCAGCACCGCCTTGAGCCGTTTGCCGGTGACGCTGGTCGATCCGGCGGGCTGCAGGGCGTCGCCATCGCCGACAAAGGTGATACGATCGGGCGCGCGCGAAAATTGCATCGCGAAGAAGATCCGCCGGCCCTTGGCCCAGCGGAACATGCGCCGCGTGCCGGTGAGCGTGCCGTCCGCGTCGAGCGCGAGCAGCGCCTCGTCGATCAGCGGCCGCGCGCCGGGCCGATCGGCGACCAGATGCGAAAGGTCGACCAGCACATGCCCGGCGCCCCTGGGGAAACGATAGCGGTGCCAGCCGGTGCGCTCGGTGACGGTGAGTTCGGCCTGAACGCCGTTTTCCAGCGCGACGCGGTAATAGCCCGGCTCGGCATGCTCGCCCGAGAAGCGCTGGCGATAGCCGGAGTCAGGGTTCTCTATCGTGCCGGGCTGGAGTTGCACCGGCCCGGTGGCGGGCACCACGAGCACATCGAGCATGTCGCCGATGCCGGTGCCCGAGAGATGGGTGTGCGAGAAGCCGAGGATCGACGTGTCGCCGCGATGATAGCCCGAACAGGTCTCCCAGCGCTCGACGCCGGTATCGGGGCTGAGCTGGACCATGCCGAACGGCACGGTCGCGCCCGGATAGGTGTGCCCGGTGCCGCCGGTGCCGATGAACAGGTTGGGCGCCGCCCCGCGCCCTTGCCGCTGCCGCGCGGCCGAGGGCGCCGCGGCGAGCGTCAGCCCGACCGCGCTGGAGGCGAGCAGCGCACGGCGGGAAAGGATCATTTGGGCAGTTCCACCGCGTCGCCGCGCAGGGTGAACTCGGTCCAGGCGCCCGCGCCGTCGCCCGGCTGGCCGCCGCCGAGCCACAGCCGGTAGGTGCCGGGCAGCACGCGCCTGGTGCCGTCACGCGAGACACTGCTGATGCTGCGCGGATCGAGCGTGAACGAGAGTGTCGCCGCCTTGCCGGGCTTGAGCGCCACGCGGCGGAAACCGACGAGTTCGCGCTGGAGCACCGGCGTGGTCCCGCCACCGCCCTTGGCGGCGGGCGGCACCAGATAGGCCTGGACGACTTCGTCGCCCGCGCGTGCGCCGGCATTGCGCACGCGGACGGTGGCAGTCACCGGCGCATCGGTCGCCCCCGCCTTGGCCTGCGCGCCGGCATAGTCGAAGCGGGTATAGCTCAGCCCATGGCCGAAGCCCCAGAGCGGCGTGCCGGTGAAGTAGCGATAGGTGCGCTCCTTCATCCCGTAATCGACAAAGGCGGGCAGGTCCGAGGTCGATTTGTAGAAGGTGACCGGCAGGCGCCCCGAAGGATTGCTGAGCCCGGCCAGCGTCTCGGCGATCGCCGTGCCGCCCGCCTCGCCCGGATACCAGGCGGCGAGGATCGCATCGGCCTGTGCAGGATCGACGGCGACGGCACTGCCGCTGGCGAGCACCAGCACGATCGGCTTGCCGGTCGCGCGCAGGGCGTCGAGCAGGCGCTGCTGGACGAGCGGCAGCGCGATGTCGGTGCGGTCGCCGCCGACAAAGCCGGGCACGCTGACCTGGAGCGCCTCGCCCTCGAGATCGGGCGAGAGGCCGAGCACCGCGACGACCAGATCGGCGTCTTTTGCTGCGGCGACGGCCTGCTGGAGCAGCGGTTCGGCGGGCGGGAGCCAGAGCAGCCGGATGCCTTCGTCCTCGCCGGCATGGTCGAGCTCGAGCCGGAAGGCGTGGGGCCGACCGTCGCTGTCGATCGGGAATTCGACGCGCCCCTTGCCGAGCACGCCGTCGTGGCGCGGCTTGCCGTCGATCCAGAGCCGCACCGAATTGTGCGTGGTGCAGTCCTTCCAGCAGGCCGGGATGTCGATCGCCAGCTTGGTGCGGCCAGGCCCCGGGGGCACCAGCTCGCCGCTCCAGCGCACGGCGAACCCCTTGGGATCGAGCCCCGCAGGCGCCACGCGGGTAAAGTTGAAGTCGATGCGGCGATCCTGGCGGACCAATGCCGGGGTTCCGCCGACGCGCGAGCCGGCGAAATATTCGGCCTTGAGCCCTGGCCTGCCGCCGGCGGTGAGCGCCGTCTCGGGCACCACCACCGCCGCGCCATCGGCGAGCAGCGACCCTTGGGCGTACACCACCTTGTCGGTGCCGAACTGGCGGCGGATGCCGTCGAGCGGCGTCACCGGGTCGATTGCGGTGCCATGATAATTGGCTTCGAGCACGCCGAGATCGTCGGCATTGGCGCCGATCACGGCGATGCGGCTGCCCGGCTTGAGCGGCAGGCGATCGGCGTCGTTCTTGAGCAGCACGATCGCTTTCCGGGCAGCGTCGAGCGCCAGCGCGCGGTGCGCCGGCGTGCCGACTTCGCTGGCCGGAACCGCGCTCCACGGGCTTGTCGCGCCGAAGATCGTGCCCAGCGCCTGGCGGGCGGACAGCGCACGAGTCAGCGCCAGATCGATCTCGGACTCGGTCACCAGGCCGTGCCGATATGCCTGGGGCAGCGCGGCATAGGCCGATCCGCAATTGAGGTCGTTGCCACCCTTGAGCGCCGCCGCCGCTGCCGCCGCGCCGTCGAGCCGATAGTGATGGTACATATGGATGTTGGCGACCGCATCGCAGTCCGACACGGTGAAGCCGGTAAAGCCCCAGTCCTTGCGGAGCCGGTCGTTCATCAGATCGGAGAGCGCGCAGGCCGGGGTGCCGTGGATCGCGTTGTACGCGCACATCAGCGATTGCGCCTTGCCCTCGGTGACCGCCAGGCGGAACGCGGGCAGATAGGTCGCCTCGAGATCCTGCGGGCTGGGATCGACGTCGAATCCGTCGCGCCCGGCCTCCGGGCCGCTATGCACCGCGAAATGCTTGGGCGTCGCGATCACCTTGGGGTGGCGCGGATCGGGGCCCTGCAGCCCGCGGATGAACGCCACGCCGAGATGCCCGGTCAGATACGGGTCCTCGCCATAGGTCTCTTGCCCGCGCCCCCAGCGCGGATCGCGGAAGATGTTGATGTTGGGCGACCAGATCGTCAGCCCCTCATAGATGCGGCGATCCGCGCCGATCGGCTTGGCGTTGAATTTGGCGCGCGCCTCGGTCGCGACGACGTCGCCGACCTTGCCGAGCAGATCGGTGTCCCAGGTCGCGGCGAGCGCGATCGCCTGGGGAAACACCGTCGAATGGCCATTGCGCGCCAGCCCGTGCAGTCCCTCGTTCCACCAGTCATAGGCGGGCAGGCCCGCTTCCTTGTCGGCGGGCGCGGTGCTCTGCAGCTGGGCGGCCTTCTCCTCGATCGTCATCGTCGCGATCGCCTTGGCGACCGCGTCGGGATCGGGATCGCCGGCGAGGAGCAGAAGGAACGGGATCATTGCTGCGGCCCCAGGCTGCGAAGGGTGAGCGCGCGCTTGAGCGTGGCCGCGCTGGCATCCGATTCCACGTCGAGCGTCACGCTTTCGCCCGGCAACAGATCGAAGCCGTCATCGCTCGGCTGCGCGGCGACGGCGCCGAAATCGAGCATCACCGCACGGGCGAGCGCGCTTGCGGTTACGGTGACGCGCTTGCCTTCCCAGCGCGCCGAAAGGCCCGGCGTCGGATAGGCCATGTCCTTGGGGACGCCGCGCTCGACGATCTGGCGCGACACGACGCGTCCGTCGACCACCAGCTCGGCGACGGCATAGCTCGCAGTCGCCGCCGCGCCGGCGAACAGATCGCCATCCGCCAGCGTCGCCACTTCGTGCGCCGACAAAGGATCGAGCGTCACCGCCCCGCCCTTCTGCGCCAGCTTGGCGCCGGCCATGTCGAACGCGGTGATCCGCCATTCCGCCGCGATCGGCGCCGTCGCGTCCGACACCAGCGACACGCGCGTGATGCCGTCGCGATGCTCGGCCACCACCGCCTGCGGCGCGAAGAATTGGCGCGCGGCATAATGGAGCAGCTTCCATTGGCCGTGATAGTCGATGCTCGCCCAGGAGATCGCCGGCCAGGTGTCGTTGATCTGCCAGTAGAGCGATCCCATCGTCACCGGGCGGCAGGCGCGGTGGTGGCGCGCCGCCAGGTCGATCGCCTGCGCCTGGTTGACCTGGGTCAGATAGACCAGATCGGCAAAGTCCTTGGCCGGGCGCAGCCGCTGATCGAGATAGAGCTTGAGCCGGGCATTGCCCTCGCCCGCCAGGAACTTCTGGTGCGCCTTGAGCACCGGGCTGTCGATCGCCAACGGCAAGTTGCCGGCAAAGCCGCGGATCGTCGACAGATCGGGCATCGCCTGGAAGCCGAACTCCGACATGAAGCGCGGGCAGCTGTCGGCATAGCGCTCGATCGGCTTCGATCCGGACCAGACGTCCCAGAAATGGCGGTCGCCGTCCTTGTCGGTGTCGGTGGGCGCTTCATAGTCGGTCGCGGGCGAGTTGTTCCAATAGGGCGTGCCGGGCGAACGGGTGAGCACCGCATCGCGCAGCACGCGATCGAACAGCACCGCCATGCCGACGCCGATCCGCTCCTGCTCGTCGGCACCGACGCGCTTCTTGAATGCCTTGCGATCGGACCAATTCTCCCAGCCCGCCAGGATCTCGTTGCCGCCCGCCCATAGCACCACCGAGGGGTGCGGCTGGATCCGCTCGACCTGCTCCTCGGCCTCGATGCGGACATTCTCGCGGAAGCCGGCATCGGGCGGCGTCACCGATCCGCCGAACATGAAGTCCTGCCAGATCATCAGCCCCAGCCTGTCGGCGAGATCGTAAAAGGCGTCGTCGAGATAATAGCCGCCGCCCCACACGCGCAGCATGTTCATGTTGGCGTCGCGCGCGCCTTGCAGCACGTCGCGCATCTGCGCGGTGCCGACGCGCGTCGGGAAATTATCGAACGGGATCAGGTTCGCGCCCTTGGCGAAGATAGGCACGCCGTTGATCTTGAAGCCGAAACTGCCGTCCTTGCGGAGCAGTTCGACGGTGCGCAGCCCGATCGTCCGGTTGACCCCATCGCTCGCCACGCCGCCCGCGATCAGGCTTCCGGCAACGCCGTAAAGCGGCTGCGCGCCATAGCCCACCGGCCACCAACGCTGCGGCTGTGCCACGGTCATCGGCACGCTGACCTCGTTGGCCCCCGCCGCAACCTGCACCGTCCGCTCGACCGTCTGCGGGCTACCGCCGGGCGCAGTAAGCACGGTGCGCAGCGTCAGCGCCGCATCGCGATCGGCGACGATGCGATAGCGCGCCACCAGTCGCGCCTCGGCGCCGTTCAGCGCCTCCTGCTCGACACGCAGCCCATCGATCCGCGCTTCGTCCCACGCCTCGATCCGCACTGGCCGCCACACGCCGATATTGACCAGCCGCGGACCCCAATCCCAGCTGTAATGGTATTTCGCCTTGCGGATATAGGGCGAGGTCTGCTTGCCCTTGGGCTCGTCGCCGAACGCCGAATCATATTCGCCGGGCAGCGGATTGGGCTGGGCCAGCACCATCGGCTGGAGCGTGCGGATCGGCGACGCGATCGACACCAGCAGCTCGTTGCGCCCGGCCTTGAGCACTGCCTTGGCGTCGATCCGCCAGCGGCGATGCGCATTGTCGGTGGTCAGCAGCGTCTTGCCGTTGAGCGACACGGTGGCAAAGGTATCGAGCCCGTCGAAGACCAATTCGAGATGGTCGCGCGCCAGCATCGCCGGCGTGACGTCGATGACCTTGCGGAACTGCCAGTTGGTCATCCCCGCCCATTGGATCGGCGCTTCGTTGATGCCCTTGAACGGATCGGGGACGCGCTTCGCCGCGATCAGATCCTGCTGGACGCTGCCGGGCACCGTCGCGGCAAACCAGCGCGCCTCGCGCGGATGTGCCTTGGCCGCCGCGCCATCGGCGGGGTCGATGCGCACTTCCCAGGCGCCGTCGAGCGCGATCGACTGTTTCGGCGCGGCCGAAGCAGGCGCGATGGCCGAGGCGAGCAGCATGGCGCTCCACGAAAGCCGGCGACCCAGCGTGACGATGCCCATCTATGCTTCTCCCATCCTTGCCCTGCCGGACGCTTGCCGAGGATGTAACCAATCTAAGTCCATCCGCACAATAGCTGCACCAGTGAAAACTTTTTTATCGTTCGCGATCATGGCGACGCTGCGGCGCACAACAAAAATGCGCGAGGACCAATATAAGACCATTTGCATATCCGTATTGCCTGACACCGCACCTTGCGATAGCCCGTCCTGCTCGGGGCAGACGGCGGGCACGCCGTGCAGGAGGATCGATGGGGTTTTCGGAACAGGTGGGGCGGCTGCGCGAGGACAATGCCTCGCCGCTCTACGTCCAGCTACAGCAGCTTATTCGCGATGCGATCGGCGAGGAAGTGCTGGCGCAGGGGGAGGCGATTCCGCCCGAGCGCGATCTCGCGCTGGAATATGACGTGTCGCGGATCACCGTCCGCAAGGCGATCGGCGGGCTGGTCGAGGAAGGCCTGCTCACCCGCCGCCGCGGCGCCGGCACCTTCGTCGTCGGCCGCGTCGAAAAGAGCTTCTCCAAGCTCTCGTCCTTCACCGAGGATATGGCGGCGCGCGGCCGCATTCCCAGCAGCAGCTGGGTCTCGCGCGCGCCCGGCCAGGTGACGCCCGAGGAAGCGATGGCACTCGGCCTCTCGCCCGGCGCACCGGTGCTGCGCTTCGCCCGCATCCGCTATGCCGACGAAGTCCCGATGGCGTTCGAACTGTCGACGATCGCAGGCTATTGCCTCGCCTCGGTCGATGATGTCGGCGATTCGCTCTACACCGCGCTCGAACGCGCCGGAAATCGTCCGGTCCGCGCGCTCCAGCGGCTGCGCGCCGTGCCGTTCGGCGGCGAGCATGCCCGGATGCTCGGCGTCGATCCCGGTCATGCCGGCTTGCTGATCGAGCGCCGCGCCTTCCTGCGCGACGGCCGCCCGGCGGAATTCACCCGCTCCTATTATCGCGGCGACGCCTATGATTTCGTTGCCGAGTTGAGCGACATCTGAGCCCTTCGATCGGAGCCTTTGCCATGCACCGCCGTGACCTTCTGCTCGCAGGTGCCGGAGTCGGCGCATTGCTGGCAAGCGATCCGCTGCTTGCGCTCGCGCCGCCCGCGGGGCGGCCGAGCCACGGCGACGGCTTTCCGATGCCCGCGCCGGGCCGCACGCTTCCTTCACGGCTGCCTAATCCCGATCCCGGGCGCACTCGGCTCGAGCTCGGCTGGCGCTTCCACGAAGGCGATATCGTCGCGCCCGAGCCCGACGATCACAATTCGACCTATCTCAGCGTCAAGGCGGGCAATGCCCGCGGTGCCGCCGCGCCGCTATATGACGACAGCGACTGGCGCGACGTACGCTTGCCGCATGACTGGGCCGCCGAGCAGCCCTTTCTCGAAACCGCCAATGTCTCGCAAGGCTATCGGCCGCGTGGCGTCGGCTGGTATCGCCGCACGCTGAAGCTCGACCCCGCCGATCGCGGCAAGACGATCGAGCTCCATTTCGATGGCATCGCCACAAATGCGACGATCTGGATCAACGGCAGCACCGTCGCGCATAACTGGTCGGGCTATAACAGCGTCTATGTCGACCTGACGCCGTTCGCGCGCTTCGGCGACGAGACCAATGTGATCGTGGTCCGCGCCGATGCCACGGCGCGTGAGGGCTGGTGGTATGAAGGCGCCGGGCTGTATCGCCATGTCTGGCTGGTGCGGCGCGCAAGCGTTTCGATCGTCGACGACGGCGTCCACTGCGATCCGCGCGGCGATGCCGGTGGCTGGCACGTCCCGGTCACCGCGACGCTCGCCAATATCGAACGCGCGCCCGCCGCGGTGACGGTCGAGGCCACGCTGCTCGATCCCGAAGGCCGTGACGTCGCGACCGGACGGACCGAGGTCGCCGTCCCGGTGCTCGACAAGGTTGACGCCGTGCTGCGGCTCGACGCGCCGAGCCCGCGCCTGTGGTCGGTCGAGACGCCGACGCTCTACACCGTGCGCACCCGCGTGCTGCGCGAGGGCAAGGTGATCGACGAGCGCAGCGTCGCGATCGGCTTCCGCACGATCCGCTTCGATGCCGACAAGGGGCTGTTCGTCAACGATCGACCGGTGAAGCTCAAGGGCGTCTGCCTCCACCAGGATCATGCCGGGGTCGGCGTCGCGGTGCCCGACGCGTTGATCGCCTGGCGGCTCGAGCGCCTGAAGGCGATGGGTTGCAACGCGATCCGCATGTCGCACAACGCGCCCACTGCCGAGCTGCTCGACTGGTGCGATCGGATGGGCTTTCTCGTCATGGACGAGAACCGCATCTTCAATCCCGCGCCCGATTATATGGCGCAGCTCGAATGGCTGGTGCGCCGCGACCGCAACCATCCCAGCGTGATCCTCTGGTCTGTGTTCAACGAAGAGCCGATGCAGGGCACCGAGGCTGGCGTCGAAATGGTCCGGCGGATGTCGGCCGCCGTCGCCCGGCTGGACGGCATCCGCCCGGTCACCGCGGCGATGAATGGCTCGTTCTACGATCCGTCGAACGTCTCGACCGTCGTCGATGTGATGGGCTTCAACTACTATCAGGCCGATTACGACAAGTTCCACCGGCTCAACCCGACCAAGCCGATGACCAGTTCGGAGGATACCAGCGCGTTCGAGACGCGCGGCGCCTTCGCCACCGACAGCGCCGGCCACGTCATCACCTCCTACGATACCGAGGCGGCAAGCTGGGGCGGCACGCACCGCGACACCTGGAAGAGCATCGTCGAGCGGCCTTTCGTCGCGGGCGGGTTCGTGTGGACCGGGTTCGACTATCATGGCGAGCCGACGCCGCATGCCTGGCCGACGATTTCGAGCTTCTTCGGCATCGCCGATCTGTGCGGCTTCCCCAAGACCGCGTTCGACATCCACCGCGCGCACTGGATCGACGATACGGCAGTGGTCGCGATCGCCCCGCACTGGACCTGGCCCGGCCGCGAGCGCGAGCCGATCAAGGTCTTCGTCAGCTGCAATGCCGAAACCGTCGCGCTGCGCCTCAACGACCGCAACCTCGGCGTGCAGAAGGTCGATCGGGTGATGGGCAATGAATGGAGCGTGCCTTACGCCCCCGGCCGGATCGAGGCCGTGGCGATGCGCGGCGGCAAGACCGTCGCCACCGCGGCGCACGAGACTGCGGGCCCGCCCGTGGCGCTGCGCCTCACGCCCGCTCGAACGGTGATGGCGGGCGATGACGAGGATTGCCAGCCGATCACGATCGACGCAGTCGACGCGCAGGGCCGCCACGTCCCCACGGCCAATCTGATGACGCAGTTCACCGTCGACGGCGCGAGCATCATCGGCGTCGGCAATGGCGATCCCAACAGCCACGAGCCCGAACAGGGCAACAGCCGATCGCTGTTCAACGGCCTTGCCCAGATCCTCATCCGCGCCGGCGCCGGCCGCGGCCGCATTGCCCTGCGCGCGACCGCGCCGGGGCTGCGCGCCGCCACGCTGACGATCGCGCGCGCCGATGTCGCGCCGCGCGCGCAGGTCGCAGTGACGCCGCCGGTGATGGCGGTGCGCGACTGGCGGCGCTCGCCGGCGCTGCCCGCGCGTCCCGATCCCGCGCTCGCGCCCGCCGATGGCGACAACAACAGCTGGGCCTTCGTCCGCAGCGGCACGCCGACCCCCGCCGAACCCGCGGCCAACTGGCGCGTCTATCGGAGCCGCGCGACCCCGTGGAAGCGCGTCGCGGCGCAGGGCGGCACGATCGCCTTCGATACGATCGGCGGCCGTGCCGAACTCTGGATCGACGGCGCTCGGATCGCCGAGAAGACCATTGCCGCGCCGGGCCCGCTACGCGGGACGCTGCCCGCGGGTGCCGGCGCCCGCACGATCGTGCTGCTGGTCGAGGCGCCGGCCGCGCAGGCCTCGGGCATCCTCGGCGCGGTCTCGATCACGACGCGCTGAGCAGCCCTTTCAGCCCGGCCACCTTGGCGGGATCGGTGAAGCGGCGCGGCCCGGCCTGGAAGCCGAAGCGCTTTTCCAGCGCGCCGGCCGCGTCCGCGGTGCTGCTGCACGAGGAATGGACTTCGCGCGCGCCGGTGGCGAGGATCGCAGGCAGCGTCGCCGCGTCGACGCCGCTGCCGGGAAGGATGAGGATCCGGTCGCCCGCGCGGCGGACCAGCGCGGTGAGGGTATCGACTGCGTCAATCGCGCGCGGCTGCCCGCCCGAGGTCAGGATGCGCGCGAAGCCGAGCTCGATCGCGGTTTCCAGCGCTTCGAAAGGATCGGGGCACAGGTCGAAGGCACGGTGCAGCGTCAGCGACAGCGGCCTGCCGCGCGCCGCGCCCAGCGCCCGCGCATGCGCCACCCATTGCGCCAGCAGTGCGTGATCGAGCCGATAGTCCGCGGTGCTCGCGCCGATCACGACGCCGGCCAGCCCGGCCTCGGCAGCGGCGGCAATATCCTCGGCGACCAGCGCCGCGTCGGCGGCGTCATAGTGGAAATCGCCCTCGCGCGGCCGGGCGAGCAGATGCGCCGGGATCGGTGCCTGCGCCGCGGCGCGGATCAGCGATCCCGGCGGTGTCAGGCCGCCCAGCGCCAGCGCCGCGCACAGCTCGATCCGATCCCCGCCGCCGATCACCGCCGCGGCAATCCCGCGCACATCGTCGACGCATACTTCCAGCAAATGGCTCATGCCCGGCCCTTATCGGGCGAAGCCGCGTCGCGCTAGCGGCGCAGCCCGGCGAGCGCGGCGACATCGGCCTTGTCCGCCTTGGGCAGATTGAGCGTGTTGGCGATCGCCGCGCAGGTCTGGCGCAGATCGGCGGTGTCCTGCCCCGCGATCGCCGCGCGCCCGCGCATCACCAGCGCGTCGAACCGCGCCGGATCGGTCGTCAGGTGCCGCTGCCCCTGCAACCAGCGGAATCCCTCGAGATAATAATCGGGCTGCCGGCTCAGCGCACCGCGCAGAACCTGCTCCATCGCCTCGATCGCGCGCTCCGCCACGGCGAAGCGGGCATCGTCGAGCGCCTGCTCGGCGGTAGCGCGCTGCTGCTGGAATTGCGCGCGCTCGTCCTGCTCGAGCACGCTGAGCAGCGCGCGCGACTGCGCCTCGACCCGAAACAGATCGGCGCGGACGATCTGGATGCGCAGCTCGGGCCGGTGGCGCAGCCGCGAAATCTCCTGGCGGAGCAGCCGCGCTTCTTCGGCGATCGAACGGAAGCTGTCGGCCTCGCTCGCATCCTCCAGCCGGCCGAACTGCGCGTTGATTCGCGCTTGGAGGCGCTGCAACTCGCCGGCAAAATGGCTGCGCACCCCGGCGTCCAGCGCATCGAATGCTTCGAGCGCGACGTGCGCCCCGATCAGCGCCTCGGTGGCGAAGGCGCGGCCATTGGTGCGGAAATCGACCCGCGCGAGATCGTCGACATAAAAGCTGTGGTCGCGCAGGTGGAGCGCCTGTTCGGGCAGCTCGATCGAACAGCGGATCAGTTGGCTGTCGTCGACCGACCAGTGCAGGATCACCTGCTCGCCCGGGCGCAAGGGCGCGGCATAGGCCGGCAGATCCTCGCCGGAGAGGCGGAAGGCACCGATCAACAGATTGGCCTCGGGTTCCAGCACCCCCTCGGCCTGCTCGAACAGCTCGACATCGATGAAGTCGGCGCTGCCCGGATCGATCCGCCGCCCCGCGCGCAGCGTCTTGGCCCCCTTGCACGGCAGCGTCTCGCCCTTGCGGATCAGCGGCTCGAGCATGTTGATCGCGCGCACGCCGTCGCTGTCCTCTACCTTGACGGCGATCGTGCTGGTGCACGGCGCGCCGGCCGCCGCGGCGGAAACGCGCATGAGCACCAGCTGCGCGGAGCCCTCGATGCGGATACCGGCCTCGTCGATCACCTCCATGTCGATCCGCGTCTCGCCTTCGCCCAGCTGGACGACGAACACCGGGCTCTCGGCGACCAGCCGCTCGCCATAATCGCGCCCGTCGCTTGCCCGCGCAGCGACGCGCAGCCCCTCTCCGCCATCGGGCGCCGTCACCCGGATCCGCGCCCGATCCCGCGTGGTGCGCGCCTCATAATCATAGACGATGCGGCTGCCGGCCGCCGCCTGCATGCGCGAGGGCTTGGCCTCGGCCTCGCCGCCCTCCCACACGCGGCTTTCGGCGAAGATCGCCGCGCCGCGCGCCACCGCGGTCATCGGATCGATGTCGAGATCGGTAGGCACAGCGAGATCGGCGGGCACCCGCTCGCGCACGATCGGCATGCGCGACGGCCCTCCGATCAGCACCACCTTGTTGATGTCCGCGCTGGTATAGCCATGGTCGGCGATCACCTTGCGGCACAGCGCGATCGAATGGTCGATCTTGTCCGCGACCAAAGCCTCCAGGTCGGCACGGCTCACCGTCACTTCGACGAATATCTCGCGGCCCGCGGCATCGGTCGCCCGCGCATCGTGTTCGGAAACGAAGATGATCGCCTCGCGCGCGCTCGAAAGCTCGATCTTGGCGGCCTCGGCATTGGCGGTGGCGAGCGCGATCAGCCGCCGATAGTCGGGCTGCTTGTGCCAGCCTTCGGGCAAGTCGAACTGCGCCGCCAGCCACGGCTTGACCACGGCATCGACCAGCATTCGATCGAAATCGCTGCCGCCCAGCATGTTGATGCCCTCGTGCGCCTCGATCGAGACCGCGCCGTCGATCGCGCGGACCAGCGCGACGTCGAACGTGCCGCCGCCCAGATCGTAGACGAGGAACAGCCCGTTGCGCGCCTCGGGATTTTCCAGGCATGCCAGCGCCGCCGCGATCGGCTCCTGCAACAGTCCCACCGGGTGCAGTCCGGCCGCCTGCGCCGCGCGGATCGTCGCTTCGGACTGCATCTGGTTGAACGCCGCCGGTACCGTGACGATCGTGCCCAGCACGTCGACATCGCCCAGCGCTGCGCGCGCCTGCTTGATCAGCTGCCGCAACACTTCCGTGCTGGCTTCCTCCGGCGTGATCGTGGCCTCGTCGGGGCCAAAGGGCAGGTTCGTGCTGGTCCCGAGCAGCCGCTTGAAGCGTGCGGCGATCCCGTTGGGCGACGTGCGCAATTGGTCATAGGCACGCTTGCCGACATAGCGGCTGCCGCTGCGATCGGCCATCACCACCGACGCGAGCACATCCTCCCCGCTCACCGCCTTGTAGAGTTCCAGCCGGCCGCCGCGATTGCCGACGATCGCCGAATTCGAAGTGCCGAGATCGATGCCGAGATACATGGGTTCAGCCTTGCCTGAGAAGGATCTTGCCGGGATGGAGCACGCCGGCAGCGCCGACGATGGTGGGTTCGATCGTCGCGTCGACTTGTGCGGTGCGGCTGTCCGCGACATCCTCGGCATTGATCGGGGTCGGCGGCAGTTCGGCGCTCCATGCCCCGCCGTCATAGGTCAGCACGCGCAGCCCCTCGCTTTCCAGGATCGTGTCGAGCTTGCGCTGGGCGAAGCGCAGCTGGGCCTGCGCGGCAGGCACGCGCTCGGGCGCTGCGAAGGCGAGCTCGCGCTCGAAGGCGGCACAAAGCTTCCAATATTGCACCGCGAGCGCGGCGAGCGCGGGTGGCGCGTCGCTCATGGTAGCTCCGTCGGGCGCCGCGTCGGCTCGCCCACCGGGTTCATCGGCCGCGCATCGGACATCGGCTCGCCCGGAATATAAACTCGCTGGGCGGGGGCGATGCGCTGCGCCGGCACGCCGCGTGCCTCGGCGCGCGCCTGATCGAGGAGCGCCTTGATCCGCGCACGACGCAGGGCACTCTCCTCGGAAGCTTCGGTCCGCCAGTCGGTCGACGGCGCTGCGACCGGCGTGGACAGCCCCGATGGTGTCGCGCGCGGCTCTGGCGCGACGCGGCGGCGATTGCCCAGATGGCTGCAGAAGCTCGTCAGCACGCACAGGCCGAAAATCACGGCCAAGGTCTTCGAACCCCGCCTTGGCGATTGGCGTTCGACGCTGGCGGGAATGCGCGGTGGCCTGGTCGGTGCCGAAGCCGGCCGCGGCGTGCCGGCCGCGCGGCCGAACGATCCCGAGGGCCGGTTTTCGCTCGCTGGGGCTTCGCCTTGGTCACGCGCGACAACGGTCGCGCGCACGCCGAAATGCTGCAGGTCTTTTTCCAGCTGCGCGGCAACTTCCTGCGGCGGCCCCTGCGTGGCCAGCCATGCGGTGAGCAGATAGGCCGCTCGCGTCTGGCGATGCTCGTTGTGCAGCGTCACCGCGATCCCGCGGATCAGCAGGAACAGAAACTCGCGGCAATCCGCCGCGACATCGTCCGCGCTGGCGAACAGTGTCGCGATCGCGCCGGCGATCCCCGTCGGCCGGTCGAGCCCGCCCGCCTCGACCTGCCGCGCAAAGTCGCGTGGCTCCGACAGCGCCCGCGCCTTGAGTTGCTCGGCATATTTGGCCAGCGCGTTGGCAATCAGCGTCGGCATCTCGCGTTCGAGCGCCGCGCGGCTTGCCGGGACCAGCGCGAAGCAGCGCACCAGTGCGCGCGCCAGCCGCAGCGCAATCTCAAATTCCGAATGATCGTTGGACAGTGCGATCACCAGGCCGCGCACTGCGGCCATGATTTCCGCAGATGCCGGGTCGTCGAGCCCGCGCGCCGCTTCGTGCACCTGCATCGGTCGCCGCAGGCTCGACCAGAGGTCCAGCGCCGTGAGCAAGGTGGTGGCGTGGACGTCGCTTCCCGGCTGCTCGCGCAACGCCAACGATGTCGCGGTGATCCGCAATTGCGACTGTTCGAGCAGCGCGGCGATCTCGGCACCATAGCTGCGCAGCAGTGCATCGTTGAACGCCGCGGCGAAGCCCACGCCCACCGGAACGTCGCGCAATGCCTGGGTAAGTGCGTTGCGGCTCGCCGGCGTGGCGGCGAAGGCGGGCGCCAGCTGCGCGCCGATAGCGGTCGCGCGCGCGTCGAGCGCCTCGTCGAATGCCGCGCGATCTATCGCGCGAAAGCCGCCGCGGAAACGCGCGTCGTCGAACTGATCCAATAGTGCGTCGGCCTCGATCCGCTGCGCATCTGCGAGGACCGCGGCGGCCCGCTCGAAATCGCGCGGCGCCGCTTCGGCAAGCGCGACGCCAAGGTTGAGACGCGCCAGACCGGTCGCCTTGTCGTTGCGGATCGATGCCAGCGTGGCGACGTCGCCGTCGCGCAATGCCTTGCGCGCGGCCGCGCGAGTCGCGCCGGGCAGGCCTGGGAGCCAGGCCAGTTCCGCGTCGAGCCGGTCGCGCGGCGCCAGAATCGCCGCACGCGCCGCCATCAGTGCCGCGGGGTCGCGATCGGGCTCGAACGAGAGCTGGTCATAGGCGTCGCTGATCGCCGCGGCGCTGGCGTCGAATTCCACTTCGAGCAGCGCGAAGGGATTGCCGGCCAGCGTCAGGCGCGTCGGCGTCGTCTCGGTTGCCGTCCGTGTGTCGGCGTCGGCCGCTTTGTCGTCGGCCAGGCGCCCGCTAAGCCGGCGCAGCCGCACGGCCAGTGCATCGTCGGCGCCCGCTTCGGCCGGATCGACTGGCTGTTCCGCACGGACCTTCCAAACCGCCACGTCGGCTCCTCCTCGCGATCGCCGCGCAGAATGAAGTCGATAAGTGGAAATTGCGTTACCGGTGAAGTAATTCACCAGTGCTCAAGGCCGCGAACGCGCGCTTTACTTCCGCCGCCCTCCCGTTACTCCACCGGCTGCGCCCGCCCGCCTTGCCGCACATAGTCGCGGTGGAGCGGCATTGCGTCGGCGCCGGCGCGGATCACGCCGCGCATGCGCTCCAGCTTGGTGCGCAGCGGCGCGGCGTCGCGGGCAGCGAGCACCGGATCGACCTTGCTCGGAGTCAGCCCCTGCCCCTGCATCACCGCGACCCAGCTGGGCTCGCGGAACAGTTCGGAGGGTTCGAGGAACAGCCGGCCGAACTGGCCATAGAGTTCGAGCCGCTGCGTCAGGCTGTCGGGCACCGGCATGGTGCGAACATGGTTCCAGAAGTCGGAATCGTCGCGCCGGGTCAGATGATAGTGCAGGATGATGAAGTCGCGGACATTCTCGAATTCCGCGGTCATCATGCGGTTATACTGGTCGATGCCGGCCTGGTCGAAGGCCTTGTCCGGGAACATCGACAGCAGCGTCACCACGCCTTGCTGGATCAGATGGATGCTCGTCGATTCGAGCGGCTCGAGAAAGCCCGAGGCCAGGCCGAGCGACACGACGTTGCGGTTCCACGCCTTGCGCCGCCGCCCCGCGGTGAAGCGCAGCAGCCGCGGCTCGGCGAGCGGCTCGGCGTCGATCTGGCGCAGCAGGTCGTCGCGCGCGGCATCGTCGCCGATGAAGCCGCTGGCAAAGACATGGCCGTTGCCGGTGCGGTGCTGCAGCGGGATGCGCCACTGCCAGCCGGCGCTGCGCGCGAGCACGCGGGTATAGGGCAGCAGCCGGCCGTCGCTCGGGGTCGGCACGGCAAAGGCGCTGTCCATCGGCAGCCAGTGCGACCAATCCTCATATCCGGTCTGGAGGGCCTGTTCGATCAGCAGTCCGCGAAAGCCCGAGCAGTCGATGAACAGGTCGCCTTCGAGCCGCGTCCCGCTTTCGAGCACCACCGCCTCGACGAAGCCGCGATCGTCGAGCGCGACGTCGACGATCTTCTGGGTGATCCGCGTCACGCCCCGGGCGGTGGCTTGCTCGCGCAGGAAGGCGGCATAGCGGACCGCGTCGAAATGGAGCGCATAGGCCATGCGCGAGTGGACGTGGCGCGGGTCGTCGTGCGGGCGAGTGAAGCGCTCGGCCCGGGCCGCCTGGATGTTGAGCGAATAGTCGTCGAGGGCGCCTTCGCGCAGCCGGTTCCAATGCTGGTGGAAGGCAATGCCGTCGAGATCGGCGCCGAATTGGCCGAAGGGGTGGAAATAGCGCTCGCCGATCGCGCCCCAGTCGTGGAACTCGATTCCCAGCTTGAAGGTGGCGCCCGTGGCCGCAATCAACGCATCCTCGTCGATCCCCAGCATCCGGGTCAACTGCACGATCGGCGGGATCGTAGCCTCCCCCACCCCGACCGTGCCGATGTCGAGCGATTCGACTAGCGTAATCGAGACCGTTTCAGGCAATTCGCGCGACAATACCGCTGCAGCCATCCAGCCGGCCGTTCCTCCGCCGACGACGACGATCCTCGTTATCGTGTCCACCGGTTTCCTCTCACATACGAAAACAAAATTCACTCTTGCACATATCTTTGGGCATATTTATCGATAGGAACAAATAAAAACAGAAGGGGTGCGGTACCAGCCGAGACGCCCCTTTGATAAGGAGGGGAAAGTCTCATGGGGACCAAGCAACACCTTAACTCTGTCCTGTTCGCAGGCGCGTCGATACTGGCGCTTGCACTGGCACCGGCGGTTCATGCGCAGGAAGCGACGCCTCCGGCCGAAGATGCGGCAGCGCAAGACGATGCTCAGACAAGCGCGCCCGAAGACGACATCGTTGTCAGTGGCCTACGCCAGTCGCTCCAGAGCGCGCAGAACATCAAGCGCAACTCCGACCAGTTTGTCGATTCGATCACTGCGCAGGACATCGGCCGCCTTCCCGACACCAACGTCGCAGAGGCGTTGCAGCGCATCTCGGGCGTGCAGATCACCCGGACGTATGGCGAGGGGAACGGCGTCGCGGTGCGCGGGCTTTCGCAGGTCCGCACCGAGCTGAACGGCCGCGACATCTTCTCGGCCAGCGGCGGACGTGGGCTTTCGTGGGAAGAGCTCGGCTCGGACCTGCTCGCCGGCGTCGACGTCTACAAGAACCCATCGGCGGATCTGATCGAAGGCGGGCTTTCGGGCCTGATCAACCTGCGCACCCGCCTGCCCTTCGACAGCGCCGGCCAGGTCGCCTCGTTCACCGTGGGCAGCACCTATTACGATCTGATCGAGAAGAGCGGCCAGCAGGTCTCGGGGCTCTACAGCAATCGCTGGAAGACCGGGATCGGGGAGTTCGGCATCCTCGCCAACGTCTCGTACCAGACGACGCAGTTCCGCGAAGACAATGTCGTGGTTGAGCCGTTCTACCAGCACGGCCCCAACCCGACCAACGCTGCCGGCATCCAGACCCCGCTGCCCGGCTTTGCCAACGAGCAGGTGCTCGCTCCACACGGCGGCGGCTTCAAGGTCGGCTATGGCAACCGCGAGCGCACCAGCTATTATGGTGCCCTCCAGTGGAAGCCCGCCGAAAATCTCGAATTCTACGGGCAATATTTCCGCGCTGATTACAGCTTCCGCGATCAGGGCGTATCGTTCTTCGCTTATGGCTCGGACATGCCGCCGGCGTCGGGCCGCACCTTTACCGTCGACGATGACGGCATCGCGCGCACGGGCTATTTCAGCAATCCCAACGTGGATTCGGTCATTTTCTCGACCGGGCGCAAGACGCAGACCACCGACATTTCGGGCGGCGCCAAGTGGAACGTCACCGATCGGCTGCGGATCACCGCCGACTATCAGCGGATCAATTCGCATGTGAATGCCCAGACGATCAACCTGACCGCGACCGCGCTCAACCCGCGCACCAGCGTGGCGGGCACCGGCCAGAATTACGACTTCTATTACGACATCAGCGGCGACATCCCCGTGTTCCAGTCGAGCGTGCCGGGCTATTTCGGAAATGCCGCCAATTACGGCATGACTGCGATCCTGCCCTATGCTGAAGACAATGACGCGACCTCGGACGCCTTCCGCGCCGATCTGAACTGGGATTTCAACGAAGACTCTCTGCTGCGCAACATCAAAGTCGGCGGGCGCTATAGCGACAAGAGCGCGATCAACCGCAACACCACCTACGGCACCTGGACGGCGATCGGCTCGACCTGCGCCAACTGGTCGTCGGATTCGGGCTGCTATCTGCTTTCCGAATTCCCGCAATATGCCGAGCTCAACCCGTTCCAGTCGGATGTGCTGCGCGGCAAGGGCGCCTCGACCGTGTTTGGGCCCGTCCAGGAATTCGCGACGCAACTCGCGCTCAATCCGCAGGCATCGTTCGATGCAGTGAAGGCGATTTCGGGCCAGACGATCGGCTTCCGCTCGTTCGACGCGCCGGACGCGTTCAACGGCACGATCGACGAAAAGACCTATGCCGCCTATGCGCGCGCCGGCTTCGGCGCCACCGTGTTCGGCCTCAAGCTCGACGGAAATTTCGGCCTGCGCTGGGTCCGCACCCAGACCGACGCCAACGGATCGAGCGTGCTCAACTATCGCACGCCGGGATCGCAGCCGGTCACCAATCCGGACGGAAGTGTCACCGCGCCACCCAACGTCACCGTGCAGCAGCCCTATGTCGGCAAGCAGGACTACGACAAATGGCTGCCGAGCGTGAACGCGCGGCTCTATTTCACCAACCGCCTGCTCGCCCGCTTCGCCTATTCGAAGAACTTCTCGCGCCCGAGTTTCACCCAGCTCAACCCGAGCTTTACGCTCTCGCCGACCTATACCGGCTCGACGAGTACGCCTGATCGGCTCAATCCCAACCAGCCGCTCAGCGCGACCAATCCCTATGTCGGCACCGGCAGCGTCCAGGGCAATCCGAACCTGAAGCCCGAACAGGTCGAGAATTTCGATCTCGCGGTCGAATGGTATTTCGACAATGTCGGCTTCGTCTACGCCACCGGCTTCAAGAAGAACGTCAAGGATCTGATCGACACGCGCAACGTGCCGCTGATCCAGGAAGTGGCAGGACTGGGCCCGGTCCAGTTCAACGTCAGCTCGCTGGTCAACGTATCGAGTGGTTTCGTGAAGGGCTTCGAAGTTGGCGGGCAGAAGTTTTTCGACTTCCTTCCGGCGCCGTTCGACGGGCTCGGCGTGCAGGCCAACTACACCTATGTCGACAGCGACGCCGGCGTGCAGGCGGCGGGCGATATCAATAGCACCACGCTGATCAAGGTCCCTCTCCAGGGCCTGTCCAAGCACAGCTACAATCTGATCGCGCTGTTCGACAAGGGCGGGTTCAACGCACGCCTCGCCTATAACTGGCGCGGGCAATATCTGCAGGGCACGCAGAACACCGGCACGCAGAACCTGCCGATCTTCGGCGATTCCTACGGGATTCTCGATGCCTCGATCAGCTATGACGTTACGCGCAACTTCTCGCTGACGCTCGACGGGCAAAACCTGCTCAACACCCCGATCAAGACCTATCAGATCTTCGACAATCGACCGCGCGACTACATCATCAGTGATCGCCGCGTCGCCATCCGCGCGCGCGTCCGCCTCTGATCCTCCCTGGGGCGTCGGGCGGAAGCCCGGCGCCTCTCTTCACCTTCTACCGACGTCAATGCATATTGATATTGACTCGCAATAACATCCCCCATAACGGGCGTCGTCCGCGACCCGTTCCTTGGGGGAAACGATCCAAATGCCCAGCCTTCGTCCGCTTCTGGCGTCGACCAGCCTCGCCGCCCTGCTCTTTGCCGTACCTGCGCTGGCCAGGGATGAGCCCGAGGATCAGGATGCCAAGAGCAGCCAGGAAATCGTCGTCAATGGCGTGAATGATCGCAGCGGCTCGGCCACCGGCCTCTCGCTCACGCTCAAGGAAACGCCGCAGTCGGTCACGGTGATCGATCGCCAGCGGATCGAGGATTTTCAGCTCAATACGGTCAACGACCTCCTCAGCCAGACCGTGGGGATCAATGTCGAGCGCGTCGAGACCGATCGCACCTATTTCAACTCCCGCGGCTTCGACATCACCAATTTCCAGGTCGACGGGATCGGCATGCCGCTGGTCGCGGGCATCCAGTTCGGCGATCTCGACACCGCGCTGTTCGACAAGGTCGAGGCGGTGCGCGGCGCCAATGCGATCATGACCGGGGTCGGCAACCCTTCCGCGACGATCAATTATGTCCGCAAGCGCCCGGGCGACACGCTCCAGGCCTCCGCCTCGATCCAGGCGGGGTCGTGGAACCAGTGGCGCGCCGAGGGCGACATCTCGGTGCCGTTCACCGACACGCTGGCCGCGCGCCTGGTCTATGCGCATGAGGAAAGCGATTCCTATCTCGACTATCGCCAGGTCAATCGCGACGTGCTCGGCGCCATCGTCAGCTGGCACGCGACCCCGAACTTCACTGCGACGGTCGGCTATTCGCGGCAGGACAATGATTCGAGCGGGGTGATGTGGGGGGCGCTGCCGCTGACCTATAGCGACGGCACGCGGATCGACTATCCGGTTTCGGCGACCACCTCAGCCGACTGGACCTATTGGAACACGCTCAGCCAGAGCGCCTTTGGCGAGCTCGGCTATCGCTTCGACAATGGCTGGTCGCTCAAGGGCGTCTTCACCTACAACCGCATCAGCTACGACGCGAAGCTGCTTTATGCATTCGGCTATCCCGATCGCGAGACCGGGCTCGGTCCGGTCAGCTCGGTCGGCATGTACCCGTCGGTGTACGACCAATATATCGGCGACTTCTACGCCTCCGGCCCGCTCAAGCTGTTCGGTCGCGAGCACGAGCTTGCTTTCGGCGTCTCGACCGGACGCTCCGACGTCCATGAGTGGGAGAATTTTGCCAGCGTCTCGGATGCGTTCCCGCCGGTGTGGGATTGGGGCAGCGTCCAGGTCGCCGAGCCGGCCAGCTATGACGGCGAATATCTCGCCGCCGACTATTCCGACAGGTTGACCCGAGCCTATGGCGCCGCGCACCTCAATTTCTCGGACCAGCTCAAGGCCGTGGTCGGCGCCAGCGCGATGTGGCTCGAGACGACGGGCAGCTCCTATGGCTCGGACCAGTCGCGCAAGAACAGCAAGGTCAGCCCCTATCTTGCCCTGTTGTACGACGTGACGCCGAACGTCTCGCTCTATGCGAGCTATACCGACATCTTCAATCCGCAGACCGAGATCGGCATCAGCGGCGCCCGGCTCGATCCCGCTCAGGGAAGCAGTCTGGAAGGCGGCATCAAGAGCGAATGGTTCGGCGGGCGCCTCTACGCCACCGCCTCGCTGTTCCGTGCCAAGCAGAAGGGCCTGGCAGCGTTTGCCGGCGTGTGCACCGAGGACGATCCCTGCCGTCCCGGCGACAGCTTCTACACCGGCGTCGATACCACTTCGAAGGGCTTCGAAGTCGAGTTGGCCGGCCGCGTGACCAACAATTGGTCGATCAGCGGCGGCTATACCGGCTTCCAGATCGAGGACGAGGACGGCAACCGCGCACGCAGCTGGCTGCCCAACCGCACGCTCAAGCTCGCGACGACCTATGAGGTGCCGCAGCTCAACGACCTCAAGCTCGGCGCGCAGCTGCGCTGGCAGAACGCCATCACCTATGCCAATTCCCTGGTGCAGGATTATGGCATGGTTACCGGCGATGTGATCGTGAAGCAGGATGCCTATGCCGTGCTCGATCTGATGGGCAGCATCCGCGTCGTCGACCATGTCCGCGCGCGGGTGAATGTGCGCAACGTCACCGACAAACAGTATCTCGGCAGCCTGATGTGGGGTCAGGCCTATTATGCCGCGCCGCGCAGCGTCAATGTGTCGCTGGGCGTGAACTTCTAGGCCGCGCTCAGCCGGCGAGACGATCGAGCGCGGCAAACGACCGCTGGGAAACCGTCACCCGCCCAGCCGGTCGGCCAGCGCGCGCGCTGCCAGGGTAACATCGTCCCAGGTTACGTCGAACGCCTCGGGGCCGTCATAATAGGGATCGCGCACCGCCTGCCCTTCGCGACCCGGCACCAGATCGAGCAGCAGCCCGAGCTCGGCGGTGGCATCGGAAGGTTCGGCCGCGCGCAAATCGCGCAGATTCTGCGGATCGAGCGCGAGGATATGGGTGAATCGGGTGAAGTCGCCCGCCTCGATCTGGCGCCCGCGCAGGCCGGAAATGTCGATGCCGTGCCGCCGGGCGACTGCCTGTGCGCGCCGATCGGGCGCGTCGCCGGCGTGCCAGCCGCCGGTTCCCGCCGAGTCGATCTCCACATCGAGCCCGCGCCGCGCCGCCTCGGCGCGGAACGCCGCTTCGGCAAGCGGCGACCGGCAGATATTACCGAGGCAGACGAACAGGACCGAGGGCGTCATGCCCAGATCAGTCGAGCCGCTTGGCCAGTTCCTTGTTGATCCCCAGCGCAATCAGCGTGGCGATCGCGCCCGAGAGCAGATAGGCGCCCGCGGCGATCAGCCCGAAATGGCTCGCCAGCAGCAGCGCGGCGAGCGGCGCGAAGCCGGCACCGAACAGCCAGGCGAGATCCGAGGTCAGCGCCGCACCGGTATAGCGCGCCGCCTTGTCGAACTGGCTCGACACCGCGCCCGAGGACTGGCCGAACGACAGGCCGAGCAGGATGAAGCCGACCACCATGAACACGGCCTCGCCCGTCGGTCCTGCGCCGAGCAGCTGCGGCGCGAAGCCGCTGAACACGGCGATTGCCGCAGCGGTATAGCCGAGCAGCGAGCGGCGGCCGATCCGATCGGCGAGCACGCCGGACAGGACGACGGCGCCGAGGCCGATGAACGCCGCGATGATCTCGATCGTCAGGAAGCGGACCAGCCCTTCGGTGGTGTAGAGATACACCCAGGAGAGTGGGAACACCGTGACCATGTGGAACAGCGCGAAGCTCGCCAGCGCTGCAAACGCGCCGATGATGATGTTGCGGCCTTCGTTACGGACGGTCGCAACCACCGGAGTCGGGTTGAGTTCGCGATTGTCGAACAGCTCGGTATATTCGGGCGTCACCACCATGCGCAGGCGGGCGAAAAGCGCCACGACGTTGAGCGCGAAGGCGACGAAGAAGGGATAGCGCCAGCCCCAGCTCAGGAAATCCTCGGGCGAGAGATTGGCGAGGAAGAACGCGAACAGCGCGCTCGCAACGATCAACCCCAAGGGTGCGCCGAGCTGTGGGATCATCGCATACCAGCCGCGCTTGCCTTCCTGGACGTTGACCGCGAGCAGCGAGGCAAGGCCGTCCCAGGCCCCGCCCAGCGCGATGCCCTGGCCGATCCGGAAGGTTGCGAGCAGCGCTGCGGCGACGCCGCCGACCTGCGCGTAGCTGGGCAGGAAGGCCACTGCCACGGTCGAACTTCCCAGCAGGAACAGCGCGATCGTAAGCTTGGTGCCGCGGCCGTAGCGGCGATCGACCGACATGAAGATCAGCGACCCGATCGGGCGCGCGATGAAGGCAAGCGCGAAAATGCCGAACGACCACAACGTCCCCGTCAGCCGGTCAAGATATGGAAATACCAGTTGGGGGAAGACGATCACCGATGCGATGGCGTATACGAAGAAATCGAAGAACTCGGAGGTTCGCCCGATGACCACGCCGACCGCGATTTCGCTCGGACGGACCTTGTGGTCGCTATGCGTGTTGACCACGCGAGCGTCCTGTTCGAGCGGAGTGGAGGAGGCGGCCTGTGCAGTCATGCTGTATTCCTGTGAAACCGGTAGGCGACTTTACGCGTCCTGCCGTCAACGTTCAAATCGGCAGAAGGTGGCGCGACGCGCTCGCGGCGCCTTACCGGGCTTTGCTGCACTGCGGGATAGGACAAAATGTCCAATGGCCCGTGCTGCAGCGCAGCGATAGCGGCACCGCATGATTCGCGTTCCGATACTCCGATCGGCCCGCTTCCGGGCTCTTGCCGCCTTTGCAGCGCTTCCGCTGACACTGAGCGGGTGCAACATGGTGGTGTTCAACGCTGCCGGTGATGTCGCGCGTCAGCAGGGTGATCTCGTGATCATTTCCACGCTGCTGATGCTGCTGATCATCATTCCGGTGATGGCGCTCACCATCTTCTTCGCCTGGAAATATCGCCAGTCGAACCAAGCGAGCGCGGCCGATTACGATCCCGACTGGGATCATTCGACTCAGCTCGAGCTGGTCATCTGGGCAGCGCCGCTGCTGATCATCATCGCGCTCGGCGCGGTGACCTGGATCAGCACGCATTTGCTCGATCCCTATCGCCCGCTGGAGCGAATCGCGGCGGGCAAGCCGATCGCGGCGAACGATAAGCCGCTCGAAATCCAGGTCGTCTCGCTCGACTGGAAATGGCTGTTCATCTATCCCGAACAGGGCGTTGCAACGGTCAACGAGCTCGCGCTCCCCGTCGATCGCCAGGTCCGCTTCCGGCTGACCTCGAGCAGCGTGATGAACGCCTTCTACGTCCCCGAGCTGGCCGGCATGATCTACACGATGCCGGGGATGGAGACCAAGCTCCACGCCGTGCTCAACAAGCCCGGCACGTTTGGCGGCATCTCGTCCAACTATAGCGGCGCCGGCTTCTCGGGCATGCACTTCAAGGTCTATGGCGTCGATGCGGCCGGGTTCGATCGCTGGGCCGCGGCCCAGCGCGGCGCCGGCGCGACGCTCGACGTGGCCGAATATACCAAGCTGGAAAAGCCGACCGAAAGCGTTCCGGTGATCCGCTATGCCACGGTCGCCCCGGGTCTGTTCGACCGCATCGTCCAGATGTGCGTCCAGCCGGGCCAGACCTGCATGAGCGCGATGATGCACCATGACATGGCACGCGAGCCCGGCAGCCATCCGCCGGTGAACAACGTGCCCGCGCTGCCGGGCGAGCCCGAAGGCGGGATGATGCAGTCGCCGCGCGAGCATGACGTCTCGCCCCACCGCAACGCCCCGCATCACCCCGAGGCAGCACCGGGCAAGACCGATCCCGGCAGCCCCGCCAATCGCAACATGACCCGGAACCAGGTTCCGGCCCGGCCGGGCGCCACGCCCGTCGCCGCGTCCTGAGGCCAATGCAATGAACGAGACTCTCCTCAAGACGATCTTCGGGCGGCTGTCGCTCGAGTTGATCCCGCTGCACGAGCCGATCCTGCTCGTCACCTTCGCCGGTGTTGCGCTGGGCGGCATCGCGATGCTCGGCGTGATCACCAAATACCGCCTCTGGGGCTATCTCTGGAAGGAGTGGTTCACCAGCATCGATCACAAGAAGATCGGGATCATGTACATGATCCTGGGCGTGATCATGCTGCTGCGCGGCTTCGCGGACGCGATCATGATGCGCGCGCAGCAGGCAATGTCGTTCGGCGCGAACGAGGGATATCTTCCCGCCCACCATTTCGATCAGGTCTTCACCGCCCATGGCGTGATCATGATCTTCTTCGTGGCGATGCCGCTGGTCACCGGGCTGATGAACTACATCATCCCGCTCCAGATCGGCGCGCGCGACGTCGCCTTCCCCTTCCTCAACAATTTCAGCTTCTGGATGACCACCGCCGGCGCGGTGCTGGTGATGGCCTCGCTGTTCGTCGGCGAGTTCGCGCGCACCGGCTGGCTGGCGATGGCGCCGCTCTCGGGGCTCGATTACTCGCCCGATGTCGGCGTCGACTATTACATATGGTCGCTCCAGATCGCCGGCATCGGCACGCTGCTCTCGGGCGTCAACCTGATCGCGACGATCGTGAAGATGCGCGCGCCAGGCATGTCGATGATGAAGATGCCGGTGTTTACCTGGACGTCGCTGTGCACCAACGTGCTCATCGTCGCCGCCTTCCCGGTGCTGACCGCCGTTCTCGCGCTGCTCAGCCTCGATCGCTACATGGGCACCAACTTCTTCACCAACACCATGGGCGGCAACCCCATGATGTATGTGAACCTGATCTGGATCTGGGGTCACCCGGAGGTCTACATCCTGATCCTGCCGGTGTTCGGCATCTATTCCGAAGTCACCTCGACCTTCTGCGGCAAGCGCCTGTTCGGCTACACCTCGATGGTCTACGCCACGGTGGTCATCACCATCCTGTCGTACCTGGTGTGGCTGCACCACTTCTTCACGATGGGCTCGGGCGCCAGCGTCAACAGCTTCTTCGGCATCACGACGATGATCATCTCGATCCCGACGGGCGCGAAGATCTTCAACTGGCTGTTCACGATGTATCGCGGCCGCATCCGCTTCGAACTGCCGATGCTGTGGACCATCGCGTTCATGCTGACCTTCGTCGTCGGCGGGATGACCGGCGTGCTGCTGGCGGTGCCGCCGGCGGACTTCGTCCTGCACAACTCGCTGTTCCTCGTCGCGCACTTCCACAACGTGATCATCGGCGGCGTGGTGTTCGGGCTGTTTGCGGGGATCAACTACTGGTTCCCCAAGGCATTCGGCTTCAAGCTCGATCGGTTCTGGGGGCTGGTGTCCTTCTGGGGCTGGGTGATCGGCTACTGGGTGGCATTCACGCCGCTCTACATTCTGGGCCTGATGGGCATCACGCGCCGCCTGCGGCACTTCGACGATCCCAGCCTGCAGATCTATTTCGTGATCGCTGCGATCGGCGCCGCGATCATCGCAGTCGGCATCGCCGCCTTCCTCGTCCAGATCTTCGTCAGCTTCCGCAACCGCGAGGCGCTCGCCGACACGACCGGCGATCCCTGGGGTGGCCGCACGCTGGAATGGGCGACGTCGTCGCCGCCGCCGGAATATAATTTCGCGTTCACACCGGTGGTCCACGATCTCGATACCTGGGCCGATATGAAGGCACGCAACTATCAGCGTCCGCTCAGCGGCTTCCGGGCGATCCACATGCCGAAGAACACCGGCACCGGGATCATCCTGGCCGGGCTGTCGGTCGTGTTCGGCTTCGCGATGATCTGGTATATCTGGTGGCTCGCGGCGATCGCCTTTGTCGCGATCCTCGGCGCGGCGATCTTCCACACCTTCAACTATGACCGCGACTATCACATCCCCGTGGAGACGGTGATCGAGACCGAGGAGAAGCGCACCCGCCTTCTCGCGAGCGCGGGAGCCTGATGCGATGAGCAGCACCACCATGGAAGCAACCCAGGACGGCCAGCCCGTCTTCTACCTCGCCGACGAGCATGACCATGAAGCGGGCGGCAGCACGCTGCTCGGCTTCTGGCTCTATCTGATGAGCGACTGCCTGATCTTCGCAGTGCTGTTCGCCTGCTACGGGGTCTACGGGACCGCCTATGCCGGCGGCCCGTCGCCCAAGGAGATCTTCGAGCTGCCGCTGGTGGCGCTCAACACCTCGATGCTGTTGTTCTCGTCGATCACCTATGGCTTCGCCATGCTGGTGATGGAGCGCGGCAACAAGGCGCAGACGCTGCTCTGGCTGGGCATCACGGGCCTGTTCGGCGCGGCATTCCTCGGCATCGAGCTCTATGAATTTGCCAACCTGATCCATGAAGGCGCGGGCCCGCAGCGCAGCGCGTTCCTGTCGTCCTTCTTCACGCTGGTCGGCACACACGGGCTTCACGTCACCTGCGGCATCATCTGGCTGGTGACGCTGATGGTGCAGGTCGGCCGCAAGGGGCTGATCCCGGCCAACAAGCGCCGGCTGATGTGCCTGTCGCTGTTCTGGCATTTCCTCGACGTCATCTGGATCGGCGTCTTCACCTTCGTCTATCTGCTTGGGGTCCTGCGATGAGCGCCAACCACACTGTCGGCCATGAAACGCATGGCCATGGCGACCACGACGTCCATGCCGCGCATGGCTCGCTCAAGGGCTATCTGATCGGCTTCGGCCTGTCGGTCGTCCTCACCGCGATTCCGTTCTGGCTGGTGATGACCGGCAGCGTATCGCCGGGCTGGACCGCGGCGATCATCATTGCCCTCGCGGTAGTGCAGATCCTCGTCCACATGGTGTTCTTCCTCCATCTCGACGCCAAGTCGGAAGGCGGCTGGAACCTGCTCGCGGCGATCTTCACCATCGTCATCGTGGTCATCACGCTCGCCGGCTCGCTCTGGGTGATGTACCACATGAACCAAAACATGATGCCCCACATGGCGCCCCCCACCGAGGCCGCTGCGCAGGGCGAAATGAGCGGCATGTGAGCAGGTTGCGGCCAGCGCGGGCACTGCTCGCGCTGGCCCTGCTTGCGCTGATCGCCGGGCTGGTCGCGCTCGGCGTCTGGCAGCTCCAGCGCCGAACCTGGAAACTGGCGCTGATCGACCAGGTCGAGCACCGCCTGGCCGCCGCCCCCGTCCCCGCCCCCAGCCCAGAGGTCTGGCCGCGGGTCGGCACCGGTGATGCCTATCTCCGTGTAACCCTCCACGGTAGTTACCTGCCCGATCGCGATACGCTGGTGCAGGCCGTCACCGATTTCGGCAGCGGCTATTGGGTGCTGACCCCGCTGCGCAGCGACCGCGGCTTCATCGTGCTGGTCAATCGCGGCTTCGTCCCCACCGAAATGCGCGAAATCGAGGAGCGCGACGCCCCGCCCAAAGCACCGGTCACCGTGGCCGGGCTGCTCCGCGTCAGCGAACCGCATGGCGGCTTCCTGCGCGCCAACCAGCCCAACGCCAATCGCTGGTATTCGCGCGACGTCGCTGCGATCGCGTCGGCGAAGAAGCTGGGTCCGGTCGCTCCCTATTTCATCGACGCCGATGCGGTGTCGAGCGAGGAATGGCCGCGCGGGGGGCTCACCGTGGTGCGCTTCGCCAACAACCATCTTGTCTACGCGCTCACCTGGTTCGCGATGGCGGCGATGCTCGGCGGCGTGCTTGTCTGGCTGGTGCGCCGCCGCCCTCGGGGCTAGGGCCGACGAAGAATGCCGTTCACGCCCATCCCTCCCGGCCCGTTCGCCCAGCCTGGCCGCGCCGAAACGGCAGGGCGACGCAACATGCTGCTGCTGATGCAGCTCCGGTGGCTCGCGGTCGCCGGCCAGGCCGTGACAATCCTCAGCGTCCACCTCGTCCTCGGCGTCAAGCTGCCGCTGGTGCCGATGCTTGGCGTGCTCACCGCGCTGGTCGCGCTCAACCTCGTCACGCGCGCAACGATGCGGGTGCGCGACATGGGCAATAGCGAGCTGTTTCTATCGCTGTTGTTCGATGTCGCCGCGCTTTCGATGCAGCTCTACCTCAGCGGCGGCGTCACCAATCCGTTCATCTCGCTCTATCTGCTCCAGGTCGTACTCGGCGCGCTGCTGCTCGACGTCTGGTCGAGCTGGGCGCTGGTCGGCGCGGCGGGAACGCTATTCGGTCTGCTGGCAATCTCGTCGCGCCCGCTCGACCTGCCGCCCGCGCTCGCGATCACGCTGTCGCCGCCGCACATCTTCGCGCTGTGGCTCAATTTCCTCCTTGCCGCGGTGCTGCTCGTCCAGTTCCTCACCCGGATCAGCCGCAACTTGCGCGATCGCGACGCTTATCTCGCCCAGATGCGCCAGCGCGCCGCCGAGGAGGACCATATCGTCCGCATGGGCCTGCTCGCCTCGGGCGCGGCGCACGAGCTTGGCACGCCCCTCTCCTCGCTCGCGGTGATCCTTGCCGACTGGAAGCAGGAGGCGCCGATCGCCGCCGATTCGCGGCTTTCAGGCGAGCTCGAGGAGATGCAGGCCGAGGTGCTGCGCTGCAAGGCGATCGTGAAGGGCATCCTCTACGCCTCGGGCGAAGTGCTCGGCGACACGCCTGCCCCGACGACGCTGCGCACCTTCGTCCGCGACGTCGCCTCGGGCTGGGACGCGCTCCATCCCAACGTCCTGCGCTTCGTCGATCGGCTGGGCAGTGACATGGCCATCATCGCCGACCGTTCGCTGGCCCAGGTGATCGGCAATGTGCTCGACAATTCGCTCGAGGCCAGCGCGCGTGCGATGACGCTTTCGGCCGAGCGGCGCGACGATGCGCTGGTTCTCACTTTGGAGGACGACGGCAGCGGCTTCCCGGTCGAGATGCTCGAGACGCTCGGCAAGCCTTATCAGACCAGCAAGGGCAAGCGCGGCGGCGGGCTCGGCCTGTTCCTCGCGGTCAATGTGCTGCGCAAGCTCGGCGGCAGCGTCGCCGCGCATAATCGACCGGGCGGGGGCGCCGAAGTGACCCTCACCCTTCCCCTCTCCTCGCTGGCGATGGAGAGCGCACGTGGCTGAGCGGCGGCTGGTGATCGTCGAGGATGACGAGGCGTTCGCGCGGACGCTGCGGCGCTCCTTCGAACGGCGCGGCTATGTGGTAGAGACGGCAAGGGATCCTGCCGCGCTCGATGCCCTGCTCGTGGGGTTCAAGCCCGACCACGCCGTAGTCGATCTGCGGCTGGAAGGCGCCTCGGGGCTCGGCTGCATCAAGACGCTGCACGATGCCGATGCCGCCACGCGGATCGTCGTCCTCACCGGCTTCGCGAGCATCGCCACCGCTGTCGAGGCGATCAAGCTCGGCGCGACCAACTATCTCACCAAGCCCGCCAATAGCGACGACATCGAAGCGGCGTTCGCCCGCGTCGACGGCGACACCGATACCGAACTCGCCGCGCGCCCGACCTCGATCAAGACGCTCGAATGGGAGCGCATCCACCAGACGCTGGCGGAGACCGGGTTCAACATCTCCGAGACTGCGCGGCGGCTCGGCATGCACCGGCGCACGCTCGCGCGGAAGCTCGAGAAACGGCACATCTGAGGCCCTGGCGCCGAAGCGCCGGCGGCTCACTTGCCGCGGTGGTTGCCCCGCCAGAACAGCAGGCCCGCGACGATCGCCGCCGAGCCGACGCCGATTGCAGCACCCATGCCGATCTGGCGCTTGTCGGGCGACCAGCGCTTCTTGGCCTCGGCAATCTGCTTGGCGGCATGGATCGCCTCGCCTTCGCCGTCATGCGCGTGCTCGTGCGGCGCTTCCTCGATCGGATAGGGCGACTGGTTCTCGTGCGGAACGGGCGGCGTCTTGGTCATGGTCTTCCTTCTTCGATGCCATGCTTAACGATCGCGCTAATGCGGCGGTTGCGTGTCCCCTTGCAACCCGCTTCGTCAGCAATGCACAAGCGATTGCGATGAACCCGCTCTACGCCCGGATGGGCACCACGATCTTCGAGGCCATGTCGGCACGCGCGCGGGAAACCGGCGCGATCAATCTCGGCCAGGGCTTTGCCGATGGCCGCGGGCCCGATGCGGTGCTGCAGGCGGCGGCGCGTGCGGTGCTGGAAAAGTCGAACCAATATCCGCCGATGCCCGGCCTGCCCGAACTCCGCCAGGCGGTGGCCGACCATTATCTCCGCCATCAGGGCCTCGACCTCGTGGCCGAGGAAGTCATCGTCACCTCGGGGGCGACCGAGGCGCTGGCGGCAGCGCTGTTCGCGCTGATCGAGCCGGGCGACGAAGTGCTCTGCTTCCAGCCGCTCTACGATGCCTATGTGCCGCTGATCCGCCAGGCGGGCGGCATTCCCCGCTTCGTTCGGCTCGAGCCGCCGGGTTGGCGGATCGACTCCGCCGCACTCGAAGCGGCGATCACCGCAAAGACCAAGCTCCTGCTGCTCAACAACCCGCTCAACCCCGCCGCGACGATGTGCAGCGCGGCCGAACTCGCGACGATCGCCGATTTCTGCGTGGCGCATGATCTGATCGCGATCTGCGACGAGGTCTGGGAGCATGTCACTTTCGACGGCGCACGCCATTTGCCGCTGATCGGCTTTCCCGGCATGCGCGATCGCACCGTCAAGATCGGCAGCGCGGGCAAGATCTTTGCGCTCACCGGCTTCAAGGTCGGCTGGATGTGCGCCGCTCCGCCCCTGGTGCGCGGGCTTGCCAAGGCGCATCAGTTCCTCACCTTCACCACCCCGCCCAATCTGCAATGGGCCGTCGCCGAGGGCCTGGCCACGCAGGATGACTGGGTCCAGCAGGCGCGCAGCCGCTTCCAGGCCGGACGCGACCGCCTCGCCGCTGGGCTGGCCAGCGCGGGCTTCGCAGTCTTGCCCAGCGCGGCGACCTATTTCCTTTCGGTCGACTTGGCGGCCTCGGGCGTCACCGTCGACGACACGACCTTCTGCGATCGGCTGATCGACGATGCGGGAGTCGCGGCGATTCCCGTCTCCGCTTTCTACGCCGAGGAACCGGTGTCGCACGTCGTGCGCTTCTGCTTCGTCAAGGAAAACGCGACACTCGACGCGGCGATCGACCGGATCGCCGCAGCGAACACGCTTCGCCGATAGTGCGGCTCGGTTCGTCGCCGAGCCAGCAACTAGGTCAAGCGATGCACGTTCGCCGTGCCGCGGGATTAACTGGAGTTGCAAGACGATGAAGATGTTCAACCAAATTCTGCAGGGCGCTGCGATCTCGGCGCTGCTCGTCGCCACCCCGGCGCTGGCGCAAAGCCGTATCGACCGCGCGCGCACCGCAGTGACCGAGGCCACTGCCAAGGTCGATGCCGCTCAAACGGCCGGCGCGTCGACCTATGCCCCCGAGGCGCTGGCGCGCGCGCAGGAATCGCTGCGCGTGGCTCAAGACCAGCTCGCCCGCGACCACCGCGATTCGACGATCAACGAGGCCCATCGCGCCTCGGGGCTCGCCGACCAGGCCCTTGCCGAAGCGGTGCGCAACAAGACCGCCCAGGCATCGAGCGAGCGTGAGCGCGCGGTAGCCGCCGAGGCCGCAGCCAATTCCGCGGCAGCCGACGCTGCCGCCGAACGCGAGCAGCGCGCTGCGGCCGAAGCCAGCGCCGCCCAGGCACAGAACCAGGCGGCGATGGCGAATCAGCAGGCCGCCGCCGCGCAGCAGGAAGCCGCCGCTGCCCAGGCCCAGGCCCTCGCCGCCAAGGAATTGAGCACGACCGTCACCACCACGACCAGCGCGCCGGTCCGCTCCTATTCGAGCAAGAAGACCGTGGTGAAGCGCACCACCAAGAAGCCGGCGACTGCCCCGGCGGCGCGCACGACGACCACCACCACCGTCGAGACCAAGGGCAATTAAACCCGGTCGAGCACCCCGCGCTCGGTGATGTACCCCGTCACCAGGCGCGCCGGTGTCACGTCGAAGGCAGGGTTCGCGGCGGGCGAGTTGGTGACTCGCACCGTCGCGAACCCGCTTTCGCTCGGGCCCCGCAATTGGGTGAGTTCGTCGGCACTGCGCTCCTCGATCGGCACGTCGGCGCCGGTCGCGGTGCTCGGATCGAAGGTCGTATAGGGCAGCGCGACATAGAAGGGCACGCCATTATCGGCGGCCGCCAGCGCCTTCAGATAGGTGCCGATCTTGTTGCAGACATCGCCATTGGCGGTGACGCGATCGGTGCCGACGATCACCGCGTCGACCTTGCCCTGCATCATCAACAGCCCGCCGGCATTGTCGGCAATCACCGTGTGCGGCACGCCGTGGTTGCGCAGTTCGAACGCCGTGAGCAGCGCGCCTTGGTTGCGCGGCCGTGTCTCGTCGACCCAGACATGCACGGGCAAGCCGGCATCGTGCGCGAGATAGATCGGCGCCGTAGCGGTGCCGTAATCGACCGTCGCCAGCCAGCCGGCATTGCAATGGGTGAGAATGTTGAGCGGGCGATCCGGATGCTGCGCGTGGAGATCGCGGAGCAGGGCGAGGCCATGTTCGCCGATTGCGCAGCACAATGCCGCATCCTCGTCGCAGATCGCATCCGCCCGGACGAACGCTGTTGCGGCACGCTCGCTTGCGGGCAATTCCGCGACGGCATTGCGCACGGTGTCGAGGGCCCATCGCAGGTTGATCGCCGTCGGTCGCGTCTCGATCAGCAGGCGATAAGCCCCGTCCATCCCGGCATCTGATGCATCCTCGGCCAGAGCCATCGCCAGCCCATAGGCCGCCGTCGCCCCGATCATCGGAGCGCCGCGCGTCCACATCTCGCGGATCGCCGTCGCCGCCTCCTCGGCGCTGCGCAGCTCGACCCAGCGCACTTCCCACGGAAGCTGGCGCTGGTCGAGGATACGGATTCCGGCCTCGGTCCGGCAGATCGAGCGGGTGTGCGCGCCTTCGAGGATCATGGCAGCACTTCCGCCAGGCTATGGACGTCCCCGCCCTGTCCCCCGCGGTCGATCAGCAGCGCCTGCAGTCCGGCCTCACGTGCGGCATCGACCTCCGCCGGAAGGTCCGAGACGAAAAGCACGGCCGATGGTGCCATATCAAGCGCATCGACGATCTTCGTATAGGAATCGCTGTCGCGTTTCGGCCCGGTGGTGGTGTCGAAATAGCCCGACAGAAGCGGCGTCAGGTCGCCGACGATCGAATGGCCGAAGATCAGCTTCTGCGCCGCGATCGAGCCCGAGGAATAGATATAGACCGGCAGCCCAGCCGCGTGCCAGCGGCGCAACGCCTCGGGCGTGTCGGGATAGACATGCCCCTTGAGCATGCCCTCGGCATAGCCCTGTGCCCAGATCAGCCCCTGCAGCGTCTTGAGCGGGGTTTCCTTGCGGTCGTCCTTGATCCAGGCGAGCAGGGTCGCCACCGGATCGTCGCCCGGCACCTGTGCCAGGATCGGCGCGACGGTTTCGGAATTGCTCGCAACGAAGTCCGCCAGATGCTTGGCAGCATAGGGAAAAAGTTCGTCGGCAACGAACGCGATGCTGCTCGTCGTCCCTTCGATATCGAGCAGGATGGCGGCGGACTCGGTCACCCGCCCTGGCCTTGCACAGGCTCGTGCCGCGGAAAGCGCTCGGCAATCGCGTCGCCGGTGAAATTGGCGACCCAACCGTCTGGATCGATGAACAGCCGGATCGCAGTGAAGCGCGGCGAAGGTCCCATGTCGAACCAATGGCGCGTCCCCGCGGGCACCGAGATCAGGTCGCCCTGCTCGCAGAGAACGGCGTAGACCCGGTCCTGATCGCGCAGCGTGAAGAGCCCAGCGCCCTCGACGAAGAAGCGCACTTCGTCCTCGGCGTGGCGGTGCTCGGAGAGGAATTTTCTGCGCAGCGCGGCCTTGTCGGGATGGTCGGGCACCATGCGGATTACATCGACCGAGCGATAGCCCTTCTCGGCCTTGAGTCGCTCGACCTCGGGAGCGAAGGCGGCAAGCACGGCGTCCTGCCCTGCCCCTTCGGGAAGTGCGCGCGACGGCCATTGCTCGAAGCGCACGCCCAGCGGCGCGAGCAGGGCGGCGATCCCGCTCGCGTCGCGCGTATCGGCAAGCGGCGTGTCGGGACGATCGGCAAAATAAACTCGCAGGTGCGTCACGCGCTCCACCCCTTTCTAAAGCCCAGCTCGGCCAGTTCCGCCGCGATCAGCCATTCGACGCCTTCGAACACGCGCTCGGCCTCATCGAGATCGGCGCCCCAGGCATAAAGCCCATGGCTGCGGATCAGATACGCCGGCGCAGCATCGGCAGCGAGCAACGCCGGCCCCACCGCGGCGTCGATCACGCGCATGTCCTGGCTGTTGTCGACGATCGGCAGCCGGACCTGTGCCTCGTGCGTAGCGATGCCGGGAAATATCTTGAGCATCTCATGCCCGGCAAAGATCCATTCGGACGCCTCGGTCGCGCGGCTCAGGCCGACGGCTTCGGGGGAATGGCCGTGAAGCACCGCCTCCACGTCGGGGAACCGGCGATAGACCGCAAGGTGCAGCGCCGTCTCGGCGGAGGGCTCGCCCGCCGTCAGCCCGCGTCCCTCAGCGTCGATGCGCATAATGTCAGCGGGAGTGAGCCGCCCCTTGTGACGCCCCGAGATCGTCACTGCGAAGCTGCCGTCGTCGAGTCGCACCGAATAATTGCCTGCGGTCGCCGGCGCCCAGCCGCGCGCATCGAGACGTCGGCCGGTTTCCACCAGCCGTTGTGCTGCATCGTCGAAAGCCATCGTCATCGCGCGCAGCTATACCGCGCGGATGTTACAGCCCTGTAGCGATTTTCAGTTGGCGCCGCGCGCGGCTGGCTGCGCAGTCTTCGGACTGCCGGCAACCCAGGAGGCGGACCGCAACGCAGGATCCGCGGTCTCGGCCGACATCGTCAGCACGTCGAACGCACCGCCGCCCAGGTCGCGCGTCTCGGCGGTGAGCGTCGGCCCTGGGTCTGCGCTTGGTAGCGGCGCGTAGATTTCGGGCATGTCGTAGACCGCCTCGGCAATCGTCACCGTGCCGCCCAGCGCGGTCAGGTCATAAAGCTGCTTGGCGAATTTCGCCGGCAGCCGGATGCAGCCATGCGACGCCGGATAGCCCGGCAGATGCCCGGCATGCAGCGCGATCCCGTCCCAGGTCAGCCGCTGCATATAGGGCATCGGCGCGTCGCTATAGAGGTTCGAACGGTGGAACTCCTTCTTCTGAAGGATAGTGAACTCGCCCGTAGGCGTCTCGCGCCCCGACGAGCCCGTCGAAACGCTGGTCGCGCCGATCAGTCGCCCGCCGCGGAATACATAAGCGCGCTGCTCGGCGATGCCGATGACGATCGAAACCGGTGCGGCTGCGGTGCTCGCGGCGATCAGTTCGGGCTGCTCGAGCCACACGAACTGGCCGTTCTTGAGCTTGGGCACTGCCGGCTGGCTGGAATCACTCTGGGCCAGCGCCGGCGCGCTCTGCACCGCAAGCATGGCCGCCAGAAAAAGGGCGCGGACGCCGGTGATCATCGTCTCAAAACCCCCAAACGCAGCGTGATTCCGGCGTTTGCCGGCCACTTGCTGAACGACGTTAACCCGATTTGGTGCCGTCGCCGAATCACCTATTGGTTACCGACAGACGGCTGATCGTTCCGCGATTCCGCCGCAAACTCGGTGAACCGGGTAGCACTTGCGCCGAACTGCCAAGCAAAATCAATCTGTTCACCCCATAGTGAGTAAGGCTCTGGTAAAAGAAGCCATCGGGTCGTTAGCGGGTATTGGGCATAGTGATCGATAGTCTTGAAATGGCGCATAGCCGCCGCGCGCTGCTTCGGTCGGCGCTGATGGTGGCCGGTGGCGCCGCGCTTTCTTCGTGCGTTTCTAGCACCGTGCGTGTCGCTGCGGCACCTGCCGCGCCGGTTCCGCTGCCGCACGTTCCGCCGGTCCCCGCGGCACCCGTCGTCGCAGCGCGGAGCGCGAGCGCGCCGGCCGGGGTCCGTCCCGAGCTGTTCAAGCGCGCCGTCGCCGCGCTCAATCGCCATTCGATGCGCGTCCCCTCGCACGATCGCATCGCCATCGCCGATTTCGCCGCCTCGTCGTCGCAGCGCCGCTTCCACCTCGTCAACATGGGCAACGGCCAGGTCGAGACCTTCCTCGTCGCGCACGGCATCGGCTCGGATCCCGAGCACACCGGGCTGCTCCAGCGCTTCTCCAACCAGCCCAATTCGGAAGCGACCTGCGAAGGCGCCTTCCTCACTGCCGATTATTATGTCGGCAAGCACGGCGATTCGCAGCGGCTGCTCGGGCTCGACCCGACCAACAACAACGCGCTCGATCGCGCGATCGTGATCCACTCGGCGTGGTATTCGAACCCCGACATGATCGCCAAGCACGGCAAGCTCGGCCGCAGCCAGGGCTGCTTCGCGGTCGGCCAGCAGGATCTCGCCAAAGTGTTCGAACGTCTCGGCCCCGGCCGGATGATCTACTCCGCCAAGGTTTGACAGGCGCCCGGCAGCCAGCACGGCATGCCGAACACGAGCCGCGCCTCGAGCCGCTTGGCCGGCGCGCGCGGCCAGCGTCCCGGCAATGCGACATCCGTGGCGGGGCTTCCCACCGGCCAATGTGCGACTTGGGTCGGCGCCGCGCCATACCAAAGCACGCTTCCCGCGAAGGGCCGCTTGAGCGCGACGGCGATGACGCTGCCATCGGCGCTTAGCATCTGGTGATAGTCGAAATAATTGCGCTGGCTCCCGCTATCGTCCGAGATCGCCGAGCGCGCGGTGTAGACTGGCGCCCATTCCACGGCTGGACTGGTGAAGCGAAGCGCACGCGCCGGCCCGACGGTCTCCACCGCATCGAAGCGAAGGCAGGTCGGCAACACGAGCGCCGCAAGCACTACAAGTGCCAGCCCGCGCCGCTTCGCGCCGAGCCGGACCAGCAGCAACACGCCCAGCGCAAATAGCGGAAACAGCCATTTGAAATAGTGGACGTTGTTGAAGCGCCATAAACCGCTCGGCAGCAGATCGACATAGGCGAGCATCACGATTGTGTAGACGAGCGCCGCCAGCAGCAGCGCTAGCATCAGCCGCGCTTGCTGCCCGGCCAGCCGCAGCAACGCCAACGCCAGTCCCGCGGCACCGAGCAGCAGCCATGGCATGCCCCCGAGCATGCCTTTCGCTCCCGGAAACCATGGCTCGGGCGCGACGAGCAGCACCACGGCCTTCCAGCCGAGATCGGCGAAAGTGAACCCATAATCGCGCGACAGCACGATATAGTCGGAGAGGCGGGCGCCGTAGACTGCCAGGTAAAGCAGCGCATTGCCGGCGAGCATTGCCGCCCCGGCGCCCATCACCGGCAGCAGGCGATGCTGGCGCAGCAGTGGCACCAGCGCAAAGAGGCTAATCACGGCCGATACCAGCACATCGGCGGGGCGCACGAGCGGGATCAGCATCAACACTATGCCGAGCAGCGCGGCACGCCCCACGGAGATCCGTTCTCCGAACAGCAGGTCGGCGAGCGCCCCGAAGCCGAGCCACATCAACGCCGCAGATAAGGTCGTCGTCCACGGCTCGACCCATAGCTTGCCGATCCGCGGATCGAGCAGGGTCGCAGCTAGAAACAACAGCGCCGCAGCGCCACCGCTCACATCGAACCGCGCGCAGACCCGCCGGAACCCCAAGAAAGCCAGCCCGAAACAGGCGATGTTGGCCGGAACGAACGGCGCCGCCAGCCAGGCGAACGGCGCTCCCAGCAATGGGTAGATCAAAGGATACCAGTGCAGCGCCGGATCCAAATCCAGCGCCGCGAAGCCGCGCGCAGAGGCGAGATACGCCTTTTGGTCCGCCCAGCCGCGCCACCACGGCCCCGCGCCTGCAAACAGCTTCACGTTGACCAGCGCCAGCGTGAAGATCGCGCCCACCGCAAACACAAAGCGTACCGGATGATCGCGTAGTTCGGTGACGAGCCAGGACTGCGAACGGCGAAGGGGCTCAGGGACCGGCATCGGCGCGGCGTTACCTGCCGCAAGGCGGGCGGTCCAGCGGGATCGAAGCCGTTGCGCGGGGGTTGGCACTTCCGCGCCGCGGGTACTAGGGAAGTTGCATGACCGAAATGCTTTCCCCTGTCGAATGCCTGCGCGTCGGGCCCGGTATGCTTGAGGACGCATTGTGATGGCCAAGTCCACCCTTTCTTCTCGCTCCATCGCCAGGGCATGCTGCGCGCCGGGGTGTGCACGCCCAGCGTCCGCGTCGCCGATCCGGGTGCGAATGCGCGCTCGATCATCGGCTTGGCCGAACAGGGCGATGCTGCCGGTGCCGACCTGCTCGTCTTCCCTGAACTGAGCATCACCAGCTACGCGGTCGACGACCTCCATCTGCAGGACACGATCGTCGACGCCACCGAGGCGGGCATCGCCGCGATCGTCGAGGCGAGCCGCGCGCTGCGACCGGTGCTGCTCGTCGGCGCGGCGCTGCGCCGCAATGGTAGGCTTTACAATTGCGCGCTGGCGATCGCGCGCGGCCGCATCCTCGGCGTCGTGCCCAAGCAATATCTCCCCAATTACCGCGAATATTATGAGAAGCGCTGGTTCGCCTCGGGCATCGGCCTCACCGGCCTGACCATCGACATCGCCGGCCAGACTGTGCCCTTCGGCACCGACCTGGTCTTCGCCGCCAGCGACCTCGAGGACTTCGTCTTCCATATCGAGATTTGCGAGGATTATTGGGCGCCCACTCCGCCCTCCACCGAAGGCGCACTCGCCGGCGCGCTGGTGCTGTGCAACCTGTCGGCGTCGAACATCGTCATCGGCAAGGGCCGCGAGCGCGAACTGCTGTGCGCCGCGCAATCGGCGCGCACGCTCTCGGCCTATCTCTATTCCGCCTCGGGGCCTGGCGAGAGCACCACCGATCTCGCCTGGGATGGCCAGGGCCTGATTTATGAGCTTGGCGAACTGCTCGCCGCCTCCGAACGTTTCGAGCTGACCACCGAGATCGTCCATGCCGATATCGATCTCGAACGCCTCCGGCTCGAACGGATGCGCAACGGCACGTTTCACGACAATGCCCGCGCCGCCGGCCACCCCGAGACGCGCTTCCGTCGCATCGCCTTCGAGCACCAGCCCGATGACGCCGATCGCGGACTGATCCGCCGCCTGCGCCGCTTTCCCTTCGTCCCCAACACGCCCGCGCGGCTCGAAGAGGATTGTTACGAGGCGTTCAACATCCAGGTCGAAGGCCTGCGCAAGCGCATCGACGCGACCGGCGCGAAGCATCTGGTCATCGGCGTGTCGGGAGGGCTCGATTCGACCCATGCGCTGATCGTGGCGTGTCGTGCGATGGACCGACTCGGCCGGTCGCGCTCGGAAATTCTCGGCTTCACCATGCCCGGATTCGCCACCGGCGACGACACCAAGGCCAATGCCTGGGCGCTGATGCGCGCGCTCGGCGTCACCGGGGAGGAGATCGACATCCGCCCCGCCGCGCGCCAGATGCTCGAGGATCTCGGCCACCCCTTCGCCGAGGGCGAGCCGGTGTATGACGTGACCTTCGAGAACGTCCAGGCGGGTCTGCGCACCGATTACCTATTCCGCCTCGCCAACCAGCGTGCCGGCTTCGTCATTGGCACCGGCGACTTGTCCGAGCTCGGCCTGGGCTGGTGCACCTATGGCGTCGGCGACCAGATGAGCCATTACGGCGTCAATGCCGGCGTCCCAAAGACGCTGATCCAGTATCTGATCCGCTGGACGCTCAAGACCGGCCAGTTCAGCGGCGAGGCGGCGAATGTGCTTACCGCGATCCTGGATACCGAGATTTCGCCCGAGCTCGTCCCCGCCGATGCCGAAGGCAAGATCCAGAGCACGCAGGATCGGATCGGCCCCTATGAGCTGCACGATTTCTTCCTGCACTATACGATCCGCCATGGGCTGCGGCCCTCGAAGATCGCCTTTCTTGCCTGGCATGCCTGGCGCGACGCCGAGGCCGGGCTTTGGCCGATCGATTTCCCGGTCGCGGGGCGCAACCAATACGACCTGCCGACGATCGCCAAATGGCTCGAGGAATTCCTGTTTCGCTTCTTCCAGACCAGCCAGTTCAAGCGTTCGGCGATGCCCAACGGTCCCAAGGTCTCGGCCGGCGGCGCACTCAGCCCACGCGGCGACTGGCGCGCGCCGTCGGACAGCGTCGCAACGGCGTGGCTCGAAGAATTGCGGAACGCGCTACCCTAAGGCGCGGCGCTGCTTGAGCATATCGACGCGGCGGAGCAAGTCGTGCCCGTCGAACGGCTTGAGCAGCAGTTCGACGTCGATCGCATGCAACCGCTCGCGCGTCGTCGCGTCAGCAAGGCCGGTGACTACGAGCACGGGTAGCCGGGGGTCCTTCGCCCTGGCGCGCTCCGCCAATTCGGTTCCGTTCATGCCGGGCATGGCGAGGTCGACGATGAGCAGATGCGGCTTTGCCGTGCAAATCATGTCCATCGCTTCGGGGCCGCTGGCCGCCTCGTGCAGTTCAGCGCCCGCATTACGCAGGGTCTCCGCCAGCGTCGCGCGCACTTGCAAGTCGTCTTCCACCAGCAATACGGTGCAACCGCGCAGATCGAATCGAACGTCTCGCTCGCCGTCATCGACTGCAGCGCGCCGCGGCTCGGCCTTGGCGACGCGCAACAGGAGCGTCACGGCGGTGCCCGCGCCCTCCTCACTCGCGATCATCAGCGCCCCGCCCGACTGGCGCATGATCCCGAATGCCATCGAAAGGCCCATGCCCGCGCCCTTGCCTGCCTCCTTGGTTGTGAAGAACGGTTCGACTGCGCGCGCTGCCACCTCGGGCGACATGCCTGTGCCCGTGTCGCTGATCGTCAAGGCAATATAGTCGCCTGCAGGCAGATCGGGCGAGACGAGACCAGTCCGCTTCTCCGCCGCGAGAGTAACTTCCCCGCCGTTCGGCATGGCGTCGCGTGCGTTGACTGCGACGCTCAGGATCGCGAGTTCGAGCTGGAGCGGATCGGCGTCGACATTCCAGCCAGCATCGATGGGCTCCATGCGCACCTGGACAAGCGGTGCCACTGCCTTTTCGATCAGGTCCTTTACCCCGCCGACCAGTTCGGTGAGCCGCACCGAGGTAACCTCGAGTCGCTGTTTGCGCGAGAAGGCGAGCAATTGCCCGGTCACCGCGCGGCCGCGCTGGACCGCGTCGAGCGCGCTCGCGCTCCAGCCAACCACCTTGTCGAGGTCGTGCGGCTTGTGGGCGATGAGTTCGAGATTGCCGGCAACCGCCTGTAGGAGATTGTTGAAATCGTGCGCGATCCCACCCGTCAGCTGGCCGACCGCCTCCAGCTTTTGCGATTGCACCAGCGCCGCTTCGGCTTCTTCGCGCTTCGCATCGGCGAATTCACGCTCGGCCACTTGCCCGCGAAGCTCAGCCAGAGCGGCGTCGCGCTGTGCGATCAAAGCGGACAATTCGGCATTGGTCGCCTGAAGCCTTTCTGGTGACGGGATGCTCAGCGCTTTGGGCAGCAGCCGCCATAGGATCACCGCTGCGCCAATCCCACACAGCGCCGCCAGCGCGTCGACGACGGCGGCAGCTTTGGTCAGCGGATACCAGGGCGCCGCGATCGCCAATCCCGCGCTCACCGCGCAGGCGAGCAGGAATAGCTTCAGGCACAGGAATGTTCGCCCGAAATAAAGATCGTTGCGACGATACACCACCAAAGTGAGCGCCAGCGACATCGAGAAAAACGCGAGCGCAAGCGCCGCGTGCTCGGCCACGCCCAACCACGGCACCGCATCTACGCTGCTCGTATTCGCCCAGGTAACCGTCAAGGCGGCCAGCATCGATCCCAATCCTCCCGCACGACGCACTCCCCCAAGCGCGTCGCGCAACGACCTATCCCAAAGCAACAGGAGGGAAACCTACGGGAAAAAACCGTAGTGATATTTCAATTATACCAACGGGCACAGCAAGTGGATTACAATCGCGGCATGAAGGCCGCACCGGCAGCACGTTGAGCGCCACAGAACGGGATAACGCTACCACTGGCAGCTCGGTTGCGAAGCCTGTATAACATGGTGACGTTGACAACGCTGACATAATCCTCGGGAGAGCAAAGATGAAAATCCGCCGCCACCGCGCACTCGCGGCGCCGCTCGGCGCACTAGCGCTCTGCCTCGCGACAGCGCCCGCATCCGCACAAACCGCGCCCGCCCGGCCCTGGATGAACGCGAAGCTCTCTCCTGATGTGCGAACCAAGGCGGTCCTCGCCCAGATGACCGAGGAAGAGAAGCTCACGCTCGTTTTCGGCTATTTCGGCACCGATTTTCCGCCCAAGACTTTCAAGGCCCCGGCCGAGGCGCGCCCCGGCTCCGCCGGCTATGTTCCCGCGATCCCGCGTCTGGGCATTCCGGCGCAGTGGCAGACCGATGCCGGCGTCGGCGTCGCGACCCAGGGCGGTGCCGAACGCAAGCGCGGACGCACGGCGCTTCCCTCCGGGCTGGCCACCGCCGCCACCTGGGATCCCACCTTGGCATATCGCAGCGGCGCGATGATCGGATCCGAGGCCTATGCTTCGGGTTTCAACGTGATGCTCGCGGGCGGCGTCAATCTCATGCGCGATCCCCGCAACGGCCGGAACTTCGAATATGGCGGCGAGGATCCGTTGCTTGCCGGCACGATGGTCGGCGCGCAGATCGCCGGCATCCAGTCCAATCCGGTCATCTCGACGGTCAAGCATTACGCGATCAACGACCAGGAGACCGATCGCGACACCGGCAATTCGGTCATCGATCCGGTCGCCGCGCGCAGCTCGGACCTACTTGCCTTCCAGTTCGCCATCGAGCGCGGCAATCCCGGTTCGGTGATGTGCAGCTATAACCACGTTAACGGCATCTATGCCTGCGAGAATCCCTGGCTGCTGAACGAAGTCCTCCGCAAGGATTGGGGCTTCAAGGGCTTTGTGATGTCGGATTGGGGGGCGACCCATTCCACCGTCGCCGCCGCCAATGCCGGACTCGATCAGGAATTGGGCTGGCCCTTCGACAAGGAGCCGTTCTTCGGGGCGCCGCTCAAGTCGGCGATCGGCAAGGGCGAAGTGCCCCGCGCCCGGCTGGACGCGATGGCGGGCGCGATCCTGCATGCGATGTTCGAAAACGGCCTGTTCGAAAAGCCGGTGACTGCCGCGCCGATGGATCTGCCGAAGGAGATACTGGAGTTCCACGCCTGGGTGACGCGCCGCGGTGCCGAGGACGGCGCCGTGCTGCTCAAGAACGAGGGCGCGGTTCTTCCGCTCACGCCGTCGGTGCGCAAGATTGTCGTGATCGGCGGGCATGCCGATAAGGGCGTGCTAGCCGGCGGCGGCTCGTCGCTGGTCTATCCGGTCGGCGGCAATGCCGTGCCCAACACCGAGCCCAAGACCTGGCCGGGCCCGATCATGTATTATCCCAATGCCCCGTTGGACGCGATCCGCCGCGAGGCGCCCGGCGCCGATCTCCGCTTCGTTGACGGCAAGGATCGCGCGGCGGCGGCCGCCGCGGCGCGCCAGGCCGATGTCGCGATCGTCTTCGCCACGCAATGGGCCGGGGAATCGTTCGACGTGCCCCTGGCGCTCGCCGACGGTCAGGACGCGCTGATCGAAGCCGTCGCCGGCGCCAATCCCAAGACCGTCGTCGTGCTCGAAACCGGTGGCCCGGTGCTCACCCCCTGGTCGGGCAAGGTCGCCGGGCTGCTCGAGGCCTGGTACCCCGGCACGGCAGGCGGTGAGGCAATCGCCAATCTGCTGTTCGGCAAGGCCAATCCCTCCGGCCATCTCCCCGCGAGCTTCCCGCGGAGCGTCGCCCAACTTCCCAAGCCCGCCGAACCCAATGCCGGCGACACGACCTATGCCGAAGGCGCGACCGTCGGCTACAAATGGTATGATGCCAAGGGCGATGCGCCCGCCTTCCCCTTCGGCTATGGCCTGTCCTATACCAGCTTCGCCTATTCGGGCCTCGCCGCGAAGCCCGCCGGGGGCACGATCAGCGTGACCTTCAGCGTGCGCAACACCGGCGCCGTCCGCGGCAAGGATGTCGCCCAGGTCTATGTCTCGGGCGCAGGCTGGGAAGCCCCCAAGCGGCTCGGCGGCTTTCAGAAGGTCAATCTCGCACCCGGCGCTTCGACCAAGGTGACGCTCAGCGTCGATCCGCGTCTGCTTGCCACCTTCGACAAGGCAAGCAAGAGCTGGAAGATCGCGCCGGGCACCTACAAGGTGCTGCTCGGCCACTCTTCGCGCGACATTGTCGGCACGGTGAGCGTCAAGCTCGCCGCGCGTACCCTGCCCGTCGGCTGGCGCCCCTGAGCGGCCAGTAGCGCATTCCCGAGGCGCGCCGGCTCACACCGTCAGCCGTCGCCCCTCGGCCGCGCTCTGCCGGGCGAGCGCAATCAGGCGCAGCCCGAGCACGGCGTCCGCCGGATCGACCGGGACCGGCGCGCCGCCCGCGATCGCCGCGGCGACGCCGGCATAGAAGCGGCGATAGTCCCCGCGCTCGGTCTCGATCGCCTCTCGCGTGCCGTCGGCATCGGTAAACACGCCATGATGCGCCGGATCGTCGAGCCCGTGCCGCGGATCGTCGGCGCGCGCGCCCGCACGCAGCGCCGCCTCCTGCGGGTCGAGCCCGAACTTGACGAAGCTGCCCCCGCTGCCGTGGACCGCGAAACGCGGCCGGTTCGCTACGACCAGCGACGCCGCCGACAGGATCGCCCGCCGCGCGCCATAATGCAGCGTTACTTCGAAATAATCGTCGACCCTCGCCGCCGCGCGCTGTGCCACGATATCGGCGCTTACGGCCTCGGGCCTTCCGAACAGCTGGAGCGCCTGGTCGATCAGATGCGGCCCCAGGTCGAGGAACAGCCCGGCGCCGTCGCCCGGCTCTTCGCGCCAGCCGGGCTTGATCGCCGGGCGAAACCGGTCCCACCGCGCCTCGTAGAGCATCACGTCGCCCAGCCGGCCGTCGCCGATCAGCCGCTGCACGGTCAGGAAATCGCCGTCCCAGCGCCGATTGTGGAACACGCTGAGCAGCCGCCCCTGCGCCCGCGCCAGCGCGATCAGCGCCTCGCCTTGTTCGGGACGCGGGCTGAGCGGCTTGTCGAGCACGACATGCTTGCCCGCGCGCAGCGCCGCCTCGGCCAGCGGCACATGCGTATCGTTGGGCGTCGAGATCACCACCAGATCGATGTCCGGATCGGCAAACAGCGCTTGCGGATCGCTGAGCACCGCCGCCCCCGGATGCGCCGCCTGGACCTGCTCGCCCCGCGAAGAGACCACTGCGGCCAGCGCAAGCCCAGGCACTGCCTCGATCAGCGGCGCATGGAACGCCGATCCGCCGAGCCCATAGCCGATCAGTCCCGTCCGGATCATACGCGCCTCCTTGATTAGCGCGCCGCTCTAAGCCGCCTCCGGACCAGGGGCTAGACCGCGTATTTCGCCCGCTGCGGCCGGCGCAACATCGCGTTCGCCGCGTCGTCACCGAGGATACGCTCGGCCTTGGGATCCCATCTGATCCGCCGCCCGGTCTTCATCGCGATATGGTGGAGCAGGCAGGTCGAGCAGGCCCGGTAGCCGATCTCGGCAGGTGCGCTCACCGGCACGCCCTTCAGGATCGCGTCGAGCCAGTTGCGGTGCTGCTCGGGCGCCTTGTAGAGCCGCACTTCCTCGGGCCCGATCACGCTGTCGAGGATCTTGGGATCGCTCGCCACCAGCGGAATGTCACTGGCCTTGGAGGGGTCGGAGGCCGACACCTGCCCCGTCCGCGTGACGAAGATCCAGCCCTTGTCGCCGATGAACTTCACGCCATTGGCCAGCGCACCCGAGATCGTCATCGTCACGCCATTGGCATAGCGCGCATGCGTCTCGAACGGCCCGTGCACGTCCCACAGCCCGCTCTTGGGAAACTCGGCGCTGCCCCAAATCTCGACCGGGCCGGAATGCTCCATGTCCATACCCCAATGGGCGATGTCGACATGGTGCGATCCCCAGCCGGTGATCATCCCCGCGCCGAACTGCTCGCAGCGCAGCCATCCCGGCCGGTCTTCGAAGCTCGTCTGCGAATGGACCCGCGTCTCGGTGTAATAGACCTCGGGAGTCGTGCCGAGCCACGCGTCGTAATCGAGGTTGCGCGGGATCGGCATCGCCGGCGCCTCGGGCCCGGCGGGATCGCCCGGCAGCCCGATCTCGACATGCCTCAGCTTGCCGACCCGCCCGTTGCGCACCAGTTCGCAGGCGCGGTGGAATTGCGGCCAGGGCTCCTGCCCGCGCTGCTGCGATCCGATCTGAAGAATGCGCCCCGAAGCCTTGACGGCATCGGCCATCTTCCGCCCCTCGGCGATGGTCAGCGCCGCGGGCTTCTGGAGATAGACATGCTTGCCCGCCTGCACCGCGCGGACCGCCAGCGGCGCGTGCTGATGGTCGGGAGTCGAGACCAGCACCGCGTCGATGTCCTTGGCGGCAAGGAGCTCGCGATAATCGGTATAGCCGCGCGTGCCCGAATAGTCCTTGCCGGTGCTGGCGGCATAGCGGCTGTCGACCAGCTGCATCCCCGCGCCCAGCCGCTTGGTATCGACATCGCACACCGCGACGATCTGCGCATCGGCGTGGCGGTGCACTTCCTTCATGTCATGCCCGCGGCTGATCCGCCCCACGCCGATCGCGCCCACCGTCACTCGGTTCGACGGCGCATTCTTGCCGAACACACTGGCGGGAACGATCATCGGCGCCGCCAGCGCCGCGGCGCCCCGCAGCGCCGCCCTGCGCGAAACCCCGCTCATGCCAGCACCGGCGGCTTGGCGTTCTTCTGCGCGGTCAGCACCAGTTCGGCGGCGAGCAGCGCCTGTTCCTGGTCCTGCGCCACGCTGGTCCGCTCGACGATGTCGGCGACGAACTGCGGCCCGAACGGCAGATGCACCTTCGAGCAATCGATATAGCGCACGCCCTTCTTGTCGCAGATCAGCAGGTGGTTGCCGCCCGGCCGACCGGCGATGTCCACATATTTGCGCAGTTCGATATAGCCCTCGGTGCCCAGGATGAAGAGCCGCCCGTCGCCCCAGGTCGGCAGTCCGTCGGGGGTGAACCAGTCGACCCGGATATAGCCGGTGCCGCCATCGCCGGTGGCGACCATGTCGCCGAAATCCTCGAACTTGGGCTTGTCCTTCCAATTGAGGTTGCCGGTCTGCGAGGCGACGACCTGCGCGCGCTTCGATCCGGTGTAGAACAGGAACTGGTCGGCCTGGTGGCTGCCGATATCGGTGAGGATGCCGCCATAGCGCGCCTTGTCCCAGAACCAGTCGGGCCGCCCGGGGCCCACGCGGTGCGGCGCGAGGTTGACCGTCTGGATGACCTTGCCGATCTGCCCCTGCTGGACGAGGTCACCGGCATGCACCGCGGCGCGCACCTCGAGCCGCTCTGAATACATGATCGCGAACTTGCGCTTGGTCTCCGCGACCGTCCGCCGCACCTCGGCCAATTGCGCCAGCGACGTGATCGAGGGCTTGTCGCCCAGATAGTCCTTGCCGGCGCGCATCACCCGCACCCCCAGCGGCGCGCGCAGATCCGGGATCGGCGCCCCGGCCACGGCCTAAATCGTCTTGTCGGAAAGAACCTCGTCCTCGCTCCGCGCCAGCTTGACATCGCTGCCATAGCGCTTGCGGAACGTCTCGATCTGCTTGGGATCGGTCGCGTAGAACGCCTTGAGCGTGCCGCCGCCACGGATCATTGCGTCGGTCATCGAATAGATATGCGCATGGTCGAGCCCGACCACGCCGAAGCCGATCCGATGGGTAACGCCCGGCTCGGGCCCGCTCGGTGCGGCATTCTCGGCCACGGCATTGCCTGCGCTTTGCGACTGGGCGAGCAGCTCGGGCGGCAGGATCGAAGTCATGCCGGCAAGCCCGGCTCCGGCGAGTATCGAACGGCGGTCCATCATCTCTCCTCAATTGCTGGGCGTGGCGGCAGTCTTCCAGTTGATGACGTGATAGGTGGCGGGCGTGTCGCCGACATTGCGCAACGCATGCGGCGCGTTGGAAGCATTGAAGATCACCGATCCGGGACCAAGCCGATGCCGGGCGCCGGCAGAAAGCGTCTCGACCGTGCCGCTATCGAGGATCACCAACTCCTCATTGGGATGTTGGTGCGGCGGATGCGACGACAGGCCGGGATTGAGCGTGGTGACGTGCATCTCGAGCTCGTCGAGCGTCGCGGTGGGTTGGCGGACGAGCGTGCGGATCGCGCCGATCTGGGTCTTCTCGACTGCGAGCTTGTCCCAAGCCCACACCGCCGGGCCGAGCCGCTGCTGCGTCTGGGCCAGTGCGCCCAAGGCGCAGGTGCACAGCATCGCGCCCAGCGCCACGCTCGCATCCCGGATCGTGATCCCCATCGCTCTCTCCGCACCCGCGCGGATTGCCCGCGTCGAGGCCTAGCTTAGCGGCTTCGGGCGAAGAGGGAAGGTCTCATTTGTCCGAGAATATCGCCACCGCGCCGCCCGATGCCGCGAGTGGAAGTTCGAGCGTATCGCCCGCGGCCAGCGTCCGCGTGGCAAGGTCGACTGCGTCGGCCTGGGCGCCATCGGTCCAGATCCGCGCGTTGGCAGGCCTGGTACCGAGGAAATCGAGTGGCACGCGAACGGTCCGCGCCGTCTCGCCGTTCATTGCGCCGAGATACCAGTCGTGACCCTTGCGCCGGGCGAGCACGATATATTCGCCGGTCTCCCCCGCAAGGTAGCGCGTCTCGTCCCAGCTCGCCGGCACTGCCTTGACGAAGTCGAATCCCGCCGGGCTTGCCGCATAGCTATCCGGGCTGTCGGCGACGCTGCCCAGCGGCGAAAGGAAGACGACATACATCGAAAGCCCGTGCGCCCGCGTCGTCTGCACGAAAGGCAAGTCGTTGCGGATGCGGAAGTCGGCGGGCGCCACGTTGCGGAATCCGCCCGGCGTATAGTCCATCGGCCCGAGCAGCCCGCGCGTGAAGGCGAGCGTCACATTGTGGCGCGCGGTCACCCGCTGGCTCCATTTGTTGTACTCGGCGCCCATCACGCCTTCCTGCGTCACGAAATTGGGCCAGGTCCGCGTCAGGCCGCGCGGTGGAAAGGCGCCGTGCAGGTCGACCATCAGATGGTGCCGCGCCGCCGCGCCGAGCAGCTTGGAATACCAATTGACCATCCACTGGTCGTCGCGGTCCATGAAGTCGACCTTGATCCCGGCGATGCCCAGCTTCTCATAGAGCGCGAGTGCATCCTCCATCTGCTCGTCGAGCGCCTGCCAGTGCGTCCACAGCCACAGCCGCACCTTTTTCGACCTCGCGTAATCGACGACTTCCTGGAGATTGATCGTGTCGGACCATTTGGTGACGTCGACGCCCGGCCGGCGCACCCCGCCGCCCCCGGCGCCGGCATACCAGCCCTCGTCGATCATCGCATAGGGGAAGCCGTTCGCGGCAGAGAAGTCGATGAAAGCCTTGGCCACCGCCGTGGTGCTCCGCTGCCCCGGCAGCTTGGCGATCACGGGTCCGTTCCACCAGTCCCAGCTGGCGATGCCCGGCTTGATCCAGCGCGTGTCCTCGATGCGGCTCGGGGTCGAAAGGCTGGTCAGCAAGGTCGATTGCTGGAGCTGCCCGGCCTGGTCGGCGAGCATCACCACGCGCCACGGCGTGACGATCGGGCTGCCGACGCGGCTGTGCACCGCAATGCGCGGATCATCGAGAGTAGGCGAAAGTTTCAGCTGCAGCCCCAACCCGCCATCGCCGCGCCCGGTCAGGTACATCCCGGCGAAGTCGAGCAGGTCGGCTTCGGCAAGCGCGAAGGCGGCCTTGCCGGTCTCGCAGACGAACGGCAGGTCGAACAGATTATGCTCGCGCGTCCGCGTGGTATCGACGGGATCGAATTCGCCTTCATGGCTCGATCCGAACTTGCCGACGTTGAACCCCCAGCATTTATACGCCTGGGGGAAATAGAAGCCCGTGCGCTCGAAGCGGACGATCGCCGCTTCGGTGGCCTTTTGCACCGGGATCAGCGTGCGGAAGGCGACGCCGTCGTCATAGGCGCGCAGCACCAGGTCCAGCTTGCGGCGCTGACCGGCCTCTTCCTGATAATGGACGACAAGTTGGTTGTAATGGTCGCGGCCTTCGGACGCCTTGCCGACGACGATCGGATAGCGCGTGTCGGCGCTGGTCCGTTCCGAACCGAGGAGCGCCAGCTTGGCGCCGATCGTGTCGCTGTCGAGGTCGAGCGCGATCGGCGACGGCGCGAGGACTGCTGCGCCGCGGCGCGCAACGGTATAGACCGGGCTTCCCGCGGCGCTCAGCTGGAGGGCGATCCGGTTGGTGCCGTCGGGCGACACCAGTTCCAGGTCCTGCGCCGCCGCCGGAAGCGCGCTCAGTCCCGAAGCGGCCAGGATAAGGCCGCGCCACAGCATGCGCATCGAAGGTCCCCTTTAATGGATCGAGGCGAGGTCGCCCTCGGCGCGGACGACCCGCGCCTTGCCCGCGGCGATCGCGAAGCCGCACAGCACGGCGTAGCAAAGCGCGGGCACGATCAGTGCGAACGCATAGCCGTGCAGATCGGCGACCTTGCCCACCGCGAGCGGCAGCACCGCGCCGCCAACGATCGCGGTGCACAGCAGCCCCGAGGTCGATTCCTGGCTGGCGGTCGAACGCTCGAGCGTCAGCGTGAAGATCACCGGGAACATGATCGAATTGAACAGCCCGATCGCCAGCGCGACGAACCCGGCCGAGACCCCGCCGACCGCGAAGACATAGAGGCACATCGCCGCGGCGATTGCCGTGAACAACGCGAGCAGTGCCGGCGCCGGGAAGCGGGCTAGCAGCACCGATCCAACCGCGCGGCCGACCATCGCGCCGCCCCAATAGAAGGCAACCGCCTTGCCGGCTTCCTGCAGCGACACGCCGGGGATCCCGTCGCTGCCCATCAGATAGCCGAGCAGCGGCACGTTGAACGCCGCGTCGGAATGGCCCCACACGCTATTGTCGTTGAGGAACAGCGCCATCTGCGTGCCGATCGACACTTCGGCGCCGACGTAGAGGAAGATCGCGAGGCCGCCGAGCAGCGCCCATTTGGACGAGAAGGCCGAGAACAAACCGGCAGTCGAGGCGGGTGGCGGCGCGGCGTCGGTGACGACGCGGCGGCTCACCCAGAAGAACAGCGCCAGCGCGGCGATCAGTCCGCAAAGCCAGAAATAGGCCGAATCGATCCCCGCCAGCGCCTCGGCACGGACCGCCTCGGTGACGACCATGCCCTGCTTCACTTCGACGCCCTTGAGGAACAGATGCGCGCCGAGCAGCGGGCCGAGGAACGTGCCGACCGAGTTGAACGTCTGGCTGAGCGTCAGCCGCAAATGGCTGTACCGCGGATCGCCCAGCGCCGCGGCAAGCGGGTTGGCTGCGACCTGCAGGATCGTGATCCCGCTCGCCATCACGAACAGCCCGAGCAGCACGAACCAATAATTGGCGCTATTCGCCGCGAGCAGCATCAGCAGGCAGCCTGCGATCATCGTGCACAGCGCGACGAGGATCGAGGGCACGGCCTTGAGCCGCGCGACGAGCGCAGCGGCGGGGAACGACACGACGAAATAGGCGAAGAAGAAGGCGAACGCGCTCGCCTGCGCCTGCAGGTTGGTGAGCGTGAACACGCCCTTCACCGCGGCGACCAGCGGGTCGACCAGCGAGGTGATGAAGCCCCAGGCGAAGAACAATGTCGTCACCGCGGCGAATGCCAACGTGGTTTGCGTCGAACGTGCGCTTGCCAACCCGTCTCTCCCTGACTCAATTCCTCGCGGCACGAGGCCGCCCGCCGCGCGTTTTCCGCCAGCGTTGTCGGGCCGAACGCTCTGCGAGCGCGGCACCAATGTCAAGCGGCCCAAATTCTGTTCATTCCTCCCTCGCACTTGCAGTACGAACTCCCTATTCAGGGAGCAGATTCAAGGCGCCGGGGGGCGAACCGGAGGATCGGCAGGAGTGAAGCGTGTGATTTGGCGACGGTCTTTTAGCCGCAATGTTCGGCACGGTACGGCGCTCGCGACGATGGTCGCGCTGCTCGGCGGCGCGGCCGCGGCGCAACAGGTGCCGACCGTAGCGGTGCCCGGCACCGTCCAGCAGATCGTGCCGCCCGCCCCCGTCCAGCTGCTGCCGCTTCCCACGCTCAGCGACAGCCAGACCGCGCAGGTTCGCAAGATCCTCGTCGATGCGGGTTTCGCGCAGGGCCTGCGCCACGACGGCACCGGCGGCCTGCTCCCGCCGGACAATGACGGCCTGGTCCGCGCGCTGCTCGATTATGCCCGTGCGGTGCACGCCGGCCGGCTCGATACCAGCGACTTCCAGCAGGATTGGGGCCTTCGCCCTGCCGCCTATGACCCCCTGCCCGCCTTCACCGATGCGGTGAAGCGCGATCGCATCGCCGCCTGGTTCCGCTCGCTGCCGCCGCCCTATTCGGGCTATGACAATCTGCAGAAGGGCCTGGCGAACTATCGCAAGATCGAGGCCAATGGCGGCTGGCAGACGCTGGCGGCCGGCCCCGATCTTGGGCTAGGCGCCAGCGGCCCCCGCGTCGCCGCGCTGCGCAAGCGGCTTGCGGTCGAGGATTCCGAAGTCGCCGTCGAAGGCACCAAGTTCGACGCCGATCTCCAGCAGGCAGTCCAGCGTGCCCAGCGCCGCTACGGCCTCAACCCCACCGGCACGGTCTCGACCCAGACGCTCGCCGCGCTGAACGTCCCGGCCAGCGACCGCGTCCGCCAGATCATGGCGAACATGGAGCGCTGGCGCTGGCTGCCCGCCGAGCTCCCCGCCAAGCGGATCCAGGTCAACATCGCCGCCGCAGTGCTCACCGTGTTCGAAGGCGACCAGGCGATCGCCTCGATGAAGGCCGTCACCGGGCGCCCGGGCAACGAAACGCCGATGCTCCAGTCGCGCATCCATTCGGTGGTGCTCAATCCGCCGTGGAACGTGCCCGCCGGCATCGCCGCCAAGGAGCTGTTCCCCAAGGGCGCGGCCTATCTCGCGCGCAACAACTACAAGATCATCGGCACCGGCGCGGGCCGCCGCATCCAGCAGCAGCCGGGCCCGAAGAGCGCGCTCGGCCGCTACAAGTTCGACTTCGACAATCCCTATGCGGTGTATCTGCACGACACCCCGGCGCAGGCGCGGTTCGCCAGCTTCGACCGGCTCGACAGCCATGGCTGCGTCCGGCTCGAAAAGCCCGGCGCACTCGCCGAATTGCTGTTCCGCAACGATCCGAAGTGGCAGCCCGAAGAGATCAACGCCGCGCTGGCCACGGCCAAGACGCAGCGCGTCCAGCTCCAGCCGCAGGACCAGGTCTCGGTCTATCTGCTCTACTGGACCGCGTTCGCCAACGCGAACGGCACGATGAACTTCCGTGGCGACCCCTATGGCTGGGACAAGACGCTCGCGGCCAAGATCGAGCGCCGCTCGGCGATCACCGCCGTCGCCGCACGCTGAAACAAGGAGACACCATGAACACCAAGCGTATCGCTCTTTTCGCCGCCCTGGCCGCTGGCAGCCTTGCGCTCGCGTCGTGCTCCGGCGGCGGCGACAAGGAAGAGCAGCCCGAAGCGAACTCGACCGTCGAGACGGTCACCGAACCGGTCAACATGACCCCGCTTCCGACCGAGGCGCCCGCCGCGCCGCAGATCGACAACGCCGAGGCCGAGGCACAGCCCCCGGTTCCGCCGCACGTCATCACCCCGGACCAGCAGACCCAGGAAGATGCCGACGCGACGGGCATGACCGCGCGCGTTTCGCGCGATGAAACCGCGAACGATACACAGCCTGCAGAGCAATGATCCCAGGCGCGCCACCCCGAGCCGGGGTGGCGCCGGCCTTTAGCGATTGAGCTTCTGGAGCAGCAGCCCGCGCAGCCGCCGGGCAGCCATTTCGTCGAGCGTGCCCAGCGCCCCGCGCGCGTGCTCGGGCAGATGGGCGCCCGCCCGATCGGCAGGCCCGAACACATAATAGTCGAACAGTGCCCGCCACGCCTCCTTCTCGGGCGCCGGTCGATCGCGCAGGCTCAACAACGCATGGAGCAGCGTGTTTTGCGGCGTATCCATGAACGCCGGCGACGTGTTCCACCAATAATTCACCAGCACGTTGAACGGGGCTAGCGCCTCGACATGGTGCCACCACAAGGCCGGGTAGAATAGCAGGTCGCCAGGCTCGAGCTCGGCGACTTCGGCGCTGGCGATCGCCTGGCGGAAGTCCGGATGCGCTCCGAAATCGGGCGCGGCGAAATCCACCATGCTCACCACCTGCCCGCCCGGCGTCGGCTCCAGCGGGCCAGGATAGAGGTTCGCCACCTGGTCGGGCGGGAACAGCGTGAACCGCCGCCGCCCCACCGCGCAGACCGCAAGATTATGCGACATGTCGTAATGCGCGGTCGCGGTGGTGCGGTTGCCGATCCAGATGCTCGCAAGCGGCGGATTGGCCGTGAACATCGGATGGTTGAGCGCGAGATCATTCTCGGCGCGGAAGCCGGGCAGATAAAGATCGAGGTCGGTCGAGCCGATATAGAAGGACGGCGGATCGGCATCGGCGAGATGCGTCGCGACGCGCGCCAGCGTTTCCTTGAGCCCCACCCGCGCGCCTTCGAAATTGAAGCCGCTGACCTCGTCATTGTAGAAAAAGCGCCCGCCGATCTCCGGCGCGCCGGTGAAGCAGACCACGGGCCGTTCGACATCGAAACGTTCGATCTGCGCGATCGCGTCTTCTGCCGATCGCAACCCGGCGCGCACCAACGGCCAATCGCGCGCGACGCCGCGCAGGATGGTCGGCAGCTGGGCCGCCATCAGCTCGTCATACGGGATCGCGTCCGGCGCAACGCCCTCGATCACGCGCGTGCGGCGCTCGATCCGTTCGGCGGCAGTCATCGGGCGTGGGTCATGGCAAGCCTCATCCTGGCGCCACCATGGCGGAAACCCTCCGCCGCCTCAATCACGAGAAAAGGGCCGCTGCTTGCGCAACGGCCCCTCTCCCCCTTTAACGATTCCGCGAACGTCAGAACTTGAAGCGCGCGCCGAGCAGGAACCGCCGATCGAGTTCCTGCGCGTACCAGAGCTGCTTCTCATCGCGAGCGTAGGTCCGCACGCTCTCCTCGGTGAGGTTGATGCCTTCGAGCGTGATCGCGATGTTCGGCGTGATCTCATAGCTGATCGTGGCGTCCAGCTGGCCAAATGGCGCGGTGAACTCCGGATTGCGCGATCCCTGCCGATTGATCCCCGAAAGGAACTTGTCGCGCCAGTTATAGGCGACCCGCGCCGAAAGCCCGTTCTTCTCGTAGATCAGCGTGCCGCTGATCGTGTCCGAGAGGCCGAGCAACGCGAACTGGTCCTCGCCCGGGCTCGCCCCGTTGTTGAAGCCCACGTCACCGCGCACCAGCGTGTATTGCGCAGCCACGCCGAAGCCCGAATTTCCGAGGAAATACTGGCCGGCCAGCTCGACACCGTAGATCTCGGCATCCTTGTTGTTGATCGGCCGCGACAGCTGGAACTGATACAGCGGATCGGCGGCGTTCCCGGACACGTCCAGCGTATTGTTGATGGACTGGACATAGGCGTCGCTGAGCGACCCGGTCGCCGTATTGTAGTTCGCGCTGAACTCCGCCGTGGCTGCCGCGACCGAGCCGCGTGCCTGAATGAGCGCAGTCATCACGAACAAATTGACGTCGCTGGTGCCCGCACCAAGCCCCTGCAGCGCGGTCCTGGCATCTGCCGAGCGGCCGGACGCGCCGGAACTCGGATCGCGCAGGCCGAACAAGCTGGTGTTGGTCTGGCCGTTGCCGATGAAGTTATGCACCCGCTTGTCGAAGAACGCGACCGAGACATAGCTGTCGGGCTTGAAATACCATTCCAGCGACGCGTCGAAATTGTCCGAGATCAGCGGCGACAGCCGGGCATTGCCGACACTCGCCGTCGCGATGCCACCATTGTAGATCGGCCGCGGCGGGCCGCCGACGGTCGTGGCGGTGTAGAGATTGTTGTAGTTGGGGCGCGCGATCGTCTTGCTGTACGAAAGGCGACCGATCAGATTCCGGGCCATCTCCACCTGGAAGTCGATCGATGGCAGGATCTGGTCATAGCTGTGGCCGTCGTCGACCACCTGCGTCGCGTTCGAGATCACAACGGTGAAGTCGTTGTCCGAGACCCAGTTGATCGCGCCGGGGATCGCCTCGAGCGAGGTCGTCCGCGACTTGGTATGTTCGTAGCGGAGACCCGCGACCATGCGCGCATCGGCACCGCCGAGCTGGCCCTTCCAGGTCAGCTGCCCATACGCCGCCCAGATCTCTTCCTTGACCCGGTTGTCCTGGTTGCTGGTGATGCCCACGGCCTTGCCCTGGCTGGCATAATAAGGCGACAGGATCGAGTAGATGTTCGATGCATTGCCGCGATAGGCCAGCTGCGATTCCGGATCGCCGCCCGGATTATACTGGCTGAACTTGCATTCGAGGCAGAACGCCTGGAGTGCGCCCGGCGCGAGCCGCTCGACGTCGCCGGGGCTGGTGATGCCCCAGTCGCCCAGCGTCTGCTGGGTGGCGACGAAGGTCTGGTGCATGTCCGCCTTGCGGTAATTGCCACCGAAGTCGAAGCGGCTGCCCTCGCCCGATCCCAGCCGAAATCGGCGCGGAGTTCCTTGACGGTCTGGTCCTGCGTCGAGCGATAGGTGCGCCCGACCTGCGAGCCGACATCGTTGACGTCGAGCGGGCCGCTGGCGCCCAGCGTGATGTCCTGCTGGGGGATGCCGTTGCTGTAGTCGACCGAATGCGCTGCCACGACATTGGCGCCCATGCCGACCAGCGTCGAGGTGACGCCGTTGGGATTATCGGGCTTGCTCGACGATTTAGACCAGTGCCCGTCGAGGTTGAGCGAGAAGTTCTCGGCGAGCTCCCACTTTGCGTTCAGGCCATAGTCCTGAAGCTGCCCCTTCTGCGCGCGCGACTGGGCTTCGAAGCCCTCGTCCTTCTGGCCGTTGATCGTCTCGTGCAGATATTGCGCCGTCGAGACCGTCGGGTTGCCATCGAAAGTGACGACGTCGAACGGCCGGCTGAACCAGTTCGACAAGTCCGAACGCGTCTCTTTCTGCTTGTTCTGCGCATAGAGTGCATCGGCAGTCAGCGTCAGCGCGTCGGTCGGCTTGAACTGGATCACTGCCTGGCCGTTGATGCGCTTGCGCGTACCCTCGGCATAGTGATAGCGGCTGTCGTTCGGAATCGCGACCAACTGGTTGGGATTGGTCGGCGCGTTGTTGATGACCGTGCAGTTGGCCGCCGGAGTGCTCCCCGCGCAAATCTGCGGGATCGGCGGATCACCCACCACCGTGGCGGGCGTATTGCGTACGAAGCCGCCGGTCAGGAAGGTGCTGTACGGGACGATGTTCCAGTCGTTGGAGGTCGCCGCGATCGAGGTGTAGTTGCGCTTCTGGTAGCTGCCGAACAGCGAGACGCCGAAGCGTTGCTCGGGATCGCTCCAGCTCACCACGCCCGAGAATTCCGGCGTGACCTTCGAGCCGCAATCGATGCAGTCGTTGACGCTGGTGTCGTACACCGCCTTCGCGCCGATGCTCCCGCTGAGCCCGGTTTCGCGGCCGTCGAGCGGGCGGCGGGTGACGACGTTGATTGTCGCGCCGATACCGCCCGAGGGGACGGCCGCGCGGCCGGTCTTGTAGACCTCGAGTGTGCGCACGCCTTCGGTGGCGAGGTTGGAGAAGTCGAACGAGCGGCTGGTCCCCTGGGCGCCGTCGGCATTCTGGTCGCCGCCAACCACGGACACGTTCGAAGTCGCCAGCTGGCGGCCGTTCAACGTGACCAGATTGTAGGTCGGGCCGAAGCCGCGCACGGTCACCAGCGAGCCTTCGCCGTTGGTGCGGTTGATCGACACGCCCGGGATACGCTGGAGCGATTCCGCCAGGTTGGTGTCGGGGAACTTGCCGATATCCTCGGCCGAGATCGCATCGACGACGCCCGATGATTCACGCTTGATCGCGATCGAGCGTTCGAGGCTGGCGCGGATGCCGGTGACGACGATGTCGTCGCCTGTGGTCTCGTCCTGCGATGCGGGCGTCGCCGCCTCGGGTGCTGCGCTATCCTGTGCATATGCCATTGCCGGCATCAGGAAACCTGCGGCGAGTGCGAGTGCGGAAGCCGAGCGCGCAAGCGCCGGCGCGAGCTTTAAATTGGTCATATCCCCTCCTGCTCCGGCAGATCTCTGAGGCTGCCGATCACATTTCTGTTCTAGGCGCAGACGATCCTGCACCTGTTGGTAACGCTAACATACTGTCTAACGTTGTCAACGGCGTTCGAAGCGCAAAAAATCTAGTCAAAACAGCGAGGTAACGCGGAAGTAAAATTTGCTGTGCGATGTTGCGCGAAAGCCACGCTTTGCAGCACCAACTTGTCTAGTCGGACAAACTCGCGCAACGATGACTGCGCGCTACTTGGCATACTCTCTAGGCATCCGGGATATCTAGTCGGAGTAATTGGCAGATCCGCACAACTCAGTGCGCGTCGCGGGTGGTTGCGGCACAAGCCTGTCCGGCCCCTCCCGTCGGAAGGGACCGGACCTGGCTCAGAAGATCACGCGAATGCCGCCCGTGACGATCCGCCCTGTGCTCGCATAGGTCTGCGTCACAGGGTTCGCGCCATACATCGTGCGATATTGCGGATCGTTGGTCAGGTTGCGCGCCTCGAGCGTCAGCTTGGCGAAATCGGTGACGTTCCAGGCGAACGCGACATCGATGTTGAGCGTGTTCTCGTTATAGCCGAAATCGGCAACCACCGGCGAATTGCACGCGGCGCCGGCGTTGGTCGTCGTACCCACCGAGCAGGTGCCGCTCGCGAGCGGGAAGCGATTGACGTAGCGGGTGCGGTACGCCCCCGATACGCGCGCCGACCACAGGCTGTTCTCGTAATAGAGCGTGGCGTTGAACGCGTCGGGCGAGGTGTTGAGGAACGGCCCGTCTGCATAGGTGTTCTGCGCGGTCGAGCTCGCGCCGGTCTGAGTGGTGTTGAGCACCGTCCCGGTCAGATAGCTCAGGTTCGAATCGATGTGGGTATAGTTGGCGGTGACGCCGAACTTGTCGAACGGCGCGGGCAGGAAATAGAAATCGGTCTGCAGGTTGACTTCGATCCCTTTGATGTCGCCGCCCGGCGCATCGGCGAACTGGCGGATCGCCCAGACCCCGCCGGCCCTTGTATAGGCCTGGAGCTGCGGGCTCGTCATCGATGCGACGACCTGGTTGTACACCGCCGGCTCGAACACGCTCGACAGCGGCGCTTCCAGCGCGATCTGCTGCGGGAAGCTGTCGATCGTCTTCTTGAACAGATTGACCGCGACCAGCCCGTTATGCGCGAAATATTTCTCGAAGCTGAGGTCGAGATTGGTCGCGCGGAACGGGCTCAGATAGGGATTGCCCACCGTCACCGCCGGGGCGGCACCCGCGGTGTTGAGCCCGCTGGCGAACGAGGTGGTGCCCGGAGTCAGCGCCGCGAGCTGTGGTCGCGACATCACCTTCGACGCGGCGAAGCGGATCAGCAGCCCGTCGGCGACCTCGTAATTGAGGTTCATCGCGGGCAGCCAGTCCCAATATTCGTTCTTCGCGGTCACCGGCAGCCCTGCGACGCCGTCCGCGCCGCCGACATTGCCCGATCCCGAGACGCTGGTATTGGCGATGCGCAGCCCGACATTGCCGCGCAGCGAACGGCCGAACAGGGTGGTATCGTAATCGACCTGGAAATAGCCCGAGAGATCGCGCTCGCCCACCGCGGCGCGCTGGCGCCCGTCGACGATCGCGCGGTAATCGCCCCATTTGTTGACGCAATTGCAGTCGATGCCGAACTGGTTGATGAACTTGGTGAGATCGGGCGCATAATAGCTGGTCGGCGTGCCCGGCGTGACGTTGAGCCCCTGGCCGAAGCCGATCGTCTGGCCCAGATCGGTGATCGCCAGCTTGGCCTCGGCCAGCGTCGGGTTGATCGCCTCGATCGACTGGTTGCGCCGCCCCTGATCGCCGGCATAATCGAACTGCTTGGCGGTAAAGCCGAACTTCAGCGCCATTTCGGGCAGCGCCTCATAAGTGAAGTTCACCCGCGCCACCTTGAACTCGTTCTCGACCGTATTGTTGAAATAGCGGATCGTCGACAGGCCCTTGACCAGCGTCCAGTTCTGCGGGTTCGCCACGTCGAAGCCGGGGTTGAACACCGGCATCTTGCCGCCGTCGCGATCGTCGAAGACATAGCCGTCGCGGTCGAGCGTGTTGAACTCGGCGAGCAGGCCATAGGCGCGGAATTCGGATTTCGACCAGCCGCCGGTGGCATCGACGAACAGCCCGTCGGCCAGGTCCTGATGGACGTTCAGCGTCACCTGCTTGAACTCGGTGGTGCCATATTGCGAGTCCGCGAAACTGCGCCAGTCGACATTGTCGAGCACCAGATAATCGGCCTGGTTGGCATCGTTGACGTGCGCCGCGCGGATCTGCGTGTTCGGCCGCCCGATCAGCTCGTTGTAGAAGCCCGTCCCGTTCGCGGTGGCGACATAGCCCGGCGAGGCGGGATTGTTGTAATAATCGAACGGATTGAGATTGTTCGGATTCTGGCTGTTGAAATAGCCCGCCAGCGGCGTCCCGCCGACCCCCGTCCCCGCCGCATCGCCATTGCAGTCGATCACCGCGCTCGGCACGCAATTGGGATAGAGCGCGACGCGATCGGCGAAATAATTGGCGTTGCCCACCGGCCGCAGCCCCGCCGAGCCGGTCTGCGCCGCGCGCGCATTGGTGCCGTTGCGGTTGAGCCCGATCGTGGTGATCCCGGTCGAATTGCTGTCCTGATCGTATTTCGAATAGACCCCGTCGAGGATGATCTCGGTCCCCGGGTTCGGCCGCCACTGCGCCGTCGCGGTGAACCCCAGCCGCTCGTAATCGAGGAACTGGCGCCCGACCGAGGGCAGCGTCGGGATGATCGTCGTCGGCCCGACCAGCGCATAGGCCGCCGGATCGGAGCCGAAGGTCGCGCCCGTGCCCCCCGGCCGCGCAAAGCCATAGGTCGGCGGCGTGACGCCCAGCAGCTGCGAATTGCGATAGGCATATTCGAACGCGCCGATCCCGCGCTTGTACGAATCGATCTGCTGTTCCTGCTTCTGATACGCCCCCGAGACCAGCACCCCGAACGTATCGGTGAGCTTGACCGAGGCGAGCCCGGTGAAGCGCGGGTTCCAGCTCTTGCCGTTCTCGCGATATTCGCCCTCGGCGCCCAGCGCGAAGCGATTGCCCTTGTTGGCGAGCGGGCGCCCGGTGGTGAGATCGATGATCGCGCCCAGCGACCCCTCGTCATTCTCCGCCGCGGTCGATTTGGTCACCTTGATCCCGCCGAACAGTTCGGAGGCGAAGGTGTTGAAGTCGAACCCGCGCGAGCGATTGGCGCCGGCATCGGACTGGTTGCCGCCCGCGACATTCTGCGCATCGGCGCCGTTGAGGCGCACCGCCTGGAAATCGCCGCCCAGCCCGCGCACCGTGATCGTGCGGCCCTCGCCATTGTCGCGATCGATCGACACGCCCGGCAGCCGCTGGATCAATTCGGCCAGATTGGCGTCGGGAAACTCGGCGATGTCCTCCGCCGTGATCGCGTCGACGATCTGGTTCGAGTTGCGCTTGATGTTGAGCGAGTTCTGCAGCGAGGCGCGGAAACCGGTGACAACGATATCGTCGTTCGTGCCGGACTGCGGCGCCCCCGCCTGCGGTTCGGCATCCTGCGGCGCCGGCGGCACGGCGGCATCGTCGGCGGCCGCCGCCGCGACGCCGGGCAGCGTCTGCGCGTGCGCCGGCGTCAGCAGCAGCGCCAGGCCGAGTGCGCCGAGCGCCGAGGTGGCGCGCAGCGCGGCGAGCGAATTCTTCTGCAACATCAAGGTCCTCCCCCAAGCCCATGGCATCTGCAAGGCGAAGAAGGCGCACGCCGGAGGATCAGGGGATATAGCGAACCGGCGCGAAAAAGCAGCAACAGCCGCCCGCGAAGCCCCTCCCCCAACGCCCTTATGCGGATCGTATCGTCCGCTTGGCGCGCGCGCTTTCACGCGCTTGTTGCCCGCCATCATTCCGCTGAGTCGCGCTTATGTCAACCGGTGTCATAAGCGGCGAAGTCCGGTTTGTTGCACGCTGGGGCAAAGGCGCAACGCCCAGACTGCGCGTCACGTCAGCACCGCCGGCGGCACGCACGCGCCAGCGTTCAACCCGATTGCCCTGCCGGATGGAGCAGCTACTAAGGTTCAGGGGAAGCTCGGTTCATCGCCCCAGAAGGACTGTCGGGCCGCATGACACCGCATGAATTCCTGAAAAAATGGCGCAATGTCGAATTGAAGGAGCGTTCTGCCTCGCAGAGCCATTTCAACGATTTGTGCGCGCTCCTTGGCATCGACGATCCGGTCTCGGCCGACCCGAAAGGCGAATGGTTCACGTTCGAAAAGGGCGCCAACAAGACGAGCGGCGGCAATGGCTGGGCCGATGTGTGGCGGCGCGAATGCTTCGGCTGGGAATATAAGGGCCGTCACGCCAATCTCGACAAGGCGTACAGCCAGCTCCTCCAATATTCGGTGGCGCTCGAAAACCCGCCGCTGCTGATCACTTCGGACATGAACCGGATCGTGATCCGCACCAACTGGACCAACAGCGTCCAGGAAACCCACGAGATCGCGCTGGAAGACCTGACCGATGGCGCAGTGCGCGATCGGCTCAAGGCGGCGTTCCTCGAACCCGAACAGTTCAAGCCGGCCAAGTCGCGCCAGGAACTGACCGAGGAAACTGCGCGCGCATTCGTGGCCATCGCCCAGCGGCTGCGCGACCGCGGGCACGAGCCGCATCGCGTAGCCCATTTCGTAAACCAGCTCGTCTTCTGCATGTTCGCCGAGGATGTCGGGCTGCTTCCCGATCATCTGTTCACCAAGATGCTGAGCGCCAGCAAGGCGCGGCCCGAACGGTTCGAAGGCAATGCCGCCAAGCTGTTCGGCGCGATGGCGACCGGCGGCGACATCGATTTCACCCCGATCGACTGGTTCAACGGCGGGCTGTTTACCGACAACAGCGTGCTCCCGGTCGACGGCGAGGATATCGACCAGCTGCTCGCCGCCGCCCGGCGCGACTGGTCGCAGATCGACCCATCGATCCTGGGCACGCTGTTCGAACGCGGGCTGGACCCCGCCAAGCGCAGCCAGCTTGGCGCGCATTACACCGATCGTGACAAGATCATGATGATCGTCAGCCCGGTGATCATCGAGCCTCTGGAAGCCGAATGGGCCGCGGTCCGCGAAAAAATCGCGCTTGCTATGGCCAAAGTGGCTGAAGCCAAGGCTCGTGTTCCAAAAACACAAAGCGAAGCCCGCAAGGTCTTTGCCGCAGCACGGCGTGCCGAGGAGGTAGCCTACCGCGAAGCGGAGAGGCTGCGGAACGCTTTTCTTGTTCGATTGAAGGAGTTCCGCGTCCTTGATCCAGCCTGTGGGTCGGGCAACTTCCTCTATGTTGCTCTCAAGGCACTCAAGGACATTGAGCATCGGGTAAACATCGATGCTGAGACGCTAGGCCTCGACAAGGCAGTCCCCGCTCTCGGACCGGAGAACGTGCTGGGAATCGAGCTCAATCCCTATGCGGCCGAACTGGCGCGGGTGAGCGTGTGGATCGGCGAGATCCAGTGGATGCGCCGCAACGGATTCCCTGCCGCTACTAATCCCGTCCTGCGCCCGCTGGATACGATCGAGTGCCGGGATGCTGTGCTGAACGCGGATGGCACGCGGGCGGAATGGCCCGCGGCGGACGTGGTGGTGGGGAACCCGCCTTTCTTAGGCAACAAGAAGATGATCGGCGAGCTTGGCGAGGATTACACCCTCGCCTTGCGCAAGGCTTGGCCGGGAGTGCCCGGCGGTGTCGATCTCGTTTGCTACTGGTTCGCGATGGCGTGGTCTATGATGACCGATGGGCGTTTGCGGCGCGCGGGATTGGTGTCGACCAACTCGATCAGGGGCGGCTCGAACCGAGAGGTGTTGAAGCCGATCGTCGATCATGGACGGATTTTCGAGGCGTGGAGCGACGTAGGGTGGACCGTCGATGGTGCAGCGGTGCGGGTATCGCTGGTTTGTTTCGAGCGAGATGGACACGAGAGCAGTCGCTTGGACGGCGCACGCACTGAAGTTATCAACGCTGACCTGTCCGCCCGAAACGGCGGTGGCGATCTGACGCAAGCAAAGCGACTTCGGGAAAACCGGAGCTTTGCCTTCCAAGGCCCTGTCAAGGTGGGACCGTTTGACGTCGAAGGTCAAATCGCGCGCGCTTGGCTTTTGAACCCGTTGAACCCAAACGGTCGCGGTAACGGCGAAATCGTGTTTCCACTGATAAACGGCAGCGACATCGCTCGCAGGAAGTCGGATCGCTGGATTATAAACTTTGGTGAGCGGTCTCAAGCTGAAGCGGCCTTGTATGAAGCTCCATTCGAGCACATCCGGAAAACGGTCAAACCAATGCGCGATCAGAACAATGATGATTGGCGCCGGACTCATTGGTGGCGGCTTGGCCGCTCTGGAAGCGATCTCATGATCGCCACCGCCAACAGAGAGCGGATTATTCTGACACCCCGCGTGGCGAAGTTTCGCTCGTTCATATGGGCCGCTCCATCGACATTACCTGATTCTGCGGTGGTTGCCATCGCCCGCGACGACGACACCAGCTTCGGCATCCTCCACTCGCGCTTCCACGAACTCTGGTCGCTGCGCATGGGCACGTTCCTCGGCGTTGGCAATGATCCCCGCTACACCCCCTCGACCACCTTCGAAACCTTCCCCTTTCCCGAGGGCATGACCCCCGACGTCCCCGCCGCAGCCTATGCCGACGATCCCCACGCCCAGGAGATCGCTGCTGCCGCCGCGCGGCTGAACGAGCTGCGCGAGAACTGGCTCAACCCCGCCGATCTGGTGGTGCGCGAGCCCGAGGTGGTGCCCGGCTATCCCGATCGCATCCTGCCCAAGGACGAGGCGGCGGCGAAGGAGCTGAAGAAGCGCACGCTCACCAATCTCTACAATGCCCGCCCGCAATGGCTGACGAACGCGCACGCCGCGCTCGATGTGGCGGTGGCCGATGCTTATGGCTGGGGCGAGGATTGGCGCGCCGGGCTGCTGGACGAGGACGAGATCCTCACCCGTTTGTTCGCGCTCAACCAGGCACGGTCTGCGGGCCAAAAGCCTTGATGCGGCCTGTCACCCATGCCCGATGATCAGACCGAGGGGGGACGGCGCTGGGCGAACGGCACGGCGGTATAGTATCACCACCGGCACCCTCCTCTACCCCTCGCGCGGCGGGGCTACCGAGGCGCGGTGGATCAGCGTCGAGGGGAATAGCGACGGCTCCTCCACGCCCTGGTCGTCGCCGAAGAACTCGGCGAGCAGCTTGAGCGCGGCGGAGCGGCCCATCGAGATGATCGGCCAGTGCACCGTCGTCAGCGGCGGCCAGATGTGCGATGCGATCGCGGTGTCATCGAAGCCGATGATCGACAGGTCCTCGGGGATGCTCATCCCCCGGCGCCGCGCGGCGTGCATCGCGGCGGCGGCCATCTCGTCGTTCGAGGCGAAGATCGCAGTGGGGCGCGGCGACAGGTCGAGCAGCCGGTCCGCGGCGGCGAGGCCGCTCTCGAAGGTGTAGGTGCCGTCGGCGATCAGGCTGCGCGGCAGCTTGATGTCGGCGGCGGCCAGCGCGGCCTCGAAGCCCTTGCGGCGCTCACGCGCCGAGCGGAAGCCGTGCGGCCCGGCGATCAGCCCGATCCGGCGATGGCCCAGCGCGATGAGGTGGTTCACTGCCTCGGTGACGACGTCGCTGTCGTTCGAGGCGACCATGTGCTCGGGCGTGTCGAGCATCGTCGATCCCATGCGGACATAGCGGATGCCGAGCTCGCGGCAGAGATCGGCGAGCTGCTCGTTCTCCGAAACCGGCGGCAGGATCAGCACGCCGTAGAGCCGCTGGCGCTCGAGGAAATTGCGGACGTCGGCGATCATCGTCGACGAGCCGCGGTCGATCGGGCGGACGATCAGCTCGAATTCGGTGTCGCGGATCGATTCGAGGATGCCCGCCTGGACGTTCATCACCATCTGCGCGTTGGGATTGTCGTGGATCAGCCCGAGCAGGAAATTGCGGCGCAGCGCCAGCGCGCGCGCCTGGACATTGGGGACATAGCCGAGATCGGCGATGACCTTTTCCACCCGTGCGCGCGTGTCGGCGTTGAGCAGCGGCGATCGGTTGATCACGCGGCTGACGGTCTTTTTGGAAACGCCGGAAAGCCGGGCGACATCGTTGATGGTGGGCTTGCCCGTGCTCTGCATCGCGCGACGCTAGTCTGGCCTGCGGGACAACGCAAACGGCGCTATCGGGACAGGTGCCGCGGCGCTTGCAGGTGCGCGGGGTTGGACGCTACACCCCTTGGTAACCGGTGGCATAGCCGGAGTCGTCAGGAGAGGTCTGCCATGAAGTCGCTGTCGTTCGCCCTGCTGCTTGCCTGTGTCGCGATGCCCGCGGCGGCGCAGACCGCCTTTCCCGGCGCCGTCGGCCCGGCGGCGCAGACCGCGGGCGGGCGCGGCGGGCAGATCGTGCGGGTGACGACGCTCGACGCCGATGGCCCGGGCTCGCTCAAGGCGGCGCTGGAGACCAAGGGGCCGCGGATCGTGGTGTTCGAAGTCGGCGGGGTGATCGATCTCAAGCGCTCGGTGCTCGAGATCAAGGAGCCGTTCCTGACGATCGCCGGGCAGACCGCGCCGTCGCCCGGGATCACGATCATCCGCGGCGGCATCGATTTGAAGACGCATGACGTGATCATCCGCCACATCCGGGTGCGCACCGGGGCGGATGGCCAGCCCAAGCGCAGCGGGTGGGAGGCGGACGCCTTTTCCACGGTGGCGGCGCACGACGTGATCCTCGATCACAACAGTTTTAGCTGGGCAGTGGACGAGAACATGTCGGCCTCGGGTCCGCGCTTCGAGGGCGGGCCGAGCGTGGCGGACTGGCGCAAGCACACCAGCTACAACGTCACTTTCTCGAACAATCTGGCGGCCGAGGGGCTTGCCGATGCCAGCCATCCCAAGGGCGAGCATTCGAAGGGCTCGCTGGTGCATGACAATACGACGGGGATCGTCTTCTATCGCAATATCTGGGCGCACAATGTCGAGCGGCATCCGCTGGTCAAGGGCGGCGCGCAGGTGCTGATGGTCAACAACCTGATCTACAATCCCAAACATCGCGCGGTACACTATAATTTGATGGCGCTCGAATGGGCCGGCCACCCCTATGTCACAGGGGAAATCACAGCAATCGGCAATGTCATGCGCGCCGGCAACGACACCGATCCGGGCCTGCCCTTCCTGATGCTGGGGGGCGATGGCGATCTGCGCTATTATGGGCGCGACAATCGCGCAGTCGATCGCCACGGCAACCCGCTGCCGCCGTTCGGCCGCTATGGCGAGACCAAGGCGCGGCTGATCGAGGCGGCCAAGCCACTGGCGCCGACCACCGGCATGACCGTGCTGCCCTCGGGCGAGGTCGAGACCAGCGTGCTCGCCAGCGCGGGCGCCCGCCCCTGGGACCGCGACGCCGACGACATTCGCGTGCTGTTCTTCGTCGCGGAGGGTCGCGGCGACATCATCGACGACGAGAACCAGGTCAGCGCCTATCCGGCGTTCAAGCCGACCCGCGCCAGGTTCGTCGAGGGCGAATGGGACCTCGCGACGATGGAGCCGAAATCGGGCCGCTATCCGGGGCAGACCGGGCCGGTGCAGGAGAAACTGAGCCCGCGCGATGCTGCGATGCGCAGCGGCAACTAGCTGCCGGGCTGGATATAGGGGACGCGGGCGAAGAGCTCGCGTTCCCAGCGGCGCGGATCGTTGCGCGCGGCGGACTGAACGTCGAAGACCATCGTGGCGCGATCGGGCAGGGTATAGGTCGGCCAGGCGAGCCCCTTCACGACCGGGCTGCCGGTCCGCGCGAGCGAGGCAAACGCCGCCATCATCTGGCGGCTGAGCCGCTGCGCATCGGGGCCGGTGCCGGTGAACGAACCCGCAGCGTCGAGCGTGCCGAAGGCGAGCGCGATGTCCATCGTGTGCGGAGCGCCGCGCTCGGGCCTGGTCGGCGACTGGAAGTCGACCTGATAGACCCAGGTCGATGTCGTCCCCGCCGCCGCGCGCGCGTCCGCCTCGATCACCTGGCCCGGCCAGCTCCGCCCGGCGGTGGTCGCGCGGTAGAAGATCTGCTCGGGCGTGTCGGCGGGGAAGTGCGCGCGATATTCGGCGACGACCCATTCGGGCAGGAGGTCCATGCGCAGCTCGGGCGCCATCCGCGCGGCGAGATTGTCCCAGTTGAGCCCGCGCACCTTCTCCGAAGCGGGATCGATGAACGCCCGCGTCTCGTCGCGCGTGTTGCCGAGGATCATCGGCACGGCGTTCGACTGCGGATTGGCGTCGGGCCAGAACGGGTGGCGGACCAGCCATTTCATGTCGAGCACCGGGCCGAAATAGACGCCGCCGCCGAGGATCGGATCGGTCGTATCGAGCGCCTCGACCAGCTTCTCCACCGGCACGGCGAACAGCGCGGTCAGCTCGTCCTCGCGCACCCCCAGCCCGGCGAGATAGGCCTGCGCCCGCCGCGTCGCGTTGAGCGGGCCAGAGGCAGTGACCTGCTGGCCGCTCATCGTCGCCGCCGCGTGAAACAGCCCCTGCGCCGCGGGCATCCCCATCAACGTCGCGATCTTGGCGCCGCCGCCCGACTGGCCGAACACCATCACACGCGACGGATCGCCGCCGAACGCGGCAATATTGTCGCGCACCCAACGCAGCGCAAGGATCAGGTCGAGCTGGCCGAGATTGCCGCTGTCGGGAAAGCGCGGATCGAGCCGGGCGAGGTAGAGATAGCCGAGCGCATTCAAGCGATGGTTGACCGTCACCACCACCACGTCCTCGGCGGCGGCGAGCCGGGCGCCGTCGTTGAGCGGATCGGTGACGCTGCCGTTCGAATAGGCGCCGCCGTGAATGTAGAGCATCACCGGCCGCCGTGCCCGGTCCGCGCCGGGCGTCCAGACGTTGAGGTACAGGCACTCCTCCGCCTGCGGCCGATACGACCCGCGCTGCGGACAGCTCGGGCCAAAATTATGCGCCGGCCGCAGCACGCCCGGCATCGCGATCGGTTCCGGCGCGCGGAAGCGCGGGGCGCGGCCATATTGGATGCCGAGGAACCGCTGGACGCCGCCTTCCGCATCGCCTTCGAAATCGCCGGCAGCGGTGCCGACGCGAGGTGCCGGCGCAAGCCGCGCGGCGGCAGGCAGGCTGGCGAGCGCCAGCCCCGCACCCAGCACGGCGCGCCGGCCCAGCTCAGCCATACCGGACGCCGCTAACGGCGGACATCGAGCCCGCCCTCGTCGAAGGCGGCAAGATCGGCGCGCGTGAACAGGCTCGCATCGCCGGGTAAAGAATGTTTGAGCGCCGTAAGCGCGAGGCCCGCCCGCGCCGCAGCCGCGGGATCGCCGCCGTCGAGCAGCGCGTGCAGCACGCCGGCGGCAAAGGCATCGCCAGCGCCGATCCGGTCGACGATCCCGGCAACCAGCACTTCGTCGGTCTGATAGCCGCGATCGCGCGCATCGATCCGCGCGGCGATACGGTGGCTGTCGGCGTCGACGACATGGCGCGCGGTCGAGGCGATCAGCTGGAGCTTGGGAAAGGCCTCGAACGCCGCCTCGGCGGCCTCGCGGCGCCGATCGGGGCCGTCGCCCGAAAAGGGTTTGCCGAGCAGCAGCGCAACGTCGCGATGATTGCCGAACAGGATGTCGGCATGCGCGATCAGCTGGCTGAGCACGCCGCGCGGATCGCTGTCCCAGGCCTCCCACAGCTTGGCGCGATAATTGCCATCGAACGATACCGGGATGCCGCGGGCACCCGCAGCCTCGGCAGCGGCGATCGCCGCGGCGGCGGTATTCGCACCGAGCGCCGGGGTGATGCCGGAGAGATGGAGGCGGGTGGCGCCGTCGAGCGCGGCCTCCCAATCCCAGGCTTCGGCCGGGCGATCGGCGAACACCGAATGGGCGCGATCATAGACGACTTCCGACGCGCGCAGACCAGCGCCCGGGGTGAGGAAATACAGGCCGACCCGGCCGGGTTCCTGCGCGATCTGCGCGGTATCGACGCCGCGGCGACGCAGTTCGCCCACGATCGCGCCGCCCAGCGGATTGTCGGCGACCGCGCTCACCATGCGCACCTTGTGGCCCAGGCAGGCGAGCCCGGTCGCGACATTAGCCTCGGCACCGCCGACATTGACTTCGAACTTGCTGGTCTGGAGCAGCAGTTCGCGGCCCGGCGGCGACAGCCTGAGCATCACTTCGCCGAAGAATGCGATCGTCATCGCGCGAGCCAGCCGCCGTCGACCGCCAGGATATGCCCCTGGACATAGTCGGCCGCGCTCGAGGCGAGGAACACCGCGGCACCGCCCAGGTCTTCGGGACCGCCCCAGCGGCCCGCAGGGATCCGCTCCATGATCTGGCGGTTGCGCGTCTCGTCGGCCTGGAGCGCGGCGGTGTTGTTGGTGGCGATATAGCCTGGCGCGATCGCGTTGACGTTGATTCCCTTGGCCGCCCATTCATTGGCGAGCAGCTTGGTGAGCCCGCCAATTCCGGACTTGGACGCGGTGTAGCTCGGCACGCGGATGCCGCCCTGGAAGGTCAGCATCGAAGCGATGTTGATGATCTTGCCGCCGCCGCGGTTCACCATGTGGCGCGCCGCAGCCTGGCACAGGAAGAATACCGATTTGAGGTTGGTATCGATCACCGCGTCCCAATCCTCTTCGGTGAAGTCGAGGCTGTCGTTGCGGCGGATGATCCCGGCATTGTTGACCAGGATATCGATCGTCCCCAGCTTATCCACAGCTTCGTCCACAATCCTGCCCACAGGCTCGATCGTCGACAAATCGGCCGAGATGATCTCCGCCTTGCGCCCGAGGGCCCGCGCCCTCTCGACGGTTTCGGTGGCGGCGCTGCGGCCGACTGCGGCGATGTCCGCGCCCGCCGCGGCAAGCGCCAGCGCGATGCCCTGGCCGATGCCAGTGTTGGCGCCTGTGATAACGGCGACCTTGCCGCTCAAATCGAAGGGATTCATGCTAACCTCGTCATTCCCGCGAAAGCGGGAACCCAGCTCCCGCCGTCGCACCAAATTCGTCCCGCAGGAGATGGGCCCCCGCTTTCGCGGGGGTGACGATTATTGGAGCTGGCAGATGTCCAGCACGTTCATGTCGGTATAGTCCTGGTTCTCGCCAGCCATCGCCCAGATGAACGCATAGGCCTTGGTGCCCGCGCCCATATGGATCGACCAGGGCGGCGAGATCACCGCTTCCTCGTTCGCCATCACGATGTGCCGGGTGGCCTCGCCCTCGCCCATATAATGGAAGACGCGGTCCTTCTCGAGATCGTCGAGCTCGAAATACAGATAGATCTCGCTGCGGCGCTCATGGATGTGGGGCGGCATCGTGTTCCAGACCGAGCCGGACTTGAGCACGGTCAGGCCCATCACCAGCTGCGCGCTATCGCAGATGCCGGGAATGACGAGCTGGTAGATCGAGCGCTCGTTCAATTCCTCCAGCGTGCCGCGATCGAGCCGGTTGGCGTCGGCGATGCCGAGCTTGCGGGTCTGGAAGCCCTTATGCGCCGGGCACGAGACCAGATAGAAGCGCGCGCCGTCGCCCGAAAAGGCCACGTCCTTCGCCCCCATCGTCACATAGAGGCAGTCCTTGTTGCCCAGCGTGAAGCTTTCGCCGTCGACAGTCACGGTGCCTTCGACGCCGCTGATGTTGACCACCGCAAGCTCACGACGCTCGAGGAACGGGTGCCCCGCCGCCGACGCGGGCTCGGTCTGAGCCGGCAGCGCAACCGATCCGCTGGCAACGGCGACGCCGCCGATCACCATGCGATCGGCATGGGTGTAGTTGAGCACGACCTCGCCATCGCGGAACAGATCCGTGATCAGATAGCGATCGCGCAGTTCCTCGTTGGAGACGCACTCCATCATGTCGGGGTGCGTGGCGTAATAGGTGCGGTCGAACATCGGGTTTCCCTTTTTGGTTTGAAGGCTAGGCAGCGGCGGCGACGGGCGCCGGCGCTTGGGTGTCGAGCTTATAGGCCTTGCGGACCAGGCCGTTGGTGAGTTCGTGCGCGAGCTCGGCGGCTTCCCAGTCGAGCAGGCGGCCTTCGGCGACGAGGCGCGCGAGGAAGCTGCAATCGACGCGCCGGGCAACATCGTGCCGCGCGGGGATCGACAGGAAGGCGCGGGTATCGTCGTTGAAGCCGACGGTGTTGTAGAAGCCCGCCGTCTCGGTGGTCATCTCGCGGAAGCGGCGCATGCCCTCCGGGCTGTCATGGAACCACCAGGCCGGGCCCAGCTTGAGGCACGGATAGTGGCCGGCGAGCGGGGCAAGCTCGCGCGCATAGCTCGTCTCGTCGAGCGTGAAGAGGATGATCGAGAGATCGGTGCTTGTGCCGAAGCGGTCGAGCAGCGGTTTCAGCGCGTGGACATAATCGGTGCGCGTCGGGATGTCGGCGCCCTTGTCGCGGCCATGGCTGGCAAACAACCCGCCATTGTGGTTGCGGAAGCTGCCCGGATGGATCTGCATCACCATCCCGTCCTCGACGCTCATCGCCGCCATTTCGGTGAGCATCTGCGCGCGGAACAGCTCGGCATCCTGCGGGGTCCAGCTGTCCGACAGGATCGTGCGGAACAGCCGCTCGGCTTCGTCGGGCGCGAGATTGGCGGTCGCCGCCGTGGCGTGGCCGTGATCGGTCGCGGTGGCGCCCGCGGCGCGGAAATCGGCGCGGCGCTTGCGGTGCGCGGCGAGATAGCCGTCCCACGACCAGACATCCTCGCCGGTCTTCTCGGCGAAGATCTTCATCGCGCCGGCGAACTGCTCGTGCTCGACGTCGATCACTGCATCGGGGCGATAGGTGGTGACCACTCTGCCCTGCCACCCCGATTCCCGGATCGCGTGGTGCGGCGACAGATCGTCCTGCGGCCCCTCGGTGGTGGCGAGGAAGGCGATGTCGAAGCGATCGAACAGCGCGCGGGGGCGGAACGCGTCGCTGGCGAGCTTCTCGTTGATCGTGTCGTAATAGAGATCGGCAGTGGTGCCATCGAGCGCGACCTCGAAGCCGAACACGTCACCAAAGACATGGCCGAGCCACATCGCCGAGGGTGTGCCGCGGAACAGATGCACGTTCTGGGCGAAGGTCCGCCACGCCGTGCGCGGATCGGTGCCCGGCATGCCCGCCTTGCTGGGTACGCAAAGATCGTCGAGCGCGATGCCCTGCGAATAGAGCATGCGATAGATATAATGATCGGGCGAGAGCAGCAGCTCGGTGGCGTTCGACCAATGGGCGTTGGTCGAGAACCAGGTCGGATCGGTGTGCCCGTGCGGGCTGACGATCGGCAGTCCGGCGACTTGCGCATAGAGCGCGCGGGCGATTTCGCGGGTGCGCTCCTCTGCAGGCAGGAGCCGGTCGGGATCGAGTTTCAGGGGCTTGGTCATGCCAGGATTCCCTTATGCCGTGCGACTGGTGTCACGCCGCAGCGTGTTGACCACGATCGCGAGGATCGCAACCGCCGCGCACGCCGCAAGCATCGAATAATAGCTGCCCGGTGCGAAACACGGGGTCGTCGGCCCCATCCACACCGGCACGCAGCCCGCGACGTTCTTGCCCGAGACCAGGAAGATCAGCACCCCGACCAGCCCGGCGAGCACCGCGACGAGCACCGCCCAGGGCGTCGTCCGCCGGAAGCTCTCCACCCGCGCGAGCCGTGGCGACAGCAGATGCACCGACAGCACCGCGAGGAAATACGCCCCGCCCGCGGCAATGAACATCGGCGCATAGCTGCCGACGCGGTCGAGGATGTCGCCCGAATATTTGGAGAACAGCGCGCCGCCGATCGCGCCGAGCGTGCCGCCGATGCCGATCACTGCGCCCACGGCGAAGCGCGGGAAGGTGTCCGAGGGCAAGGTGTAGAGGTTGGCCGAGAAGCCCTGATGCGCCGCTGCGGCGATGCCGATGATCAGCACGCTTGCCCACAGATTGGGCACCGAGGTGGCGAACACCACCGGCAGCACGAAGAAGGCGCAGATCAGCATGGTCAGCTTGCGCGCCTTGTTGACGCTCATGCCGCTCTTCATCAGCCGGCCCGACAGCCAGCCGCCGGCGACGCTGCCCGCGTCCGAGATCAGATAGATGCCGCCCAAGGCCAGCGCCGCCTCGGGCGTCGACCAGGTCTTGAGGTCGAGGCCGTATTGCGCGCCGAGATAGCCGGGCAGCCAGAACAGATAGAACCACCAGATCGGATCGATGAAGAACTTGCCCAGCGCGAACGCCCAGGTCTCGCGCTGGGCGAGCAGGCGCAGCCACAGGCCCGGCGTCTTCACTTCGGGATCGGCGGGATCCTGGGTGATATGGGCAAGCTCGGCGGCGCCGACGCGCGCATGCTTGGCGGGATTGTCGCGGTACATCGCCAGCCAGGCGACCAGCCAGAGGATGCCGAAGATGCCGGTGACGATGAAGGTCATCCGCCAGCCGATGACCGGCACCAGCGCGAAGCAAAGCAGCGGCGCCGCGATCGCGCCGACATTGGCGCCGGCGTTGAAGATGCCGACGGCGAAGGCGCGTTCCTTTTGCGGGAACCAGGTCGTCACCGATTTCACGCCGGCGGGGAAGTTGCCCAATTCGCCGATCCCCAGCGAAAAGCGTGCAAGCGCGAACTGGGTGACGCTGTACGCGCCGCCATGCGCGACGTGCGCGATCGTCCAGATCACCACCGCCGCGGCATAGCCGAGCCGCGCACCGATCGCGTCGACCACCTTGCCGAAGCCGAGATAGCCGATCGCATAGGCCACCTGGAACCACACGACGATGTCGGCATAGGTGCGCTCGTCGAGCCCGAGCGCGGGATCGTCCATCATCGTGGGCTTGAGCAGCCCGATCATCTGGCGATCGATATAGTTGATCGCAGTGGCCGCGAACAACAGCGCGCAGATCGTCCAGCGATAGCGCCCCACCCGCGCCGCTGCGCCCGAGATTGCAGCCTCCCCGATACTCGCCATCAAACGCTCTCCCGTATTGGTTTCCGGATCAGCCCTGGCGTTTGCCGCCTATGGAGCACTGAACCCGCATCGTATCGCCGAATTTCGCCTCGATCGCCGCGCCGGGGCGCACCTGATGTACCCCGGTTACCGCGCCGGTCGATACCCATTGGCCCGACGCCAGCGGCAGCCCGCGCGCGGCAGCAAGCTCGAACAGGAAGCGCACCGCGCCGAACGGCCCGTCGAGCATCGCCCGCGCCGTCGCCGCGCCGGCGACCGCGCCGTCGATCGTCAGCGACACCGGCCAGTCGGCAAAGTCGGCGCCCGGATCGATCGGCGCGCCGATCACCAGCCCGTTATTGTTGCCGAAATCGGAGATCGTCACCGCGGGGCCGTGTTCGTTGATCCCCTGGAAAGGCGAGCTGGCGACTTCGATGCCGATACGGATATCGTCGACGAAGCGCGCGGCTTCCTCGTTGGTCCAGGCGCGATCGAACCGGTCGGGCAGGCTGCCGAGGCGCAGCAGATATTCGGCCTCCGCCGCGCCGAAGCCGTCGGTGAAGATCGGCATCTCGGGGATCTCCCCACCCGGCGCCTCGACGACGCTGCCCGCGAAGATCGGCCCGGCCAGACGGTTCACGCCGTAGCGCTCGACCAGCGGATCGGGGATGCGCCCGACCTTCCAGCCGGCGATGCGCCCGCCGAACAGCCGGATCGCGCGCTCCTGGATCGCATAGGCCTCGTCGAGCGATTGCGGCTGCGTGCCGGGATAGTCGGCCAGCCCGGCACCGCTCTGGCGCGCGTCGACAAATGCCTGCGCGATTGCGTCCGCGGCACGTCCGGCGTTGATCAATTTCGTCGTCCTTCTATCGAGTAGCCGGTCACAGGGTCACGCCCCGCTTCCACAAGGCAATTTCGCGTTCGTCGTTGCGCTCGGCGGCGGTTTCGCGGCCCGATGCGACCGCAGTGACGCACTCGAGCAGCGCGCCCGCGGCGTCGTCCATTCCCGAATCGAGCACCGCGCCGGCATCGAAATCGATCCAGCCGGGCTTGCGCTGGGCAAGCGCGCTGTTCGAGGCGATCTTGATCGTCGGCACCGGGAAGCCAAGCGGCGTACCGCGGCCCGTGGTGAACAGGATCACCGTCGCCCCCGCCGCGGCGAGCGCAGTGGAGGAAACCGCGTCGTTCCCCGGCGCTTCGAGCAGGGTGAGCCCCGCACGCCGCAGCCGCGCGCCATAGCGCAGCACGTCGGTCACCGTCGCGCGTCCGCCCTTCTGCACGGCGCCGAGCGACTTCTCCTCCAGCGTGGTGATCCCGCCGGCGATATTGCCCGGCGAGGGGTTTTCCGAAACGGGCTCGCCATGGTCGGTGAAATAGCGCTTGAAACCGTTCACCAGCGCGACGATCCCCTCGAACGTCTCAGCATCGGTGGCGCGATCCATCAGCAATTGCTCGGCCCCGAATATCTCCGGGATCTCGGTGAGCAGCGCCGATCCTCCCGCGGCGGTGACGGCGTCGGCGACGCGGCCGACGAGTGGGTTGGCGGTAAGCCCGCTCAGCCCGTCGGACCCGCCGCATTTTACGCCTACCACCAGCTTCGAGAGCGGCAGCGTCTCGCGCGCGGCGTTACCGGCGAGTGCAACGAGTTCGTCGATCGCCGCCAGTCCCGCTGCGATCTCGTCCTCCGCCTGCTGCGCGGCGACATGGCGTACGAGATGCCGCCGCCCCTCGGGCACCGCGGCAAGCAGGCCACTCAGTTGGTTGGATTCGCAGCCAAGCCCGACGAGCAGCACGCCGCCGGCATTGGGATGGCTGGCGAGCGCGGCGAGCATGTCGCGCGTCGCCGACAAGTCATCGCCGAGCTGCGAGCAGCCAAAGGGGTGCGCAAAGGCATGGACGCCGTCGACCCGCCCGGCATGACGCTGATGGGCAAGCGCCGCGATCTTGGTGGCGGTGCGCCCGACACAGCCGACGCTGGGCAGCACCCAGATCTCGTTGCGGGTGGCGGCGCGGCCATCCTCGCGCAAATAGCCCTGGAAGGTTAGCGCCGACGCCTCCTCGCGCTCCGGCAGGGCGGGGTGATAGGTATAGGCGCCCTGCGCGGCGAGCGCAGTGGCGAGATTGTGCGCATGGACATGCTCGCCCGGCGCGATCGCCACCGTGGCGCGCCCGATCGGGAAGCCGAATTTGAACACCGGCGCCCCCGCCTCGATGGCAACCACCGCGAACTTATGCCCGCGCGCAATATCGGCCTGCACGGTAATGCGGTCGTCGTCGAGCATGACCGCTTCGCCTGCCGTCAGGTCACGCAGCGCCGTGGCGACACTGTCGCGACGATCGATGCGGAGAGCGGATTTGGTCATGCCAGTTCATACTCAGCAGAAGATGGACCAAAGGACCATGCCCCATGAAAACCCCAGAGTCAGTAGCGTTTTCGCCCAATCGGCGGGCTCCGGATAGGTCAGGCCAATCCACAAGCCGACGCCGAGGCGCTGCATCCCTCCCCATTCCACCCGATCGCACGCCGGACTCTCGGAACCGACAAATGCTACCGGTGTCAGGGATCGCCGTCAACTCGCCGCGGCTTTGTTGACAAGCAGCTGGCGGACAGTTAGCGATGTCTGACACCGGTTACCAGGAGACCGGGGGCAAGATCGGCACAAGCCGGCGGCCTGGAGAGGTGAGATCCTGCAACGACGCCATCGCCTCTCGTGAATCCGCGCCGCGCCATCACTGCGTCGCGGCACAATTGCCGTCCCCACGGACGGCCAGAGGGAGGCAAGGATGCGATCGCACGTGACCAATTCGATAGGGCGCCGTCTGGCAGGCGCTTCTGCTGCCGCGCTGGTGCTGGGGATGCTCAGCCCGTCCGCGCACGCGCAGGACGCGGCCCAGCCCGGCGCCAATGACGCACAACAGGCCGATACGCCCACGCAGGAAGAGGAGGAGATCGTCGTCTCCGGCTTCCGCCAGTCGCTTCAGGCCGCGCTGAACGTCAAGCGCGACTCGGTCTCCGCGGTCGACGCGGTGATCGCCGAGGACATCGCCAAATTCCCCGACCAGAACCTTGCCGAATTGCTCCAGCGCATTCCCGGCATCTCGATCCAGCGCGACGGCGGCGAGGGCCGCGCGATCACCGTACGCGGCCTCAGCGCGCAATTCACCCGCGTCCGCGTCAACGGACTCGAGACGATCACCACCACCGCCGACGGCGCCAGCGCCAATCGCGAACGCGCCTTCGACTTCAACGTCTTCGCTTCCGAACTGTTCAGCTCGCTGGTGGTGCACAAGACCGCCGAAGCCTCGCTCGACGAAGGCTCGCTGGGCGCCGTTGTCGATCTCAACACCGGTAATCCGCTGGGCGGCAAGACGGGCATCACCTTCGTCGCCTCGGCGCAAGGCAGCTACAACGACCTTTCCAAGAATTGGGGTCCGCGGCTTGCCGGCCTCGTCTCGTGGAAATCGCCCGACGGAACCTTCGGCGTCTCGCTCTCGGGCGCCTACCAGAAGTCCGACACGCTCGAGCTGGGCAACAACACGGTGCGCTGGGCACAGGCGCGCTTCGACAGCGTCAATGGCACCAATTGCTGGACGACGGCGAACAGCGGCGGCACCTATGTGCCGAGCGCCGCGTGCAACCAGGCCGCCCTCTCCTTCCATCCCCGCATCCCGCGCTATGGCGAAGTGCGGCACGATCGCGAGCGGCTGGGCCTGACCGGCAGCGTGCAATGGGCACCCACCGACGCGACCAAGATCTCGATCGACGGCCTCTATTCGCGCTTCAAGGAGACGCGCGAAGAAAAATGGGGCGAAGTGCTGCTCCGCTCGAACGAGCGCTCGATCAACGTCGTCAACCCGGTCTATGACGGCAACAACAACATGATCTCGGCGACGCTCAACGATGCCTGGGTGCGGACCGAGCATTACAAGCGCGATTCGACCACCGAATTCTATCAGGTCGGCGCCAGCTGGGATCAGGATCTCGGCGAGGATTTCCGTTTCACGCTGCTGGGCGGCATCTCCAAGTCCGATGCCGATATTCCCCGCGAGACCACCTTCGTCTTCGACGACCGCGACGCGCAGGGCTATCAATATGATTACACCGACATGCGCTCGCCCAAGCTCGCCTTCGGCACCAGCGTCACCGATCCGTCTAGCTTCCAGCTTGCCGAGATCCGCGACCGCCCGTCGAACACCACCAACAAGTTCAAGACCGCGCAGCTGCGTACCGAATGGGACGCGACCGAAGGATTCACGGTCAAGCTGGGCGGCGTCTATCGCCGCTTCGACTATGAACTGACGGCCTATCAGCGCGACACCGCCGTGTGCGGCAATGGCGGGCTCGATCTGGTGCTGCGCCAGATCACCTGCTCGCCCACGTCGCTGTTCGGCCCCACCGCCGTCTATGGCTTCGCGGCGACGCCGGCGCTTTCCGAACTGGTCGAGCTCGGCAATGCCGGCCAGCCTTCGGGCAATTCGAACAGCTGGCTGGTCCCCAATATCGATGCCGCAGCGGCGTTTACCGGGCTCTACACCCGGCCGCTGCTGCTCGACACCGGCAACAATCGCAGCGTCACCGAGCAGGTGAAGGGCGGGTACCTCCAGTTCGATGCCGACGGGTCGGTGCTGGGGATCAACGTCCGGGTCAACGCCGGCATCCGCTATGTCCGCACCGATCAGCGCTCGACCGGGATCAACAGTGGCACCGTGGTGACCGTGAAGCGCGACTATGAGGATTTCCTGCCCTCGGCCAATCTTGCCGCGGACCTGACCTCGAACCTCGTCTTCCGCGCCTCGATCGCCAATGTGATGACGCGCCCGCTGCTCGCCAACCTCACCCCGGGCGGATCGGCCGACGGCTTCAACTTCCGCGTGACCTTCGGCAATCCCGATCTCCAGCCCTATCGCGCCACTGCGTATGACGCGGCACTGGAATGGTATTTCGCGCCGCAATCGATCTTCTCGGTCGCGGTGTTCCAGAAGGACATTCAGAGCTTCCCGGTGGCGAGCTCGCGGACCGACACCTTCCTGTCGACCGGGCTGCCCAGCTCGGTGCTGGTCTCGTCGTCACCGGCGGCGCTCAATCCCGCGCTGCTCGCCCAGCCGATCTGGACGATTCAGACGACGATCAACGGCACCGGCGCGAACCTGAAGGGCGTCGAAGTCGCGCTGCAGGCGCCGTTCCGCTTCCTGCCCGGCTTCCTCAAGAACTTCGGCGGCATCGTCAATGCGAGCTTCATCGACTCCTCGGCGATCTACCAGCAGGGCACGCCGGCGACGACGCCGGGCGGCGGCAACGTCAACCAGCCGTTCGAATCGACGCTCTACGGCCTGTCCAAGCGCGCCTATAACGCGACCCTCTATTACGAGGACGGCAGGTTCAGCGCGCGCGGCTCGATCAGCTATCGCGGACCCTATGCCGATCAGGGCTCGGCGACCGGCAACGTCTTCGAGGGCTATAATGCAATCACCAATGTCGACGCGTCGATCCGCTACCGGATCACCGACAATGTCGAGCTGTCGCTGGAAGGCACCAACCTGACCGACGCCTATCGCGACCGCTATGTCGACCAGACCGCCAACCGGAACTATGAGTACAACCACTTCGGGCGCACGTTCCTGGTCGGCGCGCGCTTCAAGATGTAAGGCGATCCAAATCCGAGCATTGGGGGCGTCGCCGGGTGGCGGCGCCCTTTTTGCTTAGGCGAGGCGCGTCACCCGCTGGCCGTTCACGTGGACATTGTCGAGCCGAAGGCCCGCAGTGTGGCGGATCACGCTGGGCTGGGTGACGCCGTCGAAGCGGCAGTCCTTGAGGGTGATGCCGGTGACCGGCGCGCCGGGCAGTCCCTGGCTGTCGAGCACGCGGGTCGCCTGGGCGGCACGGAGGCGCTCGATCACGATGTTGCGCAATTGGGGCACGAAATGCCCGTTGGCGCCTTCCTCATAATTGAAGTCGCAGGTCACCGCGGCACGGGCGACCTGGCCGACCCGAAGGTCGCGATAATAGAAGTTTTCGAGAAGGCCGCCGCGCAACGCGTTGTTCTTGAAGCGGATCGCATACCAGAGATCCGGGCTGTCCATCGTGCAGCGCTCGGCGAAGATCCAACGCGCGCCGCCCGAGATCTGCGAGCCGACGACCACGCCCCCATGACCCTGTTGCATCCGGCAATCGCGGATCAGGATGTTCTGTGACGGCGTGGCCAGGCGCCGCCCATCCTCGTTGCGGCCCGAATTGATCGCGATGCAATCGTCGCCGGTGTCGAAGGTGCACTGCTCGATCAGCGCGCCGTCGACCAATTCCGGATCGCAGCCATCGTTATTGGGGCCATGGCCCATCACGTCGACGCCGCGGACGATCAAGTTGCGACAGAGCACCGGGTGGATCTGCCAGAACGGCGCGCCGCGCAGCTTGACGCCCTCGATCAGAACGTTGTCGCAGTCATAGGGCTGGATAAAGGCGGGCCGCAGATAATGGCCATCGCCAAACACCCGCTTCTCCACCGGCACGCGGTCCTCGGCCATCTGGAACAGCATTGCGCGCGCCTTGCGCTGGTCGGGCATGCCTTCGCGCCAGCCGTGATCGAGGGTGCCGCGCCAGGGGCCTTTCCACATCCACCAATGCTGCGCGCTTGCCTGGCCGTCGAGCGTGCCCTTGCCGGTGATTGCGATGTTTTTCTGCCGCCGGGCGTAGACCAGCGGCGAATAGTTCATCAATTCGATCCCCTCCCAGCGGGTGAAGACGATCGGGTAATCGGCAGGATCGGTGCTGAACAACAGCGTCGCGCCCTCGGCGAGGTGCAGGTTGACGTTGGACTTGAGGTGCACCGCGCCGGTGAGAAAGCGCCCGGCGGGCACCAGCACGCGCCCGCCCCCTGCCCGGCTGCACGCCTCGATCGCCGAGGCGATGGCGGCAGTGTTGAGCGTGGTCCCGTCGCCCTTGGCGCCATGTCCCGTGATGTCGAACTCGCGCGCCGGGAAGACCGGTGCCCGGGCATTGCGGGCGATCGCAGCGGCACGCGCCCAGGGATCGGCGGCGGCCCAGGCGGGAACTGGCAGCAACGCGGCGGCAAGGCCGCTGCCCGCATAGCCGAGGATATCGCGCCGCGTGTCCATCTGCCTCTCCTCCAGTGTCCGCGGCCTCGATCGGGCTGCATAGTGACACCGGTTGACAGAATGCCGCGGCACGCCGCCGCGATCAAGCGCGTCGGCTAGCCCGCGATCCCCACGCGCGCCGCCCAGGCAAGGAACAGACCAGGCCAAGGCGCGACGCTCTTGGCGCCGATCTGGCGGATGCCGAAGCCGTGACCGCTATCGGGAAAAAGGTGGGTTTCGGTCGTCACGCCCTTCGCCCGCAGGGCCGCGCGGAAGCGCAGGATGTTTTCCACCGGCACGACGTCGTCGTCCTCGGCATGGAGCAGGAAGCAGGGCGGCGTCTGCGCGGTGACGTTGCGGTCGGCCGAATGCGCCGCGGTGCGCGCGGCATCGGCGTCGGCGCCGATCAGATTGGCACGCGAGCCGGCATGCGTGACGCCGGGCTCCATCGAGATCACCGGATAGATCGGTGCAGCGGCATCAGGCCGCGCCGAAAGCCCGTCGGCAGCGTCGACGGGCTCATAAACGCGCGCGGCAAAGCGCGTGGCGAGATCGGCGCAGAGATGCCCGCCGGCCGAAAAGCCCATTGCGCCGACGCGCTTGGCGTCGATGCCGTATTTGCCGGCATGCGCGCGGATCAGCCGTATCGCGCGCTGCGCGTCGGAGAGCGGCGTGTCGGCGGGGTTGGCCCAGCCCTCGGCCGGCAGGCGATAGGTCAGCACGAAGCAGGTGATGCCCTGCCCGGCGAGCCAGCGCGCAACTTCATTGCCTTCCTTGTCGACCACCACGTCGGTGTAGCCGCCACCCGGCATGATGAGCATCGCGCCACCATTGGGCCTGGCCGCGCGAAACACTTCGATGCTCGGACGCGCGATGCCGCTGAGCACGCGATCCTGAACCGCGGGATCCTTGCTATAGCTGTCGACCTTCAAGACGGGCGGCCTGGCGGGCATGCCGGGCGCGCCCTTGGGCCATAGCGCGATCGTTTCGGTGGCCGGTGCAGGTGCGGCGCGTGCGCCGGTAGCGCTCAGCCCGGCGACCGCCAGCCCGGCAAGCAGCGCGGTGCGCCGATCGATTGCACCCTGATCCTCCACTGCCCTCTCCCTCGGCTCGAACGGCAGCACGGGTGCCGCCGCCAGGGAGCCAAGTCAATCGCGCGCCTTGGCCTGGGCGCGAAAGGCGTGGAGCAGCGGCTCGGTATAGCCATTGGGCTGCGCCGCGCCCTGGAAGACCAGCTCGCGGGCGGCGGCGAGCGCCAGGCTATCGGGGGTGAGCCGGCGATACAGCGGATCGCCGGCGTTCTGCGCATCGACCTTCGCGGCCATCCGCGCAAAGGCCGCATCGATCTCGTCGCGGGTGACCACGCCATGCAGCAGCCAGTTCGCCATATGCTGCGACGAGATGCGCAGCGTCGCGCGATCCTCCATCAGCCCGACATCGTGGATGTCGGGCACCTTGGAGCAGCCCACCCCCTGATCGATCCAGCGCACGACATAGCCAAGGATCCCTTGCGCATTATTGTCGAGCTCCTCGCGGATCTCGTCCGGCGACCAATTGGCGCCTTCGGCTAGCGGAAGGGTGAGCAGCGCGTCGAGCGACGGCACCGGCTCGGCAGCAATCGCCCGCTGGCGATCGAATACGTCGACCTGGTGATAATGGATCGCGTGCAGCGTCGCCGCGGTCGGGCTCGGCACCCAGGCCGTGCTCGCGCCGCTCTGCGGATGCGCGACCTTCGCCTCGAGCATCTCGGCCATGCGATCCGGCGCGGCCCACATGCCCTTGCCGATCTGCGCGCGCCCGGCCAGCCCGCAGGCCAGCGCGATCCGGACATTGCGATCCTCATAGGCCTGGATCCAGCGGCTCGCCTTCATCGCGCCCTTGCGCACCATCGGCCCGGCGCGCAGCGAGGTGTGGATCTCGTCGCCGGTGCGATCGAGAAAGCCGGTGTTGACGAAGACGATGCGGTGGCGGACGGCATGGATGCACGCGGCGAGATTGGCCGAGGTGCGGCGCTCCTCGTCCATCACGCCGATCTTGATGCTGTGCCGCGGCAGCGCCAGCAGGTCCTCGACTGCGTCGAACAGGTCGTTGGTGAACGCCGCTTCGTCGGGCCCGTGCATCTTGGGCTTGACGATATAGACCGAGCCGGCACGGCTGTTGCGGCGCGCCCCGCGGCGATCGTGCAGCGCGATCAGCGCGGTGACGATCGCGTCGAGAATGCCCTCGGGCGCCTCGCTGCCATCGGGCAGCACCACCGCGGGCGTGGTCATCAGATGCCCGACATTGCGCACGAACAGCAGCGAGCGGCCGGGCAGCGTCAGCGCGCTGCCGTCCGGGGCGATATAGGCGCGGTCCTCCGCCAGGCTGCGCGTGACGGTGCGCCCGCCTTTCTCGAAGCGCGCCGTCAGATCGCCGCGCATCAGCCCGAGCCAATTGGCATAGGCGGCAACCTTGTCCTCGGCATCGATCGCCGCGATCGAATCCTCGAGATCGGCGATCGTGGTGATCGCCGCTTCGAGCACCACATCGACCACGCCCGCAGGGTCGCGACCACCGACCGGATGCGTGCGATCGATCACCAGCTCGATATGGAGGCCATGGTGGCGCAGCAGCACCGCCTCGGGCGCAGCGGGGTCGCCACGATAGCCCGCAAATGCCGAGGGATCGGCCAGCGCGGGCACCAGCGCGCCGTGCTCAACGGCATAGCGCTCGACATCGCCATGGCCGCCCGCAACGAGCGGCACCACCTGATCGAGAAACGCCTTGGCAGCGGCAACGACCTGCGCGCCGCGCGCTGCATCATAGCCGGGGCCCTGCGGCGCGCCGGGCAGTGCATCGGTGCCATATAGCGCATCGTAAAGACTGCCCCAGCGCGCATTCGCCGCGTTGAGCAGGAAGCGCGCATTGAGGATCGGCACGACGAGCTGCGGGCCCGCGACAGTCGCGATCTCGGCATCGACCTCCACCGTGTCCGCTACGAACGGCGCGGGTTCGGGGACGAGATAGCCGATCTCGCGCAACATTGCCTGATAGGCGGCGTCGTCATGGGGCACGCCCTCGCGCTCGCGATGCCACAGGTCGATCTGCGCCTGCAGCCGGTCGCGCACGCCCAGCAAAGCGCGGTTGCGGGGCGCGAACTCGGCGAAGATCCTGCCCGCCCCCTCCCAGAATGCGTCCGCGGAGAGCTCGAGCCCAGGAAGCACCTCGCGCTCGATAAAGCCGGCAAGCGGGGCTGCGACGCGCAGGCTCGCCCGCGACACCGGATCGCTCATGCCGCTGCCGGCGAGCGCGAGCGCTTCGAGGGTCCGCATTCAGGAAACCCGGCCGAGCCGATGATAGAGGTTCGCATATTTGACCGACTCGGGCTTGTCCTGAATTTCCTTCAGATAGCTGGCGACGGCGGCGCGGAGGAGATTGAAATCCTCCGACGAGAAGACGGCACGGGCGCGTTGCGGTTCACGCATGGCTTTCACTCCTTGATAGGCCTGGGGGTTCAGGCGACGGCGGCGAATTGCGTGGCCTCGGTGGATTCGCCGAGCGCGGTGGTGGAGGCAGTGCCGCCCGAAATCGCTTCGGCGACACGATCGAAATAGCCCGTCCCGACTTCGCGCTGGTGGCGCGTCGCGGTGTAGCCGGCGGGCTCGCTGGCGAATTCGGCCTGTTGCAGTTCCGAATAGGCTGCCATGCCGCGATCGCGATAGCCGCTCGCCAGCTCGAACATCGAATGGTTGAGGCTGTGGAAGCCCGCCAGCGTGACGAACTGGAACTTGTATCCCATCGCGCCCAGTTCGCGCTGGAACTTGGCGATCGTGGCGGGATCGAGCTTGGCCTGCCAATTGAAGCTGGGCGAGCAATTATAGGCCATCATCTTGCCGGGATGGGCCTTCTGCACGGCCTCGGCGAAGCGCCTGGCATCGTCGAGATTGGGATGGCTCGTCTCCCACCAGATCAGATCGGCATGTTCGGCAAAGGCGATGCCGCGCTTGATGCAGTGATCGACGCCGGTGCCTTCGCGCAGGCGGAAGAACCCCTCCGAAGTGCGTTCGCCGGTCAGCCATTCGCGGTCGCGCTCGTCGACATCGGAGGTGATCAGCTTGGCGCTTTCCGCGTCGGTGCGCGCGACCAGGACGGTCGGCACGCCGCAGACATCCGCCGCCAGCCGCGCCGCATTGAGGTTGCGGATATGCGCCTGGGTGGGGATCAGCACCTTGCCGCCGAGATGGCCGCACTTCTTCTCCGAAGCGAGCTGGTCCTCGAAATGGACCCCCGCCGCGCCGGCCTCGATATAGGCCTTCATGATCTCGAAGCAGTTGAGCGGCCCGCCAAAGCCGGCCTCGGCATCGGCGACGATCGGCGCGAACCAGTCCCGCTTCGCCCCGCCCTCGGCATGCTCGATCTGGTCGGCGCGCTGCAGCGTCCGATTGATCCGCCGCGCCAGTTCGGGCCCGGCATTGGCCGGATAGAGCGACTGATCGGGGTACATCGCGCCCGCGCTATTGGCGTCGGCGGCGACCTGCCAGCCCGAGAGGTAGATCGCCTTGAGGCCGGCGCGGACCATCTGCATCGCCTGGTTGCCGGTGAGTGCGCCGAGCGCGTTGATATAGTCCTCGCTGCGCAGCAGCTCCCACAGCTTGAGGGCGCCGCGGCGCGCCAGGCTGTGCTCGATCGGGAGCGAGCCGCGCAGCGCCGCCACGTCCTGCGCCGTATAGGTCCGGCGGATGCCGTCGAAACGCCCCGAAGGCGCTGGGACGAGGTCGGTGAAGTCGGTCATGCGGCAGCTCCTTGCGTGCGATGCCGAGACCGTTGCCGGGAGAATTCCAGGCGCGGAAGGACGATTAGTGCGGCGTTGTCACAATATAGATTGTTCATTCTGTAAAATCGTGACACTCTCACTGCATGGCCGAGACCAGCGACCGCAAACTCTATCTGGGCCCGCGCCTGCGGGTGCTTCGCCGCGAGCTCGGCATCAACCAGTCGCGCATGGCCGAGGAGCTGGGCGTCAGCCCGAGCTATCTCAACCATCTCGAGCGCAACCAGCGCCCGCTCACCGCGCAGATGCTGCTGCGGCTCGCCAATACCTATGACATCGACGTGCGCGACTTCGTTGCCGGATCGACCACCGCGATCTCGAACGACCTGCACGAGGCGTTCGCCGATCCGCTGGTCCGCGAGATCGCAGTGCCGCGGCACGAAGTGATGGAAGTCGCCGAAAATTACCCCGCGGTCGCCGAGGCAGTGACGCGGCTCTATCGCGCGCTCGCCGATCTGCGCCGCGTCCCCGATGCGCTCGACGGCGGCGCGCGCAGCGTCAGCACACCGCTGGAATGGCTGCGCGAGTGCATCGAAGAGCGCCGCAACCATTTCGCCGATCTCGACGCTGCCGCCGAGGCCGTTGCGGCAGAACTGCCCGAAGACCCGGCCGAACTTGGGATCGCGCTACGCGATCGACTGGCGGCGCACGGCGTCGGCGTGCGTATCGTCTCCGAGCGGGTGCTCGGCCACGCCCGCTGGCATTACGACTTCCACCGCCGCCGGCTGATGCTCGCCGAGCGGCTGCCCGATCCGAGCCGGCGGTTCGCGATCGCCTGGCAATTCGCGATGACTGCGCTCGATGCGCCGATCGCCGCGCTGCTCGTCGCCGCACCCGAGGACGCACGCGGGCTGCTGCGCGCCGCGCTCGCCAACTATGCCGCAGCGGCGCTGCTGATGCCCTATGGCCGCTTCCATGCCGCCGCCGAAGAGGCACGCTACGATCTGCCGCTGCTGATGGCGCGGTTCGGTGTGTCGTTCGAGCAGCTGGCGCATCGGCTGACCACGCTGGGCCGCAGCGGCGCGCGCGGCGTGCCCTTCTTCCTCGTCAAGGTCGACGATGCCGGGATCGTCGCCAAGCGCTTCGCCGGCGAGGCCTATCCGTTCGCGCGCACCGGCGGCACCTGCCCGCGCTGGGGGCTGCACCGCGCGAGCGACATGCTGGCCAGCGAGGCGATCGAGACGCCCGACGGCTCCCGCTTCCTGACGCTATACCGCCAGGTGCCGGGATCGAGCGACCCGCGTTCGCTGGCGCGCGCGGCGGTGGCGATCGGGTGCGCGGTCAAGCATGCCGGGCGCATCGTCCATGCCGACGGCGCGCTCGACCGAGTGACCAGCGTGGGCCCGACCTGCCATCTGTGCGAACGCATCGATTGCCCCGATCGCGCGCTCCCGCCGGTCACGCGCGGCCTGGCGATGGACCCGCACCGCCGCGGCGCAGCACCCTACCCCTTCCGCGCGGTCTAGACGCGCTCCGCTTCGAGCTGTTCGAGCGACTTGCCTTCGTTGCGCGGCGCCCAGACCAGGCCGATCGCGGCGCTCACCGCCAGGAAGCCGGTGAGGATCCAGGCCAAGGTGGTGAAGCCGGTGGCGATCACCAGGGGCACGAAGAAGCTCCAGATGCCAAGGCCAATCCGCACGATCGCGAAGGTCACCCCCTGCGCCGTGCTGCGCACCAGCGTCGGAAATTGCTCCGCGCTCCACAGCTGGAAGAAGCTCTGCGCGCCGAAGCCGCCGCCGACCTGCATCAGCAAGATGTGGAGCATCGCGATCGGCAGGGTCAGCGGGAACAAGGCAAGCAGCGCCATGCCGGCGATCTGCATCGCCGCCGATGCGGCGAACAGCAGCCGCTGGTTCACTCGGTCGGCCAACCGCATGAACACGAAATAGATCGACGCCATCGACAGCAGGAATCCGCCCGCCTGCAGCGTCACCGCCATCGCCTGGGTCTGCTCGCCGACGGTGCGCAGGATATAGGGGAAGAAGAAGCCGTTGGTCCCCGCCCACAGGTTCCAGAAGCCATACATGCCGGCAAGGAACAGGATCGACTTGAGGTATTGCGGCTGGAGCAGCACGCGCCAGTCGGCAGGCTCGGCCGCATCGCCGCGCGCCGCCACCCAGCGCTCGGACTCGCGCATCCGCGCGCGCGCCAAAGTGAGCAGCAGCGCCACCACCGCCAGGTGCGCGAACACGATCCGCGCGCCGAGCACGCCATAGGGCTCGAGCAGCAGGAAGGCGACGAGCACCACCACCGGTCCCGAATACCAGAGCACCTGCGCCACCCCGCTATGCCGCCCGCGGCGATCGTCGGGGGCGATCTCGGCGATCAACGACCAGGAAGCGGGAATGTCCGCGCCCACCGCCAGCCCGACCAGCACGAAACCGAGCACGATCATCCAGGGCGCGCTGGCGAACACCAGCCACAACATCCCGAAGGCGTAGAACAGCATGTCGAACTGGTAGATCCGCTTGCGGCCGAACCGGTCGCACAGCACGCCGCCGACCAGCGCGCCGACCCCTGCCGATATGGCGTTGGCGCTGAACGCCGCGATCAGCCCGATAAAGCGGTCGCTCAGCCCATAGTCCGCCTTCCACAGCGCCAGCGCCGCCGACCCCGCGACGATCGAGCCCGCATCGATATAATTGGCAAGCCCGGCAAGCAGCGTGTCGCGCCAGCGCGGCGCCCGCGCGTCAGACATCGAGCCCAAGCCGGTAGATGCGGTTGGCGTTGCGGCCCCACAGCGCGCGGCGCTCGTCCTCGCCGAAATCGGCCACCGCATCGGCGAGCATGCCCAGCGTCGCGTCGAAGCTGCCGAACAGCCGGTCGGTCGGGAAGTCGCTGGCGAACATCGCGCGGTCGCTGCCGAACAGGTCGATCGCCGCGCGCACCCGGTCGCGCACTTGGGCCCCGTCGAGCGGCCTGAACACGAAGCCCATCCCCGAAAGCTTGACCGATACGTTGGGCAGCGCGGCCAGCGCCGCCATCCCCGCGCGCCACTCCGCCGCACCGTCCACGCCCATCCCGGCATGGTTGACGATCACCGGGATCTCGGGATGCCGCGCGATCAGCCGCGCCAGCCCGGCGAACTGCCCCGGATAGGCCTGCAAATCGAACGACAGGCCGTAGTCGCCGAGCAGCGCGAACCCCGCCTGCCAGGCTTCCTCGCCGGTGATGTCGCGCGGCGTATAGGCGCGGGCAGGATCGGCATGCCAGTTGACGATCTGGCGGATGCCGCGGACGCCGCGCCGCGCCGCCTGCGCCGCCAATTGCTGCGCAGCATCGGGCCGCTCGAGCGCAGCAAAGGCGACGATCCCGCTCGGCATCCCGGCATCGTCGGCGACCGCTTGGAGCCAGTCGGTCTCGTCGAGCGCATGGCCCGGATCGGCGCCGGCATCGACATGGACGAGGCCGACGACGTTCCAGCCCGCCGCCTCGCGCCGATAGTCTTCCAGCAGATAGGTCGCAGCAATCGGCGCGACGCTGCCATTGGGGCCATCGTCGTCGAACGGGGGCGTTAGCCAGGGATAGTGGATCCGCGCCAGGTCCCAGAGATGGACATGCGCATCGACGAACGGCAACCCGGTCATACCCCTCCTCCCGGCGCCCGGCCGTTACCGATAGCGCCGCGCCCCATCGTGCAACAGCTTTTCCCACGATGCAAATACCGGTAACACATGTTGGGAATCGAAGGCACAAAAGCCAAGAGGGGACAGAGGATGCGCGACGCAGACACGCCAGCACGGCGCGACGTGATCAAGGGGCTGGCGGCCGGGGCCGCGCTCGCCACCGCGCTCGACGCAAACGCCGCCCCAGCCCCCGCCGGCGCGCGCCGCAGCTATGTCTCGGTCGGCGTCGGCAGCCGCAACCGGATGTACCAGGACGCGCTGTGGGGCCCGCACAAGGCGCACGGCGCGCTCGTCGCCGCCTGCGACACCAACCCCGGCCGGCTCGATTATGTCGCGCGCCGCGCCGCCCAGGCCGGCGCCCCTGCCCCCAAGCCCTATCTCGCCGTCGATTTCGACAGGATGCTGCGCGACCACAAGCCCGACACGGTGATCGTCACCCCGCCCGATGCGTTTCACGACGACTATATCGTCCGCGCGCTCGATGCCGGCTGCGACGTCATCACCGAAAAGCCGATGACCACCACCGCCGCCAAGGCGCAGCGCATCCTCGATGCGGTGAAGCGCAGCGGCCGCCACATCCGCGTGACCTTCAACTATCGCTATTCGCCCTATCGCAGCCAGGTGAAAGACCTGCTGATGTCGGGCGAGATCGGCGACATCCTCTCGGTCGATTTCCACTGGCTGCTCAACACCGTCCACGGCGCCGATTATTTCCGCCGCTGGCATTCGAACAAGGCGATCTCCGGCGGCCTCATGGTCCACAAGGCGACGCACCATTTCGATCTGGTCAACTGGTGGCTGTCGGACATGCCGGTGAGCGTCAATGCCACCGGCAAGCGCGAATTCTACACCCCCGAAATGGCGCGCCGCTTCGGCCTGACCGGCCCGCACCAGCGCTGCCACACCTGCCCGGAGGCCGCCGCGTGCAGCTTCTTCTTCGATCTTGCCGAGGACCCCGCGCTGAAAGCCATGTACCTCGATGCCGAGAAATATGACGGCTATCACCGCGATCAGTGCGTCTGGCGCCCGGAGATCAGCATCGAGGATACGATGAACGTCATCGTCGGCTATGCCGGCGGCACGACGCTGAGCTACAGCCTCAACGCGTTCAATGCCTGGGAAGGCTATACCGTCGCGTTCAACGGCACCCGCGGCCGGCTCGAGCACAGCGTCGTCGAAAAGGCGCTGGTCGCCGGCGCCACCAACGATCTCGGCGGCGACCAGATCACCACCCGGATCATCCCGATGCGCGGCCCCCCGCGCGACATCGAGCCCTGGACCGGCGCCGGCGGCCATGGCGGAGGCGACGGCGTGATGCTCGCCGACATCTTCGATCCCGCCGCCCCCCGCGACAAACTGATGCGCGCCGCCGACGAACGCGGCGGCGCCGCCTCCTGCCTGATCGGCATCGCCGCCGACCGCTGCTTCGAGACCGGCCAGCCGGTCAGGATCGCCGATCTGGTGACGGGGCTGGAGCGGCCGGTGCTGCCCAAGATGCCGGGCCACGGCGCACGCGTGCCGATGCCGGAGCGGGTGAAGCAGGTTTGAGGGGTAAGGGCCGCAATGCGCCCAATCGCCGCCGTTCTGCTGTATCGCCTGGATGCCCGAAGTGGACGCACCTTAAACTTAAGGGGCGAACGGCCGTGACCTACCCAGATGCGGACATGGACGAAATCTATCCAGGCATGGCCGCCAGTTCGTTCGACGACCGAGACGCTTGCGAACGTTCGGTCCAGGCACAATAAGATTGAATGCAGTCCGACGCGGAAAATCGGGATATCGGCCCGTCTGGGTCCAAGGTTGAGCTGATTGAAGCGAAGCTTCGCATTGGTGCATTTTCGCCGCATCGTCACGACACCTATACGATCGCAGTGACCACTGCCGGCGTGCAGTCGTTCAACTATCGCGGCGATCGGTGGCGGTCGCTGCCCGGGCAAGTGATGATCCTGCATCCGGACGAAGTGCACGATGGATATTGTTGCGACCAAACCGGCTTTTCCTATCGGGCAGCCTATCTGCCGCCTGCCCATGTCCAGACCGTGATCGGCGGAGCCGCGTTGCCGTTTCTATCGGAAGGGGTTTCAACCGACGCCGATCTGGTCGGTTCGGCGCTTCGCCTGATTGCAATTTGTTCTGCCGAGCATGAGCCGTTCGGCTACCAGGACGCACTGCACCAGCTCGTGTCTGCTATGCAGCGCTGCGAAGGGGGCCCGCCGACCAAGCAGACGATGAATCGTGAAGCTGTCATGCGGGTCCGCGAATTCCTCGACAGCGTGCCAGAACCGGGGACCAGCCTAGAAAAGCTGGAAGGAATCGCTGGTTATGACCGCTGGCAGCTTTCGCGTGACTTCCGCTCGCTGTTAGGAACCAGTCCATATCGCTATCTGCAATGCCGCAGACTTGAGCGCGCCAGACAGCTGCTGCGCAGCGGGCTTGGCTTTGCCGCAGCTGCCCACGAGGCCGGGTTTGCGGATCAAAGCCACTTTGGCAGAGTTTTCAGGCGGACTTTTGGGACTACGCCATTGGCCTGGCACCGGGACGATCAGCTTCGCACAATCATTCTATAGCCGGGCCCGCCTCAGGGCTAACGGAACAGAATGATACAGACGATCTTTTCACCCGAACCGCATCGCGGCTGGCTGCCCTGGGCCTGGCTTTCGCCAATCGTCTGCATCTTGCTGGTCGGGTTCTCCAGCGTTCCGCTCGATTTTGGCCTTGAATGGCTAGGCTTGGTCAATTCCAAGGGCGCGCCACTTTCCTCGTTCGGATTTTGCCTGTTTCTGCTGCTACCGTTCGTGGCGATGGGAGCGGCCGTCTGGGCCTGGTCCCGGTTCGTCGAGCGTCGCGACCTGCCGACCCTGGGTTTGACCGGGGCACATCCGCTGCGCAACCACTTGGCAGGACTGACGGTAGGCATTGGAATGATGGCCTTGGCGATCATTTCGATCTGGCTCGCCGGGGGCTATGTCAGCAAAGATGTCCTTCCCGCCTTTTCCTCTCCTGCATCCCTGTTCTGGATAGCAATTCTGCTGGCCTGCTTTGTTTTCCAATCGGGCGTGGAGGAGTTCATCTTTCGCGGCTGGCTGCTCTCTACGGCGACGCGCCGCTGGAACCTGGTGGCGGGATTCATCGCCAGTTCGACCGCTTTCACATTTCTTCACTTTTCACCGCATCAGCCGGTCCGCGAAATCGTCATGGCGTTCACATTCGGACTGTTTGCTTGCGCCTGGGCGTGGCGTGCGGGCAGCATTTGGGGTGTGATGGGATGGCATGCAGGCTGGAACTGGTTCGCCGGGGTGGGTTTTGCCGTGCCGATAACCGGATTCGATCTGCATCTACCGGCATTGCTTGTGCAGCTTGTGCCGGTTGGTCCGATAGATTTGACCGGCGGCCCGGCCGGGCCGGAAAGCAGTCTTCTGACGATCGGCATGCTGGCTGTGGCCACGCTGCTCCTGTTGCTATGGCCTAGGCAATTGGCTGAAAAGTCTCGCATGCCCCTCGAAGAAGAGTGACGGCAAGGTCCAGTCTGGACCAATCGCAGCGGCTTTGAAGGGCAGGCCAGACTATCGGCGTTCCTCCGCACGCTGCCTGCACCCGGCAGCGCGCCATAGCGGCGCCCCTTGCAGCCTTCCGTCGGCGCGGACGCGCTCAGACCGGCTCGGGCACCGCCATCAGCGCGTCGGCGAAGCGCTTGCGCCACCAGATCACGTCTTCCTGCTCGACCCCGTCCATCAGCGCGCGCCAGCGCGCGATGCGCTCGTCGCGCGGCATGCGCAGCGCCAGCAGGATCGCGTCGGAGACTTCCTCGACGCTGTACGGGTTGACCAGCACCGCCTGCTCCATCTGCACCGCGGCGCCGGCGAAGCGCGAGAGGATCAGCACGCCGGGATCCTCGGGGTCCTGCGCGGCGACATATTCCTTGGCGACGAGGTTCATCCCGTCGCGCAAGGGGGTGACCAGCCCGATCCGGGCGGCGCGGTAGACCCCGGCGAGCACGTCGCGCGGATAGCCCTGGTTGACGTAGCGGATCGGCACCCAATCGAGATCGGCATGCGCGCCGTTGATCCGGCCGGACACGCCCTCCAGCCCGCTGCGGATGCGCTGATAGCTCTCGACCGAAGCGCGCGAAGGCGGCGCGATCTGGAGCAGGAACACTTCCTTGCGCTCGGCCGGGTTCTCGTTGAGGAACCGCTCATACGCCAGGAAACGCTCCTCCAGCCCCTTGGAATAATCGAGCCGGTCGACCCCGACGATCATCGTGCGCCCATCGGCGCTACGGCGCATCTGCTCGTACGAATCACGGGCCTTGTCGCTGGCGGCGAGCGCGGCGAACTCGGTGGCGTCGATGCCGATCGGCGCGACGACCAGCTGGACGCTCTTGTAGCCGATACGCAGCACGCCGCCGGGCGAGACGACCGCCTCCATCTCGGCGCGGGCGAAGTCGATGAACGATTCCATCCATTCCTGCGTGTGGAAGCCGATCACGTCATACGCGAACAGCGTCTCGATCAGCTGGTGCGCCTCGGGCAAGGCCGAGAGCAGGCGCCGCGGTGGCCAGGGGATATGGAGGAAGAAGCCGATCCGGTTGTTCTTGCAGCCGCGCCGGCGCAGTTCCTGGCCGAGCGGGAACATGTGATAGTCCTGCACCCACAGCACGTCGTCGGGCTCGATCAGCGGGCGCACCGTCTCGGCAAAGCGCTCGTTGACCCGCTGGTAGCCGCCGGCGAAGCTGCGCTCGAACTCGGCCAGGTCGATGCGATAATGGAACAACGGCCACAGCGTGCGGTTGGCATAGCCGTTATAATATTCGTCGACGTCCTGCGCCTCGAGGTCGATCGTCGCGGTGGTGACGCCTTCGTTGCGCTGGAAGTTGATCTGGCCGGTGAATTCGTCGGTAAGCTCGCCCGACCAGCCGAACCAGATGCCGCCCATCTCGCGCAGCGCCGCCTGGAGCGCGACGGCCAGCCCGCCCTGCGCGCCGGACGTCGAACCATCGGGGGCACTGACGCGGTTGGAGATGACGATCAATCGGCTCAACGGATGGAACTCCAGGGTTTGCTCAGCAGGACGGCGCAGTTGATCATGCCGACCAGCGAATAGGTTTGCGGGTAATTGCCCCACAGCTCGCCGGTGATCGGGTCGATATCCTCGGAGAGCAGGCCCGCGGCGGTGCGCCGGGTCAGCATCTCCTCGAACAGCGCGCGCGCCTCGTCGCTGCGGCCGGTGAAGTGCAGCGCCTCGATCAGCCAGAAGGTGCAGACGTTGAACGCGGTTTCGGGCAGGCCGAAATCATCCTCGGTGGCATAGCGCAGCATGTACGAGCCGCGGCGCAGCCCGGCCTCGACCGCGTTGAGCGTGTCGATGAAGCGCGGATCGTCGGGGGCGAGAAAGCGCAGCTCGAGCAGCTGGATCACGCTGGCGTCGAGATCGTCGCCCGAGAAGGTGGCCGAGAGCCGCCGCGTATCGGGGCGCCAGGCGGCTTCCTCGATCCGGGCGCGGATCTTGTCGGCGCGGTCCTGCCAGAAGGCGCTGCGCGACGGCAGGCCGAGCACCTGCGCGGCATTGGCGAGCCGGTCGCACGCTGCCCAGCACATCGCCGAGCTGTAGGTATGCACCGATTGCCGCGTACGCAGTTCCCACAGCCCGGCATCGGGCTGGTCGTAATGCGCCCAGGCCCGCTCGCCGACGCGTTCGAGCGCCTCGAAATCCTCGATCCCCGATTTGCGGAACAGCCGCTCGTCGAAGAACGCCTGGGTGTTCGACAGCACGATCTGGCCATAGGCGTCGTGCTGGATCTGCTCATAGGCCTGGTTGCCGACGCGCACCGGCCCCATCCCGCGATAGCCCGCCAGCCCGGGCGCGGCGCGCTCCTCCAGCACCGCCTCGCCGAGCACGCCGTAGAGCGGCTGGATGTGCCCACCCTTGGCGCTGTCGACGATGTTGCGGAGGTAGACCAGATAGCCTTCGAGCACGTCGAGCGCGCCCAGCCGGTTGAGCGCCTGCACCGTGTAATAGGCGTCGCGGATCCAGCAGTAGCGATAGTCCCAGTTGCGCTGCGATCCGGCATGTTCGGGCACCGAAGTGGTGAGCGCCGCGACGATCGCGCCGGTCTCCTCATGCTGGCACAGCTTGAGCGTGATCGCCGAGCGGATCACCACGTCCTGCCATTCGAGCGGGATGGCCAAGCCGCGCACCCATTCGCGCCACTCGCCGACGGTGCTCGCCAGCATCGCATCGAGCGTCGGCCCGATATCGCCGGCAAAGCTCTCGTCGGGGCCGAGGAAGAAATGCAGCGTGCCCTCGAGCCGGAACGCGCGCTCCTCATGGACCAGGCCGACCGGGGCGCTGGTGCTCAGCCGCAGCGTCAGCGCATCCATCTCGTAGCGGATATGGTTGGTGCCGCCGATGGCGCGGTGGCAGGTGCCGCCCCAGCCGCAGGTCGGGCGGAGGCGAACCCGGATGCGCGGACTGCCGCTCACCGGCCGGACGATCCGGGCGAAGGCCACCGGGCGGTAGCTGCGCCCCGATCGGCGAAAATAGGGGCAGAAATCGACGATCTCGATCGCATTGCCCGCCGCGTCGGCACAGCGCGTGACCAGCACCGGGGTGTTGCGCAGATATTCCTGCTCAATCGACACGCAGTCTTCGAGATCGATCGCCCAGAGACCGGTGTCGGGGGCCTCGCCGCCGACCAGCGCAGAGAATAGCGGATCGCCGTCGACGCGCGGCGCGCAGCCCCAGACGAATTGGCCAGTGCGATCGACCAGCGCGCTCACCTGGCAGTTGCCGATCGGCCACAAATCGAGATTGGTCATGCCGCAGCCTCCTCCAGCCAGTCGAGCACCGCCGCCACGCCCGACAGTCGATAGCGCGCAGCAGTGGGCCGTTCGTCGCCGATCAGCACCCCGGCACCGCCGAGCAACGCTGCGGCGATGAAGCCAGGCTCGTCGGTATCGTCGTCGCCGAGAAATACGGGGACGGTCCCGGCCATTTCGGGTGAGGCCATCAGCAAGCGCAGCGCCTCGCCCTTGTCGCCGCCGCCGGCACGCAGCTCGATCATCATCTTGCCGGTCTGCAGATAGAGCCCGTGGCGCGCGGCGAGGCCTTGCGCAAGCGCGATGCTATCGGCCTCGGCCTCGGGTTCGCAGCGATAGTGCAGCGCCGCGCCGAGCGGCTTGTCTTCGACCAGCAACCCCGGGCGCGCCGCGGCAAAGGCCCGCATCTCGGCAAGCGCCGTATCGAGCGTCGGCGGCCGCGGGGCGAGCGCGGTACGGCCATCGGGATAGAGGAATTCGAGGCCATGACTGCCCGCCACGGTGAACCGCGGCGCATCGAACAGCGCTCGTACCTGCCCGGCGCCTCGGCCGGTGATCAGCGCCAAGCGGCCGTCCAAACGGTCATGGAGCCGCTCCATCAGCGTAGCCAGGCGCGTATCGACCCGGACCGAATCCGGACGCGCAGCGAGCTCGACGAGCGTGCCGTCAAAGTCCAGGAACAGGCTCGCGTCCGCAAGCAATTCGATCGGTGGCGCAGCGAGCGCATCCACCTCGAGAGACTCCATTTTCAATCCCCACCGCCGCCCGCTTGCGCCGGCTCGTTGCTTGAGGGACGATCAACTCGGGGCGATGGTTCCCCGAAAACCTGTTGCAATGCAGCAAAGGCCGCGAATGGGGTATGAACGGGTGCTGACGAACGACGGATGGTGGCGATGAAGACCCTTGGCGCCGTGCTGGCAGGCGGACAATCGACACGGTTCGGATCGGACAAGGCCGAAGCGCTGCTCGACGGCAAGCCTTTGCTCGCACATGCAATAGAGACGCTGCGCCCGCATTGCGACGTGCTGGTGATCGTTGGGCGCATCCATGCGAGGAGCGAGACGATCGCAGACTGGCCTGCACCGGACATGGGGCCGCTGGCGGCGATCGCGGGTGCGTTGCGCCATGCCGCCGCGCACGGCTTCGATCAAATGCTGTCCGCGCCCGTCGATTGCGTCGCGCTGCCCGCGAACCTGCGCGCGCTGCTGGATCCCGCGCCGGCCTTCCTGATCGACCAGCCGGTGATCGGGCTATGGCCGACCGCCGCCACGCCGGACGCCGAGGCCATTCTTTCGGGCACCGGCCGCCATTCGGTGCGCGCATTCGCCGAACGAATCGGCGCGCGACCTATCGCAGCGCAACTCCCGCCGAACATCAACACGCCCGCCGATCTCGCGCGGCTGCGCGAGGTGCCCCGCAACTAGGTCGTGAACTCATAAACGGCCGCTTCCGGCAGGGTCGCTCGAATGTCCGAGATTGGGTGGGAAGCGGACCGTCCGCTTTGGGAACCAAGAGCGTAATAGTTGCCGTTCCGAACGCTGCACTGCAGCTTTTCGGCCCGTTGGCTGTGAGTCAGCTTTGGGGAGCCAAAGATGCGGCTCAGCGGGTTGCAATGTAGGCGCGGGGCCTATTGTGAGCTTCGGAGCCGTTCTTCAGGTGGAAGGGTGCAACCAACAGGCAGCTCCCCCAACAGAATGGACCGCTTCCATGCTGACGAGCTGCTTTATTATGTCTTTGGGCAGGATGCGGTCTCGTGATGCGAAAAAATGTCTTGCGCACCGGCTGGCGAGAGGCGTGGCATGGACGCACGCGCTCAAGGTCATCAGGCTCAGAGCGCTTGCCTGATCTTCGTAAGCTCGAAAGCGAGCTTCCTCGATCAGAAAACTCCTGGAACTTCTTGCGCGGGTGCGAGCCAGGGCAGAGGAGGCAAAACTCTCTGTAACTCCGCCAGCGCAGTTGGGGAGCTTAGCCGCAAGGTCCGGTCCCGGATGGACAGGAATGGTCTCAACAGGAACGCTCGCCCTTCGTACCGGCGGGTCCAAAATAGAGACTTCCAAGGACCTGCTGCTGCCGCGGATAAGATCCCTTTGAAAGATGTGCTTCACTTCGGCGCGATCGTTCGGGTCGCTTGCTCGTATCCATAGCCAACTATCTCTAGCCAGCCATGCCATCGGAGGAACCAGAAGGAACGTAAGAAGCGCAATGCCCAGAACGGTCGCACAGATTCGCAGCTGCTTGATCACCGTGCCGGTGCACAATCGCAAACAGGTAGGCTCATCGCGAGGTAAGATGGAATATCACACATAGAGATGTTGCAACATCACCTCTCAGTTTTGTCAACTCCTTTGCCTTTGTGACAAGTTCTAGGTTCCGGCTCTTACTCCGCCTGCGAGCGCCAACGACGCTATAGATCCGAAAGAAAATGGACGCTTGCTTCCGGCCGCCAGAATGCTGAACGAATGACCGTTTTCAGGCACGGCCGTGCCCACCTCAGATGTCCAACTTTGGGGCGGAAGCCGACAGGCCGCTTTTATGAGTCTACGGCCTAGCCTTCCAATCGACGCCTCGACATGCGATGACTACAGATGTAGTCAAGGACTCGATTGTCCGGAGGTGGCTAGCATGGTCCTCAATATTGCTTTGGCGCTCGCGCTGTTCGCTGGCGCGCCCGGGTTCACCGCCCCGCGGGTCGAACCCGACAACGCGGAGCTCGAGGCGCTGTTTGTCGCCGATCAGGCGGTGCGCACTTCGATCAAGCCCGAGCAGATCGCTGACCGCGCGTTCGTCGAAAAGATGCTGCTCGACGATCAGAGCCGGCGCGTCGCGGCTCGCAAATTGCTGGATGCGGGCGCCTTGCACACGGCAGGGGATTTTTATGCCGCTGCCTATATCTTCCAACATGGGCGAAGCGCCGACGATTATCTGCTCGCGCACAGCCTGGCGGTTGCCGCCGTGGCCAAAGGCAAAGCGGAGGCGAGGTGGATCGCGGCGGCGACGCTAGACCGCTATCTCCAGAAGATCGGTCAGCAGCAGATCTACGGGACGCAGTTCATCACCTCCAGGGCGACCGGACCGACGATGGAACCCTATAATCCGCAGCTGGTGCCCGATGCCCTGAGAAGTGCGCTCGACGTGCCCGTTCGCAAGGAGCAGGACGCACGGCTGGAGACGATGACGACGGTGGCGCCCGGCCGGGCGGACTGAAGCGCAGGGGCACTGGGGTCGACTGGCCGAGCCCGCGTTTTCGACGATCGCTGCGCGCGGATCACGGCGCCACATCGTCGTGGCTCCGGAACAACCGGAGCGGATGACAAAAACTTCATCCGCGCCTCACCTTGCCGGCATCCGCATGCTGGTATCGCGTCGGTCCACTTGCCGAACCGCGTCCGGAAATGCAGCCGATGTCTTCGCCGATCTTCTTCGACCCCACTGGCCGCCGCGGCACGATCGCGCGCGGCGCGCTTGCCGCGTTCATCGTGCTGATCGTCGCGGCGGCGATCGCCTTTGCGACGACGCTGGTGGCGACGCCGGGCGCGGCCGGACTTCCCCTGCCCTTCGGCCAGCGCCACGCCGCGCAGATGCACGCGGCGGGAGGCCGCGGCCGCTCGTGGCTGCCGCATTTCCATGCCAAGGGTGCCGCGGCGCCGCTGACCGTCGGCTTCTATGTGCCCGGCGACGATGCCGGTGTCGCTTCGCTGCGCGCGCATGTCGCCACGCTCGACTGGGTGGTGCCGGCGCTGGTCAGCGTCACCGGCGCCGATCACCATCTCACCCTCAACAGCGATCGCCAGTTCGACGCGATCGTCGCCGCCGCGCCCAATGCGCCCAAGGTGCTGCCGATGGTGCAGAATTTCGGGACGAGCTGGGACGGCAAGGGTGCGGCAACGCTGATCGCCGATCCGGCGGCGCGCCATGCGCTGGCGACGCATCTCGCCAGTTTCGTCGCCGATCGCCACGCGCACGGGCTGGTGATGGACTTCGAGAACCTGCCTGCCGGCACCGTTCCCGGCTATTTGCGGCTGCTTTCCGAAATCCGTGCCGCGCTGCCTAAGGGGTCGGAGCTCGCCGTCACTGCGCCGGCGGCGGACGCGCAGTGGAACCTCGCCGCGCTGGGCCACGCAGCCGATCGCGTGATCCTGATGGCCTATGACCAGCATTGGGAAGGCGGCGAGGCCGGCCCGATCGCCGCGCAGCACTGGTTCATCCGCGCAGTCGAGGACGGCGTCCGCCAGCTTGGCCGCGACAAGCTGATCGTCGCGCTGGGCAGCTATGCCTATGACTGGCACAAGAGCGGCGCCGACGCGCTTTCGATCGAGGAAGCCTGGCTCGCCGCGCATGACAGCGAAGCCCCGGTCCATTTCGATGCGGCGAGCGGCAATGCCGGCTTCGCCTATGACGATGCCGGCGATCATCACGAGATCTGGATGCTCGATGCCGCGGCGAGCTGGAACGAGTTGGTCGCGCTCAAGCAGCTCGGCATCGTCGATGTCGCGATGTGGCGGCTGGGCAGCGAGGATCCGGGCCTGTGGTCGGACTTCGCGGCGTTCCGCAACGGCGGTCGCCCCGAGCTCGGCCAGCTCCAGTCGGCGCTCAACGTCGATGTCGAAGGATCGGGCGAGCTGCTGCGCGTCACTGCGTCGCCGACGGTCGGGCATCGCACCACCGGGTTCGACCGCGCCGGGATGATCCGCGGCGAGCGTTACGACGCGCTGCCCACGCCCTATGTCGTCCAGCGCGCGGGCGCTTCGCCGCATGCGATCGCGCTGACCTTCGACGACGGCCCCGATCCCACCTGGACGCCGCGCATTCTCGACGTCCTCGAAAAGGCACATGTCCCGGCGACCTTCTTCGTGATCGGCGAGAATGCGCTTCAGCAGCCCGGGCTGCTCCGCCGCATCGTCGCGGATGGCGACGAGATCGGCAACCACAGCTACACGCATCCCAATCTCGCGCTCGATGGTGCCGATGCCACCCGGCTCGAGCTCAACGCCACCCAGCGGCTGATCGAGGCCTATACCGGACGCGCCACCCGCCTGTTCCGCGCCCCCTATTTCGGCGATGCCGAGCCGACCACGCAGGACGAGATCGGGCCGGCGCTGATCGCGCAGCAGGCGGGCTACACCGTGGTCGGTCTCCACGTCGATCCCAATGACTGGCAGCGCCCAGGCACCGATGCGATCGTCAGCCAGGTGCTCGACCAGGTCCACCGCGCCAGCCCCGGCAATGCCGAGAATGTCGTGCTGCTCCACGACGGCGGCGGCGACCGCGCGCAGACCGTCGCGGCGCTGCCGCGGATCATCAGCGCACTGCGTGCCGAGGGCTATAATTTCGTGCCCGTCTCCCAGCTGGTCGGGCTCAGCCAGGGGCAGGTGATGCCCAAGATCGACGGCGCCGATCTGCTCGCAGTGCGGACCGATGTCGTCATCTTCGTCGCGCTGGCGATCCTTGCCGGGCTGCTCGGCTGGCTGTTCTACCTTGCCATCGCGCTCGGCATCGCGCGCGCCGTGCTGATGGCCGGGCTGGCCTGGTTCCAGGCACGGCGCGGCCGTCCCACGCCGCCTGAATATGTGCCCAGCGTCTCGGTGATCATCCCGGCGTATAACGAAGCCAAGGTGATCGAATCCTCGGTCCGGCGCGTGCTGGCGAGCGACTATCCGGGCCTGTCGGTGATCGTCGCCGACGATGGATCGAAGGACGCGACCAGCGCGATCGTCGCGGCAGCCTTTGCCGACGATCCGCGCGTGACCTTGCTCACCTTGCCCAATGGCGGCAAGGCCGCGGCGCTCAACCGCGCGCTGCTCCAGGCCGAGGGCGAGATCATCATTGCGCTCGACGCCGATACCCAGTTCGAGCCGGCGACGATCCGCCGCCTCGCGCGCTGGTTCGCCGACCCCGCGATCGGCGCAGTGGCGGGCGATGCGCGGGTGGGCAACACGGTCAACCTCGTCACCCGCTGGCAGGCGATCGAATATATCACCGCGCAGAATCTCGAGCGGCGTGCGCTGGCAGGCTTCGATGCGATGACGGTGGTGCCCGGCGCGGTCGGCGCCTGGCGGCGCGTGGCGCTCGACGTGGTGGGCGGCTATCCCGAGGACACGCTGGCCGAGGACCAGGATTTGACAATCGCAATCCAGCGCGCCGGCTGGCGAGTCACCTTTGACCCCGAAGCGGTCGCCTGGACCGAGGCGCCCGAGAGCTTCAAAGCACTCGCCAAACAGCGCTATCGCTGGGCGTTCGGGACGCTGCAATGCCTGTGGAAGCACCGCGCGGTGCTGTGGACGCGGCGCCCCGCCGGGCTTGCGCTGGTCGGATTGCCCCAGGCGTGGCTGTTCCAGATCGCCTTTGCCGCGATCTCGCCGCTGATCGACCTGACGCTGATCCTGTCGCTGGTCGGCACCGTGCTCCGCGTGGTCCAGCATGGCTGGGCGCAGACCAGCGGCGATGTCGGCCAAATGGGCCTCTATTGGCTCGCATTCGTCACCATCGATGTGCTGTGCGGCTGGCTGGCCTATCGACTCGATGGCAAGCGTGCGCGCTATCCGGCGGCGCTGCTCGTCGCGCAGCGCTTCGTCTATCGCCAGATCATGTATTGGGTGGTGGTGCGCGCGATCGCCTCGGCGATCGGCGGCTGGGTGGTCGGCTGGGGCAAGCTCGAGCGCAGCGGCAGCGTCGCGGCCCCGCAACCAGCCTGACCGCTTTGCTTGGACGGTTGCGGGCGCTAGGGCGCGGCGATGTCCCCGTTCGACGCCCAAGCTCAAGACCTGGTGAACCTCGCCGCCCGCGACCGGCGGCGGACGCTCGCACCGCGCCACGGCCGCGACTTCGCATCGAACGACTATCTCGGCCTCGCCGCGTCCGGGCTGCTCGAAGCCGCGGTGCGCGACGCGCTCGATCGCGGCGTGCCGGTCGGATCGGGCGGATCGCGGCTGCTGCGCGGCAACCATGACGAGCATGTCGCGCTTGAAACCGAGGCGGCGGCTTTCTTCGGTGCCGGGGCCGCCCTGTTCTTCTCGAGCGGCTATGCCGCGAATGTGGCGCTGCTTTCGACCCTGCCCCAGCGCGGCGACCTGATCGTGTTCGACGCGCTCGTCCATGCCAGTGCGCATGAGGGAATGCGGCTGAGCCGGGCGGTCGCGAAAGCCGCGGTCCACAACGATCCGGAGGCGTTCGACGCGGCGATCACTGCGTGGCGGCACGACGGCGGCACCGGGCAGGCGTGGATCGTCGTCGAGAGCCTCTACAGCATGGACGGCGACCGCGCCCCGCTCGACGCGCTGGCAGCCATTGCGGAGAGGCACGACGCGGTGCTGCTGATCGACGAGGCGCACGCGACCGGCGTGTTCGGTCGCGACGGGCGCGGCTTCGCTGACGGGCTCGCCGGGCGTGGCAATGTCGTTACGCTGCACACCTGCGGCAAGGCGCTGGGCAGCGAAGGCGCATTGGTCTGCGGCCCGGCGATCGTGCGCGACTTCCTGGTCAATCGCGGACGCGGGTTCATCTACTCCACCGCCCCCTCGCCGCTGATCGCCGCGGTGGTACGCGCCGGGCTGCGCGCGCTCACCGCGCCCGAACGCCGCGACCACCTCCACGCGCTGATCGACCATGCGCAGCAGGCGCTGGCCCCGCACGGCGTGACGCCCAGCGGCTCGCAGATCCTGCCGCTGATCCTCGGCGACGACGCGCGCACGATGCGCGCGGCGGCGGCGCTGCAGCAGGCCGGGTTCGACGTGCGCGGCATCCGCCCGCCGACGGTGCCCGACGGGACGTCGCGGCTGCGCATCTCGATCACGCTGAACGTCACCACCGACGACATCGACACGCTCGCCGCCGAACTCGGCCGGGTGCTGGCATGAGGCTCGTCGTCACCGGCACCGATACCGATATCGGCAAGACGGTCTTCGCCGCGGCGCTCACCACCGCGATCGGTGCGCGCTATTGGAAGCCGATCCAGAGCGGGCTCGACGACGGCAGCGATGCGCAGCGGGTCGCCGCGCTCGGCGTGCCGGAAGACCGCATCCTCCCCGAAGCTTACCGCCTCGCCACCCCCTGCTCGCCCCACCGCGCCGCCGAGATCGATGGCGTCGTCATCGACCCCGCGCGTCTCGTCCCGCCCGAAGGCCCGCTGGTGATCGAGGGCGCCGGCGGTGTGCTCGTGCCAGTGACGCGCGCGCTGCTCTACGCCGATCTGTTCGCGCGCTGGGGTCTGCCGACTGTCCTGGTCGCGCGCACCGGGCTCGGCACGATCAACCATAGCCTGCTCTCGATCGAGGCGCTGCGCAGCCGCGGGGTGGCGATCCTCGGCGTGGCGTTCATCGGCGACCCCGAGCCCGACAGCGAGGCTACGATCGCCACGATCGGCGGCGTACAACGGCTCGGCCGCCTGCCCCGCCTCGATCCGCTCACGCCGACAACGCTCGCCGCCGCTTTCGCCGCGAACTTCGCGCTGGAAGACTTCGCATGAGCCCGGTCTGGCATCCCTTCACCCAGCACGGCCTGAACGAACCGATCCCGCGGGTCGCGCGGGCCGAGGGGGCCGCGCTCTACACAAGCGACGGCGCCCGGATCATCGATGCGATCTCCTCCTGGTGGGTGACGACCCACGGCCATTGCCACCCGCGCATCGCCGCCGCGATCGCCGCCCAGGCCGCCACGCTCGACCAGATCATCTTCGCCGGCTGGACGCACGAGCCGGCCGAGACGCTGGCGCGCGACCTCGTCGCGATGATGCCGGCGGGCCTCGACCATGTCTTCTTCTCCGACAGCGGATCGACCGCGGTGGAAGTCGCGCTCAAGATGGCGCTCGGCACCTGGGGCAATCGCGGCGAGCCTCGCCACGGCGTGGTCGTGCTGGAGCACAGCTACCATGGCGACACGATTGGCGGCATGTCGATCGGGGCGCGCGGCGTGTTCAACCAGGCCTATCAGCCGCTGCTGTTCGACGTCGCCACTGTCCCCTTCCCCGAGCCCGGCCACGAGCAGGCAAGCCTCGACGCGCTCGAAGCGCATTGCCGCGCAAAGCCCGCCGCGTTCATCGTCGAGCCGCTGGTGCTCGGCGCCGGGGGCATGAAGATATATTCGCCCGCACTGCTCGCTGAGATGCGCGCGATCTGCGCCCGTCACGACGTGCTGTTCATCGCCGATGAAGTGATGACCGGCTGGGGCCGTACCGGCACCTTGCTCGCCTGCGAACAGGCAGGCGTGGTGCCGGATATCCTCTGCCTGTCCAAAGGTCTGACCGGCGGCGCGGTGCCGCTGGCGGTGACGATGGCGACGGCGCCGATCTTCGAGGCGCATCGTTCACCGGACCGCTCGCGCATGTTCTTCCACTCGTCAAGCTACACCGCCAATCCGATCGCCTGCGCCGCGGCCAATGCCAATCTCGCAATCTGGCGCGACGAGCCGGTGCACGACCGCATCGCCACGCTCGGCGCACGCCAGCAGGCACGGCTCGACGCCGTCGCCGCGCATCCTGCGGTCCGTGATACCCGCCGGCTCGGCACGATCGCAGCGTTCGAGATCGAACAGCCCGAAAGCGGCTACCTCTCGGCCATCGCCCCGGCGCTGATGGCCTTTGCCCGCGAAAGCGGCGTGCTGCTCCGCCCGCTCGGCAACACGGTGTACGTCATGCCGCCCTATTGCATCGACGCCGCCGACCTCGACAGGGTCTATGCCGTAATCCCGGCCTTTCTCGACTGGCTTGCCAATCCCGCATCGCGGCGATAGTTTGCTGCAATGCATCAAGAGTTGGGCGACGCCCCGACACCAACCTGCTCCCGGGCAAGGTGGTGCTTGCGTGAAACCACGCAAGGATGTGGCCTTAGTGGCAACCCTCGGGTCCTCTATCTGCCACGCGTCGCCAGTCTCCGGGTGCCAGGACCAGTAGAGAAAGCGCACGCGTGACCCACGAACCCCAGCAATTCGCCAGCGACAATTATGCCGGAATCTGCCCCGAGGCCTGGGCGGCTATGGAGGTATCCAACGTCGGCCACGCCCCGGCCTATGGCGAAGACGAATGGACCCAGCGCGCCGCCGACGCCTTCCGCACGCTGTTCGAGAGCGAATGCGAAGTGTTCTTCGCGTTCAATGGCACCGCGGCAAACTCGCTGGCGCTCGCCGCGCTCGGCCAATCCTATCACAGCGTGATCTGCTCCTCCTCGGCGCATGTCGAGACCGACGAATGCGGCGCCCCCGAATTCTTCTCGAACGGATCGAAGCTGCTCGTCGCCAGCAGCGCCGACGGCAAGTTGACTCCGCAAGCGATCCGCGCGCTCGCCACCAGCCGTTCGGACATCCATTTTCCCAAGCCGCGCGCCGTGACGATCACCCAGCCGACCGAGACTGGCCAGGTTTATTCGATCGAAGAGATTCAGGCGATCTCTGCCACCTGCCGCGCGCTCGGGCTCAAGCTCCACATGGACGGCGCGCGCTTCGCCCAGGCCTGCGCACATCTTGGCTGCGGCCCCGCCGACATCACCTGGCGTGCCGGCGTCGACGTGCTGTGCTTCGGCGGCACCAAGAACGGCATGGCGGTCGGCGAGGCGATCCTGTTCTTCGATCCCAAGCTCGCCGAGGATTTCGACTATCGCTGCAAGCAGGCCGGGCAGCTCGCCTCGAAGATGCGCTTCCTCGCCGCCCCTTGGGTCGGCATGCTGGAGAGCGGCGCCTGGCTGCGTAACGCGGAGCATGCCAATGGCTGCGCGGCGCGTCTGGCGGCGGCGATCGCCGACGTGCCCCAGGTTGCGCCGATGTTCCCGGTCGAGGCCAATGCGGTGTTCCTCAGCGCCCCCGCCCCGCTGCTCGACGATCTGCGCGCGCGCGGTTGGCGCTTCTACACCTTCATCGGCGGCGGCGCCCGCTTCATGTTCGCCTGGGATGCCGATCCCGCACGCGTCGACGCGCTGGCCGCAGACATCCGTGCCGCGGCCCAAGCGACGCAAATGTCCGAGGCGGCGTAGCCTGGAGACGCGCTTGCCTAGAGTCGGCCGATCCGATCGAGCAGCCCGGCCGGCGGGTCGTACTTCACATGGCCGAGATAGATGAGATTGGCCTTGAGCGCGACGTCGCCGGGATTGACCGAGCGCGCCGGCACCGGGAGCAGCGGCACGCCGGCGCTCTCGAAGGCCTCGGCGACCAGCGACGAGCAGATGAAGCGCCCGTCGTTGCCGCGGCCGAAATCGACCGGGCCGACAATGCTGCGGCAGCGATCGCGCAGCGACTCCGGCAGCTGGTCGCACACCATCCGGCCGAGCTGGAACTTGGCGTGGGCGACGATCAGGTCGTAATCATAGGGTACGCCGATCTTCTGGCCGACGAAATCGCGCGCCACCAGCGCCTGCTGAGCGGTGAGCGTCGGGTGGCGGAAGGCGACGCCGACATAGCTGTGCGCCAGCGCATCGCTCAGCGTGCGGTGGACCACGCCCTCGCCGATCGCCTCGACGACCATGCCGCCGCCGACATAGAGCATGACATGGCTCACCGGCGAACCGATCCGCCGGATCGCGATCGACGGCGCCTCGGTGGTGGTCGATACGATGAGGTCGCCGATCTCAAGCGCGGCGTGATCGAGCGAGCGCCCGCCTACGGCCGGTGATAGCGGGATGTCGGGATTGCTGATCCAGTCCGACAGACCCTGCTGCTCGACATAGCTGAGCGCATGCGCGCCACGCGAAAAGGACAACGCCGTCGGCGGCAGTCCGTTCTCGATCTCTTCGAGCGTGGTCTTCCACTGGAGCGCGACTGCGTTGCGCACCGCGACCGAAAAGCCCTTGGGGCCGTTCATCTTGCGCCACAGGATCTTCACTGCCTGCTTGGCGAGCCATTTCGGCGTCGGCGGGCTGGTCGGCACCTCGGGCAGCAGGTCGAGCACCTTCTGCTTCTCGAGCGCGGCGTAGAACATCCGCGCCGCCAGCCGGACATGATCGTTGTTGATCGTCGTGAAGCTGCGGCCGGGATAGAAGAATTGCAGGATTTCCAGCGCCGTCGCGGTCGGATCGCCTTCGTCCGGATTGGGCACGACCGGCGTATCGAACGCGCTGGAGCGCCATGACAGCGGCACCGGGCGATTGTTGTTCGCGCGCACTTCCGCCTCGAACGCCGAAACCAGCTGTTCGGCATCCATTATCGGCACGCCGCGCGAGGTGAGCGCGGCGACCAGCGCACCGCGCGCCGTGCCGGCGAACAGCGGTGGCGGGACATAGGCAGGCTCGGCCTTGGCGAGCGAGAAGGCCTTGGCGCCGGCGGGCCAGTGGACGATCTGCACGCGCAGCACGCCGGCCGGGTTCGCCGCCTCGGCCTCGAACTTGCGCAGGAATGCCGTGAAGGTCTCGACGTCGGTGCCGCCCGATCCCGGGTTGATCAGCGTCAGCGTGGTGCCGTCGGCAGTGCCGTCGCCCTTCATCGAGAGCAGCACGCGCGCGTGGATCATCAGATTGGGCGGCGCCTCGTCGGTGGTCACCCAGAGTGGGCCATAGCTGCGCAGCATATCCGCCCAGCGCTGGATCGTGGGGTTCTGCGGCGGCAATGCGACCAGCCCGGCATCGGCGAGGAAATCGACCTTTTCCGACGCGGAGAGGCCGCGCGTGTCGCCCTGGGCGAGCAGCGCCGACCAGCGCGGGCCGACCCCGGCGATCGCCGTCTCCACCGTCTGCGAGCGCTCTTTCCGCCAATTGGCGATCATCGTGTAGACCGTCGCCCAGCAGGTCATCGCATTGCGCTGCTGGAGCGGCGGGATGAAGCCGTCGACAGCGACGTCGATCGCATCGAAAGCGTGCGCGCGCCGATAGCTGAGCGCGCCGGCCTTGGTGCCCACGCGCGTCGCCGAAGCGACGGCGCTGCCGGGTCGCGGCGAGCCCTTCTTGGCGCCGCGCTTGATCGGCGGCCGGGCGGGCGCCGGCTTGGCGGAAGAATAGCGGAGCTTAAGTCCGCGCTCGATATCGATGATGCTCTTGCCCATTATTCTTCCTCCGCTTCCGCTTCGTCCTGGTGTTCGCTCCAGGGCGAATGGGCGTCTTCCTCGGCAGCTTCGTTCAAGGAGGCGAACTCCTCCTCGGTGGTGTCTTCTTCTTCCTGCATGCTCTCGTCCTCGCCGGAATCGAGGTCCTTGAGGCTGAGCGCCTGCGCCCGCGCGACCTTGGCCATGAAGGCATCCGACTCGGCATCGCGGCGCAGCGGAACACCCGCGGCCTCGGACATCGCAGCGAGCTCGCTCATCAGGTCGAGATCGTGGAGTTCGCGCGCGTTCGACATCGCCACCGTGCGGGGTGCCGGCGCGCTGGCGGGATGCAGCGACATGCCTTCCTCCAGCATGTCGAAATGGCGATCGAAATTGAACCGGCCGAGCTGGAAGCTGTTGGCGTGCGACATTGCGCGGCCAAGCTGACCGAAGATCGCATGCCGATCCTCGGGCGGCGCCACGTCCTCGTGCGCGTCGGCAGCGGGCGGTGGCGGCGCGCTGCTCGGGGCACGCGCGGGCGCGGGCGCGGTCGGCACCAGGCCGTTCTCGCGCAGGATCGCCGCGACATCGTCGCCGGCCTCGTCATCGTCCAGCGCCAAGGGTGCCTGGGCAGCCGCCGGCGGAGCGACTGGGGCCGGCGCTTCGGCTGGCGCCTGGCCGAGCGAGACGCTGAACGCCGCGGCGGTGTCGCCCGGCTCGGGCCAGCTCAGCGCGCTGGGCTCGGCAGCGGGCCAATCCCAGTCCGACGAACCGGCCGACAGGCTGTGGACCGGCGCCGGCGGTCGATGGCGCAGCGCCGGCCCGGGCTGGACGCCCAGCGCGCGCACCGCGAAACCATCGTCGCGGAACCGCGCACGCCCGCCTTCGCCCGCGCCGGATCGCGCCGGGCGAGTGGACATGCCGAGGCTGTGCAGCCGGTGGCGGCGCGGCCCGCTCATTGCAGCGCCTCCGGGCCGACTACGGCAAAGTCGACCACCGCATAGGGATCGAGCGCAATCCGCACCATATTGTCTCCTGCGGAAAGTTGATCGCGGTCGAGCGCAAGGCGCAGCCGTCCCGGCCCTGCCTCGACGATATCGACTGGGCGATCGTTGACGAAGGCGAGCGGAAAGCCCTCAGCCGATGCCACCGCCAGATTCTCGCCGTCGATCGATAGCGCCAGCCGCGCGCCTTCGTGGCGACCGAGGCTGAGGCTGGCGACCTTGGGCGCATTCTGCCGCCGCCGCGCCTTGTTGATGATCGCCGCGAGATCGGTGTAGCCGACCTTCGAGGTGCCGCCGCTCTTCTCGGACAAGAGCTTGCCGACATCGACCTGCCGTTCGGAGAGCCGCTCGACATCGCGCGCCGAGCGCACCCCGACGCTTTGCAGCGAGGTCTTCACTTCGGGCGAGAGATCCTCGACATCGTCGAGCGAGATGTCGTCCTCGGCGGGCGGGCGGTTGCCGGTCTCCTGGATCTGGCGATCGGTGATCGAACCCAGCGAGAAGCTGATCTTGGACGCGCCCTCCTCGCCCGGCTTGGCGACGTTGAAGCGTAGCCGCCCCTCTTCGTACCGCGGGAAGACGAACAGGTCGACCGCGACATCCTGAACCGCATAGGTGAGCTTTCGGGTAACGCCTTTAACCGAAAGCGTATCTTGGGCGCGATCGAGCTCGACGATCAGCGAATCGAGGAAGGATTCGAGTTTCCAGGCCTCAGCCGTCGCTGCCGGCATCGCCCGCCTCCTCGATCGGCTGCGCCGCCAGCGTCACGCGCAAGCGATGGAACACCGGCAGGATGCTCGTCTCGATCCGCTGGGTCGGCGGGCTCGCGCCCAGCGCCAGAATTTGGCCGCCACCCGAGAGCAAGTCTAGTTCCAGCGGCATGTCGACGGTGATCCGCTCGAGCCCGGCCGGATCCTCGGGATCGATCACGTCCATCAGCTCGCCGACAAAGGCGCCGAGCGGCGGCAACGGATCGAGGCGCTCGATCATTGCGGCTGCCCCTTGCCGCGCGGGAACAGGTTGACGCGCTTGTGGACGAACACTTCCTGGCCGTCGATCTCGGCCGGCGCCGTCGAATTGCCGGCATCGGGCGCCTCGAAGATACGGGCATAGCGCGGGCGGGCAGCAGCCAGAGTCCTCATCGTGCGCGCGTCCCCACCAGGTTGATCGCCGTCGGCACCGCGAAGGGCACCTGGTGCGGCGCGAACTCGGTGATGTTGCCGGTCTCGAGCACCGTGCGCGGCTTGAGCAGCGCCAGCTTGGCGCGGCGCACTGCCGGATAGGCCCATAGCGCGAACGCCTCGTCCTGCCGTCCGCGCAGCTTGAGCATCGCGCGCGCGCCCAGCCCCAGCCGTTCGGCGAGCAGCGGATCGTTCAGCGCCGCGCGCACTCCGGGATCGAGCGGCGCGCTGTCGGGATCGAGCGTGGCGGCCACCGCCGCCAGCGCATCCGGCGACAGCACCAGCCCGCTCTTCACCCGCGCCTGCATCCCCGCCACCGAGCCGTCGGCAGGTCGCGTCTGGATGCTCGATTCCTCGCGCACCACGTCGCGCGCGCCGGCGTCCCAGCCATAATGATAATCGACTTCGGCCTCGAAGCGCCGCGCTTCCTCGGCGAAGCGTCCGGCCCAGACCTTGTGCCAGAACGGCCGGTGCTGGTCGGGATCGGCGAGGTCGATCGCCGGTCCTTCCTCGTGCAGCGCATCGAACACATAGCCGCCCGCCAGATGGATCAGCTGGGTCATCACCACGCCGAGCCGGCGGCCCTGCATCTTCTTGGGGCCGCGCCACGTCAGGGTCACGCTGAGCAGCCAGTCGCGCCCGGCGCCCAGTTGCGCGACTTGATCGAGCGGCAGCGTGATCGATCCCGCCGCGCCGCTTGCGACGATGTCGTCGACTCGCGCACGCGCGCGGCGCACCACCGCGAGGCTCACCGGATCCTTGACCTCGAGCGAAAGGCTCGCCTCGCCGAGCCGCGGCGCCCCACCCGAAGCCAGCTCGGGCAGCTCCACCCGCATCGGCAGCACGATCGCCCGGTCGGAGGCGAAGACCACGCGATTGGCGCCGCCGGCCGAAACGCTGCGCAGGCCGTCGAACGCGAGCCGCACCCGCGTAGTGCGCAGCCAGTCGCGGCCGTTGCGCTGCGCCGCGGGGCCGAGCCCCAGCCCCTCCATCAGCCGGTCGAACGCCGGATCGTCGACCCCGGGGTTGAGGTCCTTCAGATGATCCATCTCGGCCTGGTTGTTCTGGATGCCGAGCTTCATCACGTCGGTGACGCCGTTGATCACGGTCTGCGCGGCGCGATTGGGCGCATCGACCAGCGTCTGTATCGTCTGCGGGCTGAGCACCTGCTGGAGCAGCGGCATCAGCGCGGGCAGCGCGGCGAGCAGCGCCGGCGCGATCTGCGCCTCCGAATAGCGGACCGACTTGGTGCTCGACAGCCCAGGCGGCGGCGCGGGGGCCGGCGCATGCGAGACCTGCGCGATCAGATCGGTGAGCAGCTTGATCGTCGCCGGATCGGCGAGCCGCTGGAGCAGGTCCGCGCCGCCCGGCGCCGGCGCCGGGCCGGGCGCCGGCGTCCCTCCGCCGCGCAGGCCGCCGAGCAGCTGGCCGACCATCGGCGCGAGCGCTCCGAGAATATCGAGCAGCCCGAGCGCATTCGCCACCGGCTGGGCCCGCTCCGGGCGCGAGACACTGGCGGCGCGCGCAAACAGCGCAGGCGCGGGCGGCATCGCCGGGAGCGGCGAACGCGACCGCACGATCGCCGACACCGCCGGGCCTTCGCGCTGCGCGGTGCGATAGCTCATCATCTGGACGAACTCCGCCTCGCCCTGGAAGACGCTCTCGTCGATTCCGTAGCGCCCCCTGCCCATGTCATGGGCAGGCAGCGGTCCGAGCATCGGCGAGGTCCAGACCGGCTGGCCGAGCAGCGAGACGCCATCGAGCTGGCGCCGCTCGGGCCCGCCCACTGCGAAGCGGCAAAAAGGCGACGTGCCGACGTCGAAGCGGAACCAGCGCTTGCCGGCCGGGCCATCGTCTTCCGGGACCAGTATCGCGAGCGCCACATGCCGGCCCTCCCGTCAGCGCGCCGGCACGGCGGGCGTCGCCGTGGTCGGCACCGCCGCCCCGGCCCCGGCGGGCGCCTGCGGGCCGTACATCGTCGCGAAATTGTCGAGCTTGAAGTAATCCGACTTGAAGGTGATATCGACCGAGCCGGTGATCTTGGCGCTGAGATCGGTGCTCGAGCGGCTCTTGGCGCTCGACACGCTGATCTTGGTCTTGCGCGTGCTGCTGGTGTGCCCGGCGCGCGGCCCGCCGAAGATCGATCCGATGAGTCCGCCGCTGGCGCCGACCGAGGTGCTGGTCGAGATCGCCTCCTTGAGGCCGGCCTTGTCGGTCTTGTCGATCGTCTCGGTCGCCTTGATGTCGAACACCACCGCGGCCTTGACGTTGCCCTTCTCGACCACGAGCCGGGTGATCCCCATCAGGATGGTCTCGCGAAGCAACGCGCGCTGCTCGCGCGCCATCGCGATCTTGGCCTCCATGATCTTCACCTTGACCTGGTTGTCGCCGATATCGACCGGCTCGCCCGAGCTGTTGGTGAGGACCGCCTTAGGCGTCCCGTCGGCTTCCTTCTCATTGTCCGAGAAGTCGATCGAGAAATCATCGCCCTGGTTCTCGGCGAGATAGCCGAACGCGGTGGTGTCATCGATCGCATTGGCGAATTTGGAGATCGACGCCGTCGCGGTCTGGAGCAGCTTCTGATAGGTCGTCATCTGATCGAGCGTGACCTTCAGGTTCGCGTCGAACACGCCCTTGAGCAGGTCCTTCACGAAACCGGGAAAATCGACCTCGTCGATGAAATCGCCCGCCAGGTCGCCGGCCTGCTCGATCCGCTTGTTCTGGTGGCGGCTGTCGTCGATCATGTCGCTGGCCTTCTCGGCCATGGCGCGCGACACCGATTGCGCCTGGGGCCGCGACTGGGCGACGAGATCGTCATAGTTGCGGCGATAGGCTTCGCGGAACAGGTCCTTCTGCTCGTTGACGTCGAGGCTGAGGAAGGTCGGCATGTTGCGGAACGCGTCGCGGGTTTGCGCCCGGGCGAGTTCCTTGAGGCTTTCATTGTCGTACATGACGCGCTCGGCTCCGGCGAAAGAGGGTTATTCGGCGAACTCATCCTCGAAGGCGTCGTCGGAGAATTCGTCCGTGTCGGACGTCTCCTCGCTGCCGCCGCTGAAGCGGGGTTCGTCGCCCCCCTGGCCGTCGATCACCGACGAATTGATGATGTAGCTCTCGCCTGCGTCGATCAGCGCGCGGAACTGCGCCGCGGAGAGATCGACCCCGTCGAAATCCGCGATGATCTGGTAGATGCGGTTGCCATCCACCGCGACGCGCAGCAGCGGGCCGATCGGCAGCGAATGGCCGAACTCCTGCTTCGACAGCTCGCCGATCACGGTCCACATGTTGCGCCGGCGCGGGCCGCCGAAATTGGCGACGATGTCCGGATCGCGCAGCACGTCGAACGCGCCCTGGAGCTGCTTGTAGATCTCCTGCGCCTGCACGAAGGCCATGCCGGTGCAATATTCGGTGAGGTTGTACTGGATCTCGCGCATCGTCTGGTAGATCGGGCCCGGCGACACCGACGTGACGTCGGAACGCCCGGTCTCGAGCCGCTCGGCCTTTTCGATATAGGTTGCGATCTCGCCCATCAGGTTCGCCCAGAGCGGCTGGAAGCCCTCGTTCGCAACCATCCGCGTGAGCATCTGCGAATCCCCGCGCCCGACGACCCGGCGATAGAGCATGCCGCGCTCCTCGGCGTCCGAGCGCCCGTCGAGCTGCTTCCAATAGCAATAGAGCTTGGTGGTCGCGCGGTTGTCGACCACGTCGATCCGGCCCGATGCCCAGTTGAGCACCAACGTCTCGGCCAGGCGGAACACGCCGAGGCGTTCGCCGAGCTCATAGATATAGTCGATGGCGCCGGCAGCGCGCACCGCGACCGGATCGAGCCCGAGCAGCTCGACCGAATCGAATTGCTCGACGCTGAAATCCCAATTGCCGATCTCGTCGCCGCGATTGGCCGAGACCAGCGGATCGTCGCCTCCGGCCTGCGCCGACAGCGACTTGTCGTACGCCGCGAACAGGATCTCGTCATACCCGCCCATCTTGAAGCGCAGGTCGTTATTGAGCCGCGCGCCGCGTCCCTGGAGGAACTGCGCCATGCGCGATTTGAGTCCCGCCACGTCGCGCGTCGCAACGCTCGGATCGACGTCGCCGCGCTTCGTCAGATAATCGTCGACGCGCTGCGAAATCGGGCCCAGCCCGGAAATCTCGTTGAGCGAGCTTTGCAGGCTCGTCTCGAAATTGTTCGTGAAATCCACCTTGGCGCCCATTGCCTGGGTCCTCCCGTCAGATGCTTGCGCGGACGCGCAGCTGGAGCGCCGCACGCTTGGGTTCGTCGAGATCGAGGCTCAGCGTCTGTTCGCTGAATTCCACCAGCGCGTCGGCGAACTGGTCGAGCGGACCGTTGCCCAGATCGAGATCGGCGATCAGGCTGTCGGCCAGCCCGGCCGGATCCTTGGCCAGCTCGTCGTTGATCGGATCACCCAGCCGCTTGCGCAGCAGCGCGGGATAGGCAGCGGCGAGCAGATAGCGCTTGGGTTCGCTCATCCGCACCCGACTCAACCGGTCGGTTACCTTGCCGATCGCGCTGCCGATCCCCTTGGTAACGATGTCGCTGGCCAGCTTGTCGGCGCCTGCATTCGATGCCGCCGAGACGGTGGCGATCGCATTGCGGACCAGCGGATTGAACTCGATCTCGCGCAGGCGGATCTGCAGGAACGGCGCAATCGGCGGCGTATCCGGGATGATCGTGATCGGATCGTCGCCCAGCGCATTGTTGATGTCGTCGACCTTGAGCGCGAGCGCGCCTTGCAGCTTCGACACGTCGATCAGCGTGGCATCGATGCCCTGGACCTTGCCGGAAAGCGCGGTCTGGCTCTTCGAGACGTCGCCGAGCGCGCTGTCGATGCCGGTGACCTTCGCACCGAGTGCCGTATGGCTCTTGCCGAGATCGCTCACTGCCTTGTCGGTCTTGTCCGCCTGCGCCGCCAGCGCACCCTGTTTCGCCGAGAGATCGGCAACCGCGCCGCTGACGCCGTCGATCTTGCTCGACAGCCCGCTTTGCGACTTCGACATCGCCGAGACCGTGGCATCCAGAGCGCCCACCTTGTGGGCAAGCGTCTCCTGGCTCGAAGCGAGCTCGCCGATCGCGCCGCGCAGCGCGCCGATCGCCTCCGAATTGCCCGACACCGCCTCTTCGATCGCCTTTACCCGCGGCTCGATCTTGCTGATCGACGCGCCGGTCTCGAGGATCTTTTCCGCGGCCTCGACAGCCATGGCCGCAGCCTCGCGCGCGTCTGCCGCGGCCTGCACGGCGGCCTTGACGCTGCCATCGATCGATTCGAGCTGGCTCGCCAGTTCCTCGAACCGGTTCTCGAAGCGCGACCGCAGCGCTTCGACTTCCTTGTCCAGGCTGTCCACCCGGGATGGAAGATCCGGCACTACATGCTTACCGGCCATCTACGCTCTCCTTCATTGCATGCGCGCGTCGGCGAGACGCAGCGCATCGGCGATGTTGAGCCGGCCGAAGCCGGCATGACGGTCCCGGAAGCGCGCGCCGAGGCGGTCCGCGCTGTCGGTGAGGATACGCTTGACGATAGGCGCGCCGAGCCGGCCGCCGCGGCGGCGCGCCAGGCTGTGGACCAGCGCGGCGGCGCCCGCCGCGAAAGGCGCGGCGTGCGAGGTGCCGCTGGCATGCGCGAAGCCGCCGCCGATCGCGGTCGAGAGGATTTCCTCGCCAGGCGCGATCAGCGAGATTTGCGGGCCATAGGTCGAGAAGATCGAAGGGTTGCCGTCGGCGCCCATCGATCCCACTGCGATTACGCTGGGAAAGGCGCCGGGATAGTAGAACGCTTCCTGGCCGTCATTGCCCGCCGCCGCGACGATGGTGACGCCCTTGCGCGCGGCATAGTCGATCACTTCGCGGTGCGGCAGCCCGCCGCCGTCATGGCGCACGCCCAGGCTCATGTTGATGACGTCGACGCCCTGGTCGACTGCCCATTTGACGCCGTTGTTGATGTTCTCGACCAGCCCGGCGCCAACCTTCTCGCCGCCGCGCTGCATCGTCGCGAGCACGCGCACCGGCAAAACCCGCACCGCCGGCGCGATGCCCTCGGGCGCGCCATCGCCGGTCGCCGCGATGATGCCGGTGACATGGGTGCCGTGGCCGACTTCGTCGTCGGGCACATCATCGGCGCCGATCATGTCGCCGATGAAGTCCGACTGGCCTTCGAGAATGTCGACGAAGTCCTTGCCGGCGATCAGCCGCGGCTTGAGGTTAGGGTGGCTCAGATCGACGCCGGTATCGATCACCGCGACGGTGATCCCCTCGCCGCGGGTCAGTTTGCGCGCTTCGGGCAGGCCCACCGCGCGGCGCGCAGCGTCGTCGCCGCGCAGGCCCAGCGCCGCCGCCACCGGCGTCGCATCGGGCAGCCGCGTCGCCGCGATCCTGCCGGGTCGCGCGTCGGCAACGTCGGGAAGCAGCTTGATCGAGTTGATCAGTCCGGCGGGAATCTCGCGATTGTGCTGGAGGATCAGCCGATAGACGCGGTCGAGCCCGCTGGCGCGTTCGTCGGGCGACCAGCCGATGCCGGCGGGCCGATATTCGTGCGTCGTCCACACCGGCAGGCCGAAGCGCTCGAGCAGCGTTCCGATGTCGGCGGTCAGCGCACGCCGCGCCCCGGCCTTGTCGTCGATCGCGCGCTGCCAATAAGGCGGGTCGCCCGCCGGCATGCGGCCTGGCGCCAGCGTGACGACGAAGTGCGGGCTCACCGGCTCTGCTCCGGAGTACACTGCATCGTCGTCGCGCCGGTGCAATCGGCGACGATCGCGCACAGCGTGGAGCCATTGTCGAAATAGCGCGTATTCGAGCCATCGAGATCGGAGAGCGAGCCGCGCCAGAGCGGCCCCTGCCCCTCGAACTCGCGCGATTCGGGCCACAGCCGCATCAACAGGCTGTGCGCTCGGGGCCTTGATCCGCCCAATTCGCTGCTCGTTCGCGACACGCGCCGATCTCCGACAAGGACATGCCTCCCTGCGCGAGTCGCGTCACCCGGCCATCACCGCGCTCTCACCAAAGTGTCACCGCGCGAGAAATCGGCGAAAAAATCGGGGGCGCACGAAAAAAGCCGCCCGCAAGACCTGCGGACGGCTTTGCAATTCTATCGCTGCGGGATCAGGCCGGGTCGGCGACGCGCTGTGCGCGCTGGACGAGGCCGAGCGCGTCGACCAGCCGCAGGTCTGCCGCCGCGATCGCGCGGCGCGCGGCGCGGACGCGGTCGTCGAGCGCTTCCAGGCTCGCGGCGCGGCGTTCGGCGGGCGAAGCCGCCGCGGAGGTATCGCCGATGATCGTGGCGAACAGCGCCTGGGTCTCCAGCGTCGGCTCGACATTGAGCTCGGTCGAAAGCTCGCCCTGGCAGATGCGATATTGCTCGATCGCCTTGCCGCGATTGCCGGTGGCGACATAGACGCGCATCAGCAGCCGGTGGACGTCCTCGCGCAGCGGTTCGAGCGCCGCCAGCCGCCGGCCGAACGCCATCGCAGCGGCGCCATCGCCCCGTGCGTCCGCCGCGCGCGTCAGATGGAACAGCGCGTCGAGATAAAGGTGGCGCAGCCGCTGGCGCTCGATCATCGCCCATTCGAGCTCGCTCGCGCGCAGCAGGTCGTCGCGATAGAGCGAAACGGCACTGCGCAGCTGGCGGAATTGCGCGTCGGTCATCGCCTCGGGAGGCACGCGCAAGATGGACTCGACGCGGCGCTCGAACCAGATCGAATTGACCCAGCGCGCGGCGTGCCAGTTGAGCCGCAGCATCTCGTGATGGCTGGTATCGATCAACGCGCCAGTCTCGGTCCGCCCCTTCAACCGCCACAGCGCGGTCGACAGGCAGCGACGGGCCCGCGCGTCGCTGCGCTCGGGCCAGATTGCGCCGGCAACTTCGCCGCGCGGCACCGGCCGATGGCGGTGGAGGACAAGATAGCCGATAATCGGCGCCGCCGACGCGGCAAGTTCGACTGCCTCACCCTTGGCGGTAAGGTGTACGTCGCCAAATAGACGAACCCGCAATTGCGGCGAGACATACATCGGGCACGCTCCCCAAACACTGTTCAGCGCGACCGACTCTTTGCTTTTCCGGATTGTCGAGCAAACTATCACGCGCCGGCAGAGTTATCCACAGCATTTCTGTTTTGTGCGCCATGTGTTTCAGGCATGGCCTGTTTTACGCATTGTGATGGCTAACACCTTCAAGGACGCAGTTTTCTTCGCCATTCCTTCGCGGCGTATCGGAACGGTACGCGATGGGCGTCGCGCTGTCCTCGCAATGCTTTGGGTAATCTTCCGCATCCCGAGCGCCGACGCCGAGTCGCCGCGGCTTACCGGCCGACTGTCGGCAGCGCGAGCAGGAAACAGGCGCCGGCGGCCCCGGGATCGGCAAGAACCAGCCGCCCGCCGCTCGCCCGCAGCAGCGATAGCGAGATCGCCAGGCCCAGTCCGGTGCCGCCCTGCGCGCGCTTGGTGGTGAAGAACGGCTCGAATATCCGTTCCGCATCGGCCGCGGCGATGCCCTTGCCATTGTCGCTCACGGCCAGTTCGATCGCATCGCCCTTGTCCTCCAGCGCGATCGTCACCCGGCTTGCGCCGGCATGGCGCGCATTTTCCAAAAGCGTGGTCAGCACCGCCTCGAGCGTCGACCGCGGCACGGCGACCAGGGGGAGCGCGTCTGCGGCTTCGATTCGCAGATCAAATCCTGCGATGTCGAACGCATCGGCCAGCTGACGCACCACCGCGGCGGCATCGACTGCCACGTCCGGCTCGGGCTGTGCCATGTCGGCGCGGGCGAGGTCCATGAGCCGCGCCACCAGCTGCGACAAGCGTGCGGCATCGGCCTTGATGTTGGCCAGGAAGCGCGCGCGCTCGGACGGCGTCATCGTCGCGCCATGGTCCTCCAGCAACTCGATCGCGCCCGCTATCCCGGTGAGCGGAGTCTTGAACTCGTGGCTGACCGACGCGGCGAAATCGCGGAGATAGCGCGAGCGCCGATCGATCACCCCGGCCATTGCCCGGAAATTCTCATAGAGTTCGCGGATTTCCACTGCGGCGGTGCTCGGCGTATCGGGCACTGCATCCGTCCCCGCGGCAACCCCGCGGGTCGCCCGGCCCAGCGCCTCGATCGGCCGGGCTATGCCGCGCGAAACCAATCCGGCGAGCACGATCAATATGCCGAAGATCAGCACCACGCCCAGGATGATCTTGCCGCGATCCTCATACAGGCCGCGGAACAGCGCACGCGGCGAACGCGAGAGCAACAGCGCGCCGACCACTCGCCCGTTAACCAAGATCGGGCGGACATGGTGGATTCGCAGCGACGACGCGCGGCTCAGCCATTCAAAGGCATAGCGCTGGCTGTACGCCCCGTTCCGGCGCAGCACCGTGGTCACCTGTCCGTGCAATCCCTGCGCGACCTCGCCGACCTGCGCATAGGATCCGCCGACGCCGGCGCCCCGCACGATCACGCCGCTGCGATCGACGAGCTGGATCGACGCGAGCGTGGTCCGCTGCGTCGTGCGAAGGATGGGCTCCAGCCGGCGCACCATCTCGATCGCCTGGGGATCGCCCGCCTCGGCGCGCGGCTGCGCGGGCGGCCGCTCGTCGAGCACCGGCGTGGTGCGCAAGTCGATCGTCGAGGCTTCGGGACGATAGTCACGCGGATCGCCCGGCGTCGGCGTAGCGCCGGGCCATAGCGCCTGCGCCGCCGCGGCGAGCGCGGCGCCCTGCGCCACCAGCTCGGCCTCGGTCTGGCGGACCAGCGTGTTTTCGTAGACGCGCAGGAACAGCGCCCCCACCCCGGGAAGCGCCGCGGTGAACAACAAGGTGGCGAGCAGGATCGTGCGCAGCCGCAGCGATGGCCAGCGCCGTTTGACTGCGTCCTTGAGCGCCCGGATCACGCGCCGATGCCGGTGCAGCTCCCGAGCCGATACCCGATCCCGGCGCGCGTCTCGATCAAGTCGGTCCCGCCCAGCCGCGCGAACTTGCCGCGCAGGTTGCGGATATGGCTGTCGATCGTCCGGTCGGTCACCGCAAAGCCCGGACCGTGCAGCCGATCGATGATCGCGTCGCGGCTGAACACCTTGCTGGGCATCACCGCCAGCGTGCGCAGGATCGAGAATTCGGTGACGGTCAGCGCGATCTCGGCGCCGCCCCAAGTCGCGCGCCAGCCTTCGATATCGAGCCCGAGCCGGCCGTGATCGATCCGCCGCCCCTCGTCGATGAGCGGCGGGCTGGCACTGGCGCGGCGCAGGATCGCCATCGAACGCGCCACCACTTCGCGCGGGGAGAATGGCTTCACGACATAATCGTCCGCCCCCAGCTCGATCCCGAGCACCCGGTCGATCTCGTCGTCGCGCGACGACAGGAACAGGATCGGCACGTCCCCCGCCGCGCGCAGCCGCCGGCACGTCTCGAGCCCGTCCATCCGCGGCATGTTGATGTCGAGCACGACCAGGTCGATCCGCTGGCGGGCCACAAGGTCGAGCACCGCCTCGCCGTCCTCCGCCTCCGCGGTATCGAGCCCGGCCTTGGCGAAGGCGAAAGCCAGGAGCTGGCGAATGTGCGGATCGTCGTCGGCGATCAGGATGGTGCGGGGCATGGGACACATGATCATCGCTCCGCCTCGTTCGTCAATGCTTGCGCAGGGGCGACGGCGGCTGGCGCGGATGCGGGTTGCGGCTCGCCCGTCGGTGCCGTCTGCGTCGATGCCGGAGGTGGCGGCCGCCTTGCGCCGTCACAGTCTCTGCCATTGGGCCCCGTCGGCGGCGCACCAAGCTTGGCACCGCCCAGCATAGCATCCACCTGGCGCAGGCGCCGCGCGTCGCGCCACGTCCACCAGCCGGCAGTTTGCGCGGCCAGCGTGTCGGTCAACACCGCGTGCCGCACCCAGCCGACGCGATCGGCGAAGCCCGGCGCCAGCCCCGGGCGCTGCTGGAGTTCGACCAGCGCCGTGAGCGCAGAGGGCCCGAGCCGGCGCAAATAACACAGGTCGATCGACGCACCCTGCCCGCCGACTTCGCGGCCATGGCGGACATTCCAGATTGCCGCGGTCGAGCCAAGATCGACCAGGCTGCACACCGCCAGCACCGCCAGCGCGGTGGCCGCATTGGCGTTGATCAGCCAGGCGGCGCTCTTCGCCCGCAGCATCCGCCAGCACACCAGCACCAGCCCGATCGCGACCAGCGCCATCCAGAGCAGCGCGGCGATACGCAGCTCGGTCAGCGAGTAAACCTGGACATAGTCGATCGTCCGCAGAATGCTCGAGGCGACCAGAAAGACGTTCTGGACGATCCACAGCACCACCAGCCGTCGGATCGCCGGCATCGCCGCGGTTTGCGACTCCGGGCGCAGCGCGACCAGCACGAACGGGCCTGCAAGCAGCGCCGTCACGATCAACGGATAGGCGCCGCGATGCGCGTACTCGGCCAGGCTCACGCCCGCGGGCAACGGCGCTCCGCTCCACAGAAAGGCGATGTCCAGCCCATTCTGCAGCGCGAACAGCGCATTGAAGGTCAGCAGCGCCAGCGTCACCGATCCGGCGGAGGTGCCGGGAAGCACGAAGGGCCGCTGCGGCGTTTCCAACGACAGTCGCAGCGTCGCCCGGCGCGGGCGCAGCGTGCCCCAGACCAGCGTGAGCAGTATCGCCCAGAAGATCGCGCGGACTATCGTCAGAAAGTCGATCGCCGGCAGGCCGATCCGCGCCAGCGCGTCGCTGATCACCGGATTGGCGTTGGCGAACAGCGCGAGGAACACGGTGCCGCCGATCAGCGGCAGCGGCAGGAGTCGCAACAGCGCCAGGAATTGCGCGCGGCCAACAACATGCCGCCGCAGTCTCGCCAGATCGATCCACGGCCCGAAAAGGCTCGCCATCCCGTGGATCGCGAGGCGCAGAAGCCAGCGCCCGGCATGGTCGAAAGCGGTGAAGCGCGGGAGCAGCACCGCCATGGTCAGCGCCGTCCAGAACAGCGCGAAACCAAGCAATCCTGGATCATCGATCAGCGCACCGCAGAACAACGCCGCGGCAGCCACGGCGGCCCGGCTCCGCCGATCGCGCCAGGCAGCGGGCGCCAACGCCAGCGTCGCGGCGGCCCATAGCACGGCGAACAGGCCCAGGTTCGAACCGAAGCCGCCTCCTGACCAGAACAGCCCGTCGCCGAGCGCCACCAGTCCGGCCGCAGCGATGGCCTTGGCGGTGAAGCGCGACGTGATTCGATTAGGCATGGACGAAGCTCCCGATGATCGTGGGAGCCTCCTCGCGCTTCGCTGTCAGGATACGACTTCTGCCGGCGTGCGATTCCGGCGATCATGCCGTGCAGTTCCGGTGCAGGCGGGTACGCCCGCGATGGCCTCGCTGCCTCGCGCCGAATCCTGCCTGATGGAAATTGGTACGGGTGGTCGGACTCGAACCGACAATCTGTTGCCAGAGGCGGATTTTGAGTCCGCTGCGTCTACCAATTCCGCCACACCCGCATGCCGTCCACCCGCTTCGAAGCAGAGGCGACGGCGGTGCCTATAAGTGGCTCCGGCGGGGATTTCCAGCCGCGACTTTGCCGCGGCCGCGATTGCGGGCCGCCGTCGCCCGCCGCACGGTGCAGGAGCGCAACCGGAAACCCAGCAATTCCGACGATGGCCTTGCGGTCGGCAGGTCCGCCCGCCAGCTCTGCTCCATCGGAATCGCGGAAGGTTTGGCATGAAGAAGATCGGGTTTCTCTCCTTTGGCCACTGGTCTGCCTCGCCCCAATCGGCGACGCGCTCGGCAAGCGACGTGCTGCTCCAGTCGATCGACCTCGCGGTCGCCGCCGAGCAGCTCGGAATCGACGGCGCCTATTTCCGCGTCCACCATTTCGCGCAGCAGCTCGCATCGCCCTTCCCCCTGCTCGCGGCGGTCGGCGCGCGGACCCAGCGCATCGAAATCGGCACCGGCGTGATCGACATGCGCTACGAGAACCCCTTCTACATGGCCGAGGATGCAGGCGCTGCCGATCTGATCGGCGGCGGCCGGCTGCAATTGGGCATCAGCCGCGGCTCGCCCGAGCAAGTGATCGAGGGCTGGCGCTATTTCGGCTATGCCCCCGCCGAGGGGCAGAGCGACGCCGATATGGGCCGCCGCCATGCCGAAGTCTTTCTCGATCTGCTCAAGGGCCAAGGTTTCGCGCAGCCCAATCCCCGGCCGATGTTCCCCAATCCGCCGGGGCTGCTCCGCCTCGAGCCCCATTCGCCCGGCCTGCGCGATCGCATCTGGTGGGGTTCGGCTTCGAATGCCACTGCGGTCTGGGCCGCGCAGATGGGCATGAACCTGCAGAGCTCGACGCTCAAGGCCGACGAAAGCGGCGAGCCCTTCCACGTCCAGCAGGCCAATCAGATCCGCGCCTATCGCGATGCGTGGAAGGCGGCGGGCCATGCGCACACGCCGCGCGTGTCGGTCTCGCGCTCGATCTTCGCGCTCGTGGACGATCGCGACCGCGCCTATTTCGGCCGCGGCGACGATAGCGACCAGGTCGGCGTGATCGACAATATGCGCGCGATCTTCGGCCGCTCCTACGCGGCCGAACCCGATCGGCTGATCGAGGAGCTGCGCGCCGACGAGGCGATCGCCGAAGCCGACACGCTGCTGCTCACCGTGCCCAACCAGCTCGGCGTCGAGTATAACGCGCATGTGCTGGAGGCCATCCTCCAGCACGTCGCGCCTGCGCTCGGCTGGCGATGACCGCATGAAGCGCCCTCGCCGCACGCGAATTGGTGCGGCGGGGCGTGGAAAGCCCATGGTCGCGCGCGCAGGCTCAGGCAAGCGGACCGCGCTGTCACAAAACCGTCCGACAGATGAAACGGCGTTGCCACGGCCGTGTCGGCAAAGCGCAACAGCGCGCTTCTAAGGGCACCCCCAACGGGCCGCTTCAAAGGCCTGGGGGAGAAATACAAAATGTCGCATCGTTCACGCCCGCTTTGGGCGACGCTTCCGTTCACCCTCGTTGCATTGGGTCTCGCACAGCCTGCCTTCGCGCAGACCGACGCCCCCGCCGCCGACGAAACCGCGCAGCCGCAAGACGCCTCCGGCGACGATATCGTCGTCAACGGCTCCTATGCACGCAGCCTTGCCGCCGCGATCGAGACCAAGCGCCAGGCCGCCTATGGCGTCGACTCGATCAGCTCGACCGATATCGGCAAGTTCCCCACGCAGAACGTCGCGGAAGCGCTCCAGCTCGTCACCGGCGTCGCGATCACGCGCCCGCGCGGCGAGGGTCTCTATGTCAGCGTCCGCGGTCTCGGCCCGCAGTTCCAGAACACCACGCTCAACGGCCGCACCATCGCGATCAACGACCTGATCGAGAATGGCGGCGCCAATGGCCGCCAGTTCCGCTTCGAGATGCTTCCCGCCGAGTTCGTCTCGCAGATCGACGTGGTGAAGACCCCGACGCCGGACATGACCGAAGGCGCATTGGGCGGCAATATCGACGTCCACACCTTCCGCCCGCTCGAGGTCGGCACCAAGACCACGCTCAACCTGCGCGGCACCTATACGACGATGACCGACAAGGTGAAGCCGAACGCCACGGCGATCACCAGCTACAAGAGCAGCGACGGCACCTTCGGCCTGCTCGCCGGCGCGCAATATTGGTCCAAGGCGGTGCGCAACGATCGCTGGTACAATACCGGCTGGGTGCTCAACAAGTTCACGGCCCCAGCGGCCGGCGGCCTGCCCGCAGGCTATTACACGCCCACCCGCACGCGCCCGACGATCGAGACCGAGGATCGCAAGCGCTATTCGGGGCTGATCTCGGCGCAGTGGAAGCCGTCGGACGCGCTCGAAACCACGCTCGACGTGCTCGGCACCCGGCTGGACGTCGCCTATGACGAGTTCGGCCTCGACATCTATCCCGACGATCCCGGCACGTCGCTCGTTCCCGGCTCGGTCAAGCTCGATGGGAACACCGTGGTCGGCGCGACGATCAACAATGTCCGCTTCATGGGCACCCGCGAATACAGCCTCAACCGCCACGACCTGCTCACCGTCGGCTTGAAGCAGAGCTGGAAGCCCGAGGGCTGGGACGTCACTGCCAACGTCAACTGGTCGTATGCGCACAGCTTCCACCCGAGCTATGACGTCGGCACGGTGCGCAGCCGCATCCAGTTCAACGCGCCGCTGACCTATGATGCGTCGGGCGGCTACAAGGTGATCCCGACCTTCACCACCACGGTCGATCCGACCAACGCCGCGAACTTCACGCTCTATCCGTTCAACATCGCACCCAAGAACAGCAAGGACTGGGACTTCTACTCGCGGCTCGACGTGGGCCACGACATGGACGGCTTCCTCAGCAAGATCGCGGCGGGCGGCGAATATCACTGGCGCAAGCGCGACTATCGGCGCCGCGACTTCACCGTGACCCCCGCGGCCGGGACGCAGCTGCTGACCTTCGCCCCCAACGGCTATGAGACGATCCCGTATGACGATTTCCTGAGCGACGTCGCCGGTAATGCGCCGCGCACCTGGATCGTGCCGATCACCAGCGTGTTTTACGACAAGCTGTTCACCGATGCGGTGAAGAATGCGCCGCTCACCGCCGGCGATCTGCGCGCTTCCTATATCGTCACTGAAAAGACCGCGAGCGGCTATCTCCGCGCCGATTATGCGCTGGGCTCCAGCATCACCGGCAATATCGGCGTGCGCTATGTCCACACCGACCAGGTTGCGAGCGGCACGCTGACGCTCGGCACCGTGCCGACCGCGGCAAGCTTCCCCAAGACGTTCAGCAACTGGCTGCCGAGCTTCAACCTGCGCGCCGAGCTAAGCCCGACCCTGGTCGCGCGCCTCGCCGCCAGCCGCGTGCTCACCCGTCCCAACGTCACCCAGAGCGCGCCGCAGATCAGCGTATCGACCGACGCGGCGACCGGAAGCGGCGGCAATCCCGATCTGGTGCCGTTCCTCGCCACCCAGTTCGACGGCTCGCTCGAATGGTATTTCAACCGCAAAGGCTCGCTCACCGGCGCGATCTTCTACAAGGCGATGGATAACTACATCACCGCGCAGAACATCAACGTCGAGATCCCGGGCCGCGGCACGATCCTGCTGAGCACCCAGGTCAATGGCGGCGATGCCAAGGTCTATGGCGCCGAGGCGGCATACAACCAGGTGTTCACCTTCCTGCCCAAGCCGCTCGACGGCCTCGGCATCCAGGCATCCTACACGCACACCTCGGTGCAGGCGAATTACACGGCGGGCGCACGCACCATCAAGGATCAGCTGATCGGGCTCTCGAAGAACAGCTTCAACCTGGTCGGCTTCTATGACTACGGCCCGGTCTCGGCGCGGCTTTCCTATGTGTGGCGCGACAAATATCTGGCAGGGACCGGTAGCACCACGACGACGCCGAGCTATGTCGACGCGTTCGGATCGCTCGATGGCAATATCTCGTTCCGGGTGACCGACAAGACGACGCTGAGCGTCGAGGGGATCAACCTCGCCGGCGCGCGCCAGTATAGCTACAGCGATGACGAACTGCGCTTCAACGAGATCCATTATTGGGGCCGCACCATCCTGTTCGGCGTGCGGACCGAATTCTGATGCTCAAGGGGTTCCTTGCCGTCGCTGCGCTGGCTCTTGCCGGCGCAGCGGCACCCCGCGCGATGAACGACGTCCAGGTCGTCGGCTCGCATAACAGCTTCAAGGCGCGCATCCCGGCCGCGGTGATGGCCAAGCTGCGCGCGATCGAGCCGAAACTGGCCGACGGACTCGATTATTACCACCTGCCCCTGTCGCAGCAGCTCGACGCCGGCGTCCGCCAGATCGAGCTCGACATCTTCGCCGATCCCCAGGGCGGCCGCTATGCCGATCCCAAGGGCGAGGCCTGGGCCGTCGCGGCGGGCGAACATACCGGCTTCGATCGCGCGGCGATGCGCAAGCCGGGCTTCAAGGTCTTCCACATCCCCGATGTCGACTATCTCAGCACCTGCGTGACGCTGGTGCGCTGCCTGGGCGAAGTGGACCGCTGGTCGCGGGCACATCCGAACCATCTGCCGATCATGATCACGATCAACGCCGCCGATACGCCCTCGGGCCGGCCAGGGATCAGCGATCCGCTGCCGCTCGACAATGCCGCGCTGCTCGACGCGCTCGACGGCGAGATCCGCTCGGCGCTGCCCGGCAAGCGGCTGATCGCGCCCGACGAGGTACGTGGAACGGCGCCGACGCTGCTCGAAGCGGTTAGGACCAAAGGATGGCCGACACTCTCTGCGACGCGTGGCCGGATCTACATCCTGTTCGATGTGCGCGCCGCCGTGTCCGAAGCCTATCGTGCCGGGCATGCTTCGCTCGCCGGGCGGGCGATGTTCGGCTGGTATCCCGCAGGCGATGCCGATGCGGCGATCCAGATCGTCCAGGATCCGCTGGTCGATTCCGACAAGATCCGCAAATGGGTTTCCGAAGGGGTGATCGTCCGCACCCGCACCGATGCCAACACGCTCGAGGCGCGTACGAAGGATTTCGCCAAGACAAAGGCCGCGTTGGCGAGCGGCGCGCAGGCAGTGAGCACCGACTATTATCCCGGCGCACCCGATCCGATCCACGCCGGCTTCGTCGTAACCTTGCCCAATAAGGCGATGGCGCGGTGCAGCCCGGTGCGCGTTCCCGCTGGGTGCGGCATCAAGCCGTGACCGGGGCTCTGCGGATCGCCGCGGCCGTGACCGCGCTCCTCTTGGCAGGAGCCGCCGACGCGAAATCGCGCCGCGACCTCGTCGTCGAGCGCGCGGTGCTGGTGATGCGCCACGGCATCCGCGCGCCGCTCACCGGCGAAGTGCCCGACGGCACCCGGACCGGCGCACCCTGGCCGCGCTGGCCGGTGGCCGAGAGCAGGATCACCCCGCACGGCGAACGCGCGCTCGCGATCGTCGCGGCAAGCGATCGACGGGCCCTCGCCGCGCGGGGATTGCCGCTACGCAAGGGCTGCGCGGGCATCCGCATCCGGACCAACAGCTCGGACCGGACGATCGCCAGCGGCGAAGCCTATGCGCGCGGCTTTGCGCCGGGTTGCCAGCTGGCGATCGAGCATCGCCCGCTCGGCGAGGCGGATCCCATTTTCGAGCCGCTCCGCGCCCACGCCACGCGGTTCGACGCGCGCGCCGCCGTCGCCGATATCGAGCGCGACACCGGCGGCATGGCCGCGCTGGTCGAGCGGCACCGCGCCGAACTGACTTTGCTCGATCGCATCCTCGGCTGCCAGCCGGGCGACTGTGTTCCGAGCGGCCCGCCCGGCGTCGCGCCGAGCGCCGACAATCGCGACATCGCCTTGTCCGGCCCGATCCGCGCGACATCCGGCGTCGCCCAGGTGCTGCTGCTAAACTATGTCGAAGGGCTGCCCGGCAATCGCGCCGACCCCGCGACGCTCAAACGCCTCGGCGCGCTCCACGCCGCGTTGTTCGCGGTCTTCACCCGCCCGCCTTATATGGCCGCGCACCAGAGCGCGGTGCTCGGCCGCACGGTGCTGGAGTTGCTCGCATCGGGCCCGCCCCGCCTCGACGTGCTGATGGGCCACGATACCAACGTCACGGCGCTTGCCGCCGCCCTGCGCATCGATCTCAACGCGCCCGGATACGCCACCAACGACGTCCCGCCCGGCGGCGCGCTGCTGCTCGAGCGGCTGCGCGATCGGCGCTCCGGCGCGGCATTCGTCCGGGTTTCCTATCGTACCCAGTCGCCCCAGTCGCTGCGCATGCTGGCGCGGGACACCACCCTCGCGCCGGTCCTCGTGCCGGGCTGCGGCGGCATTATGTGCCCGGCCGACCGCTTCGCGCACCTCCTCGCCAGCCGCCTCGCCCCGCTCACCGCCGAGCGCTGACTTAGGGTCGCGCCTCATAATGCGGCCTGTCCGCAAGCGCACCGATAGCGGACGTTGGAAGCGCTGCTCATTCCTCCCCCGGAGGGGGAGGGGGACCGGCGAAGCCGGTGGAGGGGTAGTCGCCGCAGGCGATAACGACAATGTGGCGGATTGCGGCTTCCAGGTCGGACAGGATCACCTGAGCGGGTATCCTGAGGACCCGAACGCCCTGGGTGCAAAGCCAGCGATCGCGGATCGCGTCGCGCTCTGCCCGATCGCCGCGCGCGTGCGCTTCGCCATCGACCTCCACAGCAAGTTTGGAAGCCGGGCAGAAGAAATCGAGGACATAGATGCCTGCCGGATGCCGGCGGCGAAAGCGCAAGCCTTCAGGGCGGGTTCGGAGCGCCTGCCAAAGGAGAACTTCAGGCAAGGTCATCCGTCGGCGGAGATTCCGGGCAAAGTCCTGCGTTTTCTTCGGGCCGTGGAGCATGCGGAGACTACCCCTCCACCAGCCTGCGGCTGGTCCCCCTCCCCCTCCGGGGGAGGATCATCATCCGCACACTTTGGCAATGACCGCTTCCCACCAACCTCCGACATTCCGTCCTCGCGCCGAGCGCGGTCCTATATGCGTTTACGCACTAACTGCGCGGCGCCTGCCGCCGGTAGCTCAGCGCCTCGGCGACGTGGAGCCGGCTGACTCCGTCCGCACCCGCCAGGTCGGCGATCGTCCGCGCGGCGCGGAGCACGCGGGTATAGCCGCGCGCCGACAGCCGCATCGCCTGGGCGGCCTGGGCGAGAAGAGCCTGACCGGCATCGTCGGGCGTCGCATGCGCCAACAGCAGGTCGCCATCCGCCTCGGCATTGGTGCGCACTGCGCCGCGATAGCGCGCGCTCTGCCGCAGCCGCGCCACCGCGACCCGCGCCGCAACCTGGGCCGATCCCTCGGCGGGGGGCGGCAGCACCAGGTCGGCGGCAGTCACCGGCTGAACCTCGACATGGAGGTCGATCCGGTCGAGCAGCGGCCCGGAGACCTTGGCCTGATAGTCGGCAGCGCAGCGCGGCGCGCGCGCGCAGGCGAGCGCAGGATCGCCGAGATGCCCGCAGCGGCACGGGTTCATCGCCGCGATCAGCTGGACGCGCGCCGGGAAGGTGACATGGGCATTGGCCCGCGCGACGCTGACCACCCCGGTCTCCAGCGGCTGGCGCAGCGAATCGAGCACCGCGCGCTGGAATTCGGGAAGCTCGTCGAGGAACAGCACGCCGAGATGCGCGAGGCTCACTTCGCCCGGCTTGACCTTGAGCCCGCCGCCGGTGAGCGCCGCCATCGAGGCCGAATGATGGGGCGAGCGGAACGGCCGCGTCCGCGTCAGCCGGCCGCCCTGCAGCGTCCCGGCGACCGAGGCGACCATCGACACTTCCAGCGCCTCGGCGGCATCGAGCGGCGGCAGGATCCCGGGCAGGCACGACGCGAGCAGCGACTTGCCCGCCCCCGGCGGCCCGCTCATCAGCAGGTTATGCCCCCCGGCCGCGGCGATCTCGAGCGCGCGCTTGGCGATCTCCTGCCCCTTCACCTGGGCGAGATCGGGCCCGGAGACGGGATCGTCCGCTTCCCCCGCAGCCGGCGGCGGGAGCAGCTGGCTGCCCTTGAAATGGTTGAGCAGCGCGATCAGGTCGGGCGCCGCAACCACGTCGATCCCCCCGGCCCAGGCGGCTTCGGGCCCCTGCGCCGCCGGACAGACCAGCCCCTTGCCGATCTCCGAGGCATGCAGCGCGGCGAGCAGCACGCCGGCCGAGGGCGCGACGCGCCCGTCGAGTCCCAGCTCACCGACCACGACGAAGTCGGCGAGCGTCTCGGCATCGACCACGCCCATCGCGCCGAGCAATGCCAGCGCGATCGGCAAGTCGAAATGCGATCCTTCCTTGGGCAAGTCGGCGGGCGAGAGGTTGAGGATGATGTGCTTGGGCGGCAGCGCCAGCCCGATCGCCGCCATCGCCGCGCGGACGCGCTCGCGGCTCTCGCCCACCGCCTTGTCGGGCAGCCCGACCACGACGAACTTGGGCAGCCCGGCGACGAGGTTGCACTGCACCTCGACGGTGCGCGCCTCCAGCCCGAGATACGCAACCGTCGATACGCTCGCGACCATGCCCTTCCCCCCTGCGCGGCCGACCATAACCGCTTTTCGCGCCGCGGAAACGGAGTGCGTTCGAAACGGACCAAAGCCCGCCGAGCCGCGAAGCGTCTTGCACAACCAACACACGCCACCCACATCGGCTGCATGCCGCGTTCGCACGCCCGCAGCCCGCTGCTCCGCACCACGCTCGTCGTCACCGGCTTCGTGCTGATCGCCGCGTCGCCGCTGGTCGGCATCCTGCCCGGGCCCGGCGGGATCTTCGTCTTCGCCGCGGGGCTCGTGCTCGTCCTCCAGAATGCCACCTGGGCTCGCCGCCACTTCGCGCGACTCAAGCGGCGCTGGCCCCGATTCGGCCATTATGCCGATATGGCACTGCGCCGCCGCAGCTTCCGCCGCCGCCAAATGCGTGCCAAGGAGGCGGAAATCGCGCGTGCCGAGGCAGAGATGCTCGGTTTCCGGCAGGACCCGCGTTGACTTGGCGCGAGCATGCTCTTATGGGCACCCGACACGCGGCCGCCCCAGTGGTGGCCCTTTTACGTTCTAGATACTCGAGGATGAGCGATGAAGCGGACCTTTCAGCCGAGCAACCTGGTGCGTGCGCGCCGGCACGGCTTCCGCAGCCGCATGGCGACCGTCGGCGGCCGCAACGTGATCCGTGCCCGCCGCGCCCGCGGCCGCAAGAAGCTGTCGGCGTAAGCGCCAGCGGCTTCGCGGCGGTGAGCCTGAACCGGCTCACGCAGCGCAAGGATTATCTCGCGACGAATGCGGGGAAGCGGGCACCCATGCCCAGCTTCGTCCTGCTCGTTCGTGCGCGTGGCGATGCCGATCCGGCAATGCGGATCGGCATTACCGTTTCCAAAAAGGTCGGCAACGCCGTCGTCCGCAATCGGATGAAGCGTCGCTTCCGCGCTCTCGTGCGCGAGGTGCTGCCTGAGGCCGGCATCCCCGGCGCCGATCATGTTCTGATCGGCCGCAATGGCGGGATCGAGCGCCCGTTCGACGATCTCAAGGCCGAGCTTGCCAAGGCGCTCGTGAAGGTGAAGCGGTGATCGCTCGCCTCCTCATTCTCCTTGCCCGGGCATGGCAGCTCGGGCCTTCCATCATCCTGCCCTCCTCCTGCCGCTACAGCCCGAGCTGTTCGGCCTATGCAATCGAGGCGCTTCGCCGCTATGGCGCCGCCAAGGGGGGATGGCTCGCGCTGCGGCGAATCGCGCGCTGCCATCCATGGGGCGGGCACGGGTACGATCCCGTGCCATGAGCGTTTCTTCCGGGGAATTTCGGTGAAAGACGACCAAAAGAATTTCGTGATCTTCGCGGTGCTGGCCGCAGCGCTTTTGTTCGCCTGGCAGCCGCTGATGCACTGGGTTTTCCCGCAGCAGCAGCCGGCGCCGACCAAGGTTGTCAACGGCAAGAGCCAGGCGCTGCCCCAGCCCGGCGCCGATCCTGCCGCCGATTCGCCCAAGGCGCTGCGCGATCGCGCCGCCGTGCTCGCCGAAAGCCCGCGCGTCGCCATCGACACGCCCGCGCTGCGCGGCTCGATCAACCTGAAAGGCGCGCGGATCGACGATCTGCAACTGCCCAAATTCAGGGAAACGGTGGCGAAGAACTCGCCGGCCGTCACCCTGTTCTCGCCCTCGGGCACCAAGGGCGCCTATTTCGCCGGCTTCGGCTGGATCGCCGGCGGCGTCGCGGTGCCGACCAAGGATACCGTGTTCGAGGCCGATGGCACGGTGCTCAAGCCGGGCACGCCGGTTACGCTGCGCTGGGACAACTCCACCGGCCAGCGCTTCTCGGTCCGCTTCTCAGTCGACGACAACTATCTCTTCACTGCCGAACAGTCGGTGGCGAACCTCGGTTCGGCACCTGTCTCGGTCCGTCCCTATTCGCTGTTGTCTCGCACTGGCGTGCCGACCGATCCCGATAGCTGGACCAACCACATCGGCCCGCTTGGCGCCTTCGCCAACGGCGCGAATTACGACATCAGCTACAAAAATCTGGAGGGTCAGGAGCCCGGCTTCTTCAGCAAGATTTTCGGGACTAGCGCCAAGGCCGGCGAGAACGCCTTCAACGTGAAGGGCGGCTGGATCGGCTTCGGCGACAAATATTGGCTATCGGCGCTGATCCCCGATCAAAAGCTCCAAGTGAACGCGGCCTTCCGCCCTGCCCAGGGCGACACCTTCCAGGCCGATGCCGCGCTGCCCAAGATCGAGATTCCGGCGGGCAAGCGCATCGTGACTACGAGCCATGTGTTCGCCGGCGCCAAGGAAGTCCGCGCGCTCGATCACTACGAGTCGTCGCTCGGCGTCGCACATTTCGGCAATGCGATCGACTGGGGCTGGTTCCAGATCCTCGAAAAGCCAATCTTCTACTATCTCGGTTGGCTCTTCCACCTCGTCGGCAATTTCGGCATCGCGATCATCCTGCTGACGATCACGATCCGCGGCCTGCTCTTCCCGATCGCCCAGAAGCAGTTCGCCTCGATGGCGAAGATGCGCTTGCTCCAGCCCAAGATGAAGGCGGTGCAGGAGCGCTACAAGGACGACAAGCAGCGCCAGCAGCAGGAGGTGATGAAGCTCTACAAGGACGAGAAGGTGAACCCGCTCGCGGGCTGCCTGCCGATCCTGCTCCAGATCCCGATTATGTTCGCGCTCTACAAGGTGCTGCTGCTCACGATCGAAATGCGCCACCAGCCCTTCTTCGGCTGGATCCACGATCTCTCGGCGCCCGATCCCGCGACGATCCTCAACCTGTTCGGCTATCTCCACTTCACCCCGCCCTCGTTCCTGGCGATCGGCGTGGTGCCGGTGTTGCTCGGCGTGTCGATGTTCTTCCAGATGAAGTTCAATCCGGCGCCGATGGACGAGATGCAGAAGCAGATCTTCGCGATCATGCCGTGGATGCTGATGTTCATGATGGCGCCGTTCGCGGTCGGCCTGCAGATCTACTGGATCACCTCGAACTGCCTGACTGTGCTGCAGCAGCAGTTCCTCTACGCGCGCCACCCGGCGCTCAAGGAACCGGTCAAGAAGGAAGCGAAGGCGAAGTGACCAGCTTCACCGAAGAGCAGATCGAGGCCGCGCGGAAGCGTTTTGCCGGCCCGATCAGCTTCCTCAAATCGGCGCCCGAGCTCAAGCACCTCCCCGATCCGGTGGTGCCCGAGGTCGCGTTCGCCGGGCGGTCGAACGTCGGCAAGTCGTCGCTGCTCAACGCGCTCACCGGGCGCAACAGCCTGGCGCGTACCTCAGTCACGCCGGGGCGCACCCAGGAGCTCAACTATTTCGACGTCGGCGAGCCGCCGCTGTTCCGCCTCGTCGATATGCCGGGCTATGGCTTCGCCAAGGCGCCCAAGGACATGGTCCGCCGCTGGCGCTATCTGGTGAACGACTTCCTGCGCGGCCGCCATGTGCTCAAGCGCTCGCTGGTGCTGATCGACAGCCGCCACGGCATCAAGGACGTCGATCGCGAAATCCTCGACATGCTCGATGCCGCCGCGGTCAGCTATCGCGTCGTCCTTACCAAGGCCGACAAGATCAAGGCGACCGAGCTCGAGGACGTCCGCCTGCGCACCGAGGAAGAGGCACGCAAGCGCCCCGCTGCGCACCCTGGCCTGATCGTCACCTCGAGCGAAAAGGGCATGGGCATCCCCGAACTGCGCGCCGCGGTGCTCGAAGCGATCGGCTAGGCCGCTTGACCGAACGGCTCTTTTCCTACGGCACGCTCCAGCTCGAAAGCGTCCAGCAGGCGCAATTCGGCCGCCTGCTCGAAGGGGAAGACGACATGCTCCACGGCTATCGCGTCGTGGATATCCAGATCCGCGATCCGCACGTCCTCGCAGCGAGCGGCATCGAAATCCACCGCGCGCTGGTGCCGGCGGAAGCGGGCGCCGATCCGATCCCAGGCAGGGTCTTTCGCCTCACCGCGGCGGAGATCGCCGCCGCCGACGTCTATGAGAGCGAGAATTATCGCCGCGAAAGCGCCGTCCTGGCCTCGGGCATCCGCGCGTGGATCTATGTGAAGGCCTGATCCGTCAGGCCGGGTTGTGCTTCGCCAGAAACGCCTCCAGCGCCTTTAAGAATTGCAGCCGGTCCTCGCCGCGCGTGAAATGGTGATCGGCCTCGGGCTGCTCGATATAAGTCACGTCCTTGCCGGCCGCGCGCAGGTCCTCGACCAGCTCGCGCGATTGGGCGATCGGAACCACCCGGTCCTTCTTGCCGTGCACCACCAGCAGGGGAATCGAGAAGTCCTTGGCGAAGTTGATCGGCGACACGCCCTTCAGGTCCGGCGCCTGCATCTTGAGCCAGTCCTTGCGCGCGCCTGCGCCCAGGAAGTCGCTGTTGTGCCGCTGCATCCGGTTGAGATCGGACACGCCGGCGAAGGACACCGCGCAGCGATAGAGCTTGCCGTCGCGCTGCGCCGCCCGCATCGCTGCATAGCCGCCATAGGATGCGCCGACCATGCAGACCCGCTTGGGATCGGCGATCCCTTCCTTGGCAAGCGCGTCCACTGCGTCGTTGAGATCGTCCTGCATCGCCAGGCCCCACTGGCCCTGCCCCTTGTCGGTGAACGGCGTGCCATAGCCCGACGAGCCGCGATAATTGGGCTGGATCACCGCATAGCCACGATCGGCGAGGAACTGGGTCCACCAGTCCCATTCCTCGGCATCGCGCGCGAACGGCCCGCCATGCGGCATCACGATTAGCGCCGCGTTCCTGGTGGTCGTCCGCGGCAGCGTCAGCACCGCCGCGATCTCCAGCCCGTCGCGCGCCTTGTAGCGGATGGTGCGCACCGGATGCAGCCGCTTGAGCCCGATCGCGCTGTTGTTGGTGCTCAGCAGAAGCATCCCGCCATCCGCGGCGGAATAGACGAAATAAGCCCCGGGCGCGTCGACTCCGCCGACATGGACGAGCGCGGTCTTGCGATCGCGGCTCAGCGACACGATCCGCGGCGCGCCGCCCTGGATCTTGCCGGCGATGGTCTCCTGCATCGCCGCCATCTCGGGATCGGTCCACACGACGCCCGGCCGATCCTGCAGCACCGCGACCCCGGTATAGCCAAAGCCGGTCGCGTCGCCCTCGATCCCGCCGATGTCATAGCCCTTGGTCGCGAACAGCTGCTTGCCGCGCTCGAGCGTGTGGAGGTCAAGCTCATAGAGTGCCGAATAGCCGTTCTCGTCATCGCTGATCGTCAGCGCCTTGCCTGGCTCCTTGAGGAACAGCGCCGGCACCGTCAGCGTGTCACGATGCGTCCGCGCCTTGTCGATCACCTTGAAGTCGCCGCGCCCTCCGTCGCGGTAGAGCACGCGGCGGTTCCGCCCGTCGTCGCTCATGCCGATCCCCATGCGGACAGTGCCGGCGCCGTCGGCGTACCAGTTCCACACGCCTTCGCGACCGAGCTGCACCTTCTTGCGCTTGCCGGTCGATATGTCGATTTCCCAGACATCGGGCCAAAAGCCGGCCTCATCGCGATAGATCGAACTCTGCGACGCCATCAGCACCCGCGGCGTGCCGTCATCGGCATACCACAGCACGTCGTCGGCATTCTGCCCGGCCTCGGCCGAAGCGAGCTTGACGACCTTGCCGGTCTTTGCCGACACGCCGAAGGCGCGCCGCACATACCATTCGTCGCCCTGCACCGGCACGAGCTGCCCGACGCCGAGCACCAGCCACTCGTCATTGACCCAGCGCCACCAGTTGAGGTCAATCTCGCCGGTAGCGATCATCCGCCGGTCGCCGCCGTCCAGCGGCACGATCGCGAAATACTGGTTCCCGCCCATGCCGATCTTGCCGGCGACCGCCTTGCCGCTCGGCGAGAGGCTCGGGCTCTCGAACGCCGGCACCTGGGCAAAGACTTCGGTATCGTAATGCACCGCGGACGCCGCCGGCTTGGCCGCCTCCTGCGCCTGGCCCGCTTCCATCGGCGCGCCAAGCGCCACAGTCGCCAGCAAAAGCCGCGCAATGCCCCGCATGAAATCCCCCTCCTGCCCATGACTTTTGTGCCGCGTGCCGGGACGAGGCGCAAGCAAGCGATCGGATTTAGAGTCTTCCCGTTATGAATGCGCTGCCTGCGCGCTGCTTTGGGGTGGCGGTTTATCGCAGCCGAAGGAACAGGATAGTAAACCCTGTTGCAAAGCAGGTCGAAAACAAGGACCTTTAGCAAATAATAGTGTTTCGAATGCATGGACTTGGGCGGGGGAACTGCAATGCGTGCCATTGGGATTATGGGTGCCACTGCTGTTCTCAGCCTGGCCGCGTGCGGCGGCGGCGGTGGAGGCTCCACTGCACCATCGACGCCGATCGCCGCCACCCCGACCCCGTCCCCGCCGGCCTCCGCCACCCCGACGCCGACTCCCGTCGATCCTGCCAGCTACGATATCGCGTTCGATCTGACGCGCGATCGTGAGTTCGCCCTGTTCGGCGCGGAAATTTCGAGCGTCTTCAACGGATCTACCTATGAGTCGGTGGATGTGAAGCTGCTCGACCTCGGGGCACTCGCCTATGCAAGATATGTTGCGGCCACCCAGGCGACCACCATCTCCATCTTCAACGTCGCTTCGGATACCTACACCTCGCCCGCCGCGCAGAGTAGCAACGCCATCTCCTATGGCACTCCCGAGCGCTCGCTGGCGCTTTTCAAGCCTGGTCCATCGATGGGCGGCCTGCGGGCCGAACTCACCTATACGATCGGCGCGACCCAACACGTCAACACCGCGCTCGGCGCCGGCGAAACCAGGATCATGGATCGCCGGTTTGTCAGCGGCACCGCGACCGTGGCAACCGATATACCGGCGAGCGGCTCGGCAGCGTACGCCACGATCGCCTCTGAATATGGGCTCACGGCAGGGTCCCGCGATTCCTACACGGCGCTGGCGCAGAGCGGCGGGTTCAATGTCGACTTCGCGTCCCGGTCGGTGACGGCATCGATCGTCAGCGCCCAAAGCCAGATTATCGGCGCACCGGTTTCAACCATCACCCTGAACTTCAGTGGCGACTTTGTCGGGCAGACCAGCCAGATTGCAGGCACGCTGACCACCTCGGACGGCGGCTCGGGCAGATGGGCCGGGCGCGTCTATGGCCCTTCGGGTCGCGAATTGGCCGTCGCTTTCACATATGTTCGCGGAGCAAAGAAAGTGATCGGCACAGCGGAAGCTACGCTAAATCGGTGATGAGAACGCGGCCCATGAGTACACGGGAAGCGCATCGGCAACCTGTCCGGCTGGGCTGACGCGCTCCCGTCGACATCCCTTCAACCGGCAGCCATCACCCGCCGATCGGTCCGCCCCAGCACCATCGCCACCGCCGCCGCCAGCCCGAAGGCGCCCGCCACCAGGAAGGCCGGCGTGTAGCTCCCGGTCCATGCCCGCACCGCGCCGGCGCCGAATGCCGCGGTCGCCGCACCGAGCTGGTGGCCCACCATCACCCAGCCGAACACGATCGGCGCCTCGCGCTCGCCGAAATGGAGGTTGGCCAGCTTGACCGTCGGCGGCACCGTCGCGATCCAGTCGAGGCCATAGAAGACCGCAAACAGGAACAGGCTGGGCGCGCCGAAATCGAGAAACGGCAATGCCAACAGCGAGAGCCCGCGCAGCCCGTAATAGACGAACAGCAGTTTCCGGGGATCATAGCGGTCGGTCAGCCACCCCGAGGCGGTCGTCCCGAACAGGTCGAACAATCCCATCAGCGAAAGCAGCCCCGCCGCCTGGACCGGGGCGATGCCATGGTCGCCGCAAAACGCGATCATGTGCGTCCCCACCAGCCCGTTGGTGGTCAGCCCGCAGACGAAAAAAGTGCCGAACAGCAGCCAGAACATCGGCGTCTTCACCGCGCCTGCCAGCGCGGTAAACGCAAGCGCCGGGGTCGCCGCCTGTTTGAGCGGCGCCGGCGGGGCGCTGTCTTCGGTCTCGCCGAACCGCCGCACCCCCACGTCCTGCGGCCGCTCGGGCAGGAAGAACAGCACCAGCGGGATCATCGCCGCCGTCGCGATCGACACTGCCAGGGCCACCGGCCGCCACGCCCCGCCCTGCGCCAGCCAGGCGAGCAGCGGCAGGAACACCAGTGCGCCGGTCGCGGTGCTGGCGGTCAGCATACCCATCACCAGCCCCTGGCGCGTTGCGAACCAGCGATTGACCACCGCCGCGCCGAGCACCGAGGCGACAGCGCCGCTGCCCACGCCCGAAACCACCCCCCAGCTCAGCACATATTGCCAGGGCGCGGTCATCCACAGGCTGGCCAGCGTCGATGCAGACATCAGCACCAGCCCGGCGAGCATCGTCCGCTTGATCCCGAACGACAGCATCAGCGCCGCTGCGAACGGGCCGATCAGCCCATAGAGCAGGATTCCGATCGCCGCCGCGGCCGAGATCGTCGCGCGGTCCCAGCCGAAATGCAGCTCGAGCGGAAGCATCATGACCCCGGGCGCCGATCGCAGCCCCGCCGAGGCGAGCAGCGCGAGGAAGGTCACGGCGGCGGCGATAGCCGCATAGCCCCGCGCACCCACCGGCAGCCGCGCCATCAATGCTGTCATCTCGCCTTCCTCGTCCGTTCGGTCCCGACCCGCTCAGTCCGCACCCGTTCTGCGCTGCGCGTCACGGCGCCCAGCGCGAATTCGAGTCCAGTCCAGACCCCGCCGAGCTCGGCCTCGATGCGCTTTTGAACGCCATGCCAGTCGGGTTCGGCCGCCTGCATCGCCGCGGCGCCTTCGCGTGTCAGCACCGCATATTTGGTGCGACCGCCGGTCGCGCCGGTCAGGATCCAGCCACGCGCCTCGATCGGCGCGATCGCGCGATAGAGCGAGCTGCGGTCCATCACCAGTTCCTCCGCCAGCCGGCTCAGCGCCAGCGGCTGGCCGCGCGCGACATGGCGCAGGATGGCGAATTGCGCAGTCGTCATGCCGTGCGGTGCCAGCGCCTCGTCATAGGCGCGGGCCACGGCGCGCGATGCCTTGCGGAGCATCGTCGAAGCACAGCCGGGGCCAAAGGACTCTTGATGCATACGCATCATGTATATGCATCAACCGGTGACTGGCAAGCACGCCCTGGCAAGCCGCGTTAGTCGCGGCGTGCGATGCCGATAAACGATTGACGACCAACGATCTTTATCGCTGACCTACACATCCGCTATGCCGGAAGATGGCGCCATGACAGCCAGCCCCCCAAGCACCGCCAACCCCGTATTCGCGTCAACATCGTCAAGCGAGCCCGGCGTTGCCCGTTCGCTCCAGCCCGGCTATCCGGGCGCCATGAAGCTCATCATCGGCAACAAGGCCTATTCCTCCTGGTCGCTGCGCGGCTGGCTCGCCTGCAAGCAAGCGGGACTTCCCTTCGAGGAAGTCGTCGTCCCGCTCTATGACGAGGCCTGGGACAAGCGCCGCGAAGGTGCCGAGTTCGCGCCGTCCTCGGGCAAGGTGCCGATCCTCTGGGATGGCGAGGCGGTGGTGTGGGATAGCCTGGCGATCGTCGACTATCTCAACGACAAGACCGGCAATACCCGGTTCTGGCCCGAAGACATGGCCGCCCGCGCCATGGCCCGCTCGATGGCGGCGGAGATGCATTCCAGCTTCACTGCGCTGCGCCGCAAGCACAGCATGAACATCCGCCAGGTCTATCCGCCCGCCCCGGTCGACGACGACGTCCGTCAGGATCTCGCCCGGATCATGGAGCTCTGGGCCCAGGCCCGCGCCCGCCACGGCGACGGTGGCGATTTCCTGTTCGGCGCGTTCGGCGCGGTCGACATCATGTTCGCGCCCGTGGTGACGCGGATCGTCACCTATTCGCTTCCCGTCCCCCGCTTCGCCCAAACCTATATGCTCTCGGTGCTCCAGCATCCCTTCCTGCAGGATTGGATCGCCGGCGCGCAGGAAGAGGATTGGGTGATCGAGCAGTTCGAGAAGCCGGAGACGGCGTAACCGGGCTAGGGTATCCGCTTGGTGTCGTAGGGCGTCCCGTCCTTGTGGGAATAGCCCTCGGGAGTGAAGCGCATGTCGATGTCGGGATATTCGCCGCCGCCGCGCCCTCCCGCGCTGACGGCGACGAACACGCAGTCGGCGTCGCTGCGGTTCTGCAAGTGATGGCCATCGGCGCGCCCCTTGGGGAAGGTCGCGCAGTCGCCGGCGCGCAGCAACGTCTCGCCGCCATCCTCGACCAGCACCGCCTCGCCTGCCAGCATGACGACCAGCTCGTCCTCGTCGTCATGCCAGTGCCGCTGCGACGACCACGCACCTGGCTTGAGCGTAACATGGCTCGCGCCCATCGCGGTGAGCCCGCTCGGCGGCGCGAGCCTGCGATACCAGCGCCCCTGCACCGGCGCGTCGAACGGCGCCGGATAGCCGGTGGCGTTGGTCTGCGGGATTGTATCGAGGTCAAGCTTGGGCAATGGCCCCTCCGTTGCAATTGGGAGGCATTGTGCCCGACGTCGTCGAACTAACCAAGGCGTTGATCGCCGCCGAAAGCGTCACGCCGGCCCGCGGCGCAGTGTTCGACGTGCTCGAAGCCGCACTGCTCCCGCTCGGCTTCAAGGTCGAGCGCTTCATCGAGGGCGAGGCCCCCGACGGCCCGGTCGAGAACCTCCTCGCCGTCCGTGGCTCCGGCGGCACCCATCTCGCTTTTGCCGGCCATCTCGATGTCGTGCCCCCCGGCCCGGGCTGGACCAGCGGCGCCTTCACGCCCGAGGTTCGGGACGGCTTGCTTTATGGTCGCGGCGCGGTCGACATGAAGGGCGCGATCGCCGCCTTCGTCGCCGCTGCGGGGCGCGTGCCCGAGGGCAATATGCTCAGCCTGATCATCACCGGCGACGAGGAAGGCCCCGCCACCTATGGCACGCCCAGGCTGATCGAGCGGATGGCCGAGCGCGGGATCAAGCCCGACATGTGCCTGGTCGGCGAACCGACTTCGGCGCACCGGCTCGGCGACACGATCAAGATCGGCCGTCGCGGCTCGGTGGTGGTGTGGATCGACGTGCCCGGCAGGCAGGGCCATGTCGCCTACCCCCATCTCGCCGACAATCCGATCCCCCGCCTGGTCGCCGCGCTCGCCGAGATCGAAGGCGTCGAGCTCGACACCGGCAATGCGTGGTTCCAGGCGTCGAACATCGAAGTCACTGATATCCACACCGGCAATCCGGCGACCAACGTCATTCCCGGCAACGCCAGCGCGCGGCTCAGCATCCGCTTCAACGACGAGCAGAACGGCGCCGATCTGGTCTCCCGCATCGAGGCGATCGTCCGCCGTCATGCCCCCTCCGCCCAGGTCCGCGGCACCGTCTATGGCGAGGCGTTCCTCACTGCGCCCGGCCGCCTGTCGACGCTCCTCGCCGACGCGATCCTCGCCAAACTGGGCGTCACTCCCGAGCTCTCGACCACCGGCGGCACGTCGGACGCACGCTATCTGGTCAAGCTCTGCCCGGTCGCCGAATTCGGCCTGATCAACGCGACGATGCACAAGCTCGACGAGGCCGTCGCGCTCGCCGATCTCGCCGCGCTCGCCGATGTCTATGAAGAGGTGTTGCGCCGGCTCTAGCTGGCGAGGCGCGATCGCTCGGTGGCAGTGGCCCATTGCAGGAAAGCCTGTTCGGGCATCGGCTCGGCAATGGCATAGCCCTGCAGCACGTCGCAGCCGATCACGCGGAGCACCGCGGCCTGGGCCTCGCTCTCGATGCCTTCGGCCACCGCTTCGCAGTTGAGACCGTGGATCAGCCCGATCACTGCCTGGGCGATCGTCCGTGCCTCCGGCTTGTCGGCGACATGCTCGATCAGGCTGCGGTCGAGCTTGACGCGGTCGACCGGCAGCTGGCGCAGGCGGGCAAGGTTCGAATAGCCCGTGCCGAAATCGTCGATCGCCACCGTCGCACCATCGGCGCGCAGCAAGGTGATCGCGTCGATCACGTCGCCCGAACAGTGCATCGCCAAGGTCTCGCTGATCTCGAGCTCGAGCAGGCTCGCCGGCGCCTGCGCCGCCAGCATCGCCTCGCGCAGGCGGTGGAAGAAGCTGGCATGATCGATCTCGCGCGGACTGATGTTGACGGCGAGGCGCTGCTCGAGCCCCAGCCGGCCCCAGCGCGAGATCGTCTCGGCGACGCTCGTCACCACCCATTCGCCGATATCGACGATCAGGCCGCTCTCTTCGGCGCGCTGGATGAACTCGCCGGGCAGCTTGAGCCCGCCGGGATGCCGCCAGCGCAGCAGCGCCTCCGCTCCCACGATCCGCCCGTCCTGCGCGCTGACCTTGGGCTGGAAGACCAGCGCGAATTCGTTCTTGTCGATCGCCGCGCGCAAATCGCTCTCGAGCTGGACGCGCTCCGCCATCTCGTTGGCCAGCGCCTCGGTGAAATGTTCGGCACGCCCGCGGCCCTGCGCCTTGGCATGGTACATCGCGGCGTCCGCGGCGCGCATCAGGTCGTGCAGCGTGGTGCCGTGCCGTGGCCGCAGCGCGATCCCGATCGACGCGCCGACCGAGATTTCCTGATCGGAAAGATCGAACGGCTCCGACAGCGCATAGAGGATACCGCGCCCGATCCGCTCGGCATCGCGGACATGGCCGAGCTCGGGGAAGAACATCGTGAACTCGTCGCCGGCCAGCCGCCCGATCAGCGGCGCACGCCCGCCCATCTCGGCGGCGAAGCGATCGGCGGCCGCGCGCAGCCGGTTGGCGACCATGCCTAGCAGCACATCGCCTGTGGCATGGCCCATCGTGTCGTTGACGATCTTGAACCGGTCGAGATCGATGAAATAGAGCGCCGCCACCGTGCCGGGCGGCAACTCGGCAAGGGCGCGCTCGGCGGTGCGGCGGAAATTGGTGCGGTTGGCGAGCCCGGTGACCGGGCAGAACATCGCCAGCCGCTGGACGCTGTCGAGATTGGCGTGGAGCTGGTGAAACAGTCCCTCCATTGCGTGCGCCAGCGGCGGCACGCAGCGGCGCACCTCCTCGGGGACTTCGCCTTCGAGATCGCCATTGGCGGCGCGCGACAGGCGTTCGATCGCGGCGTCGATCGCGCCGGCAGTGGCGGAAATCGTGCGCTCGGCCGAGGCCCAGCACATCACTCCGCAGACGATCGCGGCGATCAGCCCGCGGCCGGCGGTGTCGGCAGTGATTTCACCCGGCGCAGCGGCGGCGATGGCGAGAATGAACGCCACGGCCCCGGCGCACATCGCAAATGCGACGGCGCGGCTCTTGAGCGAAAATCCTTCCACCTTCGGCCTTGCCTAACCCCTTATCTCGGCAAGCACCGTCGCAGATATAAGTTAAGAATTTCCCGGCGCAGGCAGTCGCGGGCGCCGCAGCACGATATAAAGCGCACCAGTGCCGCCATGCCGCGGATGCGCGCCGCGAACCGCCGCGATCTTGTCCGAATGCCGCGACGAGGCGAGCCAATCGCCCACCGCCGCACGGATCGCGCCGCGGGCATGCGGCCGCTCAGATTCGGCACGCGGCGGCTTGCCGGTGACGAGCAGCAGCACCCGATCGCCGCGCCGGATCGCGAAATCGAGCCCGTGATCGAGCCGGTCATAGGCCGAGGCCAGGCTGTGCCCATGCAAGTCGATCGAGGAATCGGGCGACACCAGCCCGCGACCGAGCCGGCGGTCCCAGGAGGCGTCGAGCGTGTTGCTCGCCTCCTTCTTGGGCGGTGCGGGATTGGGGCGAAGGACGGTCTTGTCTGCGGGCGCGGCACGCGGCGCAGGGGCGGGCTTAGCCGCGTTGGCGCGCGCGTCCCGCGCATCCTTATCGGGAAGCGCGGGGCGCCCCGCCTCGACGCGCTTTCCCGGCATCGGCGTCACCGAGGCAATCACGCGCTTCCACAGCAACGCTTCCTCGGGCGCAAGCTTGCGTTTCACGGCGCGGTGACAGGCACCGGCTGAAGCCGTGCCAGCGTACCCTTCGGCAGCAGCAGCCACGCGGTGCCCCGCGCCGACATCCCGCCCGCGATCGCCCGCGCGTCATCGCCCGCGCCCCAGAAGGTATCGACGCGGTTGGCGCCCTTGATCGCGCCGCCGGTATCCTGCGCCACCCAGATGCCGGTCGCGTCGGTGCGATCCATCGACAGGAACAGCGGCGCACCCAGCGGCACGAACTTGGGATCCGCCGCAACGCTGGTCCAGCCGGTCACTGGATGCCCCATCGCGCCGAGCGGCCCGGCCCCGGTCAATTCCTTGAAGAACACGAAGCTCTTATTTTCGCGCATGATCGCGCGGCCTTCCTCGGGATGCTCGCGCAGATAGGCCATGATCCCCTGCATCGAGGTTTGGCCCGGGGCGAGCAGCCCGCGGTCCTTCATCAGCTTGCCGATGCCGGTATAGTCGCGGCCGTTCTGCCCGGCATATCCGATCCGCATCACCCCGCCATCGGGCAGCCGCAGTCGCCCCGACCCCTGGACCTGGAGGAAGAAGATCTCGACGGGATCGGCCGCCCAGGCAATGATCGGCGCGCGCCCTTCGAGAGCGCCGTCTTCGATCGCGGTCCTATCGAAATAGGGCACGAACTTGCTGCCGTCGACGCGGCCGCGGATGCGCTTGCCCTTGAGGTCGTCGGAGAACAGTCCGAGATCGGCCTCGATGATGTCCTTCGGCACGCCGTAGATCGGCACCTCATAACCGGGCCGGCGATCACGCGACCCGTGAATCTCGGGTTCGTAATAGCCGGTGGCGAAGGCTTTTCCGTCGGCGACCTGGACGGTCTCGAAATTGCGCTGGAAGAACGCGATGGCGTCTCGCGCCGATACGTTCTGCGCTGCCACACATGCCGGCGCCCAGTCGCTGCCGCGCGTGAGCCCGGTCGAATCGGTACGGCGCTGGAGCGAACTGCAGCTCAACCGGAAAGCGGCAAGTGCGCGCTCCGCTCCTTGCTGGCCGATCGGCAGCGTGTCGATGCCCGGCCCTGCGACGATCCCCGCCGCCAACGCAGTCGTCGCCGTGGCAGGTGCCGCAGGCGCAACGACAGGCGGCAACGGCGTCGCCGCGATCGGCTGACGCACCGGCAGCTGCGACGGGGTTTCGGGAAGTGCAGACGTGCGGCCTGGCGCGGGAGTCTCGCGCGGCGCGGGCCCCGCCCCGCTCGGGGGCGGAACCAGCCCGCCCGAGCACGCGCCCAACAGCGTCGCGAGCGCGACTACCCCCCAAGCGCGCATGGCGTCCCTCTTAGTTACGCTTCGTCGGTCTCGACGAGCTTCCAGTTGGGATCGTCGCTACGCAGGTTGCGCGCGAAGGTCCACACGTCGTGCGTCTCGACGGCGTCGCTCATCGAGCCGGCGACGACATTGCCGTCCTTGTCACGCGTGATCGCGGCAATGTCGGCGTCGAAGCGCACCGCGATCTTGGCGACTCGGTTCTCGACCGAGGCCTCCGAAATCGCCGCGCGATCAATCACCACCAGCCGGTTGTCGAGCACATGCCCGGCTTCGCGGCGCGCCGCGATCGCTTCGGAAAAGCCCTGGCGCACATCATCCTCGACCAGCCAGGCCAGCGTTTCCTCGTCGCCTTTCCAAAAGGCTTCGAGGATCATGCGATAGGCCGCTTTCGATCCTTCGAGGAACTGCGCCACGTCGAAGCTCGAATCCGCCGAGACGACCGCGCGCAGCCCGGTTTCGGCGCCTGAGTTGATCGCGCGGCTGCCGCCGTCGCGCACCTCCGGCGTCACGTCGATGGTGCGCGCGAGCGGTGCTGGCGCCACGCGCTCCTCCGCGGGTTTCGGAAGCGGCTGCTCATGCCCCGTGCGCTTGCCAAGCACCGAGTAGAGGCGGAGCGCCAGGAAACCGGCGACCATTGCGAACAGGATGACGTAAAACACTGAGCCTCCGAAGCCTCACTTATAAGCGTACATAGGCCGGGACGGCGCCGGTTTCAAATCGGGGACAATCCGCCGCCGATTGAACTGGCGCCGAGCCCCTGCTAGGCGCGCTTGCGACCAAACGCCCGATGGGCGGTAAACTTTCCGCAAAAAGAGGAATCGATGGCAGAGAACGAAACCGGCGCCGAATTTGGCGAGCCCGTAGCCAATGGCGCCGACACGGCGCCGGCCGCCGGCGTCCTGTCGCAATATGTGAAGGACTTCTCGTTCGAGAACCCCAACGCACCTGCCGTGTTCCAGTCGCAGACCGCCCCGGCGATCGACGTCCAGTTCAACATCGGCTCGGGTCAGGTCGCCGAAGACGTCTATGAAGTCGTCCTCAAGATCGACGTTCGCGCCCAGGCCGAGAGCCAGGTCGCCTTCGTCGTCGATCTGTCCTATGCCGGGCTGTTCGCGCTCCGCAACATCCCTGCCGACCAGCTCGACGCCTTCCTGCTCGGCGAAGCGCCACGTATCCTCTTCCCCTTCGCGCGCCGCGTGCTCGCCGATGCCGTGCGCGACGGCGGCTTCCCGCCGCTGCTGCTCGAGCCGATCGATTTCGGCGGCATCTATCTGCAGCAGCGCGCGCAGCAGCAGAGCCTCGCCGAAGGCGAGCAGGCCGGCAACGCCTGATCACGCGTCAGGGGACGGGCCAGTGACCAACCATCGTCACCCCGGCGAAAGCCGGGGCCCCTCTCCTGAATTTCTGTCGGCTGCCGCGACGTGAAGCTCGCGCGCAGCCTCGGTTCGGTCGGCGGGCTCACCCTTGCCAGCCGCGTCCTCGCGCTGGTCCGCGATTCGCTCCAGGCGCGCTATGTCGGCGCCAGCTTCGCCTCGGACGCTTTCACCATCGCGTTCCGCCTGCCCAACATGTTCCGCGCGCTGTTCGCGGAAGGCGCCTTCTCCGCCGCATTCATCCCGATGTTCAACCGCAAGGTCGGCGAGGAAGGCATGCCCGCGGGCCTCGCCTTTGCCGAGCGCGCATTGGCGGTGCTATTTGCGATCCTGCTGGTGCTGACCGCAGCAATGCTGATCGCAGCATGGCCGCTGACCTGGGCCATGTCGCTCGGCTTCCATAAGCAGCATCCGACGCACGATCAGTTTGCTTTCGCAGTCGAACTGTCGCGCTACACCATCCCCTATCTGATGCTGATCAGCCTCGCATCGTTGCTCGGCGGCATCCTCAATTCGCTCGATAAGTTTTGGGTCAATGCCGCGGCGCCGATCCTGCTCAACATCGCGATGGTCTCGGCGCTGGTCTTCTTCAACGGCGATCCGTTCGAGACCGCGCGCGCCCAGGCGATCGCCGTGCCGGTGGGTGGTCTGCTCCAGCTCGGCTGGCTGGCGCTCGCCTGCCGCCGCGCCGGCGTGTCGCTGCGCCCGCGCCGGCCGCGGCTCGATCCCGAAGTCAAACGGCTGATGGCGCTGATCCTCCCCGCCGCCGCGGGCGCCGGCGCGTCGCAGATCAACCTGCTGATCTCCAGCGCGCTCGCTGGCGGCCTTCTGGCGTCAGGCTCGCTGTCCTACATTTATTATGCCGATCGGCTGAACCAGCTGCCGCTCGGCATGATCGGCATCGGCCTGGGCACGATTCTGCTCCCCACCATCTCGCGCCTGCTCGGCCAGGGCCGCGAGGCCGAGGCGATGGAAACGCAGAACCGCGGCATGGAGCTCGCGCTGTTCCTCACCTTGCCGGCGATGGTCGCGCTGATCGTGGCGGCCGAGCCGATCGTCCGCGGGCTGTTCCAATATGGCCAGTTCGATGCCGCCGACACCCGCGCCTGCGCGATGGCGCTCGCTGGCTTCTCGATCGGGCTGCCCTCCTATGTGCTCGTGAAGGTGCTGACCCCGGGCTATTATGCCAGGCAGGATACCCGCACCCCGGTGCGCTATGCGATCTGGTCGGTCGTAGTGAACATCGCCGCGAACCTCCTCCTGATCCCGCTGATCGGCCATGTCGGACCACCGCTGGCGACCGCGCTGGCCTCGACGGTCAACATCGTCATGCTCTATCGCACGCTCCACGCCCGCGGCCATTTCACTGCCGACGCGCAGCTCAAGCGCCGCGTCCCCCGCCTCGTCCTCGCCGCCTTGCTGATGGGTCTGGCCCTATTCGGTTTCGATCGGCTGCTCGATCCCTGGCTCTCGGCCTCGATGGTCGAGCGTTACGGCGCGCTGATCGTCCTCGTCGGCGCGGGCTGCGCGATCTACGGCCTTGCCTGTTTCGCAACCGGCGCGTTCCGCCTATCGGACGTCAAGGCGCTGCTCCGGCGCCGCCGCACCTCGTAAATCCAAGGACCCCAGATGCGCGTCATTTCCGGCATCCAGACCACCGGCAATCTCCACCTCGGCAATTATCTCGGGGCGATCAAGCAGTGGGTCGCGATGCAGGACGCCGTGCAGGACGGCAGCGAATGCCTGTTCTTCCTCGCCGATCTCCACGCGCTCACGGGCAACATCACGCCCGCAGAGCTCGCCAATTCGACGATCGAGATGGCCGCAACCCTGCTCGCCGCCGGGATCGACGACCGCTCGATCCTGTTCAACCAGGCGCGCGTGCCCGCCCATGCCGAACTCTGCTGGATCCTCCAGGGCACCGCGCGGATGGGCTGGCTCAACCGCATGACGCAATGGAAGGACAAGGCCGGCAGGAACCGTGACGGCGCCAGCGTCGGCCTGTTCACCTATCCGGTGCTCCAGGCCGCCGACATCCTTGTCTACCAGGCGACGCACGTGCCGGTCGGCGAGGACCAGAAGCAGCATCTCGAGCTGACCCGCGACATCGCCGCCAAGTTCAACACCGATTTCGGCGTCGAGCTGTTCCCGCTGCCCGAGCCGCTGATCTCCAAGGCCGCGCCGCGGATCATGTCTCTACGCGACGGCAGCGCGAAGATGTCCAAATCCGATCCTTCGGACATGAGCCGGATCAACCTGATCGACGATGACGACACGATCGCGCAGAAGTTCCGCAAGGCGCGCACCGATCCCGAGGCGCTTCCCGAGAGCTTTGACGGTCTGGCCGAACGCGCCGAGGCGAAAAACCTCGTGACGATCTATGCCGCGTTGTCGGATCGCGATCCGCAATCGGTGGTGAGCGAATTCGCCGGGCAGGGTTTCGGCGCGTTCAAGCCGGCACTCGCCGATCTCGCCGTATCGGTGCTCGGCCCGATCCGCGACCGGCTGACCCGGCTGCTCGACGATCGCGCCGAAGTGGGTGCCCATCTCGCCAAGAGCGCCGCGCGCGCCCAGGCGCTTGCCGCGCCTACGCTCAAGGCGGCACAACAGGCGGTCGGGCTGCAGATCTAGCGAAACCGTCGCGCCTATTCGCGCGTGGACGGCCGATGGCTAAGTGAGACTTTTCCTGCGTATCGCACCCTGCTTGCACTGCCTCCTCGCGCGCCCAAATCAACGAGTTCTTCGTCCGCGGGCTCGCGCCGGACACGATCCATGGCGTGGCGATCAACAATGCGTGCGTGGCGGGGATCGCGACCAATAAAGGCTACCGGCTCCAAAACCCTTCCTTGATGGCAGACGGAGGCGACCGTTCCATTCCAGAGCGGATTCCCCCCATTTTAGAAGTACATCCGGCAGGCTACCCGTAATTCTACTTAAAGGCCGATCCGGTTCTTCCGCCGCCTATAATATGGTTTCCAGGCAGGCGTTTGTAGACATTCGGGATTGTTTCGGATGCCAACCCTGTCCGGCATGCTCAGGATTCAGGCTGCATGACCGTTCAACCTCGCCAAACTCTCGGCAAGTCCTCGGGCCAGGACGCCGACGCCATGCTTCGCCAGCTCGGGCTCATGCTCGACCAGTCGCAGGCCGTGATCGAATTCGCGCCCGACGGCACCGTGCTGCGCGCCAACGCGCTCTTTCTCAGCTTCATGGGCTATGGCCCCGAAGAAGTGATCGGCCAGCATCACAGCCTGTTCTGCGACGCGGGCTTCGCAAGCAGCTCGGAATATGAGCTGTTCTGGCTCGGACTGCGCAGTGGCAACGCCAAGGACGGCGAGTTCAAGCGCATCGCCCGCGACGGCCGCGAAGTGTGGATCCGCGCCAAATATTATCCGGTGCTCGAAGGCGAGACCGTCGTGCGCATCGTCAAGATCGCCATGGACGTCACCGAGACCAAGCAGGAAAGCATGCTGCACGAGGGCCTGCTCTCCGCGATCAGCCGCGCCCAGGCTGTGATCGAATTCGATCTCGCCGGCAATGTGCTCACCGCGAACGAGAATTTCCTTGCCGTCACCGGCTACAAGCTGGGTGAGATCGCCGGCCAGCATCACCGCATGTTCTGCACTGCCGAGCATGGACGCTCGGCCGAATACGCGCAGTTCTGGGAAAAGCTCGGCCGCGGGGAATATCATTCGGGTGCGTTCAAGCGCCTTGCCAAGGGCGGCAAGGAAATCTGGATCCAGGCGACGTACAATCCGATCCTCGATCTGCGCGGCCGCCCGGTGAAGATCGTCAAATACGCAATGGACGTCACTGCGCAGCGTCTCGCCGCCGCCGAGGCCGAAGGCAAGGTCGAGGCCGTCGGCCGCCAGCACGGCGTCGCCGAATATGACCTGTCGGGCAAGCTGCTCTATGCCAATGAGATGTTCTGCGCGATGTTCGGCTATCGTCGCGACGAGCTCGAGGGCGTTCACCACGAAGAGACCACGCATCCCGGCTGTCACATCCACCAGGACTATCGCCAGTTCTGGTACAAGATGGGCCGCGGCGAGGCAGAGGCCAGTGATTTTCGCCGCGTCACCAAGGACGGCCGCGAGCTCTGGGTCTATTCGAGCTTCAATCCGATCTTCGACCTCGACGGCAAGCCGTGGAAGGTCGTCGAATACACCACCGACATGACCGACGCTAAGCTCAAGAATCTCGAGTTCCAGGGCAAGGTCGACGCGATCAGCCGCGCCGAATGCGTGCTTGAAACCGCGCTCGACGGCTCGATCCTCTATGCCAACGACAATTTCCTCAAGATGGTCGGCTATTCGATCGAGGAGCTTCGCGGCAAGGACCAGCGCATGCTGATCGCGCCCGAAATCGCGGCGAGCGAAGCCTATCGCCAGCGCGCGGAGGGCGTTTCGCAGGGCGAGTTCCTGTCGGGCGAATTCAAGCGGATCGCCAAGGGCGGCCGCGAAGTGTGGATCCGCGCGACCGTGAATCCGATACTGGATACCTGCGGAAAGCCCTACAAGCTCGTCACCTATGCGATGGAGGTCACCGAGGACAAGCTCCGTTCGATCGAAGTGGAGAACCGCCTCGACGCGATTGAGCGCAGCCAGGCGACGATCGAATTCGATCTCGACGGCAACGTGCTCACCGCCAACGGCAATTTCCTCGCGGTGATGGGCTATTCGCTGCGCGAGATCGTCGGCCAGCACCACAGCATGTTCTGCATGCCCGAATATCTGAAGTCGAAGGAATATGGCGACTTCTGGCGCCGCCTCAACAATGGCGAGACGCACACAGGCCGCTTCCACCGGCTCGGCAAATACGGCCGCGACGTTCATATCCAGGCTAGCTACAGCCCGGTCTACGATCTTTCGGGAAAGCCGGTCCGCGTGATCAAGCACGCCTATGACATCTCGGCCCAGGTCGAACTCGAGCTCAAGATCGCGACCAAGAGCCAGGAGATGCACGGCATGGTCAACCAGCTGACCAAGTCGATCACGACCATTTCGGAAGGTGCACAGGGCGCCTCGGCGCTTGCCGAGGAGACCGAGAGCGCCGCCACCGAAGGCAGCGCGGCGATCAACAACGCGATCGAATCGATCGAGTTGATCAGCAAGTCGTCGGGCCAGATCGCCAAGATCGTCGGCGTGATCGGCGAGCTCGCCAGCCAGACCAACCTGCTTGCGTTCAACGCCGCGATCGAGGCAGCGCGCGCGGGCGAGCACGGCGTCGGCTTCTCGGTCGTCGCCGAGGAAGTCCGCAAGCTCGCCGAGCGCAGCGCCGAGGCCGCGACCGAAATCTCGCGCCTCATCGAGGAGTCGAGCGATCGTGTCGCCCACGGTACTGAACGTTCGCAGACTGCGCGCGCCGCATTCGAAGGCATCGTCAAGAGCGTCGAGAAGACTGCGCGTTCGATCACCGAGATCGCCGATTCGGCCAACAGCCAGGAAGAAGTCACCTTCAAGGTCGTCGATATGATCGGCGAGCTCGCCTCGGCCTCTTCGACGCAGGCCCACGGGTGAACGCGCCCGCCGCGTTCAACGCGGCCGATGCAAGCCCCGTGCTGGAGGCGGCCAAGGCCGGCGTCGAGTTAGACACGGCCGACACGCTCCCGATGCCGTCGTCGGATGGCGCGCTCGCGCTCTCCTGCGACAGCGAGCCCAGCCTGCTCGACGTCGGCCTCGTCCGGCTGTGCGGCCGCGATCTCGCGGTGCCGGCGATCAACGTCCGCGAAGTCGTGCCGCTTCCCGAAAAGCTGCAGCCCAGCTTCTCGGGCGCAGGCGCCTCGGCGGGGTCGATCGTCATCCGCGGCCGAGTGATCCCGGTCCTCGACGTTGCCGAGCAACTCGGCTTCGGTCCGCGCGCGGATTCGCACGGCGTCGTGCTGATCCTGCGCCACGAATCGGCGCTGATCGGTGTCGTGATGGATTCGGTCTCGGGGCTCGCGCGCATCGCTCGCGACTCGGTCCAGCCCTTCACCGTCGCCGCCGACGATCCTCGCATCGTGTCGAGCAGCTTTCCCTATGGCAATTCGCTGGTCGGGTTGCTCGATCCCGCCGCCGTGCTCGCGCTGCCCGGCGTGCCGCATGCCCGCGAGCAGAAGAACGGGCCCGAAACTGCCGGTGCAGGCAGCCGCAGCGCGGTCGTGCTTGTCTCGGTCGCCGGTGCCAATCTCGCGCTCGATGCCGGCCTCGTCGTCGCCACCGTCCCCAATGCCCAGCTTCGCCCCAGTGTCGCGCAGCAGAGCAAATGGATCGGCGTCGTCCCCTATCTCGGCCAGGAGGTCCCGGTCGTCGACGATCTCGCGCTGTTTGGGCTTTCCGGCCGCGCCGCCGATGCCCCTGGCGGCGCCGTCATCATCCTCCGCCTCGAGGACAAGCACCTGCTCGGGGTCAAGATCGATCGGGTCGAGCGAATCCTGCCGATCACCGATCGCTCGGTACGCGCACTGCCCCAGGCGCTCGCCGAACGCCTCACGCTGTTCCGCGGCGCGATCGTCGACCATGAGGGCCGCCAGAACCTGTTGCTGGACGGCGAAGCTCTCCTCCGCAGCGACGCGCTGCGTATGATCGGCGCGCTCAGCCGCGAAAAGGCCGGCGATCCGATTCGCGCCGCCGCGAACGCCGAGATGCAGGAGGATCGCAAGCCGTTCCTCGTCTTCGTCGCCGGCAATCGCCGCCGCGCCGCCGCGCTCGCTTCGGTCAAGCAGATCATCCCCTACCCGCAAGCGCGCACCGGGCTCAACCGCTCGGGCTCGGCGCTCCAGGGCATCGCCAGCTATAATGGCGCGCCGCTGCCGCTGCTCGATCTCTCCGGTTCCGAGATGCTCGGCGGCACCCGCGCCGATGCGGTAGTGCTGGTGGTCGAGAGCGAAGGCCGGTTCACCGGCCTCGTCGTCGACCGGCTAGAGACCGTCGTTCGCTCGGTCGTCCATCGCCGCCCTGGCAAACCGGGCGCCGACGCCGCGAACTTCTTCGTCGATGCCAAGTTCGGCGAGAAACCCGAAGCGATCACCCTGTGCGATCTCGCCGAAGAGGCGACGCGGCTCGCCTGATACCGAAATGCCGGCGCCCCCCTTTGCGAAGGCGCCGGCATCCGGAAATTTGGGGTGAAGGCGTGACCTAGGCGTGCCCCGCTCTCGTCTCCTCCACCCCGCCCACACCCGAAGGGTGGGAGTTCTGGCTCGTTAGCCTTCCAGCGTGCGCATCAGCGTGCGCACCGCGCCGTCGATCTCGATATCCTTGCCGCGCAGTTCCTCGATCCGCCGCACGGCGTGGATCACGGTCGAATGGTCGCGGCCGCCGAACTTGCGCCCGATCTCGGGGAGCGATCGCGTGGTCAGTCGCTTGGCCAGATACATCGCGATCTGGCGGGGGCGGGCGATCGCCACCGCACGGCGCTCCGAGATCAAGTCGATCTGCTTGACTTCGAAATGCGAGGAGACCGCGCGCTGGATTTCGTCGATCGTGATCCGGCGCTGCGCGCTGCGCAGCACTTCGCCCAGCGTGGTGACGGCGAAGTCGATCGTGATCGTCTCGTTCGACAGGTTCGCATAGGCGACCAGCCGGTTGAGCGCGCCTTCCAGTTCGCGAACGTTCGACGTAATCCGCGCCGCCAGCAGGTCGATGACCTCCGAAGGCATGTCCACCGCCGGCATGTCGCCTAGCTTGCGCTCGACGATGCGGCGGCGCAGTTCCAGCTCGGCGGGCTTGATGTCGGCGACCAGGCCCGAACCCAAGCGGCCGGCGAGCCGCGGCTCGAAGCCTTCCAGCGCCTGCGGCGCGCGGTCGGCGGCGATCACCAGCTTCTTGCCCGAAGACATGAACTCGTTGACCGTGTGGAAGAATTCTTCCTGCGTCGCATCCTTGCCGCCGATGAACTGGAGATCGTCGATCATCAGCAGGTCGACCGAACGCAGCCGCGTCTTGAACGCATGCGTATCGCGGTTGCGCAGCGCCTGCACGAATTCGAACATGAAACGCTCGGCGGTGACGTAGATCGCCGTAGCCTGCGGGTTCGCGTCCAGGAAGGCCTGGCCGATCGCGTGCATCAGGTGGGTCTTGCCCTGCCCCGTACCGGCATGGAGATACAGCGGCGTGAACTGCGGCGTGCCCGGCTGCGCCATCGCCTTCGCGGCATTGAACGCCACGCGGTTGGTCGAATCGGTGATGAAGCGCTCGAAGGTGAAGCGCGGATCGAACGCCGGGCGCTCGGCCTGATTCGCCGCGACGGGGAGCGGCGCCGGCTCGACCTTGAGCACGCGCTGCGGCTCTTCGGACAGCGTCTCGATGCCGACGCTCAGCACTTCGGGGATCACGGCGCGGAATTCGAGCAGCAGCCGTTCGGCATAATGGTTGCGGACCCACTGGGTCATGAACGCCGAAGGGAGCCCAAGGCGCACTGCCTCACGGCTGGAATCGGCAATCAGAACGACGGGCTTGAGCCACTGGTCGAACAAGCGCTGCCCCGCCGAGCGACGCAGATTGGCGCGCACATGCGCCCAGGCCTTGGCAACGGCTTCCATGTCATCCCGCTCCACGGTCATTACCTGAGTCACGACGACAAGCTCCTCCCCCGCGAGAAGCAGAGTCTTCCCACGCGACAATTCATTTCGACCAAAGGCACGACACAGCCGGAACTTTGCCCCCGGGCTGGCGTGTCGCGCTTGTTAAACCCCGCACAGCACGCGTGCCGGGAGGTGTGTTTTAGGGCCCATTTTTTGAGTTCGAGCAAGGGTCGCGGATGCAAAGAAAGTGAAATAGTTTTGTTGACTCGGCAAACCCGCGGAAATGCGTCAGTTCCCGATTACAACCTATACATTTCAGTGACTTAAGCAACTTTCCACAAGAACACAGGCTGCGAATCGCAGGATTTCCGTGACTTATGGAAGACACCCCGCATGCGCCTGCCAAGTGTCTCTCAGACACGACAAAAACCCCGCCGGAGAGGCTCCGACGGGGCTATTGTTACGGGAAAGTGACGATTAGGCGAGCGCTTGGACGCGCTTGTTCAGGCGCGAGAACTTCCGCGACGCGGTGTTCTTGTGGAGCACGCCCTTGGCGACGCCACGCGCGATCTCTGGCTGCGCAGCGGCGAGCGCGGCGGCAGCGGCGGTCTTGTCGCCGGCTTCGAGCGCCGACTCGACCTTCTTCACGAAGGTGCGGATACGGCTCACGCGCGTACCATTGATCTCCGCGCGGCGGTCATTCCGCCGGATACGCTTCTTCGCCTGCGGCGTATTCGCCATGCCGTCTCGTTCCTGCTCAAAATTGGAAAGGCGCAGGAGCTAGCCCACGCCCGGAAAGACGGGCCCCTTAGCCCCACAGGCAATTCGGGTCAACCGTCTTGCCCTTATTTCTGGGGCGTTACTTCTGGCATCTCGGGCACCAGAAGGTCGAACGCCCCGAATTGACGCGCCGCTCGACGGTGCCGCCGCATTCGCACGGTTCACCCTCGCGGCCATAAACTCGCCACTGCTTGGCAAAATAGCCCAGCTCGCCATCGGGCCGCGCATAATCCTTGAGGGTGGAGCCGCCCGCGAGAATCGCCGCCTCCAGCACTTCGCGCACCGCCACCACCAATTTCTCGAGCCGCGCCTTGGTGATCGTCCCCGCCGCCCGCGTCGGCGCGATTCGCGCGAGGTACAGCGCCTCGCACACATAGATATTGCCCAGCCCCGCAACGGTGCGCTGGTCGAGAAGCAGCGCCTTCACCGGCGCGATCCGGTCCTTGAAAACCCGTGCCAGATGCGCCGCGCTAAAATCCGGCCCCAGCGGCTCGGGGCCCAGCGCCTTGAACGCCGGCCATTCTGCGAGCGCGTCGGTCGGCACGAGATCGATCGATCCGAATCGCCGCGCATCGTTGAGCGCGAGCCGGTGCTTGGCGGTCTCGACGACGAAATGATCGTGCTTGCCCAGTTCCTCGGGATCGATTCGCCAGCGCCCGGACATGCCGAGATGAAAGATAAGCGTGTCGCCGCGATCGGTGTCGATCAGCCCATATTTGGCACGCCGGCCGAGGCCAGTGACCCGCGCGCCGGTCAGCCGCTGGCCCAGCCCCTCGGGAAACGGCCGCCGCAAGTCCGCGCGCCGCAGCGTCACGCGCTCGATCACCTGGCCTTTGAGCACGGGGGTGAGGCCGCGCACGGTCGTCTCGACTTCAGGAAGCTCCGGCATGCTTGACCCCTAGCCGTGCTCCCCTCCCCCCGCTAGAGCGCACCCATGTCCGACACAGCCCCCGACACCGTCTCCTTCGGCTACGAAGACGTCGCCCCCGAGGAAAAGACCCAGCGCGTCCGCGCGGTCTTCTCCAATGTCGCCGCCAAATACGATCTGATGAACGACGCGATGTCGGGCGGGCTGCACCGTGCCTGGAAGGATCTGTTCGTCCGCCGGGTGAAGCCGCGCGCCGGCGAGCATATCCTCGATATGGCGGGCGGCACTGGCGACATCGCCTTCCGCATGGCCAAGTCGGGCGCGGCGATCACTGTCGCCGACATCAACCCGCAGATGCTCGAAGTCGGCATCGAGCGGGCGGCCAAGCGCGGGATCGACGGGCTCGTCTGGAGCGAGGCCAATGCCGAGACGCTGCAATGGCCCGACACGTTCTTCGACGCCTATACGATCGCGTTCGGCATCCGCAACGTCACCGATATTCCCAAGGCGCTGCGCGAGGCGCACCGCGTGCTCAAGCGCGGCGGCCGTTTCTACGTGCTCGAATTCTCGACCACGCAGTGGCCGGGCTTCGGGCAGGTCTATGATGCCTATTCGCATCATCTCGTGCCCAAGCTCGGCCAGTTGCTCGCCGGCGATGCCAATTCGTATCGCTATCTGATCGAATCGATCCGCCGCTTCCCGGACATGCCCAGGTTCGAAGCCATGATCCGCGAGGCCGGCTTCGTGCAGACCAAGGTCGAGCCGCTGCTCGGTGGCCTTGTCGCAATCCATAGCGGCTGGAAGATCTAGCCGCAGTGACCGCACCTGCCGTCCACCTCTGGCGCCTTCTCAAATGGGGCCGCATCCTCGCGCGCCATGGCGCGCTGCGCGGGATCGAGCGCGATCCCAATACGCCCAAGCCGGTTCGCCGCATCGCGCGCCTTGCTCGTTTCGGAGCGCGCGTCCCCGCGGTGCCGCGCTATGCCGACGCCTTCCAGGCGATCGGCCCCGCGGCGATCAAGCTTGGCCAGACGCTTGCTACGCGCCCCGATCTCGTCGGCGAGGCTGCGGCGCATGACTTGCTCCGCCTCCAGGATGCGCTCCCCCCGCTCCCCTTCGCAGTGATCCGCGACCGGATTGAATCGTCCTATGGCCGCCCGCTCGAGACCTTCTTCGCCTCGATCGAGGAAACCCCGGTCGGCGCCGCGTCGATCGCGCAGGTCCACCGCGCGATAACCACCGACGGACGCACCGTCGCGGTCAAGGTGCTGCGCCCGGGCATCGAGGCCGAATTCGCCCGCGCGATCACCACCTATGAATGGGCGGCCGCGCAGGTCGAGGGGATGGGCGGCGAAGCCGCGCGACTGCGTCCGAGGCTGATCATCGAGCATTTCAAGCGCTGGACCGCGCGCGAGCTCGATTTCCGCCGCGAAGCTGCCTCGGCATCGGAACTGGCGGAGGGGATGACTGCCGAGCCCGATTTCATGGTGCCGCAGATCGATTGGCAGCGCACCACCGGCAAGGTGCTGACGCTCGAATGGATCGACGGGATCAAGCTCAGCGACCGCGCCGCGCTGATCGCCGCCGGGCACGACACCACGCTGCTCGCCTCCAATCTGATCCGCGCCTTTCTCCGCCAGGCGATCGCCGAAGGCTTCTTCCATGCCGACATGCATCAGGGAAACCTCTTCGCGCTCCCCGATGGCCGCATCGCCGCGATCGACTTCGGCATCATGGGCCGGATCGACCGCCGCGCCCGCGTCTGGCTGGCAGAAATCCTCTACGGGCTGATCACCGGCAATTATAAGCGCGTCGCCGAGATTCATTTCGAGGCGGGCTATGTGCCCGCGCACCACAATGTCGCCGAGTTCGCCACGGCGCTGCGCGCGGTCGGCGAGCCGATGCGCGGGCTTCCGGTCAAGGACATGAGCGTCGGCGCGATGCTCGACGGGCTGTTCAACATCACCCGCGATTTCGACATGCAGACGCAGCCGCATCTGCTGCTGCTGCAAAAGACGATGGTGATGGTCGAAGGCGTCGCGCGCAGCCTCGATCCCGACATCAACCTGTGGGAGACCTCGGGCCCATTCGTCGGCGAGTGGATCCGCACCGAACTCGGCCCCGAGGCCGCGGTCGCCGACCGGCTGATCACCGATCTGCGCACCCTGGCGCGGCTTCCCGAGCTGATCCGCAACATCGAGCTGCGCTATCCCGCCCCCGGTGGTGCGCCGCCCGCCCCGCCTTTGCGCGAGATCGAAGTCGTCCGCGTCGGCGGTGGCTGGCGCTATGCCGTGGTAGCGCTGCTTGCCGCGGTTGCAGCCGCCAGCGCGACGCTGCTGCTGACATGACCCGCGGGCCCGCCCGCCCGATCTGGCTCGCCGCGCCGAGCCGCTACGCCGGCCTGGGGCGCACCCCAGGGCGTCTGGTCGCCGCGGCGCTCGCGCTGCTGATCCTCGCCAGCCTCGCCAGCCTGTGGAGCGCCGCGCCGCCGCCCAAGAGCAGCGAGCCCGCCACCCAGGCCGACGACCAGCGCGACGTCGTGCTCTATACCAACATCGTTGCCGCGGTTCGTCACGGCGATGGCTATTACACCTCGGCCGCGCGTGCGTTGCGCGGCGGCGACTATCCGCTGCGCCCGTTCTTCACCTTCCGCCTGCCCACGCTGGCGATGGTCCAGGGGCATCTCCCCGAGCCCGTGATCGTCGGCCTGCTGTTCGCGCTCGTCGTCGCGGTGGTGCTCGCCTGGGCGGCACGGCTGCGCACCGCGCTCACCGGCCGCGCACCCACCGTGATCGCCCTTGCGCTGCTCGCCGGCGGACTGATTGCGTTCGTCCAGGCCGATCTCTGGCCCTTCCACGAAATCTGGGCCGGCCTGCTTCTCGCGCTCAGCCTCGCGCTGCGCCGCCCCGGCCGCTGGGCAGAGGCCGCCGCGATCGGGCTGATCGCCGCTTTGGTCCGCGAGACCGCCGGGCTGTACCTGTTCCTGATGATGGTTCTTGCCTGGCGCGAAGGCTATCGCCGTGAGGCACTGGGCTGGCTCGCTGCCGGGCTCGCGCTCGCCGCCGCGCTCGCCGCGCATGCTTACGGCGTCGCGCAAGTCACCAACCCGGTCGATCCCGCTTCGCCCGGCTGGGCCGGGCTGCTCGGCCCCGGCTTCTTCGTCACGGCGATCAAGGCGTCTACCGCGCTGGCGATCCTGCCGCTCGCTGCCGCGGCGCCACTAATCGCGCTCTCGCTGTTCGGCTGGGCCGCCTGGCGCGATCCCACCGGCCTGCGCGCCGCCGTCACTTTCTTCGCCTATGCCGTGCTGCTCGCCGTCTTCGCGCGCCCGGATACTTTCTATTGGGGGCTGATGATCGCCCCGGCCTTCCTCGTCGGCCTGATCTTCGTCCCTGATGCGCTGCGCGACCTGGTCGGCCGGAGAGTCGACAAGCCGCGGATCACCGTGACAAGAGTGACGCGATGAAGCGCATCCTGCTGATCGTCGGCGGTGGCATCGCGGCCTATAAGGCCTGCGAACTCGTCCGGCTGTGCCGCAAGGCCGGGATCGGCGTGAAGGTCGTGCTCACTGAAGGCGGCACGCACTTCGTCACGCCGATGACGCTCGCCGCGCTCAGCGAGAACCCGGTCTACACCACGCTGTGGGATCTCAAGGATGAGGCCGAGATGGGCCATATCCAGCTGAGCCGCGAGGCCGATCTGGTGGTGGTCGCCCCCGCCACCGCCGATCTGCTCGCCAAGATGGCCGCAGGCATCGCCGACGATCTCGCCACGACCCTGCTCCTCGCCACCGACAAACCGGTGCTCGCCGCGCCGGCAATGAACGTTCGCATGTGGCAGCACGCCGCCACCCGCCGCAACGTCGCGACGCTGCGCGCCGATGGCGTGACGGTGCTCGAGCCCGACGAGGGCCCGATGGCGTGCGGCGAATATGGCCCCGGCCGGCTGCCCGAGCCAGAGGCGATCCTCGCCGCGGTCCAGGGTGCACTGGGCCTCGGCGCCGCGCGCCCGCTCTCCGGCAAGCATGTCCTGGTCACCGCCGGCCCCACCCATGAGCCGATCGACCCCGTCCGTTACATCGCCAACCGTTCCTCCGGCCGCCAGGGCTATGCCATCGCCGGGGCTCTGGCCGCGCTGGGCGCAAAGGTGACTTTGGTCTCCGGTCCGGTGACGCTCGCCACGCCCCCGGGCGTCACTCGCATCGACGTCGAGACCGCGCAGGAAATGGCCAATGCGGTCGCCGCCGCGCTTCCGGCCGACGCCGCGGTGATGGTCGCCGCCGTCGGCGACTGGCGCGCCGAGGCGGCCGAGCAGAAGATCAAGAAGGGCGATTCCCCTCCCCGCCTCGAACTCTCTGAAAATCCCGACATCCTCGCCTTGCTCGCCCACAGCCCGCACCGTCCCCGGCTGGTCGTCGGCTTTGCTGCCGAGACCGAGAATGTCCTCGATCACGCCGCCGCCAAGCGCGTTCGCAAGGGCGCCGACTGGATCGTCGCCAACGACGTCTCGGGCGACGTGATGGGCGGCACCGAGAACCGCGTCCACCTCGTCACCGCGCAGGGCGTCGAGACCTGGGAGCGCATGGCCAAGGACGAAGTGGCCCGCCGCCTCGCCGATCGGATCGCCGAAGCACTCTGAGGCGGGCTCTTCGCAACGACCATATTGCGAGCCTATCGCACTATAATTGCGATCCCTTCGCAATTACGGTGGCACCATCAGGCCGCGTCACCGATGCGCGGCCATTGCGGCCACCGCCCCCCGGGCGTACACACCGTTTCGGCCACGAACCGCACGGCCTGGCGCGATTGCGCTTTCCAAATGGGATTTCTTCTGCTTGCCTCGCCCCGTCATGATCCGGTTTCCACGTCTCTCCTTCGCCCGGCGAGCTTCTCCGTTTTCCCCAAGGCGGTTCCCCTTCGGTTCCGCCGCCTGTGCCCTGCTGGTCGCCGCCTGCACCCCGGCACCCGCGCCCGAAACCGCAATCGCGCCCGCCGCCAAGCTCCATCTCGAAACCTTCGGCACTGCCCGCCCGGCGCAGACCCGCACGCTGATCGTCGTCCTCCACGGTGACGGCGATGCTGCCGCGCGTTCGGATCATTATCGCTTCGCCGCCGAGGCGGCGCGCGCCGTGCCCGAAAGCGCCGCGGTCGCGCTGCTCCGCCCCGGCTATGGCGACGCCAGGGGCAATCGCTCGCCCGGCGAGCGCGGAACCGACACCGGCGATAATTTCACCTCGGACCGCATCGCCGCGGTTGGCGACGCCATTGTCGCGCTGCGCCATCGCTATGGCGAAGCGCGCGTTGTCATCGTCGGCGATGCCGGCGGTGCCGCGATCGCCGCCAATCTCGCCGGTATCCGCCCGGGCTTGATCGACGGCATGGTGCTGGTCGGCTGTCCGTGCACGCTCCCCGAATGGCGCGCGCTGATGAAGGCGCAGGCGCCCGCCGGCGGCTGGGGCAGCCAGGTCGCCAGCCTCGATCCGCTCAAAACTGCGGGCGGCGTCGCGCCGTCGCTGCGCGTCGCGGTGCTCGTCGGCGCCGACGACAAGGTCACCCCCGCCGCGTTGTCGCGTGCCTATGCCGAGGCGCTGGCATTGCGCGGGGTCGCCACCGATTACCGCATCGTACCGGGCAAGGGGCACGATTTGCTCAACGACCCTGAAGTGCTCGCGGCAACCACGCGCCTTGCCGCAGCGCTGCCCAAGAAGATCTGATGACGCTCGCGCCAGGCGCCCGCCACGCCGTCGCCACCGGCTTCGCCATGGCGATCCCCGAAGGCTTCGAAGTCCAGGTCCGCCCGCGCTCGGGCCTCGCGCTCAAACATGGCATCACCTGCCTCAACACCCCCGGGACGATCGACAGCGATATTTATGATACCCCCAATCTTTGGGTGAATCACCTCTGAGACCCATCCGGTGCCGCTGACTCGCAATCGATGCGGTGCTGAGAGATAGCTGAGACCATCCCTCAGCCGAAGTGCCGCCAGACCAGATTATGCCGGTAGTCCATAGGAGGGACCCGCGCCCACCGGCGCGCGGATCCAAAACGCTGGCGGCGGTGGCCGCGGGAGGTACCTGTGGGCTAGCGGTATAAGCTGCGTGCCGCCGACTTTACTGCCGCCGCTCATCCGGGTGATCTCGCGACCATCGGCACCCTTGATCGACACCGAGACCGGCGGGAGCTACGGCACGAAATGGCGTTCCATCTGGGTCGGCGACTTGGGCCAGGGCTGGGCGTCGAGGGTTACCTGGAGCGCGGACGAAGTGAAGACATCACGGGCCGCGTCGCCGCGGCGCGTCCAGCCCGCAGTGTCGGGCCTGGCGATGATCCCATAGCCCGAGCCCTGGTCGACCTCCTTCTTGTCGAGCGCGATCGTCACATGGACGATGTTCGGGCCACACGCCTCGAGCGACACCAGCCCGCCATTGCGCTCCACGGTCGCGAGCGACTGGGCCGCGGCGGGGCTCACGCAGAGCGACTAGGCCGAAAGCAACAGGCATCAAAGGATCATGGCTTTCCCTTTGTGAAATTGCGGCGCTGAGGAATGTGCCCGCGTCATGAGCGTGTCGGACGCGCGCGATAGATCAGGTTGTGGAAGGCGACGCTGCCCTTCCCCGACGCGTAGACGCCCGGCCGCAGGCTCAGGAAGCCGTCCGCGACATTGTGATTGTAGCCGGCAACCTCGAACGAGCGCTCCTTGGTCCAGCTCTTGCCGTCGATGCTGTAGTAGAAGGTGACGACATTTTCGTCGTTCACCGCGCGCAGGTGCAGGCGTCCGGTCGCGACGGCTCCGCCCGGCGGCCAGCGCTCTTCCTGGCCGATGCGCCACGCGTGCAGCTTGCCCGGCGATAGCCCGAGGCCGCAAAAGAGCTTCTCGTTGTAGAACAGCAGAAGCCCGCCCTGGGCGACGCCTTCCAACTCGATCTCGACCTCGACTTCATAGGTGCGGTCGCCCGCGACGAAGAGCAAGGGAGACGAGTTCGCCGGGCCCCTGCCCTGTCCGGCCAGCCGCAAGCTGCCCCGCCCGAGCGTCGCACGGTGCGACAGATCGCCTTGCGGCGCATGGAAGGCCAGCCTGGTGCCGAACGCATCGTCGGTGAACCGGGACAGCGCCACGCCATGCGCGCCCGAGGAGGTAGGCACGGGCTTGGCGAGCGGCCGCGACAGGTCCCCGCCGAGCGCACGCGGCCAGCCGTCGCGCGTCCACTCGATCGGCTCGAGCAGCATCTGGCGGCCGAGCGTGCGAAAGCCATTCTCATAGCCGTGATAGACTAGCCACCAGTCGCCGGCGGGGCCTTCGACCGCCGTCGCATGACCGCGCGACCACCATGGCTCCTCGCAGCTCGCCGTCCGGACCACCGGATTGTGCGGGCAATTCTCCCAGGGCCCGTGGATCGAGCGCGACCGTGCCACCACGACCATATGGCTGGTCGGGGGGCCGGCTGTCCCGCCCTGGCCGGAGAACATGTAGAACCAGCCGTCCTTGCGCAGCAGCTTGGGACCCTCAAGTGCGAAGCCTTCGATGATCCAGTCCTCGGGGATCGGCCAGCCGCCATAGACATGCTCGACCTTGCCTGCAGCGGAGAGGCCATCGTCGCTGAGGCGCACGCGGTGCCCGCCATTGAAGAAGAGATAGCGCTGGCCGTCCTCGCCTACGACGTGGCCCGGGTCGATATAGCCATCGATGCCCATGTCGACCGGCTCGCTCCACGGCCCGCGCATATCGTCGGCATGGATCACCCATGTCTTGAGCGAGCGCGCGGCATCGGCGGAGTCGAGCGCCGGAATGTAGATGAAATAGCGGCCGCCATGCTTGGCGATGTCGAGCGCCCAGACCGAGCCGATATTTCGCGTGAGCGCCGTGGTGAGCGGTGTCCAATGGATGAGATCGCGCGAATGCCAGATCGGCACGCCGGGATAATATTGGAACGACGAGAAGGTCGCATAATAGTCGTCGCCGTCCTTCAGCACGTTGGGATCGGGCCGGTCGCCGGCGAGCACTGGATTGCGATAGCGGCCATCTCCCAGGTCGGCGACGCGCTGCCCCTCGATGCCGGTCTTCCAGACTGGGCCCGCGCCCACCTCGCCCTGCGGCGCCAGGCTGTCGGCATGCGCCTCGGCCGCCACCCCGAGCGCGCCTGCGGCACCGAATGCAAGGCTGAAGGTTTCGCGGCGCGTGGCTTTCATGGTCACTTTCTCTGGGGGGCAGCAAAAGCCGCTGGATAAAAAGAGACGCCACGGTTCGGGGCGGCATCCCAGGGGGAGCAATTTGCGGTTTACCGGCTCGATCTGCGCGAGGACGACGTCATCGGTCCGCGGGGGCATTCACGACCTGCGGCTCATGCCGCGTTCCTCGTCGCAGCGGCACAGTGCCGGGCGATATAGTCCTCGTGCCGCGGCATCGCCTCGGCGCTCTGCGCGATGATATCGCGCATATGCGTCATGAAGCGCGTCGTCTCCTCGATCGGGAGCATCCCCACCAGGGGATCGGCCGCGCGCGGTACGATGTTCTGGCCGAGCAGGACGGCGATCCAGCTCTCGATCGTGAAGAGCGAATTATGCGCCTCGAAGATGCGCCCCTTTTCCTGCCACAAAGCGATCCGCGCGGCGAGGCTGTCGGGAATGTCCATCGTGCGGCAGTGATTCCAGAAGTCGGAATCGCTGCGATCGGTGGCGTGATAATGGAGGATGATGAAGTCGCGAATGTGCTCATATTCCTCGACCAGCCAGCGATTATATTCGTCGATCTCGATCGCGCTAAAGCCGCGGTCCGGGAACAATGCCATCAGGCGGAAGATGCCCGACTGGATCAGGTGGATGCTGGTCAACTCGAGCGGCTCGATGAACCCGCCTGCGAGGCCGATCGCCACGCAGTTCTTTTCCCAGAGCTTCTCGCGCCGCCCGGCAGTGAAGCGCAGGAGGCGAGGATCGCCGATAGTAGGGGCGTCGAGCCCATCGATCAGGCGTTTTAGCGCAGCCTCCTCGTCGGTATGCGCGCTCGAGAAGACATGGCCGTTGCCGACGCGGTGCTGCAGCGGGATGCGCCAGCGCCAGCCGCCCGGCTCTGCACTCGACCTTGTGTAAGGAATGGGCGGCGCGACGGTCGCGCTGGGCACGGCGATCGCGGTGTCGCATGGCAGCCAATGCTGCCAGTTACGATACGGTACACCCAATGTTTGGCCGAGCAGCAAGGCGCGAAAGCCGCTGCAGTCGACGAAGAAGTCGCCTGCGATACGCCTGCCATCCTCGAGCACGACCGCAATGATCGAGCCGTCGAGCGGCGCCTGTTCGACCGCCGCGATCGTGCCTTCGACGCGCACGACCCCCCGCGTCTCGGCATGCGTCCGCAGGAAGCGGGCATAAAGCCCGGCGTCGAAATGATAGGCATAGCCAAGACCCGACAACACCGCCTCGGGGTTGCTGACCGGCTTGGCGAAGCGCCTGCGCCGTGCCGCCGCGATTGCGATGGCATAGTCGCCCAAGGGTCCCGGATCGGCGTCGGCGCTACCGAGCAGATGCTGGCGCAGCCAGATCTGGTGGAAATTGAGGCCGAGCATCTGCCGGCCATATTTGCCGAAGGGATGGATATACCGGTCCCCTTGCCTGCCCCAGTCGACGAACTCGATTCCAAGCTTGAACGTGCCTTGGGTCGCGGCGACGAATTCATTCTCGTCCACGCCGAGCGCGGCATTGAAATCCTGCAAGGGCGGGATCGTCGCCTCGCCGACGCCGACCGTGCCGATCTCGTCCAATTCGACCAACGTCACTGCGACGCCTGCGTCCGTCAGGCGCGAGACCGCGGCGGCGGTCATCCAGCCCGCTGAACCGCCGCCGACGATCACCAGCTTGGTGATCGGCTTCTCCGCGAACGGCGTCATGCCGCGTTGGCGCCCAGGCCAAAGCCCGAGCGCTCGGCAAACCGGACAAGCTCGCGGTTCGACGGCAATTGCTGGACCGCATAGTGCGCCTGGCGCTCGATCGTGGCGAACGCAGCCTTTGCTTCCGCCTCGAACCGAAAGGCACCTGCCCTTGCCGACAGGTCCGTCTTCCAGCCCATACCGTACAGCACATATTGCCAGCTGGACTCAGTGAAGATGTCGACGTTGCGGTCGACGTCCAGCTCGTTGGGCGGGCGGAACCGCCAGCGGTCGAGCAGCTCGTGCAGGCTGTCGGGCGCCGAGGCCGGGTCGACATTGTCGATCCAGAACGGGCTATCGCGGCGTTCGCTGAGGAAATAGTGCAGCTTGATGAAATCGAGGCTGCGCTCGTAGCGGCGGCGCAAATTCGCGTTGAACTGGCGCGCCGAGGTCTCGAAGTCACCGCCCCAGGGAAAGAGGTTAGCGATCATGCCCGCGGCGACTTCCGAGAAGACGATCCCCGTCGCCTCGAGCGGTTCGAAGAAACCGCTGGAGAGTCCGACCGCCACGCAGTTCTTGACCCAGTTCACTTCGCGGTATCCGGCATCGAAGCGGAAGTGTCGGGTCTCCAGCGCCGCGCCGGCAGGACCGACATAGGCGCGCAGGCTGCGCTCCGCTTCTTCCGCGTCGCTATGCGCGGACGAATAGACATGGCCAATGCCGCGGCGTGCCGCGAGACCGATGTCCCAGATCCATCCCGACTGCTGCGCGGTCGAGATCGTGTAGGAGGCGATCGGATCGTCCGGCTGCGCGTAGGGCACCTGGATCGCGATCGCGCTGTCGCAGAACAGGGTGTCACGGCACGATTTCCAGGGCTGGCCGAGCGCCTTGCCGATCAGCTCTGCGCGAAATCCCGTGCAATCGACATAGAGGTCCGCGCTCAGCACGCCGGTGGCGGCACCGCGCACGCCGGCAATCGCTCCGTCCTCGGCAAGCAAGACTTCCTGCACCGTATCCACGACATGGCTCACGCCATTGGCGATGCCCTGTTCGCGCAGCAGCGCGGCGAGCGACACCGCGTCGAAGTGAAAGGCATAGTTTAGCGGTCCGACAAAATCGGGGTGGCTCGGCAATTTGGGTGCGCGGTGCGCGTCCGCCGCGCGCTTCTGCGGCGTGTTGACCTCGTCCCAATTGGCATCGCCGGCAAGCCCGAGCAGCCAATAGGGAAGAAGCTCCGGCCCCTCGCGGTCGTCGGTCTCCTGAAAGGCATGGAGATAATGATCCTGGCCGGCCATGCCCGGGGCGTGGCGCCAATGCACAAACTTGGCGCCTTGCTTGAAGGTCGCGCCGCAGCGGCGGATCAGCTCGGCCTCGTCGATCCCGATCCGGGCGAGTGTTTTGCGGATCGTCGGGAAGGTCCCCTCGCCGACGCCCAAGATCCCGATATCGTGCGATTCTACCAGCGTGATCGCAACGCCGCCGGGACGATCGGCGCCGAGCATCCGCGCGAGATATCCGGCGGTGAGCCAGCCGGCGGTCCCGCCTCCCACGATCAGGATCCGTCGGCCGTCGGCAACCATCGATACGCTCCGAACAAGAAACGGTGGCGGGCAGCGACGCCGCCCGCCACCAGGAGGAGGTCAGAATGCCAGATTGATGCCGGTGCTGATACGCCTGTCGGTCTGGAACCAGCTGCGTCCGAGCAGTCGGCCTCCCGGATAGCCGCCCATCGTCGTGCGCTGCATCGAGTTGGTAAGGTTGGTGCCCTGGACGCCCCAGGAGAAGTTCTCGGTGACCTTGAAGCGCACGCCGGCTTCCAGCTGGCCATAGGCCGCGCCATAGATCGGCAAGGCGATTTGGATGCCGCCGTTGTTCACATTGGCGGCGGAGTAGAAATTATAGGTCGGGTTGGTGCCGTTGCTGTTGGTCGACTGGAGGTATTGCGAACGCCACGAATAGGCGATCCGCGCCGACACTGCCTTGCGTTCGTAGAGCAAGGTCGCGTTGAAATTGTGCTTTGACAGACCTACGAGCGGCGCATCGTTCCTGATCGTGCCGTTGATGTCGCGGTACAGATCGCCCGGATTGTCGCTGTCGATGAAGGTGTAGTTGCCTTCGAACCCGAAGCCGCTGAGCACGCCCGGCAACATGTCGAAGAAGAAGCGGCCTCCGATCTCGACGCCCTTCACCGTCGCCGCCTCGCTCGAGTTCGAATAATCCGAGGCGGTGGCGGAGACATTCTCGCTGGTCCCGTCCGTGAAGACGACGGTCACGTTGCGCGTGGTCAGCGAGTAGATCGGCAAGTTGGTCAGCCGCTTGTAGAAGGGCGCCAGATGGAAGGTCGTTCCGGAGCCCGGATACCATTCGAACGAAAGGTCGAAATTGTTCGATAGTGTCGGCTTGAGCAGCGGGTTGCCGGTATCCGCGGTGAAGTTGGTGAAGAGCCCCGGCGCGTTTCCGCCGGCGGGGTTGGCGGTCGTCGCCACGCCGATCGAGCCCGATGCGCGCAGCGCCTGGAAGGTCGGCAGGTCGAGCGTGATATTGTAGCCCGCACGCAGCTTGGTGTTCGCGCTGGGGGCGAATTCCAGATTAATCGACGGCAGCGCGTACGTGAAATTGGCCTTGCCGCCGCGCGCGATCGCCTGTGCGCCCAGCGCCTGGATCTGGCCGTTGCGGACGAACGTCGCGCCATTCTGCTGGATATAGCCGCTTCCCTCGTTGCGGATATTCACCACGCGGACGCCGACATTGCCCGAAATTCCGCCCGGCTCGGTCGAGCCGAAGCGCGCGAGCACATAGCCGGCGGTAGACCGGGTCTTGTTGTCCACCCGGTCGCCGGGAAGGATGAAGCCCACCGGCCGGATGCCCGCGCCGCCATAGGTCGAGTTCTGCAGCGGACCGGACGCCGAGCAGTCGAATTCGCGGCCGGTGCAGAAGCCCGCAGGCGGCGACGAATGGAGCAGGTTGCGGTCGAACTGACGCACCAGGTCGTCGGTGGCGAACATCAGGTTGGCGGGAAGGTCCGCCTGGCCGTGGAAGAAGTTCTTGAAGACGTGCAGCTCGACATCGCCAGGCGCGGCATTGGCATAGGTAAGCTGCGGGTCCCCGTTCCAGCCACGGCCCAGCGCCGACCAGTTATAGCCGTTGGCGAAATCGCGCTCGGTGCGTTCGGCATAGCGCCCACCGGCCTTGATCGAGCGGAAGAAGCTGTCGTCGAACTTGTACTCGACGTCGAGATTTGCGGAGTCGAGGCGCCCCTTATTGTCCTCGTCGTGCGGCATCGTCGCCGTCCAGAAATAATTGGCCGGGTTCAGGAACGCTGCCTGGGTGCCCGCGGGCACGCTGACTACCGGCAGGTCGCCGCTCAGGTCCATTCCGAAGCCCGATGGGAAAGCCACATCGCGGAACACGTCGAGACGCGTATATATCTGCGAGGATTCCACTCGCTGGAGCGCGCCCTTGACCGACAGCGGACTGTCCGAGGGCGACCAGTTGAAGCTCAGCGAATAGTCGCGCGTGCGCGTGTTGCTGGCATAGGCGCCCTTGTTGCCGCCCGTGGTGATCGGACCGCCCGGCTGGAAGGTCGCGGGATCGCGATTGAAGAAGGAGGGCGACGAAATCAGGATGTTGTTGTTGTCGAACTTGCTGTTCGCCGGGTCCACCGATAGATTCTGCGACGAGACGAACGCGCCCCAGTCGCCCGAATTATTCTTGTAGCGCGATTGGAAGAAGGTGCCCGTGAAGGTCAGGTCGGGCGAAGGCGCCCATTGTACGGCACCATAGATGCCGGTGCGCGTCCGCTGAAACTGCTCCTCACCAAAGGTATATCCGCCCGGCACGAAGTAATCGGTGCCGCTGATCCGGGTCTTGAAATAGGGTTCAACGCGGAAGAAGTGCGAGTTGGAGCTGAGCCGGCTATAAGCATAGTCTCCCAGCACGCCGATCTCGCCGATCGGCGTGGACCAGCGGGCGCTCGCAAGGATCGATCCCGAAAAATCCGCTTCGCGCGCAAGGTCGCCCATGCTCAGATCGCCAGTGGCGGCAACATGGAAGCCCTTGGAATAATCGAACGGGACCTTGGTACGCAGGTCGATCTGGCCGCCGGTGCCGCCTTCGATCAGGTCGGCCGTCGACGCCTTGTAGACGTCCACCGCCGCCATCAGCTCGGGCGTGACGTCGGCGAACTGGAGCGCGCGGCCATTATTGGCGCTGAAAATCTCGCGGCCGTTGAGGCGCGACGCGACCCCGGTGAGGCCGCGGACCTGGATGCCCGATCCTTCCACCGAATAATGATCGGGATCGTTGAGCGCCGCGAAACGGACGATGGTGACACCAGACACGCGCTGCAGCACCTCGGTAATCGAATTGTCGGGAAGCTTGCCCGCGTCGTCCGCCACGACCGAGTTGATGATCGTCTCGGCGTTGCGCTTGCGCTCGTCGGCGGACTGCAATGCGGCGCGCCGGCCGGTCACGACGATCGCGTCGGACTGTGCGTCGGTCTCAGTCTCC